>NZ_JFHR01000002.1 GCF_000722875.1 Sphingobium chlorophenolicum | reverse complement strand
CCTGTCCTCTCACCCCTTTCAGTTTCGAAACTGGTTTCGACATTGTCACTCATCGTCACCTCGCAAATGCAAGGATCACCATCTACCAGATCGCCAAATCATGAAAATGTGGGGGATTTTTACCGCTTACAACCGAACCAGGCCCCCAGCGCACCCAGCAGCTTGGCGTCGCCCAGCCCAAGGCCCTCGCGTCCGCGAAACCGGCGATAGGCGAGCGCGACAGCCAGAAGCGCCAGATAGCCTATGACAGCGCCGATTATCCTGTCCGTCATGTTCGCATTGGTGGTCCAAAGACCGATGGTGAGGCCCAGGAAAGCCAGCGGCAAAGTCAGCGCGTCGGGCAGCCAGAAATGCCGCTTGTCCAGCACGGCCAGCGTCAGCAGCAGCCAGCCGAGCAAGGCCCAGCCGACGCCGCCAAGGTCGGGCGCGAAGCCGAGAGCGAGTGCGCCGATGATCGCGCAGCCTGCTTCGATCCGTCCATGCAGCGGATCGATCGCTGCGCCGCAGGTGCGGCAACGTCCGCTCTGCGCCATTGCGCTCAGCATGGGGATGAGGTCGAGCGCGCCCAGAACCCGGCCGCAGCCGTCGCAGGCTGACCGGCCCCGCGCCACGCCTCTTCCCTGCGGCCAGCGCAGGATCAGCGTGGCGAGGAAGCTCCCTGCGATGGCTCCCGCTATGCCGCCCAGCAGGGCGGGAAAGGCGTGGATCACAGCGTCCCTTCGACTTTCAGCACATGTACGCCCCCGGCGTTGGCAAAGCCCGCCTTGGCCAGCGCTTCGCCCAGTGTCGCGTCCGCCGTTTCGACCCGCATCTCCGCCACATAGCGGCCGGAGCGCCAGATGCGCAGGTTGATCTTTTCCAGCCCGGATTGGCTCACCAGCGGCAGCAGCAGCGTTTCGCCATCGCAGATCGCTGCGCCCGAAAGGCCCTGGCTTAGATTGAGGCCGGGAAATTGTCCTGCCATCTGCGCCCGCACCCGCCCCTTGGCATGGCCGCAGCGATCGCTGGAAAAATAGGCCGACACATCCTCCATCGCGACGCTGCTGACCGGCAGGGGCGCGAAGGTCCGGCCGAGCGGCACCGCGCCCGTCACATCGTCTATCCCGATCCGGCCGAGGCCGATGGTCAGCGCGCCGCTGAGATCGTCCGCCGCGCCGTTGCGCCGCCAGATGTCGAACCGTGCCCGGCCCACCGGCAGCGACCAGGGCGACAGGCCCGCATGGACCGAACCAAGCGAGGTCGTTCCCAGCATCAATTGATCGATCCCGCCGCTCCATACCGTGCCCTGCACTTCGCGCACCGCCACGCCCAACCGCTCCAGCCCCGCCATGCCCAGCGCAATCCGCATCGGCAGGAACAGGATGAAACCCAGGGCAAAGAGCAGGATCAGGGCCATGCGCGTTCGGCACGAAAGGGAGAGGGCCGTCATTGCCCGCCGCCCCGCTTCAGTACGGCCTGCACCGATATGCTGCCCGCCGTCGGCGATGGCCGGGCGCTCATCGTTTCGACCCGCACGCCCTGCGCCTCCAGCGCCGCCAGCCAGGAAAACAGCGCTACCGGCCGTACTGAGGCGATGGCCATGTCCAGCCGGTCTGTGCCCTGCACCTGCGCCCGTTCCAGCGTCAGACCGGCCTCGGCTGCGCTTTGGCTGATGAATTGCTCCAGCGGCACGTCGGTGGCCGTGGATGGGCGGGGCAGCAATTGCAGCAGCTTCGCCTTGGCCCGGATCGCCGCGTTGCGATCCGTCGCCTCGCGCAGCGCATCGCGGGCCGAGTGCTGCGCCGCATCGAGCGGACGAAGCACGCCCAGCCACATTATCACCACCGCCAGCAGCGCGAACATCACGCCGAGCATCCATTGCTCGCGAGGGGAGCGCTCGTCCCAGAGGATTTTCAGCCGTTCCATCATGAGCGTACCGTGATATCCGCCAGCATCCGCCCGTTGGGTTGCTGCGAGGGCGTCGCCGTGGTCGTGAAGCCCGCCGCCTGCAAGGCTAGCAACAGGCTGTCGATATCCTCCATCTTCGCCGCCGTCAGCGTCGCCCGTACCATGCCGTCCGGGTCGCGGGACAGGGCGGTCAGCGACACGCCGGGCACATCCTGCATCGCGTTCAGCACGCCCGCGACCGGCGCGGTGAAGGCATAGCCCCCTGCCCCACGGGCCGCGAGTTGACGGTCCATCTCCGCCTCCGCCTGCATCAGGTCGGTCGCGCCGGGCACCACTTGTCGCGCCAGCGTCAGGCTTTCCGCATCCAGCGCGTTTGCCGCGACATGCCGCTTGGTCAGCCCCACCAGCGCGATCAGGAGGCTGACGAGCAGGATCAGTCCGCTCCAGAGCATGATCCGGCCCAGCGTCCGCTTGTCGAAGGAGCGGCGGACCCGTTTCGCGAAATCGCCCTGCCGCAGGTCGAGCGGCGGCGCGTCCAGCGCGGCTATGGCCCGCGCATCGATCTGTTCGGGCGGGACGTCCCGCACGGGCGCATCGCCGATCAGTTCCGGCAAGGCCAGATCGCCCGCCAGCGCCATGTCCGGCCCGCGCAGCACCGGCGCGCCTCCGATCAGGCCGCGGCGATAACCTTCCTCCGGCTCCGGGAGCAGCAGGGGCGCGGGGACGATGATGTCGGGGTCCAGCCCATGATGCTGCGCCCAGAGCAGCCAGTGCTGCATGTCGGCCCGCGACACGGCGGCGACCAGATGGGGCCGTGCCGGATCGTCATTTTCATTGGCGGCGGCGAAGAACTGGTCTGCGGGCACGATCCCCCCGGACAGTGCCGCCAGCCGCGCCGCTGCCCGTCCCTGTCGCGCGGGCAGGTCGGGATGGTTTGCCCAATGCAGCGCCACCAGCGCCGCCGGGGGCACCAACATTACCGTCATATCGTCCGGCAACGCCGTCAGTCCGCAGGCCGCCAGCCAGTTCGCGCCCGCGCCGGTCTGCACGATGGCGCCGTTCGCAACCCGCATCCATGACGGTTGCGCGTCGGGCGCATCGGCCAGAATGACGATCAGCCCTTCGCTCACGCGCCGGTTCCCCAGTTGCGGCGGATCAGCATGGCCGGGCTTTGCCGCGCATCGATCAGCGCCCGTTCGACCACCTGCGTTCCCCCGACATCCACCGACACTTCCACCCCGTAAAATCCCGTCGTCAATTTGACCTGCTGCTGCACTTCCGCCAGCGGGCTCAGCCCCTCCAGAGCAGGGACCGCCCAGAAGGCCACGGTGCTGCCATATCCTTCCACGGGGCGCTGGGCCAGCAATTGCCGTGCCTGGGGAACGCTGATTTGTCCCTGCATCAGCATGGCGAACAGCGGCGCTTGATCGGGCAACAGGGTGTTGATGTTGAGGGGCGACAGATCCGCCGTCGGCAACGCGCAGACCCAGGGTCGGGCCGTGGCGTAGATGGCGGGCGTCACGCCATGCACGGCGCGCAATTCGCTGGGATCGACCATGAAGCGGTTCGCCGTGCGGTAGGGCCGCGCCGCCTGCGCATAGATTTCGTCCTCCGCCCCGCCCGGCTGCGGCGTGCTGTCCGTGTCGATCCAGTCGGCCAGCGATGCCGCCGCTGCCTGCGCCTGTCGCGCATCGACGCCCAGCGCCTGCAACAGCGCCTGGAATTGCGACACGCCCACGGCGCGGACCTTCAGATCGGCCTCATTCTCGCCCGCGACCACGCTGTTGAGGTTGAAGCAGTTGCCGCCGTCCGTGACACGCGCCGTCGCCACGCCGCCGGGCACCGCAATCGTCTGGGGCGTGCCCATCCAGTTTCCGGCGAGCGTGGTCTTACCCGGATTGGCGGCCACCAGATCGCCGATGCGGAGGCGAGCGATCTCTACCCCCGCGTCGGCATAGGCACGCGCCTGATCGACCGCGCCGCCATTGCCCGTCATCCGGGTCGCGAGCGCCAGCCGCTCCAGCGCGCTGGATGCGACCACCGCCATCACCGCGACCAGCAGCAGCACCGTCAGCAACGCCGCGCCGCGTTCGTTCGGGTTGCGGGGATCAGCCATCCAGCTTCTCCGCCGGGCCTGGCCCAACCATGAAGCGCAAGGTCACGGGCGGTTCGCCGGTCCGCGTCACCACCATCTCCACGGCGCGGGGCATCAGGTCGGGCTGGGTCGGCGTCCATTCTTCGCGCCATTCGCCTCTGGCGTCGCGGAAGCGGAGCGCGATATCCTCGACATGATCCAGCAGCGCTGCCGGATCGTCGCCTGCCGCGCCGTCAACCTGGGCATAGGTTCGCCGCTCCAGCCGTCCCTGACGCACCCAATATTCGACCTTTTGCAACGAAGGTCTCGGCAGATCGCCCAGATTGTCCCAGCCGCCGCGCACGAACTGGAGGATGGGCAGGCTCTCCCCCTCCCGATGGGACCAGAATGCCGGGGCCAGCGTTCCGGCCTCCGTGCGGCTGATGCGCGGGATGGCCTGCCCCAGATCGGCAGCCAATGCGCCGCTCGCCCGCTGAACCGCCGCCATATCGTCCAGCCGCAGCTTGATTTGCGCCTGCGCCGACACGCTGTTGCCCAGCAGCATGACGCCCGCCGCCGCGAGCATGGCGAAGATCGTGAGGGCTACGAGCAATTCTATCAGCGTGAAGCCGCTTTGGGTGGAAGGGGCCTGCCTCATGGCGTGGCCCGTAGGAAGCTCAGTACCACGGGGGACGATCCGGCTTGTCCGTCTACGGTCAGGTTTATCTGTAACAGGCGCTTGTCGTCGGTCGCCTTTACCTCCCGCGACCAGTGCCAGCGGCGGCCGCCATTGTCGACGTCACCCTCTTCATTGCCGAGCGAAGGGGGCGTGGGGTCGGTCTGCACCTCCACCATCAGGTTGCGGGCGACGATCTGGGCCATGGCCTTGCTGTCGAGGTCGGCGGCCGTGTGCAAAGTCACCCCTTGCAGGCGTACCAGCGCTAGCGCGGCGAGGCTGAATACCGCCAGCGCGACCAGCATTTCGAGGAGGGTGAAGCCCTGTTGGGCGGAGCCCCACAAAGACCTGAAGCCCTGTTGGGCGGAACGCCGCAAAGACCTGAAGCCTTTTTCGCGCCTATCCACCGACCATGACCTTTCCGGCCATATCGACGGAGATCGACACCCGCTCGCCATCCCGCGCCAATGTCACCGTCATGGGATCGGTGGGCAGGCCCGTGCCGTCGAAACCGATCTGCTGCCGTCCATCCTTGCCGACCAGCGCGTACGTTCCGCCCTTCCAATTGGCGGTGGCGAAGGGCTTGTCCTCCATCGCCACCCATGCGCCGCCTTCCCGGCGCTGGAAGCCGTAGCCCGATGCGGAAACCCAGACGCCCATGGGGCGGGCGGTGACGACCGCTTCGTCGCGGGCGGCGGCAACGCGCGCGGCGAAGCGGTCGGCATCCTCTATCACGCGCCCGCGCGGGTCGGGAATCGACAGCACCACGGCAGCGGAAATAAAGCCGATGATCGTCAGCACGACCATCAGTTCGATCAGCGTGAAGCCGCGCTCGTCGACACTCGAGCGCGTCCCCGCGAAGGCGGGGACCCAGCGCACCA
Organism: Sphingobium chlorophenolicum; assembly: GCF_000722875.1. Lineage (GTDB taxonomy): Bacteria > Pseudomonadota > Alphaproteobacteria > Sphingomonadales > Sphingomonadaceae > Sphingobium > Sphingobium chlorophenolicum. The sequence continues at coordinate 210,269 of NZ_JFHR01000002.1, read as the reverse complement.
AACGGCACCTCGCCTCAAAGCTCGCTGGAGGTGATGTCCGCATTCTCATTCTCGCCGCCCGGCTGGCCGTCCGCGCCCAGCGAACCGATGTCGAACGCGCCCCTCCGCCCCGGCACAGTATAGCTATAGGGGCGGCCCCAGGGATCGTTCGGCAGCTTCTTGATATAGCCGCCGCGCCGGTAACGCTGCGCCTGCGGGAGCGAGGCGGGCGGGTTGATCAGCGCCTGCAAACCCTCCGTAGCGGAGGGATAGGTGAGGTTGTCGAGCCGATATTGCTCCAGCGCCTGTTCGATGGTGGAAATGTCGGCCTTGGCCTTCTCCACCCGCGCCGTGTCGGTCGCGGGGATGACGTTGATCGCCACGATGGTCGCCAGCAGGCCGATGATGACGATGACGACCATCAGTTCGACCAGCGTGAAGCCGAGTTCGGCGAAACGCCTCACGGGCGTGAAACCGTGTTCGGCATCCCCCTCAACCTCGTCATTCCCGCGCAGGCGGGAATCCATCTCCTGAACGTTCCGCTTAGCGCTTCTTATGGGAGATGGATTCCCGCCTTCGCGGGAATGACGGAGGGGAAGGATTTTATGCATAAATACTCCTTCAAGCCCCGGTAAGGCTCTGCAATTGCAGGATGGGCAGCAGGATGGACAGGATGATGACCGCCACGATGCCGCCCATCAAGATGATGATCGCCGGCTCCAGCATGGCGAGCGCGGTGGAGGTGAAGCTGTCGAATTCCCGCTCCAGATATTCCGCCGCCCGTTCCAGCATGGTGTCGAGCCGCCCGGCGCTCTCCCCGCTTGCCGCCAGATAGACCAGCAGCGGCGGAAACACGCCCGCCCGCCGCAGCGCCGCCGACAGGCTGCCGCCGCCGCGGATGGCCTCGACAATCTCCTCCGATGCCTGACGCAGCACGCGGTTGTGGACGGTCTGGGTGGTGAGCGACAGTCCCTCCATCAAAGGCAGGCGGCTTGCCACCATGGTCGAGAGGGTGCGCGCCATTCGCGCTGCGTGGAGGTCGCGGATCAGGCGGCCCAGCAGCGGGAGGCGCAACAGGGTGGAATCGAAGCGGTAGCGAAAAGTCTCGATCTTCAGCGCCCGCCAGAAGCCGAAGCCCGCAAGGCCGATCAGGATCAGCAGCAGCCACCAATAGCCCGCAAGGAAAGCAGAAATCCCCATCACCATCCGCGTCAGCAGCGGCAATTGCTGGCCGACCGTGTCGAACTGTTCGACCACCTTGGGCACGACGAAGATCATCAGCGCCGCGACCACGCAGACCGCAAAGGCCGCGAGTACGCTGGGATAGGCGATGGCGGTCAGCACTTTCGAGCGGATCACTGCCTGCCGTTCCATCAGGTCGGACAGCCGATCCATGATCGTGGGCAGGCTGCCCGAACTCTCGCCCGCCGAGACCATCGCCCGGTAGAGCGGAGGAAAGCTCTTCGGTTCCGCGCCCAGGGCGTCGGCCAGCCGTCGTCCCTCCAGCACACCCGAATGCACCTTGGCTACGATGGCGCGGACATGCGGTTGCTCGCTCTGGCGTCCGATGGTGCGCAGCGATTCCTCCAGCGGGCTGACCTGGATCAGCGTGGACAATTGCCGCGTGAAGAGCGTCAGTTCCTTGGCTGACAGGCGCGGCGAGCGAAGCGATAATCCGGCTCCTTTGCGCGCCTTTTCCACCGCTCCCGGATCGATGCGCACGATGTATAGCTTGCGCGCATCCAGCCGGGCGCGGGCATCGTCCATCGTATCGGCCTTGATCCGTCCAGCGCGCTCCTTCCCTGCGGGGTCTATGGCGATATAGTCATATTCAGCCATCGGCGGTGGTTTCCGCCTCCGCCGCGTCGCGCCGGGACACGCGGATGGCTTCCTCCGCCGTTGTCTGGCCGTCGCGCACCAGCGCCCGCGCCGCCGAGCCCAGATTGGGCGCGTTCAGGAAAGCGTGGCGCGCGATCAGCGATTCATCGCCGCCATCGTTGATCAGGCGGCGAATGGTGTCGTCCACCCGGATCGCCTCGAACACGCCGATCCGGCCCTTATAGCCGGAGCCGTTGCATTCCTCGCACCCCCGCGCACGGTAGATGATGGTGCCCGGATCGAAACCCAGGAGCGCGCTGGCCGACTTGTCCGCCTGCACCGGCTCGCGGCAATGCTGGCATAGCCTGCGCACAAGGCGCTGCGCGATGACGGCGCGGAGGGTCGAGGCGAGCAGGAACGGCTCCACGCGCATGTCGCGCATCCGGGTGATCGCGCCGACCGCATCGTTTGTGTGCACGGTCGACAGCACCAGATGCCCCGTAAGTGATGCCTGCACAGCGATTTCGGCGGTCTCGCGGTCGCGGATTTCGCCGACCATCACGACATCGGGGTCTTGGCGCAGGATCGCCCGCAATCCCGCCGCGAAGGTCAGTCCGACCTTGGCGTTCACCTGGGTTTGCCCGACGCCATCGATCGCATATTCGACCGGGTCTTCGACGGTCAGGATATTGCGCGTGCCGTCGTTCAACTGCCGCAAGCCCGCATAGAGCGTCGTCGTCTTGCCCGATCCTGTGGGTCCGGTGACGAGGATGATGCCGTTCGGCTCCCGCAAGCCCTCCCGGAAGATCCGGTCCGCCGACCCCGCCATGCCCAGCAGGTCGAGGTTCAGCCCCGCATTCTCCTTGTCGAGAATGCGCAGCACCACCCGCTCGCCAGCGCGGCTGGGCAAGGTCGAGACGCGCACGTCGAGCAATTTCCCGCCCAGCGCCAGCCCGATGCGTCCGTCCTGCGGCAAGCGCCGTTCCGCAATGTCGAGCCGGGCCATGACCTTGATGCGGCTGACGACGACGGGCGCGACATGCGGAGGCATGCGTAATGTCTCGCGCAGCACGCCGTCGACGCGCATGCGCACGATCAGGCCCGTCTCATAAGGTTCGATGTGGATATCCGACACGCCTTGCCGCGCCGCTTCCGCGATGATGCCGTTGATCAGACGGATGGCGGGCGCGTCGTCCGCGCTGTCCAGCAAGTCGTCCGCCGTGGGAATGTCTGCGGCGAGCATGTCCAGTTCATCCGCGCCGACATCGATGGAACCAGCCATCGCCGCCGCGCTGCCCTCCATCGCATAATGGTCCGACAGATGCCGGTCGAACTGCGGCGCGTCGACGAAACGGACGTCGAAACTGCGCGCCAGATGCCGCCGTACCTCCAGCAGGACGCGGGGATCGCTGCCTTCGCGGACGGCGATGGTCAGGCGTTCGCCGTCCAGCGGCAACATGACCACGCCATGTCTGCGCGCAAAAGCATAGGGTATGTCGACGGCGCGGGGGGCGATATGCGGGGGAATATCGACAGAAGCGGAAGCGGCTTCTTGCACCCTAACCTCCGTTCGGGCTGAGCTTGTCGAAGCCCCGCCTTTTTCCAAGAAGAAGAGAAGTGAAGGGCTTCGACAAGCTCAGCCCGAACGGACGGAAGAGATGCATTATCGCGTTCCTCCATTCGCTTGCCCATCGACGGGACGCACGACCCCGCTCGACTGGCGGGCGGTCGGTTCGATGATCTCTACGGGCGGTTGCACCACGGCGTCGCCCGGTTGCGGAGCGGCGGCGGGCGGGGTCGCGCCCATATAGTCGCGCACCAGTTCGTCGATGCCGGGTTCCTGATCCGGATTGCGCTGCAACTGCATGCCGCGAATATAGCCGTAGCGCTGCTGCGTCAGCTTCTGCGCATCCTCCTTCGACCGCAGGATCGTCGGGCGGATGAAGACCATGAGGTTGGTCTTGGTCCGGCTCTTGCTGCGCGACTTGAACAATTCGCCGATGCCCGGAATGTCGGACAGCAGCGGAATGCGCTCGATCGTCTTGCGCTCATTATCGTCCAGCAGGCCGCCCAGCGCCAATATCTCGCCATCGTCGACCGTTACCGTCGTCTCAATCTCGCGCTTGTTGATGATGAGGTCGGTGTTGCTGTTGCTGACCGGCCCGGCGACGCTGGACACTTCCTGCTTCAGGAACAGTTTGATCGCGCCGCCGGTGTTGATCTGGGGCTTTACCTCCAGCTTGATGCCGACATCCTGCCGCTGGACGGTGCGGAACTGGTTGTCGAAATTCTGGCTGAGCGCTTCGCCCGTGGTGATCGGCACCTGCTGGCCCACCAGGATCGATGCCTTCTGATTATCCAGCGTCATGACCGACGGCGTTGAGAGGATATTGCTGTCCGTATCGGATTTGACGGCGTTGATGATCGCGCCGAACACGCCGTTCCGGCCAAGCGAGGTCGCCACCCCGCCAAAACCGCCGGTCGCGTTCATGATGCTGTCGACCGCCGCCTGTTGCAGCGTGTTGGCAAGGTCGCCATTTTCCCGCGTTCTCGTCTCCGTCCGGGTGCCGTCCGGGGCCACCACGGTCGTCGTCGTCTCGCCCAGCCGGTCGGCGGCAATCGCACCCGCCAGCGTCAATATGTTGGGCGAGGCATTTGAATAGTTGGTCGCCGCGAAGCCCGTCTTGGTGCTGCCGATCAGGAACTGCACGCCCAGCTTCTTGGCGGCGGCGTCGCTGATCTCGACGATGATCGCCTCCACCAGCACCTGTTCGCGGCGCGTGTCGAGTTGGCGGACCGTTTCGCCCAGCATGCGCTGCACGTCGCTGTTGGCGGCGACGATGATCGCATTGGCGCCTTCATAGCGGGTGACGATGGCCGGTCCCCGCGAAGAAATGCCGTTGCCGCCCGGAGCCGCGACGGGCACCGCAGGGGGCGCGGCTCCAGCCGCCGGGGTGGAGGCCGTCACGGCCGAACCGGCCGCCTGCCCCACCAATTGCTGCAACACCGGCAGCAGCTTTTCCGCGTCGGCATGTTCCAGCCAATAGACGCGGATTTCCGTACCGCTCGCCGCCTGCCGGTCCAGTTCCCGCGCCATCTGCGCCAGCCGCGCCACCGTCCCGGCATCGCCCCGGATCGCCACGGCATTGCTGCTGTCGACCGGGACGATGGTCGCGGGCTTGGCCGCGCCCTCCCCGCCGGTCGTCACCAAAGCTTGCAGGGACGTCGCGATCTCCCGCGCTCCGGCATTTTTCAGCAGGACGGTCGTGGTCGAGGCCGTGTCCCGGTCGATCCGCGCGATCACTTGCCGGATGCGGCCGATATTGTCAGCATAGTCCGCCACGACCACGCTGTTCCCGGCGCGGTTCGCCGTCACGGAACCGTCCTTGCTGACCAACGGTCGCAATGTCTCCAGCGCGCTCGCCGCGTCGATGGAACGCAGGCGGAACACCTCCGTCACGAACTGGTTGCGATTGGCTGCGCGACCGACGCTGCTGGGCTGGCCCGCCGCGCCGTCGGCAGGCTGTATGCGATAGGCCCCGCCCGGCGCTGGCACCGCCACCAGCCCATTCGCCCGCAGGGTCGACAGGAAAATCTCGAAATATTCCGAGCGGGATAGCGGCCGATCCGTCACGACCGACACTTTCCCGGCCACGCGATTGTCGATGATGAAGGTCCGCCCCGTCACCCGCGCCGCATCCTGGATGAAGGCCCGGATATCGGCGTCGCGCACGTTCAGCGTCTGTTGCGCCATGACCGGCGATGCGATGGGAGCCGCCAGAGCGAGAGCCATGGCGGCGGAAAGGAACGATTTTCTGGTCATTGGCCTTGCAGTGTCAGATTGACCGGGGAAGCGGCAGCGCCGCGCTCTACGGTCAGGGAAATGTGCGCGCCGGGCATGATCTTGCCTTGCAGCGTCTGAAGATCGCTCACCGATCCGACGGGTTGGCCGTCAATCTGCGTGACGATGTCGCCGGGCAGGAAACCGGCCTGCTGGAACCCCGGTCCCCTGGGGGTCAGGATCAGGCCGGTGACGCGCCCATTCTGCATTCGGGGGGTGAAACCGATGTCGCGCCTGACCATATCGGCGGTGGGATTGTCCATGCCCGCCACCGGCGGCAGGGGCGCGGCGGTAGGCGCGGGCTGCGACTGGTCGAGGAAGACCTGCTCCTCCGACCCGCCGCGATCGATGGTGATATGGTCGAAGGCCACGGCTTTCAGCATCACGCCGGGCATGATCTCCTCCCCCACGGCGAAGCTGTTCTGGACGCCGTCCGGCCCGGCGACGATAGCCGAGCCCTCACCCGACCCTTCGTTCAGCCTGATTCCGTAGACCGTCAGCGCTAGGGAAGTCACCACGCCCCCGCCCGCCTGTTGCGGCCCGCCGCGATAAAAGGGATCGAAGCGGGAAAACAGCGCCTGACGCTCGGCTACGGACAGGATTCGCGCCTGACGCCCTTCCCAGGGGCCAAAGCTGCCGACGGGGGTCAGCACCGCCCAGACCAGCGCCGCGCATTGCAGCGCCAAAATGCCCAGCAGCAGCTTTTCGGCCACCGATAACCAGTCGACGGGCCGCAGCCGCCCGCTCATGGTTCGGATATTATCGCCGAAAGGCACGCGCATGCGCTTCGTTGATCCCCCTTGATACCGGCGCCTGCTAGGACCGATCGACATTTAGTTCAGGGCGAGCCGAAAATGGTAGTTTTTCGTGACCCGGAGCGCAGCATACTTAAAGTACGTGAGCACCGGAAGCACGGAAAAGTGCCATTTGCAGGCCGCCATGGGCTGAATGTCGATTGGTCCTAGGAAACTGGCCTTACTATCGGATGACACTATTGTGACGCTTTGATGACATTCGCAACGGCGGAAACGACGGTGCTTGCATTTCACGCGACCGGGAACATCGGCCCCGAAACCATCTCATCAAACAAAGCAGGGGCGCCACCCTTTCAGGATGACGCCCCCTCTCCCTGCACCCAGGGCTTTCGCCATGTCATTTTCAACGCATGGCCTATAGGTCCGGAGGGTTCTGTTGCCCGGCCCCTCCGGCGGCCGCTGAATTCCCTTCTGTTGCCCGGTGGGTTCAACCGCGTTCTTTTTGAGTAATGTCCGGCCGTGAGGCCATCAATTACGCAGCAAGAGCAAGAGCCTCGTTATCGTTGGCACTTGTGAGTTTTGAACATTTTTACGGCTTACTCAGGCCGGGTGAAGGCACCGCTTTTCAACACACGTCGATCCTAGTTCGGCCCCGTCAGACACCCCCCGAAACAGGGGATATGTGGTGGAGCCGCCGGGTACCGCCCCCGGGTCCGCTGTGCCTATTGCACGACACGATTTATCACCATAGCCGGGCGAACCCGGCAGGGGCTTATATGGAGAGGCCGGGACCGTTTATCAAGCCGTCCCGGAATAGGAGAAAAACGGCATGTGCATCATGGCAATGGCGTGGAACGCGCATCCGCGCTGGCGGCTGATCCTGATCGGCAACCGCGACGAACTACATGCCCGCCCCGCCGCGCCGCTCGCCCGCTGGGAGGAGCCGGGCCACCTGATCGCGGGCCGCGACCTGCTGTCGGGCGGAACCTGGCTGGGCGTGTCGGATCAGGGGCGCGCCGCCATCGTCACCAATTTGCGCGGCTATGGCGACCCCCGGCCCGACCGCGCATCCCGCGGGGCGCTGGTGACGGACCTGCTGGCGGGTCGTGAAGTCGCGAAGTTGAACGATTTCAACCCGTTCAACCTGATATCGATCGAAGGTGGGCAGGCCCGTTTCCTCACCAATCGTCCCGCGCCGCTGCGCACGGACCTCACTCCCGGTCTCTACGGTCTTTCCAACGGGGCGCTGGATGCGCCATGGCCCAAGACATTGGCGCTCAAATCCGCCCTGCTGGACTGGCTGGTCGCCGGAGCGGCCGCTCCCCTTGCCCTCTTCGACGCGCTGCGTTCGGAAAGCCTGCCTCACGCCGGGATCGCGCCCGACGCGCCCTCCGATGTTCCGGCCGAAGCATTGATATCCCCCATATTCATCCGCAATCCGGTCTACGGCACGCGATGCAGCACGATCATCGCCGTCGATGCGCAGGGCCATGGCAGGATCAGCGAACGCCGCTTCGACGCGGAGGGCGTGCAAACGGGGGAGAGCAGCGTTGCCTTCGCATGGCCGATGGTGGGGGAATGATGGATGACTGGCGGCCGTCGTTAAGGGCAGCGTGCTACTGCGAAGGCAGGAGCCTAGTTCAGGCGGTTCTGTTATATATTGAGGGTGCAACTGGGCTCCTGCCTTCAGGAGCACGTTATATATTATAACTCTCGCTGGCATTTCCGCCTCCCTATCCCTCCAGGGCCGGAAGCAATAGCGTGAACCGCGCGCCCCCTTCGGGCGCGTCGTCGATGCGGATTTCTCCGCCCATCGCCAGAGCCAGACGCCGCGAAATATAGAGGCCAAGACCACTGCCTCCGGCGTCGCCGCGACCCAATCGTTCGAACTTGTCGAAGATGCGCTCGCGATTTTCGACCGGAACGCCGTCGCCCTGGTCCAGCACCGCGATCCAGGCCTGTTCGGCGTCCCGCCCCGTCTCGATCCGCACGGTCGATCCCTCGGGCGCGTAGCGGACCGCATTGCCGACCAGATTCATCAATATCTGCAAGACCCGGCGGAATTCCCCAATCGCGGGCGCCTTCTCCGCCGTCGGGGGAGCCGTCACGCTCATCCCGCGATCCATCGCCTTGACCATGAACAGCCCAGCCGCCCGCCGCCCTATGTCGGCCAGGTCCAGCTCCTCGGCGACCACGCTGAAATCCGGCCGGTCGATGGCCTGCAGATCGGCGAGGTCGTCCACCAGCGCCATCAGATGCCGCCCCGCCGATGCGATGTCATGGGCATAGCCGACATAGTCGGGCCGCAGCGGCCCTTCCAATTGCGCGCCGATCGAGTCCGCATTGGCGATGATGCGACCCAGCGGCTGGCGCAGCGAGCGGTCCAGCCTCTTGCCGAATTCGGCGGGATAGAAGAGCGCCGGTTCCGGCGCGGCGAGCGGGGCCGTCACCGCCTGGTCCATCGGCAGCGCCTTGCCCCGATAGCCCACCAACTGCCCGGTCAGGTCGAACATCGGGAAGCCTGCCAGCGTGAAACGCCGGTCCGGATCGCTGGCCAGCACCGCGACTTGATCGCGAAAGGCGCGCCGCTGGGCGAAGCCGCGCAGGATCGCCAGATCGCCGTCCGCGTCCGGCCGCAATTCGAAATAGCTGGTGAAGCTGCTGCCCGGCACGGGCGGGGCCGGAGGCAACGCGCCTTCGCCGCCAAAGCCCTCCAGCACCATCTGGAACCGCAATTGCGTGTCGATCTGCCACGTCCAGCCGTCCGACAGGGCGGCGATGTCGCTTTCCCGCCGCGCCGGGTCGACCGGCGCGATGGCCGGCGGGCGTTCATGCCAATCGATGACGGCGATATGGATCAGGTCCGCTTCCCGCCTGGCGCGCACCCACATGTCGATGTCCCCGCGCTCCGCCGCCGCGACGACGGGGCGGGACAGCACGATCCCCAAATGTCCGGCCAGCCGCGCCATCGCCGCCAGTTGCGGGATCGCCAGCACGCTTCCCAGATCGCCGCCCGCCTCCTGCTGCAAGGCAAGCAAGGGCGCGTCCGCGCTCAGCAACCGGCCGTCCGCGGCGACCGTCGCCCGGATGATGGCGGGATGCGCCGGCATGTGCATCAGCCGCCGATCCGCCGCAGATGATCCAGCCTGGCCCGCAGCGCCGCCGGGGCGCGCAGGGCGTTCACGACCGCATCGGCCTGCGCCACGGTCAGTTCCTGATAGCGCATCGCCTCCCCGACGATGGCCGAATCGGACAGCGACGGCCGCACCGGCCGCAGGGCCAGCAGCAGGTGCCGGTAATCCGCATCCGATCCGCCAAGGGCGCGGCAGAGCGCCGCGACATGCGCCATCGGTCCCGTCACCAATATGTCGGCGGCCTGCCCGCTTTCCATCCGCAACCGCCGCCCGGCGAGCGCGGCGAACAGCAGGAATCGCCTCTGCCCCAGGGCGGCGCCCATCAATTCCGGCGCGTCGGCGCGCTCGCCCAACTGCCGCACCAGCCGGTCGGCGGCCGCAATCGGGCCAGCGGCTTCATCATGCCGCATCAGCAACCGCTCAGCCGCCGCCTCCACCAGGGGCACCACCGCATCGGGTTCGATCAGGCCGCTGCGCTGGACGATCGCCGCCAGGCTGGCCGCGGCCGTCCAGAGCAGTTCGGAAAAAAAGTGGGCGGGCAGGTCGGGCAGCATGGGCTGGTCGTCCGCCCCGGTCAGCAGCCATCGTCCCTCCGCCAGCATCAGGGCGGCCAGCGCGTTCCCCAGGGCTGGATCGTCGGCCGGGAACAGCGATTCCGCCTCCGATTCGCCGCCGGGATTGCCGTCAGGCCCGCCAAATTGGCGCAGCATCAGGCTGATCCCGCCCCGCATCCGCATATGGGCGAGCAGGGCCGGACCCAGCAAAGTCGGCTGCGCACACAATGTCGGCCAGCAGACCGGGTGAGGCCATTGCGCCAGAGCCGCCGCGATTTCCGGCGTCTCCTCCAGCCCCAGCCGCAATCCGATCTCTATAGCGGTCAGGCATCCGCCCAGATGGCGCCGGGTTTCCGCCACCAGCGCGTCGTGCCGTTCCTGATCCTCATCGGGAAAGAAGAAAGCCAGATCAATGGCATGACCGACGGGGACGGCGGACATGCCCGCCATGACTCGCGCCATCGGCCAGCTATCCGCCTGGGTCGGTCCGATCAGGGGCGAAAAGGCGCTCATATCGGCCAACATAAAAGGCACGTCGTTAAAATGCACTAAACCGTAATGCGCAAAATCGCTCAAATCCGGCGCGACAGGATCATCGTTCCGGCGGACGCGATGGCGCACAGCATCGCCAGTTCGATCATCGGCGCCAGCGCCCCCGCTAGCGAGGCCGCCAGCAACGGCACCAGCGCGCTGGCGGGGGTGAAGATCGCCCATGGCCGGGCGCTCCCCACCTTGTTCCAGCGGTCCGCCAACTGGATGATCGCCAGCATCAACGCCAGATAAGCGGGCGTCGATCCTCCCCCCGCCAGGGCTATCCCGCCCACCGCAAAGGCCGGGGCGACGAAGGCCAGCCATCCCACGGGCAACGGCCGCAACGCCATTTCGTCCAACCGGTCGGCGGTTTCCGCCATCAGCAGCGACAAGAGCAACAGGCAAAAGCCCGCGCCGGTCCAGAGCAGTTCTATCGGCACCAGCGCGATTGCGCCCAGCGCCATGGCGGCGATCCGCACCTGCATGGCGGGAACCTGCATGCGCATCAGCGCCGGGCTGATCAGCCGCGCCGCCGGACCCAGCAGATAATGTTCCGCCGCGCCGCGCACCCGCCGTTGCCGGGGGCCATGGGACAGCACGGCCTGCGCCGCCAGATCGGCCTGCTCCTGCGTTTCTACCAGCGCGACGCGGCCTTCCATCAGGTCGTCCTGCGGCACGGTGACGCGCCGCGCGCCCGCCTGCACCGCCGCGCGCACCAAGGTCAGCGCCAGATCCCAGTCGCCGATCATGTCCAGCGTATTGAACAGCAGGTCGGGGCCGACCCGCGCCATCCCCGCCCAGCGCTGACCGGCGTCGATCCGTTCGAACGGCGCGCTGGCGCGGCTGTCGTCCGTCACCAGCAGGGCGTCGCCCTCCTGCCCCGCCATCGCGTCGAAATAGCCCTGCCCGATGATCGCCCCGTCGGCCACCAGCAGCGTATCGGCGTCACGGGGCGCGTCGCGCACCATGGACAGCATGTCGCGGACCAGCGCGACGGCGATGCCGTCCGCCGACAGGCGGTCGACCGCCTGCGACAGGGCCGGGGTGATGGTGCCGACAAGGATCATGACGCGATCCGCCCCGGCGCGCACAGCCTGCCGCGCCTGATATTCCACCAGCGTCTGCCCGGCGAAATGCAGGCTGGCGCGCAGCGATCCGGCGGAATCGCCGCTCGCCCGGTTGGCGCTGAGAATAGCCGCGAAAGTCATGCGTGATGAAACCGACCCGATTATTGTTCGACCCACCTTGTCGCAAGGCGGCGGCGATCACGCAAGCAGCGTCACGCGCCCAATGTCAGATCGTCGAGCATCGCCCGCAACCGCCGCAGGATGCGCGGGTCGCCGGGCGCGGCGTCCGCCGCTTCGTCCGCCATCGCCATCAGGCTGGTGAGGCCGAAACTCGCCGCCAGCCCCTTCAACCGCCAGGCGGCAAGTTGCCAATTGGCGTCGCAGCGGGCGCGCCCAAGCAGATCGACCTGCCGCTCCGCACTTTCCATGAAAGCGGCGCGCAGATCCTCAATCAACAATCTGTCTTCACCGACAGCAGCGGCGAGAGCCGCATTCAGGGCGCCTGGATCATAGGACATGGGGTCGAACGCTATCTGGCTTGCGTTAAGTTTTGGTAACAGGGCATTTTCGTGCGCGTAAAAGCTGCTAGGATAGGCGCCATGAACGGGGGCAGCACAATCGTCGAATTCTGGCGCAACGCCGAGGCAACGGCCGGGGACGCCTCTCAGGCGGACGACAGCTTGCTGTTGAAGCAGGCCGTCCTGGATCTGGAAGAGGAAGGCGTCCTTGCGGAGCATGGCCATGGCATGCGCGGCGCGCAATGGGCGCTGATCGCCGCCGGTCTCGCCTGGATCGGCTTTGCCGGGTGGGCCACGCTGTCGTCCGGGCAGTGGCGCGCCGGTCCCGCGGCCTGGCCGGGCCTGGTCGCGACCATCCTGGTTCCCCTGATCCTGCTGGGCGTCTGCTATCTGCTGTTGGTGCGGAACAGCCGTGGCGAGGCGCGCCGTTATCTGGACACGGCGCGGGCCTTGCGGACGGAGGCGGAACTGCTGGAACTGCGGCTGGGCCGAATCGCCGGCCAGTTGGAGACGGCGCGTCAGACCATGCAGGATCAGGCCGAACTGCTCGACAGCTATGGCGCCGCCGCCAGCAGCAATATGGAAGCGTCGGCGGAACTGATCGCGAGCCGCGCCCACAGCACCGCGGAGCACGCCGAGGCCGCCGAGCGCGCCGGGCTTGCGCTGGTCCAGCGGATGGAGGCGCTGGTCGCATCGATCCCGGAACTGGAGGATCGCGCCACCCGCATGTCGGCGCAGATCGTCGACAACGGCCATGCGCTGGCCGAACGCATCGATACGCTGGAGGCGCGGCTGCAAACGCTGGGCGAGCTGTCGGACGATGCCCGCACCCGCACGCTTTCAGCGACCAAGAGCCTGTCGGGCCAGCTTACCGAGATTCAGGAGGCCGCCCGTTCCGCGACGCAGGAAGTGACGGGCATGGCGGACGTGGCGGCGGGCCGGATCGAGGCGACCGCGCAGAGCGCGCGCAAGGCGATGGAGGAGAGCCGGCTTGACATTGAGGAGAAATCCGTCGCGCTGAGCGACCTGACCGACCGCACGAAGGCGGACATTGCGGAGACGACCCAATCCGTCATCGCCCTGCTGACGCAGGAATTGAACCGCGTCGAGATCGACGTGCTGCATCGGCTGGAAACCACCCATGGCCGGGCGCAGGAAACCATGGCGGCGGTCGACGCGAACCTGACCGCCCAGGCCCTGTCGCTCAAATCGCTGATCGAAGGCGCGCAGGCCGGGATCGCGGCGACCAGCCAGTCCGCGCTTTCCATCCTGTCCCGCGATGCCGAAGCTATCGAGGCCGAACTGCATGATCGGGTCGAGACGGCCATTGCGCAAATGCGTGAAGGCATCAGGCTGACGGACGAAGGCGTCGCCCGCCAGACAGAGACGCTGGAGGCGCTGATCGCCCGTTCGCGCGGCAGCATCGACGCCATCGGCGATGAAACCGTCACCAACCTTGCGGATCATGTGGGCGAAATCGAAAGCCGCCTGCACCAGATCAACGATCTGGTCGAAGGACAGCGGGCGCTTGTTTCCGGCCTGCAAGGCAATCTGGACGAGGCGATCGAGGCCGCCCAGTCGCGCTTCGCGGCGATGGAGCAGTCCGCGCTGACCCGCAATGAGCGGCTTACCGACGCCCTTTCCCGGCTGACGACGGAAACGCAGCGCATCGATTCGGCGCTGGCGGCTGGCGGGCTGACGGCCGAAAGGCTGATCGGCAGCGCGGAGACGTTGATGATGGCGCTCGATTCCAGTGTGCGGGAACTGGACGAGACCTTCCCGGCCGCGCTCCAGCGGTTCAACGGGCGGATCGAGACCAGCCGCACGCTGCTGGACAGCGCCGCGCCGGAAATGGAGCGGCTGGAGGCGATCTCCGAAGCGCTGCTCGGCCGCACCCAGGAGGCGGAGGAACTGCTGCGCGGCCAGGGCCGCCGCCTGACCGAGTGGCTGAAAAGCACGCAGAGCGGCGTCGACGCCAATCGCCAGTTGGTGGAAAAGCTGCGCACGGCGCTCGACAATGCGCATCAGGACGCGACTCGCATTACCGAGGGGGCGGGGCCGCTGCTCGTCACCGCCCTGCTGCGGGTCAAGGACACCGCCGATCAGGCCGCCGAACGCGCTCGTCAGGCGCTGAGCCGGGCCATTCCCGAAGCGGCGCAATCGCTCGCCGACGCCAGCGAAGAAGCGATGCAGCGCGTCATCGGCGAAAAGGTCGCCGCGCAGATCGAAGCGATCGCCAACGTAGCCGAGGAAGCGGTGAAGGCGGCTCACCAGGCATCCGACCGGCTGACCCGCCAGCTTCTGACCATCGCGGACACCAGCGCCAGCGTCGAAGCGCGGATCGAGGAGGCCGAGCGCGCCGCCGAGGACCGCGACCGCGACCATTTCGCGCGCCGCTCCGCGCTGATCATCGAATCGCTGAACAGCACGGCCATCGACGTTTCCAAGATATTGTCCAACGACGTCACGGATTCGGCCTGGTCAGCCTATCTGAAGGGTGATCGCGGCGTATTCACGCGGCGCGCGGTGAAGCTGCTGGATGCGGGCGAGTCGCGAGAGATCGCGATCCATTATGACAATGACCCTGAATTTCAGGAGCATGTGAACCGATATATCCATGATTTCGAATCGATGTTGCGGATCATATTGTCGGCCCGCGACGGCAATGCGTTGGGTGTCGCGATCCTTTCGTCGGACATGGGCAAGCTTTATGTCGCGCTCGCCCAGGCAATCGAGAGGCTGCGGCAGTAAATCGGGTGGTATGGGGCCGGAATCGCTTCGCGATTTTCCAGCATGTCGAAGAGCCATTCCCTGCTTAATCCAGGCATGGATGTGTAGGACAGGATTTTCAGCTGAGGCTGGGCAGCTTCGATTGCAGGATGTTTGTGGAGTGTTTTGGCCAATCCAAGACATTCCTTCTCCCTTGAGGGAGAAGGATACGGAGCCTTGCTGAGCGGAGCGAAGCTAGGCGCAGTTGGATGAGGGGGTGCGGGCCTGCGGCCCGCGCGGTCCCTTGGACCGCATCCCCCTCACCCAGCTACGACTAGGCAGCAAGCTGCCAAGTCTGCGCAGCCCTCTCCCTCAAGGGAGAGGGGTAAAAGGAATGGCCGCTTTCCACCCAGAAGAGACAAAAACCGGCGGATCGCTCCGCCGGTTTTTTCATTGCATATCGCGTAGGACTTTCCGCACTACGGGCGGGCAGGCGCCCGCCCGTGGCTGTCGGTTTTTAGAAGTCCATGCCGCCCATGCCGCCCATGCCGCCGCCGGGCATGCCCATCGGCGCCTTGTCGTCGGCGGGCAGTTCGGCGATGGTCGCCTCGGTCGTGATCAGCAGGCCGGCCACCGAAGCGGCGTCCTGCAGCGCGGCGCGGACGACCTTGGTCGGGTCGATCACGCCAGCGGCGACGAGGTTTTCATAGGTGTCGGTCGCGGCGTTGAAGCCCTTGGTCTCGTCATTCTCGCGCAGCAGGTTGCCGGCGACGACGGCGCCGTCGACGCCCGCATTCTGGGCGATCTGGCGCAGCGGCGCTTCGATGGCCTTGCGGATGATGTCGATACCGCGGGTCTGGTCGTCGTTGGCGCCCTTCAGCCCTTCCAGAGCCTTGGTCGCGTACAGCAGAGCCGTGCCGCCACCGGGGACGATGCCTTCTTCAACGGCTGCGCGGGTGGCGTGCAGCGCGTCGTCGACGCGGTCCTTGCGCTCCTTGACTTCCACTTCGGTCGCGCCGCCGACCTTGATGACGGCAACGCCGCCAGCCAGCTTCGCCAGACGCTCCTGCAGCTTTTCGCGGTCATAATCGGACGTGGTGGTCTCGATCTGAGCGCGGATCTGCTCGGTGCGGCCCTTGATCGCTTCGCCGTCGCCAGCGCCATCGACGATGGTGGTGTTGTCCTTGTCGATGGTGACGCGCTTGGCGGTGCCGAGCATGCCGAGCGTGACATTCTCAAGCTTGATGCCGAGGTCTTCGGAGATGACTTCGCCCTTGGTCAGGACGGCGATGTCTTCCAGCATGGCCTTGCGGCGGTCACCGAAGCCCGGAGCCTTGACCGCAGCGACCTTCAGGCCACCGCGCAGCTTGTTGACGACCAGGGTCGCCAGCGCTTCGCCTTCGATATCCTCAGCGATGATGAGGAGCGGACGGCCCGACTGAACCACAGCTTCGAGGATCGGCAGGATCGACTGCAGGTTCGACAGCTTCTTTTCGTGGATCAGGATGTACGGATCAGCCAGCTCGACAGCCATCTTTTCCGGGTTGGTGATGAAGTAGGGCGACAGGTAGCCGCGGTCGAACTGCATGCCTTCCACGACGTCCAGTTCGAAGTCGAGACCCTTGGCCTCTTCCACGGTGATCACGCCTTCCTTGCCGACCTTTTCCATCGCTTCGGCGATCTTCTGGCCGACTTCGACGTCGCCGTTGGCCGAGATGATGCCGACCTGGGCGACTTCGTTCGAACCGGCGACCGGCTTGGAACGGCCCTTGATGTCCTCGACAACCTTTGCGACGGCGAGGTCGATGCCGCGCTTCAGGTCCATCGGGTTCATGCCGGCGGCGACCGACTTCATGCCTTCGCGGACGATGGCCTGGGCCAGGACGGTCGCGGTGGTGGTGCCGTCACCGGCGATGTCGTTGGTCT
This sequence comes from Sphingobium chlorophenolicum, assembly GCF_000722875.1. Classification (GTDB taxonomy): domain Bacteria; phylum Pseudomonadota; class Alphaproteobacteria; order Sphingomonadales; family Sphingomonadaceae; genus Sphingobium; species Sphingobium chlorophenolicum. Next base: position 193,437 of record NZ_JFHR01000002.1, on the reverse strand, counting down.
TCGAAGCGACTTCGCGGACCATCTGCGCGCCCATATTCTCGAACTTGTCCTTCAGTTCGATTTCCTTGGCGACGCTGACGCCGTCCTTGGTGATGCGGGGGGCGCCGAAGCTCTTGTCGATGACGACGTTGCGGCCCTTCGGGCCCAGGGTCACCTTGACCGCGTCGGCCAGGATGTCGACGCCGCGCAGGATGCGCTCACGAGCGTCACGCGAAAACTTTACGTCCTTCGCTGCCATGATCTTTTACCTCTCTTTGAGAATTGCAAATCTTGCGAAGTTCACACCGTTACGGGCACGAAAATCCGCCAAAATAGGAAATGACGATCGGGTTCGCAGTTACGCGATGACGCCCAGAATGTCGCTTTCCTTCATGATCAGCAGGTCTTCACCGTCGACCTTGACCTCGGTGCCCGACCATTTGCCGAACAGGATGCGGTCACCCGCCTTCACGTCCAGCGGCGTCACCTTGCCGTCTTCGGCCTTGGAGCCGGTGCCGACGGAGACGATTTCGCCTTCCTGCGGCTTTTCCTTGGCGGTGTCGGGGATGATGATGCCGCCGGCAGTCTTCTCTTCCGCTTCCACGCGGCGGACGAGAACGCGGTCATGCAACGGACGAAATGCCATGTTGAGTGCCTTTCCCTCTTTACGACGTTAAATAGGATAAGGTGGAACCGCCCATGGAGGGCGACTCCGGCTCCTTCTCCCGATGAACCCGTGCCTGTTAGCACTCCCTTTCGGGGAGTGCCAGCGCCGTTTCATATGGACGGGGAAAATGGGCGATCAAGAGCGGTGCGGAAATTTTTTCCACCCCGCACCGGTGGAAACGGCCCAGTCGTCCCACCGTCTTTTTTGATCGCCGGGTTTGCGCCAGACGGCGACCATCCTTACCTAGGCCGCAATATCCCCCATTCCCATTCACGGCTTCGAAGGAAACGCCTGCATGACCGAGAAAAGCTATATTCCGCCGCGCGTCTGGACCTGGGACAAGGAAAGCGGGGGCGCCTTCGCCAATATCAACCGGCCGGTCGCGGGGCCGACCCATGATAAGGTGCTGCCGGTCGGCAAGCATCCGCTGCAACTTTATTCGCTCGCCACGCCCAATGGGCAGAAGGTGACGATCATGCTGGAGGAGTTGCTGGAGGCGGGCAAGGATGCGGAATATGACGCCTGGCTGATCCGCATCAATGAAGGCGACCAGTTCGGCAGCGGTTTCGTTTCGATCAATCCGAACAGCAAGATTCCGGCGCTGATGGATCATGGCGCATCGCCGCCGCAGCGGCTGTTCGAATCCGGGTCGATCCTGGTCTATCTGGCGGAGAAGTTCGGCGCTTTCCTGCCGACCGACCCGGCCAGGCGGACGGAGACGCTGAACTGGCTGTTCTGGCAGATGGGCAGCGCGCCGTTGCTGGGCGGGGGCTTCGGCCATTTCTACGCCTATGCGCCGGAGAAGTTCGAATATGCGATCAACCGCTATGCGATGGAGGCGAAGCGGCAGTTGGACGTGCTGGACCGGCAACTGGCCGAGCATGAATATATTGCGGGCGACGAATATACGATCGCGGACATGGCGATCTGGCCCTGGTATGGCGGGGTCGCGCTGGGCCGCGCCTATGATGCGGCGGAGTTTCTGGACGTCGGCAGCTACAGCAATGTGCAGCGCTGGGCGAAGCAGATCGATGCGCGGCCCGCAGTGAAGCGGGGGCGGATGGTCAACAAGGCGATGGGTCCGCTGGAGGAGCAGTTGCGCGAACGCCATGACGCGGGCGATTTCGCGACGCGGACGCAGGACAAGCTGCAAGGCGCGGGATAGGGTGTTGGTGCGTTAAATCTCCTTGCGTGGCATGGGATGGGAAAGGGGCACGACCTGCGTAAATTCCCCTCCACCAGCCTGCGGCTGGTCCCCCTCCCCATCTTGCGATGGGGAGGACTTGGATAGGTTCGCCGACCACGCCGACGGTCGGTGGCGATTTCAGGTGCGGCGGGCGGTTTGCAGGGATTCGGATGTGATAGGGTAACCGAGATGGGTGGGAATGCAGAGATGCGTTTCGCCATCTCTCTCCTCCTGCCAGGGCGTTACCTTTTCGACCGGGATGGACAGGGCGTGGGCCGCGAGGTCGTCGAAGCTGGTAAATTGGGCCAGCCGTTCCAGATTGCGCCGCGTCGGGAAGATGATCTGCCCTTCCCCACGGTCGCAGCGGGCCAGGGTTTCGGCCGCGGCGCTCCAGAAAAGCTGGACATTTTCGGTTTCATCGACACTCGCCGCCTGCCCTTCTGGCGCCTGGACGAGGTAGAAGCGGGTGTCGAACACGCGCCGCACCCGCTCCAGCCGGGCGGGGTGCCAGCGGGCGAAGGGCAGCAGCGCGTCCAGCGCGACTTCCAGTCCATGGGCGTTCAATATATCGCCAAGAGCCGCGCCTTCGATCAGCGCCCGTCGCATCGTCGCGATCCGGTCCGGTTCCGGCGGGCGGGTGAAGCCGATGGCGAGGCCGCTTTCCTCCAGCGTCTCGCGGATCGCGGCGATGCGGGCCGCCGCTTCGTCCAGCGGCAGGCCGCCCGCGATCCTTTCCGCCAAGGCATGATCGCCCGCATCCACGGCGCCGCCCGGAAAGACCAGCGCGCCCGCCGCGAAGGCCATGCTGGACGCCCGTTCCATCATCAATATTTCCGGGGCCGCGCCGGGGCGATTGCGCAGGATCACCGCTGTGGCGGCGGCGCGGCTCTCTGGAACTTGTTCTGTCATGGAACCGCAATAGGCTTTGCGGTCGCCAGCGGTAAAGTCCCTTCCGCCGATCAGGGCGTGTCGCCGCACGCGTCCATCGGCATGCTGACATAGTCCAGCTTCACGTCGGAGATGCTGATGTCGGCCGCGCCGGTGGATCGCAGCACCAGCGGCGCGGTGACGGCCTGCATGTCCGCGCCGCGCTTGGCGAAACATTGCAGCGGGATGGCGAGCCGGGTCCACTCCCCTGCCCTGGCGGAGGAAATGCTGTTTCCTATCGGCAGTTCGACGGTTTTGCCGCCGCTTTGCAGGCCAGCGGTCAGCTTGCCCGCCGGCTTGGATTCCGCCTTATATTCGACGACCAGGCTGATTTCGCCGTTGCTCTCGCGGGAGAGGTCGATGGCGCGGGGGGCGGTGAAGGCGACCTGCCCTGCCCCCCTCCAGACGAAGCGGCGGCTGTCCTCCTGCGCGCGGCGGTCGACGCCGCTCTGGGTGACGCCCTCCGCCTCTATGGACCAGCCCGGCGGCGTCTGGCCGCGTCCGTAGAAGGTGCCGGGGGTGGCCGCCGCCATGCCCGCCGGGCGGCTTTCGTCCAGTTTGCCGACCTTGCCGGGCTGGGCGTAGCTGAGGCCGTAGCCGAAGGGGAAGAGCGGGTCATAGCCCGCGTCGCGGCGGTTCAGCACATATTGGTCGGGGCGTTTGGGCCAGGAGAAGCTGAGCTTGCCCCGGAAATCGTGGCGCGGCTTACCGTCGGGACCGGCGAACAGCAGGTCGGCCACGCCGCCGCCCTCGCTGCCGGGCAGGAAGGCCGCGACGAAGGCGTCGGAGGCGTTGAGTTCCGCATTCACCCAGAGCGGGCGGCCCGACAGGAACACCGCGACGACCGGCACGCCCGCCGCCTTGAAGCGGCGCAGAATCTCCAGATCCTGCTTGTCGCCGGGGCTATATTCCAGATTGGGCACGTCGCCCTTGAATTCGGCATAGGGTTTTTCGCCGAAGACGAGGATGGCGGCGTCGGGCCTTTGCGTGAAGCGGCCGTCGGGGGCGTAGCGCGCCGTGCCGCCGCCCGCCTTCACCGCCTCCTCTATCCCCTTCCAGATCGACTGGGCGTTGGGGAAGGCGGAATTGGGCACGTCGATCCCCTGCCAGGTGATCGACCAGCCGCCCGCCTGCTGGCTGATGCTGTCGGCGGCCTCCCCCGCGACGAGGATGTTGGCATTGGCCTTGAGCGGCAGGACGCCCTCATTTTTGAGCAGCACCAGCGATTCGCGCGCGGCGCGGCGGGCGACGGCGCGGTGGTCGGCGGAGCCGATGGCGTCGAACCGGCCCGCAAAGGCACGGGTGGAGGGGCGGCCGCGGTCGAAGGTTCCGGCGCGGACCTTGACGCGCAGGATGCGCCGCACGGCGTCGTCCAGCCGCGCCGCCGGGATGGTGCCGTCCTTCGCTTCGCGCAGCGTATTGTCGTAAAGCTGCTTCCAGCCGGAGCCGGAATACATGAACATGTCCAGCCCGGCGTTGATCGCCTGCGGGCAATCCTCGTTGGAGCAGCCCTGCACCTGGCCATGGCTGTTCCAGTCGCCGACGACGAAGCCGTCGAAGCCCATGCGGTCCTTCAGCACGCCGGTCAGCAGCGATTGGTTGCCGCTCATCTTTTCGCCGTTCCAGCTTGAGAAGCTGGCCATGACCGACTGGGTGCCCGCCTCGATCGCGGCGGGGTAGCCGCCCAGATGGACGTCGCGCAGCACCTCTTCGGGCACTTTCGTGTCCCCCTGGTCGCGGCCGCCGGTGCCGCCGTCGCCCAGGAAATGCTTGGTGGTGGCGATGAGATGGTCGGGGGCGAGGAAGTCCTTCGTGCCGACCCTGCCCTGCACGCCCTCTATCATGGCGCCCGCATAGTCGGCGGCGATCTGCGGCTCTTCCCCGTAGCTTTCATAGGTGCGGCCCCAGCGGTCGTCCTGCACCACGGCCAGCGTCGGGGCGAAGGTCCAGTCGAGGCCAGCCGCCGCCGTCTCCAGCGCGGTGATGCGGCCGATTTCGCGGATCAGCGCGGGATCGCGGGCCGCGCCCAGACCGATATTGTGGGGGAAGAGCGTGGCGCCGACGATATTGTTGTTGCCGTGAACGGAGTCCGTGCCCCAGATGATCGGGATTTTCGGGCCTTTGCCGGTGCGCGCCATGGAGGCGTCATAATATTCGTCGGCCAGTTGGAGCCATTTGGCGGGGGAGGCATATTCATCGCCATAGGGGCCGCTATTGCCGCCGTTCAGGACCGAGCCGATCTTGTAAGTGCGCACGTCGGCGGGGGTGATGGAGCCGATGTCGACCTGGATGATCTGGCCGACCTTATCCTCCACCGACATGCTTTTCAGCAGCGCTTCGACGCGCTTTTCGACGGCGGGGTCGCGTTTGGGCTGGGCGGCGACCTTCGGCCAGAGTTCGGGATGGGCGACCGAGGCGGCGGGTTGCTGCGCGGTTGCGGCAGTGGCGAGCAGGAGCGTCAGCGCGGTCAGGGAAACGGGCGAAAGGCCGATGGTCATGGCGTCTCCTAACATAGTCTCTATTATGGTTTCAGGCTGAGGGCATCCAGTTTCGCCACGCCCTTGAGCGTTGCGTCGCCTGCATGATGGCCGACCGCCAGCGCATAGTCGCCGCTGTCGAGCCGCCAGCCCTTCCCTTCCTCGAACCGGGCGATCAGGCGCGGGTCGACGGTCATGGTGACGCGGCGGGTTTCGCCGGGGGACAGGCTGAGCTTGTCGAAGCCCGCAAGCCGCCAGGCGGCGATACCCGCGCTGCCCCGCGCCTGCACATAGAGTTGCGGCACGTCGGCGCCCGCGCGGCTGCCCGCATTGGTGACGTCGAAGCTGACGGTCAGGGCCGCGCCGTCCTGCACCGTCAGATTGGCGTAGGTGAAGCGGGTATAGGTCAGGCCATGGCCGAAGGGGAAAAGCGGCTTCACCCCCTTCATCGCATACCAGCGATAGCCGACCTCCGCGCCCTCCGGATAGTCGACCGCGAAGGGCGCGACACCGCCGGTCATGCCGTAATTGGTCTTGTCCCCGGCATCCCGGCGGGCCTCAGCCGCGTGCAGTTCGGCCAGGCCCGCCGGTTCCGGGCGCGGCGCCTGATCGGCCCGCACCGGAAAGGTGATGGGCAAGCGACCCGAAGGCGCCACATCACCGAAAAGGATATTCGCGATGGCTTCGCCGCCGCGCTGGCCGGGATACCAGGCCTGCACCAGCGCCGGAACCTTTGCGATCCAGGGCATCTCCACCGGGCCGCCCGTTTCCAGCACGACGATGGTCTTGCGGTTGGCCGTGGCGACCGCGTCGATCAGCGCGTCCTGATTGTCGGGCAGGCGCATATTTTCGGGGTCTTGCGCCTCGGTCTGCCATTGCCAGCCGAAGACGATGGCGAGGTCGGCGCGGCGCGCCGCCTCCGCCGCTGCCCGTGGGTCGCTGCCGTCGACATAGCTGACCTCCGCCTGCGGGGCGAGGGCGCGGATCGCGTTCAACGGCGAGGAAGCGTGCCACGTCATGCGGGCGAAGGAGGCCGCCGCGCCCTTCGTCAGCGGAATTTCGACCGGGGCCCCGCCGACGGAGCGGACCTGTGACGATCCGCCGCCCGACAGCACTCCAACATCGGCATGGCCACCGATCAGGACGATCCGCCGCGCGCTTTTCGCGAGCGGCAGCAGGTCGCCCTCATTCTTCAACAGGACGATGCCCTCTCCCGCAGCGCGCTGGGCGATGTCGGCATGGGCGGCATAGTCGATCTGGCGCGGGCTTTCCGGGACGGGGTCGTCCATCAGGCCGCTGGCGATGACGCCGTAAAGGATGCGCCGCACCATGTCGTCCAGCCGCGCCGCAGGGATGCGGCCAGCCCGATAGGCGTCCTCGAACGGCTGGCCGAAATGGATGGCGTCGTCCAGTTCCTGCCCGGATTCCTGATCCAGCCCGCCCAGCGCCGCCTTCTCCGTCGAATGGACCGCGCCCCAGTCGGACATGACCCAGCCCTTATAGCCCCAATCCTGTTTCAGGACGCTGTTGAGCAGCCAGTCATTTTCGCAGGCATAGTCGCCATTCACCTTGTTATAGGCGCACATGACGGAGGCGGGATCGCCGATCTCCGTCGCGATCTGGAAGGCCAGCAGGTCGCTTTCGCGCAGCGCCGCCTTGCCGATGCGGGCGTCCAGCACGGTGCGGCCGGTTTCCTGCGAATTGAGCGCGAAATGCTTGATGGTGGAGACGATATGGTTGCTCTGGACGCCGCGAATATGTTCGCCCGCCATCACCCCGGCCAGCAGCGGGTCTTCGCCCAGATATTCGAAATTGCGGCCGTTCCACGGGTCGCGGGTCAGGTTGACGCCGCCCGCGAGCAGGATGTTGAATGTCTTCGCCCGCGCCTCCGCCCCGATCATCGCGCCGCCCGCATAGGCAAGCGCGGGGTTGAAGGTGGCGGCGGTGGCCAGGCTGGCGGGCAGAGCCGTGGCCGTGTCGCCCTTGCGCTGTTCGATCTGGTTGGCGACGCCCAGGCTGGCGTCGCTTTCGCGCAGGGTCGGGATGCCGAGACGCGGGATGCCAGGGATGTGACCGGCCGACGGGATCATGGCGATGGGTTCGGCGGGCTTGGCCAGCGGCGGGAAATAGCCGTGGATGATCGCCAGCTTTTCCTGCGTCGTCATGGCGGCGACCAGCGCCTGCGCGCGCGCCTCCGCCGACAAGGCGCGGTTGCTGCCCGCGACGGTGGACGGGGGCGTCCGGGCATGGGCCATGCCCGCGACGCCCAGCAGGAGGGAGGCGATCAGCAGCTTGCGCGTCATCGGGATACTCTTCGATAGGGGGAGATGGGGGCGGCGGAAGGCCATTCGGCCCTTCCGCCGCCCGTGATGACGATCCGGCCAGGGGGGCATGCCGGTCGTCACCAGGAACCTGCCCCTAGAAGTTGGCGCGGGCCCGCACGCCCCAGGTGCGCGGGGGCTGGAGGTTGGAGAGGAACACCGGGTCGTAGCGCGGCGCGCCGAAGGCTCCCGCTCCAGTGCGGATGCGGCCGTTTTCGATATTCTGGACGAAGGCCTCGACCGAATATTTCTGGTCCGGCGACAGGAAGCGGATCGACGCGTCCGACCGGAAATAGGCCTTCTGCCGGTCCCAATCGGTGCCGTTGGTGCCGCGATCAGGCATATTGTCGGCCGGATCGTTGGGATTGACGAACGGGTTGGCGTCGCCGTTGAAGTAGCTGAGCCAGCTCTTCGTCTCATAATGGGTGGTGAAGCGCGGGGTGATCTTCGCGCCGCTCGCCAGTTCGAAATCATGCTCATAGCTGAGCGTGGCCGAGAAGCGCGGGGCATGCGCCAGTTCATTGCCCTTGAGCTGGGCGATGGAGGACAGCTTGCCCCCGTCATAGAGGCGGCCGTCGACGCTCTCCAGTTCCTCCAGCTTCGTCTTCTGGAGCGTGCCGGAGAATTGCAGCCGGTCATTGTCGGTCAGGTTCGCCATCAGTTCGGCCTCCAGACCATAGGCCTTCGCGCCCTTCGCATTCTGGGTGATCATCTGGCTGCGCACCACATTGCCCTGATCGTCGCGGAAGGTGACGGCCTGGTTCACCTGATAGCCCTTGAAGTCGCTATAATAGGCGGCAAGGTTCAGCGTCACGCGGCGGTCGAGGAAGCGCGACTTCAGGCCGACTTCATAGTTGGTGAGCGTTTCCGGATCGGTCAGCCCGGCATTGTCCTGGATATTGCCCGACTTGAAGCCGGTGGAGATGCTGGCATAGCCCAGCACGTCTTCCGCCAGGTCGGCATCGACGCGGGCGAGATAGGTGAGCTTGTCCCACTTGCCCTTCACGTCGTTGCTGGAGATGGAGAAGCCGGGGAGCAGCGCCACCAGTTCATCCGCCGTCGCGCCGGGATAGGCGCCGAAGATGCCGCCCTGGCACGCATCGGCGGGCAGGGTCGCGGGGCAGCCGGAGAAGGTCACGTTGCGGCCGCCAATATCCTCCTTCTTGTCCGAAGTGTAGCGCAGGCCGCCGGTCACGCGCAGCGCATCCGTCACATGCCAGACCGCCTGGCCGAAGACGGCGCGGCTGTCGATCTGGCGATTGGCCTGGATGAAGCTGCCCGCCCAACTGAAAGTGCCGTCGCGATAACCGTTCCGCTGGTCGATGTCGAAGCGGATGCGGTTCTTTTCATGGCTGTAATAGGCGCCCAATATCCAGTCGACCGCCTGCTCGCCGGTCGATTTCAACTGAAGCTCATGGCTCTGGAAATCATAGCGGGAGGAGAGCGTGCGGTTTTCCCCGAAGGCGCCGAGCGGCAGGTCGTTGCCGTCCGCGTCGACCTGACCGGTGGGCGGCAGCGCGCCCGCGTCCGCGTCGGTCTGCGTCGAGCCGCCGATCCGCGACCAGCCCGCAATATAGCTCAATTGGATGCCGTCGGTGACGTCGTAGTTCATCGTGCTGCGGACGGCGACCGAATAGCGGTCCGTGTCGGGCGCGGTGTCGCTGAGCGTCGACCAGCGCTTCGTGCCGGGGCGCGGCGTCTGGAGCAGGCCGATGACCGGCGCGCCATTGTCGAGGAAGCCTTCCGCCGACAGGTTCCAGCTAAAGCGCTCGCTGGGCTGCCAGAGCATGGATACGCGGCCCGACTGCTGGTCGGCGGCATAATATTTCTTGCCGGTAGTGACGAAGGCCGAACGGTTGATGCCGGGGACGTCGGGCGCGGGCTGGAAATCGGCATAGCCGTCATGCCGGTCGGTGACGAAGGCGACCCGGAAGGCCAGCGTGTCGGTGACGGGGATGTTGATCGCGCCGCGCACGCCCAGACGGTCGTAATTGCCGGCGGTGACCTCCACATTGCCTTCGAACTGGCCGAGCTTGGGTTTGGCGGAGATGAGGCTCAATGCGCCGACGGTCGCGTTGCGGCCGAACAGCGTGCCCTGCGGGCCGCGCAGCACTTCGACGCGCTCCATGTCGTACATCAGCACGGAGGCGCCCTGCGAACGGGGCGAATAGATGCCGTCGACATAGATGGCGACTTCGGGGTCGGCCACTTCGGTATAGGCGCTGTCATTGCCGATGCCGCGCAGCGTCAGCAGCACCGCCGACTGGTCGCCCTGCTGGTTGAACTGGAGCGAGGGGACGAATCGGGCAAGGTCGGTGACGTCCTTCACCTGCTGCCGGTCGAGCTGCGCCTGGCCGAAGGCGGACACAGCGAGCGGCGTCGATTGCAGCGTGGTTTCGCGGCGGGTGGCCGTCACGATGATATCGCTGCCATAATCGGGCTGGGCCGCCGCCTGGGGGGCGGCTGCTTCCTGCGCGAAAGCGGGGGTCATCCACAAGGTTGCGGATGCAAGCGCGGTGCCTGCGGCCAGCGCAATGCTTTTCATCATCTTCTCCCTGGACCGGATGGTCTGTGGGACGCGTATTGACCAAAGCCTGACAACGATGTCAACAGGATTTTTGACATCGTTGTCACATATTGCCATATTGCGCCGAACGGGCTTTGCCGGTTTCACTCTCTTGTCCAAGGTTCAGCCAAAGCCTCTTTCCATGGTGGCCATCACGTCATCCCCGCCCCTTTCCGATCATGAGCAGGTCGCCAGCCGCCTTTTCCGGCTGTCGGTCGGCGTGTTTTTCATCGGCGGATTCCTGACATCATCGGTCAGCCTGCTGGTGCCGCAGCTCAAGCTGATGCTGGATCTGGATTATAAGGGCGCGCTGCTGGTGCAGATGGCCTTTCATTCCAGCTATATGATCTTCGCGCTGCCGATCACCTGGGCCATCGTGCGGGCCGGTTATATGCGGGCCATCGTCGCGGGGTTGGCGGTGATGACGGCGGGATGCCTGGCGCTGACGCTGGCGCAGGCGGCGCTTTCCTTCGCCATGGTGCTGGGGGCTTTGTTGCTGGTTTCGGCGGGGCAGACCTTCCTTCAGATCGCGTCCAACACCGTGGTCGCGGTGATCGGGCCGTCGCGGGGCGCGGCGCGGCGGCTGACGCTGCTTCAGGGTTTCAATTCGCTGGGGACCGTGGCGGGCCCGTTGCTGAGCGCTCCGCTGCTGCTGGGCGAGTTGGACCCGCAGGCGCGGCGTGGAGATGCCGCCCTGCCCTTCCTGGCGACGGCGCTGGTCACGGGGCTGCTGGCCTTCGCCTATTTCCGCAACCGCGCCTTGCTGGAGGAGAGCGGGTCGCGGCGCTTCGTTGCGGTCGGGCAGATGTTCCGGGTGATGCGGTCCCGCCGTCTGCGCTGGGGCACGGCGGCGATCTTCGTCTATGTGGGGGCGGAGGTGGCGATCGGCGCGCTGCTGCCCACCGTGCTGATGCGGCCGGACCGGCTGGGGGCAGCGCCCGTGCTGGCCGGGCAGTTGGTCAGCCTTTATTGGGGCGGCGCGATGGTCGGGCGTTTCCTGGGCGCGTGGGCGATGCGGCGGGTCGCGGAGGCTCGGCTGCTGATGGGGGTTGCCTTGGGGGCGGGCCTTTTGACGGTCGCGGCGATATTTCTGCCGGGCGGGGCTGGCGCCTGCGCGCTGCTGGCGGTGGGGCTGTGCAACGCCATCATGTATCCCACCATCTACGCCCTCGCCCTGCCCGAAGACGAACGGGAAGCGCCGGTCGCGTCCATGTGGCTGTGCATGGCGGTGGTCGGAGGGGCGGTCGTGCCGCTACTGACGGGGGCGCTGGCGGATGCGACGGCGTTGCTGCCCGCGCTGGTCCTGCCCGCCGCCTGCTATGCCCTTGTTGGCCGGTTCGCGGCCCTGTGCGCGCAGCCGCTGGAGAGCCGTTCATGAGCATCGTCACGATCAAGGATGTCGCGGCCCGCGCAGGCGTCTCCCCCAAGACGGTTTCCCGCGTCATCAATGGCGAGGACCATGTCCGTCCCGAAATAAGGGAGGCGGTGCAGCGCGTCGTCGCCGAACTCAATTACCGGCCCAACGCCTTTGCCCGCAGCCTTTCCAGTTCGCGATCCTATCTGCTGGGGCTGTTCATCGACGACCCCGTGTCGGGCTATGCCGCCGATGTGCAGCATGGCGCGCTGCTGCGCTGCCGGGAGCGCAGCTATCATCTGGTGGTGGAACCGGTCGACCTCCATCAACCGGACTGGAAGGACCATGTCCGCAACAGCATCACCAGCCTGAGGCTGGACGGCGCCATCGTCGCCCCGCCGATTTGCGATGTCGCTGAATTGATCGACCTGTTCCGGGAGGCGGACGTGCCCCATGTGCTGATCGCCCCTTCGGGCGAGCCGGGCGGGTCGGGCGCGGTGCGGATGGACGACCGGGGCGCGGCGCGGGAGATGACCGAGCATCTGATTGGCCTCGGCCATCGCCACATCGCGCTGGTGCAGGGACCGGTCAGCCACAGCGCGTCGGCCCGGCGGGAAGAGGGATTTCGCGCGGCGATGGCGGCTGCGGGGATTGCGGTGGACGAGCGGGCCGTTGTGCGCGGCGACTTCAGTTTCCGGTCGGGGCTGGAATTGGGTGAGGCGTTGCTGAACCGCGCCGACCGGCCAAGCGCCGTCTTCGCCTGCAATGACGATATGGCGCTGGGGGTGCTGATCACGGCGATGAAACTGGGCATAGCGGTGCCCGATGCATTGTCCGTCGCCGGATTCGACGATGCGGCATCTTCCCGCGCCGCATGGCCGCAGATCACGACCATTCGCCAGCCCAAGGCGGAAATGGCGGCCGCCGCCGTGGACATATTGGTCGATCCGTCCTTCCGCAAGAAGGACGCCGGTTCGCAGGCCCCGTTGATGCTGCCCCATGCGCTGGTGGTGCGGGACAGTAGCGGGCCCTGCCCTGCGGCTTGAGGCGCCGTCGTTCGGGGCAAACTGAGCAACTGCGCAGGTTGAGCCTCCGTTCGTCGCACGATGCACTCCGATTGCCTGCACCGGCTTCGGGGCGGACCGCCCGTTCATGTGCGGGCAAGGTTAATCTGAACAGGCAGAAGCCATGGCGCCATCCGTGGCGTCATGCCGACATTTTTACGAAGACGAATAGGAGGGGTTCTGACCGCTGAACACGCCATCACGCGGACGGCAGTCGGACGAAAAGCTGCGGCAAAAGCAGGCCCGACTGGTCCATTTCAAGGAGTAGCGTGATGATGAACGTCATTTCCAGAAGCCCCAAATATCTCTTGATGATCGCCCTGCTGTCCGGCGCCGCGTCGGGCAGCCTCTCCGCGCAGACGCAGGACGCCCCGGCGGCCCCGTCCGCCGACGTTTCGGCGACCGCCTATCTGCCTGCGGAGAAGGTCGCGGGGCCGGAAATCAAGGGCATTATTTCAGCGCGCAGCGGCGACAAGATGCAGGTCACGGCCGCCGACGGCAGCAAATCCGTCATCCAGATCGATGACGCCACCAAGATCAGCGCCAGCAAGGGCCTGTTCGGCCTGAACCGCAACAAACTGGCCGCGACGTCGCTGCTGAACGGCCTGCCGGTCACGGTGAAGACATTGCAGACCGGCGGCGGGTTGCTGGCGAGCCAGATCAATTTGCAGAACAAGGATCTGAAGACCGCGTCGATGATCCACAACGGCACGGCCCAGGGCTTCGAGGAACAGACCGCCGCCACCGCCGCGCTACGCGGGCGCATGGGCGAGATCGACCAGTATAATGTGAAAAGCACGACCAACGTGAATTTCGACACCGGCAAGGCGGTGCTGTCGGCGCAGGCGAAGAACGACCTTTGCGCGGCGGCCGCGACGGCCGAGGGGATGAGCAACGCGCTGCTGCTGGTGGTGGGCTATACCGATTCCACGGGCGACGAAGACTTCAACCAGGTGCTGAGCGAAAAGCGCGCCGGGCGGGTCGTCAATTATCTGCAGCAGGCCTGCGGCTGGAAGCCCTATCGCATGCTGACGCCCACCGGCATGTCCGAAGCGGATCCGCTGGCGAGCAACGATACTGCGGAAGGCAAGGCGCAGAACCGCCGGGTTGCTGTGAACATCCTGGTGAGCAAGGGGCTGGATGGCCTGTAAGGCGTAGGCTGTTCGACATTCAGCCCAGGCAACGTGGACAGATTCCAGACTCGCCGGGCTGAGTGATTTGGGTGCAAAACGGACCCATCCTATTCCTCCCCATCGGGAGATGGGGAGGGGGACCGGCCGGAGGCTGGTGGAGGGGAATGGGGCACGACCTGCGTATTTCCCTTCCACCACCGCCTTCGGCGGCGGTCCCCCTCCCCACGCTGCGCGTAGGGAGGAATTGATGTCCGCTATTGGCCATTTTCCGACATTTCGAATTGTCCACACGGTCTGAGGGGTGGGCCAGCGGCCCACCCCGATATCGGCGAAGATCAGCGGATCGCCAACAAGGCCGCAAGCAGGGACAATAGGAAGGCCACGATGGTGGCCGCCAATATGGTCAGAATGGGCCTGGCCCCCGTTTTCATCAGGCTGGCCAATGGCGAGCGGATGGCGGTGGCGGTGACCGCCGCGGCGAGGAAGGCGCTGGCCGCCTGGGTCGACAAGCCGGCGGCCACCGACGGGATCAGGCCCAGCGAATTGACGCCCGCCAGGCCGAAAAAGCCCACCACGAACCATGGCACGCCGATGCGTTCCCGCCTTTCGTCGCGCAGGAAGAGGGTGATGATCGCCAGGATCGGCGCGAGCAAGGCAACGCGGCTGAGCTTGACGATGGCGGCGATCTGTCCGGCGCCGACCGAATAGGCATAGCCCGCGCCCAGCGCCTGGGCGACGTCATGGATGGACGCGCCGAGCAGGAAACCGGCCTGCATGTCCGACAGGCCGAGCATGTGCGCGGCCACCGGATAGAGCATCATCGCCGTCGCGCTCATGGCCGAGATTCCGACCAGCACCAGCGACAGATTGGCGTCGTTCACCCGGCGCGAGCCCAGGGTGGTGGCGAGCGCCATGGCGGCGCTTGCCCCGCAAATCGCGACCGATCCGCCCGCGAGCAGCCCGAAATTCGTGCCGAGCTTAAGCCAGCGCGCGGCCAGCACGCCAGACCCGATGGTCAGCGCCACGATGGCGATCACGCAAAGCAGGGCGACCGGCCCCAGATCGGCGATCTGCGCGGCGGTCACCCGCATGCCGAGCAGCACGATACCCCACCGCAACAATGTGCGCGACGCGAATCCCAGCCCCGGCAGAAGCCGCTTGTCGGTCGACAGAAAATTCAGCGCCAGCCCCAGCAGCAGGGCCATCAGCGTCAGCGGCGCGCCATAATGATCCGACAGGAAGCCTGCGGCCAGCGTGCCGAGCAGCACGACCGTCAGGCCGGGAACATATTCCCGCCAGCGATGGCGCGTGTCGGCGGGTATGTCGCAATAGAGATCCGCCGCCAATATGTTCGCCATGGCCTACGGCCTCGCCGCCTTCGCCGCTTCGCCTTCCACCTTCGACCGGCGGTTCACGACCATGCGGTCATGCAGGCGGGCAACCGCGTCGCTGCCCGTTTTGGTGAACAGGTTCGGCAGGATCGCATGGACGAGGCAGGCGACCCCGGCCACCACCATGTCGGTGCCGAAGCTGCCCGCGGCGCGCAGATGTTCAAAATAGGTTTCGCCGACCTGATGCGGATGATCTAGGAATATGCGTTTGAACATGCTGATTTCCCTATGCGGAGCCTTGGGCCGACAAATAGGCGGTTATGCAGGGAAATTGGTTCTTATATTATCTCTCATTTTCCGCTAATGGAGCATTTCAATCTATATAGGAGCCGAATTTGGAGAACATTTCCCTCGATCCAGTAGACCGGCGGATTTTGGCGATTCTTCAGCAGGATGCCACCACTCCAATTTCCGAAATCGCCGAGCGCGTGGGTTTGTCGCAGACGCCGTGCTGGAAGCGAATCAAGCGCTATGAGCGCGAGGGGCTGATCGAACGGCGGGTGACCATCCTGAACCGGGAGAAGCTGGGGCTGGACGTGACGGTGATGGTGGCGGTGCGGACGGCGCAGCACACGGACGAGTGGCTTCAGGCCTTTGCCGAGGGTATTGCCCGCATACCGGAGGTGGTCGAATTTTATCGCATGAGCGGCGAGATCGACTATCTGCTGAAGATCGTCGCGCGCGACATCGCGGATTATGACCGCATCTACCGCAAGCTGATCCATGTCGCGCCGCTGCACGACGTCAGCTCTTCCTTCGCCATGCAGGAGATCAAGTCGACGACGGCGCTGCCGCTCGCCGATTGAGCGGCGTTCCCCGCACGGGGGAATTTATCCAGTGAAAACAATGGGAAGAAAATGGTGGAGCCGAGGGGGATCGAACCCCTGACCTCGTCATTGCGAACGACGCGCTCTCCCAGCTGAGCTACGGCCCCTTGAAGGTGGGCAGCCTATAAGCGAGCGATTGCGGCCATGCAACGGTCTTTTTTCATTCCGCCGCACCCAAAATACGCTGCGCCTGGACCAGGTGGGGCCGGTCGATCATCTTGCCGTCCAGCTTCAGGACTCCAGCGCCGGGATTGGCGGCGAACGCGTCGACCACGGCCCTGGCGCGCGCGATTTCCGCGTCGGTCGGGGTGAAGCCTTCGTTGATGACGGCTACCTGCACCGGGTGGATCGCCATCATGCCGGTGAAGCCGTCGCGCCGCGCTCGTCCGATATAGGATTTGAGATCGTCCATCGCCTCGATCCGGGGGAAGACGGTATCGATGGCGGGGACGCCCGCGGCATGGGCGGCGAACAGCGTCAGGCTGCGCGCCATTTCAAAGGGCGCGGTGTAGCGGCCATCCTCCTCGCGGGACGTCGACGCGCCGATGGATGCGGGCAGATCCTCCGCCCCCCAGGTCAGGCCCGCCAGCCTGTCGCGCACCTGACGAAAGCTGCCCAGTTCGAAGAGGGCGGCGGGGGTTTCCGTCGCGATGGGCAGGATCGGCGGCACGTTCGCGCCGTCGGCCAGGGCGATTAGGGTCCGGATGCTTTCCGCCCCTTCCGCCTTGGGCAGCATGATCCCGTCGGGCGCGGCGGACAGTGCGGCGGACAGGTCGGCGCGGGTGTGATCGCCGTCCAGCGGGTTCACCCGGACGAAGGCCGTGCAATCGCGGGGGGACGCCAGCCATTCGGCAATCGCTTCCCGTCCGAAGGCCTTACGCTCCGGGGCGACCGAATCCTCCAGGTCCAGGATGATGGCGTCGGCGCCGCTGGCCGCCGCCTTGGCGAAGCGTTCCGGGCGGTCGGCGGGGACGAAAAGCAGCGAGCGGAGCTTCATGCGGGCCTCTTCTTCAGCAGCGCCATGCGCAGGCATTGGCAGACGATTTCGTCCCGCTGGTTAATGAGCCGATGCGTGAATGTCACGATGCCCGCTTCGGGGCGGGAACGGCTTTCCTTGAGATCGGTCACTTCGCTGTCGGCCCGCATCGTGTCGCCGATGAAGACGGGCTTGGGCATGACCAGCCTGTCATAGCCCAGATTGGCGACCAGCGTGCCCAAGGTCGTTTCGCCTACCGACAGGCCCACCATCAGCGCGAAGGTGAAGGTGCCGTTGACGAGGATCTGGCCGAATTCGGAGGCTTTCGCGGCTTCGGCGTCCAGGTGCAGGGGCTGTGGATTATGGGTCATGGTGGAGAAGAGGAGATTGTCGGTCTCCGTCACCGTGCGGCGGATTTCATGTTCGATCCGGTCGCCGATGGTCCATTCGTCATAAAAGCGGCCCGCCATCAGTCTTCCTCCCGTTCCACCAGCACCAGCAGCGTGCCTTCGCTGACCTGACCGCCTTCGGTCGCGTCCAGTTCCGCCACCACGCCGTCGAAGGGCGCGGTGAGGCTATGTTCCATCTTCATCGCCTCCAGCGTGACGAGTTTCTGGCCCTTGGCGACCTTGGCGCCCTTCGCAACGGCGACGGCGATGATGCGGCCCGGCATGGGCGAGAGGATCGCGCCGTCGGAAGCGGCGGCGCCGCCTGCCTTGACTGGCGGGTTCTGCGTGAAGAACCAGCTTTGCCCGGCCTCGGTGACGATGATCGTGCCGTCGCGCTCCATGTCGGAACGCAGGCCCGTGCGCAGCGCGCCGGACCCGGCGTCCGCGATGACATGGCGGCCTGCCACGAACAGGTCGATCCGGGTTTTCGGCGCGGCATTGAGGCGGAAGCCGAACAGCCCTTCCCTATCGTCCCGGCCGGTCCAGTCGCTGCGGAAACGCTGTCCGGCGGCGGCGAGAACGCGGTCGGACGGGCCGTCAATGGCGGTCAGCGCCTCCCCCTGCCGCTCGATCAGGCCGGTGTCGAGACGGCCTTCAGCGAAGTCGGCCATGGACAGGCAGGCGTGCAGGAACGGCTTGTTGGTGTGTAGCGGGCCGACGAAGCTGCCGTCCAGCCAGCGGAGCAGGTCATTGCGCGCCGCCTCCCGGTCCGGGCCGTGACAAATGACCTTGGCGATCATCGGGTCGTAGAAGGAACTGACGGTATCGCCTGCCTCAACGCCGGTTTCCACGCGGGCATGGTCGTCGAACAGCAGCCGGTCGATGCGGCCGGGGCTGGGCAGGAAACCCTTGGCCGGGTCTTCCGCATAGAGGCGGGCCTCTATGGCGTGGCCGTTGATCGATAGTTCTTCCTGCTTTTTCGGCAGGGGTTCGCCGCTCGCCACGCGCAGTTGCCATTCGACCAGATCGACGCCCGTAATCTCCTCCGTCACCGGATGTTCGACCTGGAGGCGGGTGTTCATTTCCATGAACCAGATGCGGTCGGCGCGCAGGCCTTCGCTGGCGTCGGCGATGAACTCGATCGTACCTGCGCCGACATAGTCGACCGCCTGCGCGGCGCGCACCGCCGCGCCGCAAATGGCTTCGCGGGTGGCGGCGTCCATGCCGGGCGCGGGGGCTTCCTCGATCACCTTCTGATGGCGGCGCTGGAGCGAACAGTCGCGTTCGAACAGGTGGACGACCTGGCCGTGGCTGTCGCCGAACACCTGCACTTCGATATGGCGGGGCGAGAGGATATATTTTTCGATCAGCACCTGATCGTTGCCGAAGCTGGAGGCCGCCTCCCGCTGGCAGGAGAGGAGCGCGTCGGCGAAGGCTTCCGGCGCGTCGACGCGGCGCATGCCCTTGCCGCCGCCGCCCGCGACCGCCTTGATCAGGACGGGATAGCCGATGGCGTCGGCTTCGGATTGCAGGCGAGCGGCGCTCTGATCCTCGCCCAGATAGCCGGGGGTGACGGGGACGCCCGCGTCGGACATCAGCTTCTTGGCGGCGTCCTTGAGGCCCATGGCGGTGATGCTGGCAGGATTGGGACCGACCCAGATGAGGCCGGCGTCGATCACCGCCTGTGCGAAGGCGGCGTTTTCCGACAGGAAGCCGTAGCCGGGATGGATGGCCTGCGCGCCGGTCGCCTGCGCGGCGGCGATGATGCGGTCGCCGATCAGGTATGATTCGCGCGCCGGGGACGGGCCGATATGCACGGCTTCGTCGGCTTCGCGGACGTGGAGCGCCTTTGCGTCGGCGTCGGAATAGACCGCGACGGTGCGGATGCCCAGGCGGCGGGCGGTGCGGATGATGCGGCAGGCGATCTCGCCGCGATTGGCTATGAGCAGGGACTGGATCACATGCGGAACACCCCGAAGCGGGGCGCCTCCTCTACTGGAGCATTGAGCGTGGCGGCGAAGGCGAGGCCCAGCACGTCGCGGGTCTGGGCGGGGTCGATCACGCCGTCGTCCCACAGGCGGGCGGTGGCGTGATAGGGGTTGCCCTCATCCTCATATTTCTGGCGGATCGGCGTCTTGAAGGCTTCGGCCTCCTGCGGCGTCCATTTGGCGGCGTCGCGGTGGACGGTCGCCAGCACGCTGGCCGCCTGCTCGCCGCCCATCACGGAAATGCGGCTGTTCGGCCAGGTGAAGAGGAAGCGCGGGCTGTAGGCGCGGCCGCACATGCCGTAATTGCCCGCGCCGAAGCTGCCGCCGATCAGCACGGTGATCTTGGGCACGCTGGCGGTCGCGACGGCCGTCACCAGCTTTGCGCCGTGCTTGGCGATCCCCTCCGATTCATATTTGCCGCCGACCATGAAGCCGGAGATGTTCTGGAGGAACAGTAGCGGAATGCGCCGCTGGCAGGCGAGTTCGATGAAATGCGCGCCCTTCTGCGCGCTTTCGCTGAACAGCACGCCGTTATTGGCCAGGATCGCGACGGGCATGCCCCAGATATGCGCGAAGCCGCAGACCAGCGTGGTGCCGTAGAGAGATTTGAATTCGTGAAATTCGCTGCCGTCGACGATGCGGGCGATGACCTCCCGCACGTCATAGGGGGCGCGGACGTCCTGCGGGATGACGCCGTACAGTTCTTCCGGGTCGTATTTGGGCGCCTTCGGTTCGCGCAGGTTGAGGTCGATTTCCGGCGCCGGTTGCAGCGTTGACACGATGTCGCGCACGATGGTCAGCGCATGTTCGTCATTTTCCGCGACATGATCGACCACGCCGGAGCGGCGGCCATGGACCTCCGCGCCGCCAAGGTCTTCGGCGGAGATGACTTCGCCCGTCGCGGCCTGCACCAGCGGCGGGCCGGCGAGGAAGATCGTGCCCTGGTTGCGCACGATCACCGTTTCGTCCGACATGGCGGGGACATAGGCGCCGCCCGCCGTGCAGCTTCCCATGACGCAGGCGATCTGGGGGATGCCCCGCGCGGACATTTGCGCCTGATTGAAGAAGATGCGGCCGAAATGTTCGCGGTCGGGAAAAACCTCCGCCTGGTTCGGCAGGTTCGCGCCGCCGCTGTCGACCAGATAGACGCAGGGGAGACGGTTCTCCATCGCGATTTCCTGGGCGCGGAGGTGCTTCTTCACGGTCAGCGGATAATAGGTGCCGCCCTTTACCGTGGCGTCGTTGCAGACGATCATCACCTGCCGTCCCGACACCCGGCCGATGCCCGCGATCATGCCCGCGCCGGGGACTTCGCCATGATACATGTCGTTGGCGGTGAGTTGGCCCACTTCCAGAAACGGACTGCCCGGATCGAGCAGCCGCTCCACCCGGTCGCGGGGGAGCAGCTTGCCGCGGGCGACATGCTTGGCCCGCGCCGCTTCGCTGCCGCCGAGCGCGGCCTGCGCGACCTTCGCGTGCAGCTCGTCGCGCAGGGCGCGGTTATGCGCGGCGTTGGCGCGAAAACCTTCGCCCTCCGCCGAGAGTTTCGTATCGAGAACAGGTGCGCTCATGCCCTTGCGTTCCCCTGCCCTACAGTTGCATATCCAAGGCCATCCATGCCGACCATCCTGCTCCTCACCATTTCCAATCTCTTCATGACCGCCGCCTGGTATTGGCACCTGAAGGGCGGCATGAACAAACCCCTGTTCGCCGTCATCCTGATCAGTTGGGGCATCGCCTTCATCGAATATTGCTTCGCCGTGCCCGCCAACCGCATCGGTTTCGCCAGCGGATGGAGCGCGGGCCAGCTCAAGATCGCGCAGGAGGCCATCGCGCTGATCGTCTTCGGCGGGTTCATGGTGACGGTGCTGGGCGAACCGCTGCACTGGCGCCATCTCGCCGCTTTCCTGTGCATCATGGCGGCGGTGGGCTTCCTGTTCGTGGGGCGGTCCTGAAAGATCACATTCACGCGCCGATCAGTTCGCGACCGATCAGCATGCGGCGGATTTCGTTCGTGCCCGCGCCGATGTCGAGCAGCTTGGCGTCGCGCATGTAGCGTTCGACCGGCCAGTCCTTCGTATAGCCAGCGCCGCCCAGCGCCTGCACCGCCTCCAGCGAGACCTTCATCGCATTTTCGCTGGCCAGCAGGATCGCGCCCGCCGCGTCGAAGCGGGTGGTCTTGCCCCGGTCGCAGGCCTGCGCCACGGCATAGACATAGGCCCGCGCACTATTGAGCGCGACATACATGTCCGCCACCTTGGCCTGCATGAGTTGGAAGGCGCCGATGGGCTGGCCGAACTGCTTGCGTTCGCGCACATAGGGCAGCACCACGTCGAGGCAGGCCTGCATGATGCCGAGCTGGATGCCGGACAGCACCGCCCGCTCATAATCCAGGCCCGACATCAGCACGCCGACGCCGCCGTTGAGCGGGCCCATGATATTTTCCTCCGGCACTTCGCAATCGTCGAAGACCAGTTCGGCGGTGGGGGAACCGCGCATGCCCACCTTGTCGATCTTCTGGCCGATGGAGAAGCCCTTATAGCCCTTTTCGATCAGGAAGGCGGTGATGCCGCGTGCGCCTTCGCCGGTCTTGGCATAGACGACGAGCGTGTCCGCATAAGTCGCGTTGGTGATCCAGAATTTCGTGCCGTTGAGGATATAGCGGTCGCCCCGCTTTTCGGCGCGCAGCTTCATCGAAACGACGTCCGACCCTGCGCCTGCCTCCGACATGGCGAGCGAGCCGACATGTTCGCCGGAAATGAGTTTGGGCAGGTAGCGGGCCTTTTGCTCCGGCGTGGCCCAGCGACGGATCTGGTTAACGCAGAGATTGGAGTGCGCGCCATAGCTGAGGCCGATGGAGGCCGATGCCCGCGCCACCTCTTCCTGCGCGACCACATGCTCCAGATAGCCGAGACCCAAACCGCCGTCCGCTTCGTCCACGGTGACGCCGTGCAGGCCGAGTGCGCCCATTTCGGGCCATAAATCGCGGGGAAACCAATCCTTGGCGTCGATCTCCGCCGCCAGCGGAGCAATGCGGTCGGCGGCGAAGCGGGCCGTCGTTTCGCGGATCATCTCCGCATTTTCACCCAGGGCGAAATCGAAGTCGGGCATGGCGAACTCTCCTTGGCGCGCATCCTAACCTGCAATGCTGGTTGAGAAAAATTGAAATGGCGCGGGATAGTGTATAGTTTCTGTCTATGATCGAACGCTATCTGCTCCGCTATTTCCTGGCCGTCGTGGACCAGGGCAATTTCTCCCGCGCTGCCGCCCATTGCCTGGTGTCGCAACCGACGCTGTCGGTGGGCATCGCCAAGCTGGAGCAGGCGGTCGGCGCGCCGCTGTTCCTGCGCAGCAACCAGCGGGTGGAACTGACCGAGGCGGGGGCACGGCTGCTGACCCATGCCCGGCGGATCGAGCGGGAGTTCAACCTGGCCGAACTGGCTGGGGAAAGGGCAGAGCAGGCGCCGGTGCTGCGGATCGGCGTGCTGCTGAGCATATCGGGAGAGATGGTGGCCCGCGCCGTCGCGGGGTGCTCGCCCGCCCGGGAGGGGCGGATCGAGTTCATTCCCGGTAGCGAGCGCGAATTGCTGGGGCGGCTGGATGCGGAGCGGATCGATGTGGCGCTGACGCTGATCCGGCCGGGCGTGGACCGTTTCTCGACGCAGGCGATTATAGAAGAGGGCTATGGCATCGCCATGGCGAACAGCCACCGGCTGGCGGGGCAGGCGATGGTCACGGCGGAGGAACTGGCGGCCGAAACCATGATCGTCCGTCGCCATTGCGAGGCGCTTTCGGCCACCAGCCGCTATTTCGTCGATCGCGGGGTGCGGCCCCATTTCGCCTTCCGCTCGACCAATGACGAGCGGGTGATGCAGATGGTCGCGGCGGGATTGGGCATCACGGTGATGCCGAACAGCTATCGCTGGCCCGGCATGGTGCGGGTGGCGCTGAAGGATTTTGGGGAACGGCGGCGCGTGGGGTTTCTTTATGGGGCGCGGGCGGCGGCGCTTCGCGGGACGCCGGTGCTGGAGGCTTTGGCGGGGGTTTTGGGGGATAAGGATGTGGGGGGTGCTGAATCCTCCCTGCGCGAAGCGTGGAGAGGGTCGAAGAGAGGCACGTGACTCTCTTCGACGGCCGAAGGCTGGTGGAGGGGAAATGGCATGACCTGCGTATCTTCCCCTCCACCACGCTTCGCGCGGTCCCCCTCCCCATCTCTCGATGGGGAGGAATTGGAGAGGTTTGCTCTTCGCCCTATGCAGCCATTCAGGGCAACAGCAGTGAGGAGTCCCCGTAGCTGTAGAAGCGATAGCCCTGCGCAATCGCATGGTCATAGGCCGCCTGCATGCGTTCCCGACCCATCAGCGCGCTGACCAGCATGAACAAAATTAACCATATCGGCAAAAAAGTTGAAGAAACGTAACGCAAATTTCTCAGTTTCCGGGTGGATTTTCGCCCCTCCCCATCAAACTCCCATCAGCGCCCACTGTCCGTTTTGCACGGTCGCCAAAAGCTGCCCCATTTTGTTGACAAAGGGGAGATCAGGTTCGCCCCACCCAACACCCATCGGCCCCTGTCCTGCGGTTCTCAGCTGTTTTCCCGCTTGGCCGCCGTCGATCGAGCATAGCCCGACCGCCCCTCTCGTCGCTGTGTTGCAACGAAAGGAACGGCCGGAGGATGTCGCGGTCAGTTCGTTTTTCTGGCCCAATCCGTCCCCATGTGACCGGCCGCCGCGTTGGCCGCCGCCAGCAGCGTCTCATTCGCCAAATGAGCATACCGAGCTGTCGTCTTCGTCTGAGCATGGCCCAGAATCGATCCAACAACGTACAACGACTGGCCGCTGTTCACGAGGTTACTCGCGGCCGAATGGCGGAGGTCGTGCATTCGAACATCTGGAAGACCAGCCGCTTTCCGCGCCTTATCCCAAGCGTGGAAGACAGAGCCATAAGGCTCCAGCGTTGCCGGGTTCGGGATGACATAAGGACAGCCCTCGAACCGAGGCACCTGCGCCAGCACTTCCATGGCTGCGTCCGAAAGCGGGACGTGCCGAGTTTTTCGGGTCTTCGCCCGTTGCATGGGGATGCGCCACGTTTGACGGTCCAGATGGAATTCATCCCATTTGGCGTCCAGGAGTTCACGCTTGCGGCACCCGGTCAGGAGCAGCAAGGCAACAATGTATTTCAACTGCGTGTTCGGGCTGGCCTCCACAGCGTCCTGAAGCCGCCGCGTCTCCTCGGCCGTCAAAAATCGCTCGATCTCGTTGTTGCAGGCTTTCTGTGGCACGCCTTCCAAGGGGTTCCGGTCTGAACCGGGAAGGCCCCATTTCTTGGCCATGCGATACATGTGCCCCAGGATCACCTGCCAACGGTTGACCGTAGCCTGAGCGTAGCCATCGACGCGCACCTTGGCGTCCAGCCATTCAAGGATTTCCACCTGATCCAGTTCCGTCAGGTGCCGCTTCCCGAACTTGGGCAGGACGTGATTGCGCAGATACCGTTCGTCAATGTCATGGCTGCGTTTGTAGGTGCGGGCATATTCAAGGTAGCGCTCTGCCAATTCAGCGATCGTTGGAATGCGCCGCGTCACCGCCCGTTCTTCGGCTGGGTCTTCGCCCATAACGACTCGCGCCTTCGCCTTCTGCGCCAGCTTCCGAGCCTGTTCGCAGGTGATGTCGGAGGCGTAACCCAGCTTGTGCTGTTTCTGCTTCTTGAACTTGTTCTTGTATCGGAGCGCGTAGGTTTTCGTTCCGCTTGGATAGATTTCAACAATGAAGCCCGGAATGGCCGTATCGACCAGCTTCACCATCCTCTCACCGGGCGGGCAGAAGGTGGTCATCACAAGCGTTTGATCGAGCTTGGCTACAGTCATGAGATTTCCTTTCAAAAGTCACGATAGTTCAGGGCCGCCAGACGTCGCCGGGGCCGGATGGGGGTGGAGATGCGGGGCGGTCGGGTCGGGGCTGCTGGCTTTGGCAAAACGGCAAATCACCAATGCCTCGTGGCCGCCCTGCCCCCGACGACAGGTTTCCGCTGCCCGCTGCGCTCGCGAGGAGCACAGAAAGCTGAAAACCTGCCGCCGATGGGGCCACAACATTAGTCGCCGATGCGATAGACTTTCGCGCCGCGCGCCTGCACCGAATAGGTCCACAGGTTGCCTTCGTACCGTTCGATAACTTGGACGGCGGCGCGCCTGCTGATCTTGAGGCGTTCGGCCACGGCTACAGCTAGGAACATCTTTTTATCGATGCCCTCGGTGATGCAGGTGAAGACCATGTCCACTATGGTCTGGTCATCGGCTTCCCGCGCCTTTGCCGTGATGCGCTCCATCTGATCGGCGTCGACCAAGCGGACCGAAGCGAGAAGTTCATCGTAGGATTCAGGGTTGGCTGCGAAGGCGTAAGCCTGTTCAGCACCACCGCCTCGCCTCTTTTTGCTTTCAAATTGAACGATTTTCTCGCCGGTAGCTTCGACATCGACCGCTTCGCTCAGCAAATAGACCGCGTCGCTGTCTTCTATGAGGTCGGTCGTTCCACCATACACCGCTTTGCCATTGGCGTTGGGGTTCTTCCTTGTGTGGGCAAGGCTAAGACAGGTGCCCCCTTTTTGAGTGAACCGACGCACCGAACCGGCGAAGGTAGCGGTCTGCCGTTTATCCATGAGGTCGACGAACTTCTTCACCGTGTCGAGAATCACGACGACGCCCCGGCAACGATCGTCAGCGGCCATTTCATCAAGCTGACCGGCCAGCATATGCGGCTCGAACCCGTTCTCACCGGGAATGAGTGTGTGAATGCCAGCATCATCGAGGAGGCGGGCTTTCTCCGCTATGCCCGTCTCATTATCGTCAGCGTTGATGTAATAGGCGTTGCCAGCCAGGACGCCGCCAGAGCGGACGGCTTCCAGCAACAGCGCCAAGGCGATAAGCGTTTTGCCGCTATTAGGTGCGGCATACCAGACGGTAGCCTGACCGGACATGGCGACCATGCCTAGCAGCGGACGGCTTTTTAGCGCCCGCTCTTCAAACGAAGCGGCAGAACCGAGAACGCTCATGGTAGCCAGAGGAGTGTCCACAAGTTCCATGGCAGGAGGATCAGTATCGTCAGTGGAGCGATCTTCCTGTTCCACAGTCAGGGTGATGACCGCCAGATCAGTTAGCGATCCCCCAAAACGTTCTCGTTCCAGCTTGTCGCCGACAGGCAAAACGATGGTGTCACCCGGAGCAATCGCCTGGACGCCGACAGGAAGGGCGTCCCTCCAGTCGCCGACGCTATCACCATCAGCGAGCCGATAAAATGATCCGGCCGGAAGCCAGAGCATGGGCGCTCCATCTAGAGATTGGAGGAATTTGCCAAGGGCACTCTCCGATCCCGGTCCCGCAGCCCGGAAGCCGATGACGCCATCGGGAACCATCGCGCCCACACGATCACGCGGGTTGGATGCGAAATGGCCCAATGCTGAAGGCTGCGAGTAGTTTTCGAGCCATGTGTCCACGTCGACAGCGGGGGAATGGGACAAGGATTTTAGCGGAAGAAGGGTTAGGCCGAACTCCGCCCAATAGCTTATGTCGCCCGGAGGGGCGGCACTTGATGTTTTCATGTGAGGTCTCCGACTGAGCCGCGAAGGCGTCAGCGTGCTTTATGTTGCGATGATCCCAATGGGCATGATCGGCAGCGCCAGACCGGGTTGATGCAGACGCGATAAACCATTCGCCCTATGGGCTAAGTGAACAGGTTTGATAGATTCTCCGTATCTCAGTGGGTTACGGGCCTTTGCGGACAGGCTGATAAAGCAGTGAAATCGCATATCGGCTGCCACTTGAAATTTGCTGCGGCTAATTCTAAATGCGCTGCTGCCCGGCTTCATCGGCCGGTCTAATCTTCAGGCTTCGCCTTCCACCAGCTTTTGCGCCCCACGGCGATTTGATCCGAATTAAACTAGGATCATCTTAAATATAGCTCTGGAATAAGGCGTAATTTAATGAAACTTGATATAGACGAAGTCGTCAGCGCTTCTGACCTTATTTGGGTAAAGATTGCTGATGGCAATGATCATCAATCCTTTCTGCATCTAGACGCTGTCGAAATCGCAGGTCACATACGCGCGATCATCTCTTTTAATCCGATGACGCAGGGAGAACTTTGCTACTATTTCCGGCGTCGTGGCTTCGGCAATACTCTTATGATTGAGTATATGTTGAACCGATTTTGTCGACGTTCAACCAACTACTATCTCTGGGATCGTGACGAGTTCGGGCGCTTCTTTCCTGCCCGTAACAACTGAATGATCCAAGGCTTGGGGCGGTCGCCATGCCGCCCCATTTTTTGTGACCCACACTGGCAGCTTCCCAGGTTTTCAGCTTCCCGCCCGGCACGCGGCCTGCAAATCTGGAAAACTGGAATTCTGGGCGTCCTCGATCAGCAGCACGATAGCAAAGCCGCTGTTTCCAATGCAAAACACCATCTCGAACCATCCAATGTGGTGATGCATGATGTCCCAGCGCGGGATGAAGGTGGGCGATCCGTAGCGCACTCCCTCATCCTCCAGCGGCGAGAAGCCGACTTCGTGACGCATCATAGCTTCGGTGTCGCCCGCTTCGATTACGAGCAGATGCGTCAGGTCAGCCAGCCCATTATTGAAAATCTGGTGAATGCGCTTGTGCAGCAGTTCCGTGAGATCGGCTCGCAGCGGAAGCTTGAGGGCATGGCGTAGAGAGGCGCGGTCATAGAATGAGAGCATAGTGGACTCCAAAAAGAAGGCGCCCGAAGGACGCCGCTTGCGATTGGTGATGGTGGATGGCTCAGCCAAATTGGCGGCAAAGGGCCAGGAGCGTTGGGTCGATGCCTTCCCGATGGGGGATCAAGATAATGTGGCCGAACCCGTCGTCGGACAGAATGAAGCACAGCTCCCAGCCGTCCTGATGCCGTTCGCAGAACTCGAAGCTTGGAACGAAATCGGGATGCCCGAAGGCGAGGCCGTCAACGATGTTGATCGTGGGATCAGGCTCTATATCTCCCGGCCGATCGCCCGGCTCCACGACGATGAACGTGGCAAGATCGCTGTATTCGCCAAGCTGATCCAGCCGGGCATTCCGCACATCAGCAAGATCGCCGTGATAGGCATCCGCATGGTTGAGGATAATCATAGGTGCGTCCTTTCCGGACAAAGAAAAACCCGCCCGGAACTGGTCCGAACGGGTCAATTTGGTTAATAGGGAAGGATGTCAGTGTTTCAGGGTTATACCCTTTTCAGCGCGGGCATTATTGATCCCGTCGAGTACGATCAGAAACATCTTGTCCTGCGTCTGCTTCCATTTCATCGCCGTGATTTCCTTCAACTCGGGCGGCGGTGCCATAGGTGCCATGCAGGTGTTGGTGATCTTTCGCGCCAACGGTGCGGCAGGCACTTTCTGGCTGTAGTTTTTGGTGATGAGCCGATCGATGCACTCCGTCACGTCCTCGGCCTGTGGAGCCGCAAGCATCATAAGCAAAGCAATCATATTTTTTCCTTTCCTTCAAATGCCGCGATGACCTTCACGTCTGACTGTCCGGCGATGCGGAGTGGAATTTCAAAGTAGGTCTGTATGTTTGTTCGGGCGTTGTTTTTGGCTACGTCAATCAGCCCCTTTCCTTGAGCCTGCTTGATCATCGCCCTTCGTGCGTTCGCGTAGTTGAGCTTGCGCAATTCCTCGACTTCATCTTCGCTGAAGGTGAGAAGGCCCCCATTGATGGTGGTGGCGTTCTCCGGCTGGAAGGCTACGTCACCCATTTCGAGCGGCGGCAGCTTCACCGTCACCAGCTTCGCCTGTTCATCGAACGCGACGTTGGCCATGCTCAGCTTCGAGAGGTCGATGTAGTAGTTTACGACCGCCGGGACTCTGAGCTGCTGCCGCCCTTCGAAGATGATCCAGCGGGAGCGGGTGACTTGCACATCGGCCGCGCCTTTGTACGAGAACACCAACAGCTTGTTGTCCAGGCGCAGGCTTTCAACGGTGGCCGACAGCACCTTTCTCGTGTCCGTGCGGAAAAAGCCCCTGTGGACTACCTCGTTGTCGAGGAGTTCCCTTGGCGCGACCCAGTAGCCCGCGCCGAAAGCACAAAGACACGCAACGCCTCCAGCCGTTAGGGAAATGCCGTTGCCACTCATTCCTCAATCGGCCTTGGTTGAGGATCAGTCTCGAACTCTAGAAAGTCAGGGCCATTGAAATAATACCACCGGCTTTGAAAGCCAGTGTAACCCCCATACCCGTTCTTGGCGTTGACATCACATTGCTTCAGGTAACCATAAATCTTTTTGAAGTACATGTAAGTAACTCTGACCGCGCCAGATAGCTCACCACACCTTACTTTGGCGGAATCATAATCCCGCAGATTGGCCCGAAGGTACGAATCTATCAGTATTTCAGCGGCTTCTTTGGAGGGCTTGGCATATAGCGGCATCTTCTTGATGTATCGGATGGGCGTGGTCCCGATGTGCGGGCAGGAATTCGCATCCACGCTGCTTTGCACCTCATAGACGCCGGGCGTCGTTTCAAAGGTAACAGCGAGCT
This sequence comes from Sphingobium chlorophenolicum, assembly GCF_000722875.1. Lineage (GTDB taxonomy): Bacteria > Pseudomonadota > Alphaproteobacteria > Sphingomonadales > Sphingomonadaceae > Sphingobium > Sphingobium chlorophenolicum. Next base: position 163,650 of record NZ_JFHR01000002.1, on the reverse strand, counting down.
TGGTCCCGGTTCTGCGCAAGAAGTCAGGTATAGAGTCAGACGCACACATGGCCTTCGCCCATGTCGCAGCCGTCGATTTGGCCTTTTCCGCTGCAACTGCCCGCTCCACACCGGCGGATGGCTGATAACGTATTTCCAGCGAGTGATCGCCAATGACGGCGTCAACCACCTTGACTGTACCGTCGTCACGGCCCCTCACCCGTGATGCGGCTACCTCTAGCGCCTTTTGCACTTCGGGGGGATTGGCAGCGGCTTGGGCGCGGAGACTATCGACAGCCAGACTGATGAAGAGGAAGAGGGCCAGCGCTTTCAGCAATTCGAAGCGCTGCCGCTTTGCAGGTTTGCGTTTCATGTTCGTTTCCCATGCATAGAGGATTGAACCGAACCCGGACGGGCATGGCTGAACAGGCAGCATCGCTATGGCTGTGGATAATTCACTGCTCGCCCCCTCACGCCTGGAGAGCGGCCTTCGGCTTCAACCTCGCGTCGCCCTATGTACCTCTCGGAGCGACGGCCGAAGCCGGATGTTGGAAACCCGCTGAAGCAACGAGCGCATGCGCCTTTATCGGCAGAACCGACTGGACATGCGCGCATGCCACCCGGCCTCCAAAATCTGGCGACCGAGTTGCTTCAAAAGGGGTTTCCACGCCCCACCCTCCGGCTTTCACGGAGGGCAGAGCTTTTCTGGCGGGATTAGAGCAGCTTCGCAATAGGCGTTTGATTTCGCCTGTTCATATAAGATGACGGATTTTGCGCGAGAGGATGCGTGACATACGGCGATGCTGCACATAGAAAATCGCCATGAGCAATACGCCTCCGCCACCTGCGACCGCCTCCTCAACACCTATCCTTTCCATTGTTTGGGACGGCACGGAGCACGCCTTCGTTCTCTCTGCCAGCATTTGGCTGATGACGGTCGGCGCAATAATAATTGTAGCACTTATTGGATGGCGGATTTTTGCGGGCGGGTTCGCGTTCAAAAACTTCGAAATCGATCAGGCGGATTTCGGGATCGGCGATCAAAAATTCACGTTCAAACCCAATATGACTGACAAACAGGTCGCCTATGCAATTTGGGTGGAGTTGAGCACCAGGAAGATTGGCCTGCCCATCGATTTCGAGAATGATGTGATCTCGGAAGTTTATGATTCGTGGTTTGGCTTTTTTACAGTCACCCGCGAACTCGTGAAAGGAATTCCCGCCCAGAAGGTAAGGCGAGATAGCACCCAAAAAATCATTCGGTTGTCGATCGAAGTATTAAATGAAGGGCTTCGTCCACACCTGACGAGATGGCAGGCTCGCTTCCGCCATTGGTACGATCGGGAACTAAGACGGTACGACGAAGAAAATGGCGAGGAAATACTCGATCCTCAGCTCATACAGGCGAAATTCCCCAAATTTGAAGAACTGAAGGCCGATATGGAGAGAGTCAACGGCGCTCTAATAAAGTATCGTGCTCGTATGCACAATTTGGTCTTGAAAGACTGATAAAATTGTCCATATTCTGGAACAGAACGGGAATATGGGGGCGTATCGATGGCCGACCAAACAAAAAATGTTTTCATTAGCCACGTCCATGAGGATGACGCCGGGCTTGGCAAAATCAAAACCCTCCTCGCCAAGAATGGCATGACCATCCGAGATTCTTCAATAAATTCCAGCAATCCTAATAATGCCAAATCAGAGGCGTACATTAAATCAGATATTCTTGCGCCGCAGATAAATTGGGCAGGTACGCTGGTCGTATATGTTTCCCCCGCCACTAAGGATAGCAAGTGGGTTAATTGGGAAATTGAATACGCTCACAAAATGGGAAAACGCATTGTGGGCGTGTGGGAACATGGCACGAAAGATTGCGATCTACCGGAAGCGCTCAATAACTACGCGGACGCTGTCGTTGGCTGGCACGGTAATTCGATAATTGATGCGATCAATGGGCAAGGCGACGTCTGGGAAAAGCCAGATGGCGGTTCATGCGACGTTCGACCCATCACTCGCCACCCTTGCGGCTAATCTAGAACATGGCCCGCTTGTTTTCATACGTAGTACGCTACGATAGCGGTTTTGCACCGAATCCATTTTATGGATATTGCACCCTTGCGACTTGCAAGCCGACAATTAGGAAGGCTGCGGCGATCAATGACTGGATTGTGGGCACCGGGAGCGCAAATAAGGCCCGCAATCGAGGAACCCGCATTGTGCATGCAATGAAGGTTACGGAGACGACTGATTTCCGTTCGTACTGGGGCGATCCTCGTTTCACGCGAAAGCGCCCTTTACGGCGAGGTAGCCGTAAGCAAAGTTGTGGCGATAACATTTACTTTCGTTCCGATGATGACAGTCGGTGGCTGCAGATGGACTCGTTCCACACAAATCCGGATGGCTCACTCAGACCTGAGCACGTGAATCGTGACACCGGGACAGATAGGGTATTGATTAGTAATGATTATTACTATTTTGGTGGCGAAGGCCCCCACATTCCCGCGCAGTTCCGAGATGCTTCGCGATACGATCTGTGCCGGAAGGTCAGGCAACGGAAGCGGCTGGACGATGATGATTGGATTGCCGAGTTCATAGGATGGCTCCGAACCTTTGGTGATCCAGGCTATTATGGCAGACCGCTCGATTGGGTACTCGAAGATGGCTAACCGCAACACCCATTCAACCTTACTTATAGACGAATATCTTCGACAGGTTGCTCCAACCGACAAAATGCCCGAGGATATCGGCCCGGTGCTATTCGGGCTGTTTGGCGAAGTTGGCGGAATAATGACGGCCGCCAAAAAACATCATCGCGAAAAAGAGGTCTTCGTCGGCTATCGGCTGATGGTCGAGGAAGAGTTTGGGGACACGCTATGGTACTTAGCTGCCCTTTGCCGCCGTTTGGAATTGTCGCTGGAGGAATTGCTTAGCGCAGCGATTTCCACCGATGATTACTCCTCCATTCTTGCTGCAAGCGACATGGAAAACGGCACTCTCGCTCGGATTGTGATTCCGCGTCAGGTCATGGCGCTAGATCCAGCCCTCCTCACCTTGGGCGAAGCAGTTTCGCGCCTACTCCGTCTCGCAAGCGATCCAACAAACCCCGAAGCCGTTCTTGTTCCCTTTATCGACTGCTATCTAAAAGCCATTCAGGTGTCGGGCCTATCCTTTGGTGATGTAGCTCGCAGCAATATTACAAAAACAAGAGGTCGGTTCGTTGCCCCCGATACATCCACACTACCGACCTTTGACTCTCAATTTAAGGAAGAGGAGCGTCTTCCAGACAAATTTGAAATCGAGATAACTCAGCGCAAAAGCGGACAATGTTATTTGCGGTTGAATGGAGTTTTCGTAGGCGATCCTTTGACCGATAATATCCACAAATCGGACGATTATAGATTTCATGACGTTTTTCATTTCGCTCATGCGGCCATATTACATTGGTCTCCAGTAATGCGAGCCTTAATTAAACAAAAACGTAAAAGCGACAAGAGAATTGACGAGGCGCAGGATGGAGGACGCGCGATTGTTGTCGAAGAAGGGTTAACCGCTTGGATTTTCTCGCGCGCCAAAGATTTGAATTTCTTGGAAGATCAACAATCCGTTTCTTTTGATATGCTCAAGACCATTGCAGATTTCGTCCGTGGCTATGAAGTTGAACATTGCCCGCTTAATCTTTGGGAACGAGCCATTCTCGACGGGTATGCTGTGTTCCGGCAGGTTCGAGCAAACAAGGGCGGTGTCGTGATCGGGGATCGCATCAAAAGGACAATAGGCTATAGGCCCCTCTGACGAGGGATTTCCATGACGCCGATTCGATTTGTTTCTCAGCTTGGCGCATTGCAGTTTGCAAACGCGTTCAATCCATATTCTGACCGGTGCGCGGTCCATGATTTGACCGATGCGCCGGTACAGCGTGCGGGCCTCCTCACAGAAATTCTGGAAGCGGCAGCGGATGCAGAGCTAGATGCATTATGGGTTGGTCGTGATCTTGGCTTCCGTGGAGGTCGCCGCACAGGCATGGCACTTACCGACGATGTGCATTTTCAGGATCATTTGTCGCGCTGGGGGATCATTCGCTCCAGACCAACAATAGGACAGGCCGTTTCTGAGAGAACAGCCACCATCATTTGGGATTTGCTTCGATCTATTGACACCCCCATTTTCCTGTGGAACGTGTTTCCCCTTCATCCACATGAACAGCAAAACCAATTCACTAATCGGGCGCACAATGCAAAAGAACGAAAAGCGGGAATGGATATTCTAGATCAGCTTATTCGAATGTTGCGGCCAAAACGTCTTGTTGCAGTAGGAAACGATGCAGAGAAGGTGCTGAAGCAACTTTCAAAACCTAGCGACGTCTTGAAAGTCCGTCATCCAAGCTACGGTGGGCAAGCCGAATTTTCTAATAAAATTCGAGAACTATACAGGATTGAAGCAAACACATTACTTTGATCAGGGTATCTGCGAACTTTTTATGAGTGCCGTCGGAAAAAATGCACCCAGCCGTCACCCAGTTTCAAGTCACGTCGTCCGATACCCGCGTGATGTTGGGCGCAGGCACAACAACAAGTCGCGTCGGCTCCAGACATCTCCAAGGCTTTGAACAAGGCACCCACTGAAGCGCTTTCGTGACCGCTCGCATTACGAAGGCTACGTTTCCTACTGAAAATGGCTCTCGCCTTATCCCTCCGGCAGCAGCAGACTAGAGTCCCCGTAACTATAGAATCGATAGCCTTCCTTGATTGCGTGCCTGTACGCTGATTGCATTTTTTCCGTGCCCATCAAGGCACTTACCAGCATGAACAATGTCGATTTGGGCAGGTGGAAATTGGTCATCAGTCCATCCACCGCCCGGAAGCGATAACCGGGCGTGATGAAGATGCGCGTTTCGTCGGCGAAGGGATGGATGACGCCATGCTCGTCCGTTGCGCTTTCCAGCAGGCGCAGGCTGGTGGTGCCGACGGCGATCAGACGCCCTCCCGCCTGGCGCGCCGCGTTCAGCCGGTCCGCCGTCGGCTGGTCGATCCGGCCCCATTCGGCGTGCATGCGGTGGTCGTCCGTATCCTCCGCCTTGACCGGCAGGAAGGTGCCCGCGCCGACATGCAGGGTCAGCGTTTCCGTGCCCACGCCAGCCTTCGCCAGCTCCGCCGTCAGTTCCGGCGTGAAGTGCAGCGCAGCGGTGGGCGCGGCGACCGCGCCATCCTCCCGCGCGAACATGGTCTGATAGTCGCTGCGGTCGCGCTCATCGGTGGGGCGCTTGCTGGCGATATAGGGGGGCAGCGGCATTCGGCCTGCCCGTTCCAGCAGGACTTCCACCGGTTCCTCGCCTTCGAAGCTGAGCGTGACGCCGCCATCCTCGTCCCGCGGCCCGGCGATGGCGGTGACGCCCGCGCCGAAATCTATGCGGTCGCCGTCGCGCACCCGCTTGGCGTTGCGCAGGAAGGCCTGCCACTGGCGCAGGCTGAGGCGTTTGTGGAGGGTCGCGCCGATCCTTGCCTCGCCGCGCATGCCTTCGAGTTGGGCGGGGATCACCTTCGTGTCGTTGAAAACCAGCACGTCGCCGGGGCCCAGCAGGCCGGGCAGGTCGCGGACGATACGGTCCTCGAACGGCGCGTCGCCCGATACCAGCAGCAGCCGGGCCGAATCGCGGGGGGACGCGGGCCGGAGCGCGATGTTTTCGGGCGGGAGGTCGAAATCGAACAGGTCTACGCGCATGGGGCGCCGGTCCTCAGGAGCAGATCTTCATGCTGAACATGTTTCATGGCCACGCATCGCGATTCACCACTCTCGGCTCGATCCGGCGAAATGGATGCTGAAACAAGTTCAGCATGACGAGTTAGGGATAAGGCGCGGCCCTATTACTTCTTTTTCGGCGCAACCGGCTTCTTCGCGGGCGCGAGCTTCTTCACCGGCGGCGCGATGATCGAGGGGGCGGGCGGCGCGGGCGGGGTCGGCAGCGCCGTCACCGGTGGCTTGCCGTCGCTTTCGATCGATGCCTGAAGGATGATCGTCGGGTTGGCGGGCGGTTCGCCCTGCGCGATGGCGTCGACATATTGCATGCCGTCGATCACCCGGCCGAAGACGGTATATTTCTTGTCGAGCTGCATGCGCGGCAGGAAGACGATGAAGAACTGGCTGTTCGCGCTGTCCTCGCTCTGGGCGCGGGCCATGGAGACGGTGCCGCGCAGGTGCGGCATCGGGTTGAATTCCGCCTTCAGGTCCGGAAGCGTCGAGCCGCCGGTGCCGTCGCCCTTCGGATCGCCGCCCTGCGCCATGAAGCCGGGGATGACGCGGTGGAATTTAAGGCCGTTGTAGAAGCCCTGCCGGGTCAGTTCCTTGATCCGTTCGACATGTTGGGGCGCGATGTCGGAGCGCAACTGGATGCGCACGCGGCCGCCGCTGGACAGGTCGAGATCCCAGATATTCTGCGGGTCGGCCGGGACAGTCGCGGGCGGCAGTTTCGATGCGGGGTCGAGGCCGAGCTGCTTGGCCGCCTGCTCGGCGCGGACGGCCGCCTCTTCCTTCTTCATTTCCTCGGCATTGCGTCCGCCCTGGGTCAGGGCGGCGCCGCTCGATGCATAGAGAGCGAAACCGATCGCCACGGTCTTGAGCGCCGACGTGAACCGCATGAACGAAGCTTTCCTCATATTTGCCCCAGGAACGAATGTGCCCCTGATAGCGTGCTCTTGGCGATTGGCAACTGAACGAAGGCTTTACTGGCCCTTCAGACCCAGTTTCGCCACCCTCGCCTCCACCTCGTCGCGCACGGCGGGGCTGACGAATTTATGGATCGGCCCGCCGTAAAGCGCGATTTCCTTGACCAGCCGCGACGCGATGGGTTGCAGCGAGACGTCCGCCATCAGGAATACGGTTTCCACCCGGCCGTTGATCTGCTGGTTCATGCCCGCCATCTGATATTCATATTCGAAGTCGGCGACGGCGCGCAGGCCCCGGATGATGACGCTGGCCCCCTGCGATTCGGCGAAGTCCATCAGCAGCGAGTTGAAGCCGGTGACGACGATTTCCGTGTCGATCCCCGCGCATTCGCGGCGGACCATGTCCAGCCGTTCCTCGTCGGAGAACATGGGCGATTTGCTGATGTTGGTGGTGACGCCGATCACCAGCTTGTCGACCAGTTTCGCGCCGCGCCGGATGATGTCCATATGACCCAGGGTGATCGGGTCGAACGTGCCGGGATAAACCCCCACCCTCTGCTTGCTGCTCATGCCCCTAGCGATCCCTTTCCACGATATAATCCGCGATGGCGCGCAGCAGGTCGGCCTCCGGACCGTGCCCGTGCAGATGCGCCTTGGCCTGTTCCACCAGCAGGCGGGCCTGCTGCCGCGCCCGATCCGTCCCCAGCAGCGAAACGAAGGTTTCCTTGCCCGCCGCCGCATCCTTGCCCAGCGCCTTGCCGGCGAGGTCGGCGTCGCCCTCCACGTCCAGCAGGTCGTCGGCGATCTGGAAAGCGAGGCCGATGTCCCGCGCATAGCCGTGCAGGCGAGTGCGCGCGTCCGGCGGGATGCGCGCCATGATCGCCGCCGCGTCGACGCAAAAGGCGATCAGCGCGCCGGTCTTCAATTGCTGGAGCCGGGTGACGGTGGGCAGGTCGAAACTGGCCTTCTCCGCCTCCAGGTCCATCATCTGGCCGCCCGCCATGCCGCTGGTGCCGCTGGCGACGGCCAGCGCCTTCACCAGTTCGACGCGGACGAAGGGGTCGGGATGGGTTTCCTCATCCGCCAATATCTCGAACGCCAGGTCGTGCAGGCAATCGCCCGCCAGGATCGCCGTCGCTTCGTCGAACGCCTTGTGCACGGTGGGCTTGCCCCGGCGCATGTCGTCGTCGTCCATCGCGGGCAGATCGTCATGCACCAGCGAATAGACATGGATGCATTCGACCGCGACGCCGACCCGCAGCGCCGAATCCCGCGAGATGTTGAACAGGTCGCTGGCCGCCTGCACCAGCAGCGGGCGCAGCCGCTTGCCGCCGCCCATGGCGGCATGGCGCATCGCTTCGTAAAGGCGCCTGCGCGGATCGTCGGGGACCGCCAGCAGCGTGTCGAACAGGCGGTCGACATCCTCCGCGAGGGCGGCGGCACGGCTGGCGACCAGGGTCGAGGCGGAGGCGGGTCCGCTCATGCCCGCGGCTTTCAGTCCGCGCCGAAGGGCTGCGCGCCCGTGACGGCCCCGCCGGCGTCCAAGGTCAGCTTGGCGATGCGCGCCTCCGCCGCCTGGAGCCGTTCCATGCAGCGTTTCCGCAATTCCTCGCCCTGCGAATAAAGCGAGATGGATTCGTCGAGCGGCACGTCGCCGCTTTCCAGCCGCCGGACGATCGATTCGAGAGCGCGCAGCGCGTCCTCGAACGACATTTGCGATGGATCGCCCTGCTCTGTCATGCTGTCTTGCGCCATATCCCTGCATTGGCCGCCCCTGCCCGCCCGGTCAAGCCCACAGTCAAGCTCTTGGCGCAGGCTTATTGGGGCCGTCGCGGCCAATTTCGGCCCTTTCGTCATGAAAACGTCATGACGTCGCGACAGGGGCTGGCGGACTTACGGCAGTTTTGCGTTGACGCTTGGCGTGGCTAGTGCACATAGAAGGACCGCTATGAAATATCATCTCTCCCTGATCTCCGTGGCGGCGCTGGCGCTGCTTTCGGCCTGCAACAATAACGACGCTCCCGAAGTGGTGGGCGGCCCCGCCGATCCCATGGCCGACAAACTGGCCAATGCCGCACCGGTCGAGCTGCCGCCGATGGTGAAGGAAAGCCATCAATATCGGTGCAAGGACAACAGCCTGATCTTCGTCGACTTCATGAGCGACGACAAGACGGCGAACCTGCGCACCGAAAAGGACGGCGCGCCGACCAAGTTGACCGCCGCGGAAGCGGGCAAGCCCTTCGAGGGCGCCGGCTACAAGGTCGAGGGTTCGGGCAAGCAGATCACCGCCACCCTGCCCGGCAAGAGCGCGGTTAGCTGCAAGGGCTGATCCTCTTTACATTTTCCTGCACATCCGGGCCGGTCTTCCCATGCGGAGGCCGGCCCTTTTCTTTATTGGATGTGCGGGGATTTGGTGGAAGATGGCCAATTGCTGCCACTAATCCTCCCTACGCGCAGCGTGGGGAGGGGGACCGTCGGCGCAGCCGATGGTGGAGGGGAAATGGCGTGACCTGCGTATCTTCCCCTCCACCAGCCTGCGGCCGGTCCCCCTCCCCATCTCTCGATGGGGAGGAATAGGATGGGTCCGGTTTCCACCCAAATACGCTCTTGCGCCGAACCGCAGCAACGTTTTCGTCTGTGCGTGCGCGTCAGCATTGTCTATCGGACGCTCCATCGCTAAAGGCGCGCTCATGTCCAGCACCGCATCCCAGATCACGCCCCAGGTCGTCGCCGAACATGGGCTCTCCCCGGAAGAATATGATCGCGTCCTGAACGCGCTTGGGCGGGAGCCGAATCTCACCGAACTCGGCATATTCTCGGTCATGTGGTCGGAGCATTGCTCTTACAAAAGCTCGCGAATCCATCTGAAGAAGCTGCCGACCGAAGGACCGCAGGTCATTTGCGGCCCCGGCGAGAATGCAGGCGTCGTCGACATTGGCGACGGCCAGGCCGCGATCTTCAAGATGGAAAGCCACAACCACCCGTCCTACATCGAACCCTATCAGGGCGCGGCGACGGGCGTGGGCGGCATTTTGCGCGACGTGTTCACCATGGGCGCGCGGCCGGTGGCGAACATGAACGCGCTGCGCTTCGGGCGACCCGATCACCCCAAGATGAAGCATCTCATCAGCGGCGTGGTGCGCGGCATCGGCGGCTACGGCAATTGCGTGGGCGTGCCGACTGTGGGCGGCGAGGTGAATTTCCACCCCGCCTATGACGGCAACATCCTGGTCAACGCGATGACCGTGGGCGTCGCCGAGACGAACAAGATTTTCTACAGCGCCGCGTCGGGCGTGGGCAATCCGATCGTCTATGTCGGCTCCAAGACCGGCCGCGACGGCATTCATGGCGCGACGATGGCATCGGCCGATTTCGGCGAGGATTCGGAGGAGAAGCGGCCGACCGTGCAGGTGGGCGATCCCTTCACCGAAAAGCTGCTGATCGAGGCATGCCTGGAACTCATGGCATCCGACGCCATCGTCGCGATCCAGGATATGGGTGCGGCGGGCCTTACCTCCTCCTCCGTGGAGATGGCGTCGAAGGGCGGCGTCGGCATTCAGCTCGACATGGACAAGGTGCCGCAGCGCGAAACCGGCATGACGGCCTATGAGATGATGCTGTCGGAGTCGCAGGAGCGCATGCTGATGGTGCTCCAGCCGGGCAAGGAGGATTTTGCCGAAGCCATTTTCCGCAAGTGGGAACTGGATTTCGCGGTGATCGGCCATGTGACCGACACGGGCCGCATGGTGCTGGTCCACAAGGGCGAGACGGTGTGCGACATTCCGCTGGCCCCGCTGGCCGACGATGCGCCGCTCTATGACCGTCCGGCGATGGCCAAGGATGAATATAAGATCTGGTCCGGCGTCCAGCCGCTGGGCGAGATTGCCGAGAGCGCCGACATCGGCGCTGATCTCGTCAGGCTGATGGGTTCGCCCGACATCGCCTCGCGCCGTTGGATCTGGGAGCAATATGACCATATGGTCGGCGCCGACACGGTGCAGCGCCCCGGCGGCGACGCGGCGGTGGTGCGCGTCCATGGATCGCAAAAGGGCATCGCGATCAGCACCGACTGCACGCCGCGCTATTGCTATGCCGATCCCTATGAGGGCGGCAAGCAGGCCATCGCGGAATGCTATCGCAATATCAGCGCGGTCGGCGCGACGCCGCTGGCCGTTACCAATTGCCTGAACTTCGCCAATCCGCAGCGGCCGGAGATCATGGCCCAGTTCACCGGCTGCCTGGAGGGCATGGGCGACGCTTGCCGCGCGCTGGATTTCCCCATCGTGTCGGGCAATGTGTCGCTCTACAACGAATCCAAGGCGACTGGCGGAGGGTCCGCGATCCTGCCGACTCCCGCCATCGGCGGCATCGGCCTGCTCAAGGATGTCGACGGGATGGCGACCGTGGCCTTCAAGAATGAGGGCGACGCGATCTGGCTGATCGGCGGCGAAGGGACGCATCTGGGCCAGTCGATCTGGCTGCGCGAAATTGCCGGGCGGGAAGCGGGCAATGCGCCCAAGGTCGATCTGGCGGCGGAGCGCGCCAATGCCGAGGCCGTCCGCACGCTGATCGCGGCGGGCAAGGTCAATGCGGTGCATGATATTTCCGACGGCGGCCTGATCGTGGCGGTCACCGAGATGGCGCTGGCCGGGAAGATCGGGGCGGACCTCAGCATCGCCCTGACGACCGCGAGCGCCTTTGGCGAGGATCAGGGGCGGTACATCGTCGCCGCTGCCCAGGGCGTCGACATTCCGGGCGCCGTGAAGATCGGGACGACGGGCGGCGACAAGGTGGCGGGCGTGGCGCTGGCCGAGTTGCGCGGCGCGCATGAGGGCTTCTTCCCGGCGCTGATGGACGCGGAACTTTAAACAATAAAAACAAGCTGCGCCTGCGCAGGCAGGAACAGCTTGTTTTGCATCGCCTGTCTGAAAGGAAGCCGCCATGGCCTTTACCGCGAAGATTCTTCTCCTCGGTTCGGGCGAACTGGGGCGGGAGTTCGTGATCTCCGCCAAGCGGCTGGGCGCGCAGGTCATCGCCTGCGACAGCTATGCGGGCGCGCCCGCCATGCAGGTGGCAGATGGCCATGAGGTCTTTTCGATGCTGGATGCCGACCTGCTGGCCAAGGCGATCGAGAAACACAAGCCCGATTTCGTCGTGCCGGAGATCGAGGCGATCCGTACCGAGGTGCTGGCCGATTTCGAGGCGCGGGGCGTGACCGTCGTGCCCTCCGCCCGCGCCACCATCATGACGATGAACCGCGACCGCATCCGCGAGGTGGCGGCGGTGGAATTGGGACTGCGCACGTCCCGCTACCGCTATGCCGAGACGCTGGAGGAAGTGCTGGCGGGGGCCGCGCATACCGGCCTGCCCTGCGTCATCAAGCCGGTCATGTCCTCATCCGGCAAGGGTCAGAGCACGGTTCGCGCCGCCGGGGAACTGGAAGCGGCGTGGACCTATGCCGTCGCCAATATGCGCGGCGACCGGAGCCGGGTGATCGTCGAGGAATTCATCGCCTTCGACTATGAGATCACGCTGCTGACGGTGCGCAGCCGGGAGGGCGTCAGCTTCTGCCCGCCGATCGGCCACCGGCAGGAGCGCGGCGATTATCAGGAAAGCTGGCAGCCGACGCCCATGTCTAACGCCGCCCTTTCCGCCGCGCAGGACATGGCGCGCAAGGTGGTCGACAATCTGGGCGGATACGGCATTTTCGGCGTGGAATTCTTCGTGAAGGGGGAGGATGTGATCTTCTCCGAATTGTCGCCGCGGCCGCACGATACCGGCATGGTGACGCTGATTTCGCAGAATTTCAGCGAGTTCGACCTGCATGCCCGCGCCATATTGGGTCTGCCGGTGCCGGAAGTGACGCTGGCCGGGGGCGCGGCTTCGGCGGTGATATTGGCGGATCGGGAAGCGGACGACTTCCGGTTCGAGGGCCTGGCGGAGGCGCTCTCGACGCCCGGCGGGGAAGTCGATTTGCGGCTGTTCGGCAAGCCGACGACCCGGCCCTATCGCAGGATGGGCGTGGCTCTGGCCAAGGCGGAGGATGCGGACAGGGCACGGGCTGTGGCGGCGGAGGCTGCGGGCAAGGTGCGGATTGTTTATGGGGGATGAGGGTGAAGAACCGTCACGCCCCCTCCCGCAAGCGGGAGGGGAATGTCTTGGGATGGCCAGTACTGCCATATCCTCATAATCAGCCAACTCGCGTTACGCGGCCGAACAGCACCTGATAGGCGTCATCCCCGCCGCCTTCCTCGAAACTTGCCATTACCCGGCGCAGATCCCTGGGCGGGAGGGGCTTGCGGCCTTCGCTAGGCACCACCGCGCCGATGCCTTTGAGATGCGCGATCAAGCCCTTCGCGCCGCCGCAGGCCAGGGCATAATCCTCGTCGAAGGCAAAGGCGTCGTCGAAGCGTCCCAGCATCGAGCGCAGCATTTCGAGCGAGGGATAATCGGGAATGCCGGCGCCCACTCCGCTCGCTTCATGCGCCCGACGCCAGCGGGCGAAGCTCCCCTCCCCCATGGTCGAGAAAATGAGGCTGCCGCCCGGCCGCAGCAATCCCGCCAGCCGGGCGATCGCGCTTTCCAGATCGTCGAACCATTGGAAGGCCAGGCTGGAGAGGATCAGGTCGAACCACTCCCCTTCAAAGATCGGCGCTTCGCCGTCCATCGTCATGAAGGTGCCCGCGACCAGCCCGCTCTTCGCTGCATGGGCCAGCATGTCGGGCGACAGGTCCGTCACCACCAATTCCGCGCCGGGCCAGCGCGCCTGGATGTCGCGCGTCAGAAAGCCGGTGCCGCAGCCAATCTCCAATATCCGGCTGACGCCGTCCGGCTTCTGCCGTTGCGCGAGATCGGCCACCAGCGCGGCCGCCAGCCGTTGCGGCCCGGCATGATCGTCATAACGCCCCGCCGCCGCGCCGAACGCGTCGCTTATTCGTTGCTTGCGCCGACCATTCATGGCTAGTCGCATTGACAGAGGCTCGACCTCTTTTCCAGCCTCTTGAAGGACCAACCTGACCGATGACCGCCCCTTCTTCCCGGATTCCCGCCATGGACGTGCTGCGCGGCTGCGCCGTCATGGGAATCCTCTGGATGAACATCGCGGCATTCGCCCTGCCGGAGCAGGCCTATTTCAGTCCGGCGGCGGCGGGGCCGCTCTCGACGGGCGACATCGCCTTCTGGACGGTCAGTTTCCTGTTGGTCGACGGCAAGATGCGGGCGCTCTTCTCCATGCTGTTTGGCGCGTCGATGCTGTTGCTGATCGACCGGGAGGAGATGGCCGGGCGCGACGGGCGGCAGGCGCAGATGATCCGCGCCGCATGGTTGTTCCTCTTCGGCCTGGCCCATTATCTGCTGCTGTGGTGGGGCGACATATTGATGATCTATGCGCTGGTCGGCTTCGCCGCGCTGCTGTTCGTGCGGATGGAGCCGTTGGCGCTCGTCAAATGGGCCTTTTTCTTCTTCCTGGCGCATTTCCTGGTCTGCGCGGGATTCATCGGCACGCTTTACGCCTGGAGCCATGCGGCGGCGGCACCCGACGGAGCGAGCCACGTAAGCGCGGGTTTCGCCAATTTCATCGCCTCGCTTTCCGATCCGGCGCATCCGGCTATCCGGAGCGAATATATGACCTATCGCGGGGGGTATGGCGGCATATTCCTGCATCATGTCGCGCTGTTCGGCGGACAGTGGCTGACGACTTTGCCCTTCGTCCTGTTCGATACGTTGGGGTTCATGCTGCTAGGCATGGCGATGTTGAAGGGCGGATTCCTGACGGGACGCTGGCAGGCGGAGCAATATTGGCGGACCGCGCGGCATTGTTTCCTGATCGGGCTGATCCCGATGGCGGCGCTGGCGGTCTGGATCATTTCCGGGCGGTTCGCGGCGTTGACGACGTTGGGGTCGGCGCTGGCCTGGTCCTTCCCCTTCCGCATTCCGCTGTCCGTGGGTTGGGCGGCCTTGATCCTCTGGTTATTCACGCGGCATCGCGGTGGCGCTTTCATGGCACGGATCGCTGCCGTCGGGCGGCTGGCGCTCAGCAACTATCTGGGCAGCAGTTTTGTCATGTGCGCGATTTTCTATGGCTGGGGGCTGGGGCTGTTCGGGCATGTTCCGCATCGGGCCATGCCGTTGTTCGTCGTGGCGGCGTGGGCGGTCATGCTGGTCTGGTCACCTTTATGGCAAAGGCGATTCGCGATGGGACCGGCGGAATGGCTGTGGCGCAGCCTGGCCCGGCGCCAAACGCAAAAGATTCGCAACAGCGACTGAATATCTATTGCGACCTATTATCATCTGCGCTATCTCCGCCTCAGGAGATTTGCATGGTTGTCTGTGTCTGCAATGCCATTCGTGAAAAGGACCTGAAAGAGGTCGCCCGCGACGGTTGCGCAACCCCTTGCAGCGCCTATGCGCGTCTGGGACGCCGGCCCAAATGCGGCCAGTGCGTGCCCTTCGCGCGCACGATCATCGCGGCCGAGCGCGCCTCCATCTGAAGTCATTGCGAGGCAGGCGCAGTCGGCTGCCGCGAACTTGACGCAATAGCGCAGCGAAAAATGGCGGATTTCTGCGGCTTTCCGGATTAACAAACGAGCGCGAAACGCTTATGGTCCCCGGCACTTCCTTACAGCCGGAGAAGAACGCCATGAAGGGCGACGCCAAGGTCATCGAATATCTGAACGAGGTCCTCAAAAATGAGCTGACCGCGATCAACCAATATTTCCTCCACTATCGCATGCTGAACCATTGGGGCATCGAGAAGCTGGCCAAGTTCGAATATGAAGAATCCATCGACGAGATGAAGCACGCCGACAAGCTGGCGGAGCGCATCCTGTTCCTGGACGGCCTGCCCAATTTCCAGTTGCTCGGCCGCCTGAAGATCGGCGAGACGGTGGAGGAGATATTGAAGGCCGACCTCGAACTGGAATATGAGGCGCTGCCGGTGTTGAAGGATGCGATCGCCTATTGCGAATCGATCCGCGATTATGTGAGCCGCGACCTGTTCCAGCACATATTGGAAAGCGAGGAAGAGCATGTCGACACGCTGGAAACCCAGTTCGAGATGATCGACCGCATGGGCATCCAGAACTACATCCAATTGCAGAGCAAAGCCGCCGAGAAATAAGGGTTCGAGCGGGGCTGGCCCGTCCGGCGCGCCTGCCCCGACGCCTCATCAGATCAGCGAATCGAGCAGGCCGATCAGCGGCAGGTCCGCCGGCGGCATATCCAGCGCGTACATTTGCGCGGGCCTGGCCCATTGGAGCGCGGTCGCGTGCCGCGCTTCGGGGATGCCCTGCCATTTGCGGCAGACATAAAGCAGCAGCAACAGGTGACGGTCGCCCAGCGGCTCGCTCGCGAAGGTCGCGGGGGCGAGGCAGCTTGCGTGGGTGCGGATGCCCAACTCCTCCTCCAACTCGCGGATAAGGGCGGTTTCGGGCGCTTCGCCCGGTTCCACCTTGCCGCCGGGGAATTCCCAGAGATGCGCCATCGGCTTTCCGGGCGGGCGCTGTTGCAGCAGGACGCGGCCATCCGCGTCGACCAGGGCGGCGGCGACCACGAGCAAGGGGAAATTTATCGTCATAACGATCCGGCTTGAGGGGTTTGTTAACTCTGCCGCTTTTACAAGGGCATTTGGGGCTGTGTGTAAATGGGGTGCGGCATGCGGGCGTTGATAAGGAGCCTTTGGCGACTGGCGGCCTGCCAGCGAGGCGCAACGGCGGTGGAATATGGGCTGATCCTTGCTCTTATTTGCCTGGCCGTCATCGGCGCTATTTCCAGCGTGGCCAACAAGACCGTCTCCATGTGGAACAATGTCGCGACCGAAGTTTCGGCGCATTAACCATCAATTTCTGACACCTCTTCTGCTCCATTAAATCTTTATCAACCCCCCCCCTCTACACCGGGTTCAAGCTGACCTTCATTTCAAGCGGGGGCGGCCGGGTAGTTAAACGTGTAACTTGAGGCAAGGAGACTTCCAATGCAGTTCATCCGCAAGATGCTGAAGAATGAAAAAGGCGCGACCGCCATTGAATACGGCCTGATCGCCGCCCTGATCGCAGTTGCCGCCATCGGCGCCATGTCCACTCTGGGCGGCAAGCTGACCAACACCTTTAACAAGGTTTCGAACAGCCTGACCAACTAAGGTTAGCTAGTTAAAAAGGGCGGCGGAAACGATCCCGTCGCCCTTTTTTGCGTCCAGCCATTATCAAGTGACAATCTTCACCCGTTGGCCGGGCCGCAGCACGCTTTGCGCGGTAAGGGCATTGATCGTCAAGAATCGTTCCGTCGCATAATCGGCATAAGCCATGCGCTTGGCGAGCGATTGTACGGTGTCGCCAGCCTTTACGGTGACGACGTCAACGTGGCGCGGCTTGATCGCCGCCGCCTCCTGTGCGGAAAGGCGCTGTACCGACTGGACCATGGCCGAAAAGGGACCGACCCCCTGCCCGGCCGCCGTCAACAGCAGGAAGTGATAGGCCTTCCCGCCTCCGAAATCATAAGCGAAGACGGTCGCGTCGACCTGGCTCGACTGGGTGCTGGCCCGGACCGTGCGCCAGGCTGCGGGAAGCCCGTTGACCGTGGTGCGGCGCACTTCGCCACGCGGGACGCCGCCATTGCCGCCGCCCAATTTGGCGAAAACCGAATCGATATAGGCGGACAGATCGCCGCTATAGCTGGCGGCGCCGAATTGCGCCTGGCCGCCCGACCCTGCTACGGTGACGGCATCCGCGCCATTCTCCATGCCGAACCCTGACGGCGCGGTGAAGCTGAGCCGAAGATCGGGATGGCGGAAGCGGTTGCCCTCTATCACCCCCTGTTTCGGATCGTCGCCATACAGCACGCCATCCAGCGCATTCAGAAACGCGTCCCGGTTGCGCACGGTACTGCTCGAACCGCTGGCGGCAGCGTTGCGGGCGGCGCGTCCCACGCGGGAGGCTGGATCGGGGTGGGTGCTGGCCCATTCCGGCACGGAACGGGAACTGCCCGCGACCCTGGCGTCCAGGCTGCTCTGCGCCGCCAGCGAAGCCAGCATGGTGGAAAGCGCCTTGGGATCGTAACCGCCGGAGGCCAGATAGCGGATGCCCAGATCGTCCGCCTCATATTCCTGACTGCGGGAAAATTTGAGCGTCAGCAACTGGCTGCCCTGGCCGATCCCCTTTTGCAGCAGGCCGGCCAGCCCCGAATCGCCCAGCAGCGCGCCGGTCAGCACTTGCAGCAGCGTGCCGCCAATGGCGTTGCGTTGTGCCGCCTGTTGCCGCCGCTGACCATGCTGGGCCGCTACATGGCCGATTTCATGGCCGAGCACGCCCGCAAGCTCCGCCTCGTCGTTCATCAGCGCCATGAGTTGCCGCGTCACATAGACATAGCCGCCGGGGATGGCGAAGGCGTTGTTCACCGGCGAATTGAGCAGGGTGACGGTGAAGTCCCCCTGCGCATTCGAGAGGCCGGACTGGACCGCGATGCGGCGGCCCACGCCCTCCACATATTTCGCCTGAGGCCCGGCATAGGCGCCGCCAAATTCGTTGAGAAGCTGGGGATGCTGCTTGGCGCCCGCTTCCTTTTCCTGCGGACTGATCGATGAAACCGTGCGAATCGCCCGCTGCTGGCTGAGCGCCGACGGCGCGGCGGCCAGGGCCATCAGGCCCAAGCCAGCATAAGCCAGAGATGTTGTTTGCTTCACGCTACTCTCCTGCCTCCCCTGTTACCATCGCGTAACGACGGATAGCAGGGGCAGGTTCCCCGGAACAGGGGTCAGCCGATCATACGCCGATGGCGAGGAACTTGTCGGCGCGGTCGGTGCGCAGGGCGTCGGCGCTGATGCCGGAGAGCGAATCCAGTTCCTGGCCGATCGCCGTGCCCAGGCTGGCGATCGCCTGCACCGGCTCGCGATGGGCGCCGCCGATCGGCTCCGGCACGATGCGGTCGATGACGCCGAGCGATTTCAGATGCTGTGCCGTGACCTGCATGGCGGTCGCGGCATCGCTGGCCTTTTCCGCCGTGCGCCAGAGGATCGACGCGCAGCCTTCGGGCGAAATCACCGAATAGACGGCATGTTCGAACATCAGCACGCGATTGGCCGCCGCCAGCGCCACCGCGCCGCCGGAGCCGCCCTCGCCCACCACGGCGGCAACCATCGGCACGCCCAGCGCCAGACATTGTTCGGTCGAGCGGGCGATGGCCTCCGCCTGTCCGCGCTCCTCCGCCTGCACGCCGGGGAAAGCGCCCGACGTATCAACCAGCGTCACCACCGGCAGGCCGAAACGGTCGGCCAACTGCATCAGGCGGATCGCCTTGCGATAGCCCTCCGGCTTGGCCATGCCGAAATTGTGGCGGACGCGGCTGGCGGTGTCGTCGCCCTTTTCATGGCCGATCACGACCACGCGCCGGTCGCCCAAGGTCGCGAAGCCGCCGATGATCGCCTGATCGTCCGAAAAGGCGCGGTCCCCGGCCAGCGGCATGAAATTGTCGAACATGCCCGCGACATAATCCTTGAAATGCGGGCGGTCGGGATGGCGGGCAACCTGCGTCTTCTGCCACGGGGACAGTTTCGCATAGGTGTCGACCAGCATTTTCGAAGCGCGTTGCTCCAGCTTGTCGATCTCGCCGCTGATGTCGATATCGCCCGCATTGGCGGTGGCGCGCAGTTCGATGATCCGCGCTTCCAGTTCCGCGATGGGCTTTTCGAATTCGAGAAAACTAACCATGGGGCATGGCGTTAGGGCGGAGAAACGTCGCCGTCAACGCGCCGATGCGTCATGCTGGCCAGCGGATGGCGGCTATTGACCAGTTCGACCAGGCGGCGGCTGTCCACATGGGTATAGATTTGCGTGGTGCCGATGTCGGCATGGCCCAGCATCGATTGCAGGGCGCGCAGGTCCGCTCCGCCCTCCAGCAAATGGGTGGCGAAGGCGTGGCGCAGCACATGGGGGCTGACCCGTTCGGGCGCGATTCCGGCGGCGGCGGCCAGCGCCTTCACCATCTGGTAGAGGCGGATGCGGCTGACATGGCTCTTGCCGGAGGGAAATAGCCAGGGGCAGTCGGCGGGCACATGATGCAGCCAGGCGGCCACTGCGGCGCGGGCGCGGTCGGAAATCGGCACCAGCCGTTCGCGGCCGCCCTTTCCCTTCAGGATCAGGAAGGGCCGGTCGGATGCCAGGGCGCGGCGCGGCAGCGACATCAGTTCCGTCGCGCGCAGGCCGGAACCGTAAAGCAGTTCGATCAGCGCGGAGAGGCGCAGGTCGAGCGGCGAGGGATGGTCGACGGCCAGCTTCCCGGCGATCAGCGTGAAGAGCGAATCGACCTCCTGCGTCGAGAGTATCTTGGGCAGGGAACGGCGAGTCACGGGGCGCGGCAGGGCGGCCGAGGGATTGTCGGCCCGCAGCGCCTCCTCCTCCAGAAAGGCGTAGAAGGCGCGCAGGGCAGCAGATTTGCGCGCCACCGAGGATGCGGCCAGTTCCGCCCATGCCGTCGTCAGTTCGGCAAGGGCGTCCTTGGTCGCGCTGGCGAGGCCGCCGACAATCTCTCCCGCGCCGGTCAGGTCGGCGCGATAGGCCAGCAGCGTGTTGCGGGATGCGCCCCGTTCGGCCGCCATCATCTCCAGAAAACGGTCGATAAGAGCGGCGTCGTCGCCCATCAGAGCCGCGTCATCGCCTCCGCCGCGATCATCCGCGCCTCCGGATCGAGGCCGACGCGATGCAGCGCCGCGACGATATGATAGAGGTGGAAGGCGGGCAGGCGATTCCAGTCGACGGTCTGCATGCCGACGGCGGCCAGCAGCGCGACGCTGCCCTTTTCGCCCCGCCCGGCGGCCGCGTCTATGGCGCGGGACCAGCGGCTGGCGGCATTCAGGTTGAAACCATGATCCTGCGCCAGCGATGCGCCGTCCTGCGCATTGAGCCGGGAAAGGCCCGCCAGCGCGGCGATCAGCATCTGCGTCTTGCGCGGGTCGGCATCGCTGGCGAAGGAGGAAACCCGGCCTGACCCGATTTCCACCACGGAACTGGGCGCGCCGACCGCCAGCAAGGCCCAGAGATCGCCCGCGCCGTCTCCGTCCGCCTGCGCCGCGAGCCGCGACCAGCGGGCGGCGCTGCGGTCATAGCCGGCGGTGAACATGGCAGCGACCAGATTGGCGGCATCGCGGGCGCCGAGTTCCGACACCGGCAGCGCCGCCGCAGCCCGCGCCGTCGCGATCAGGCCGACGAAATCGGGGCGCGCCTCATTCTGCCACAGCGTCCGCATCGCCTGAAGCCGGTCATCCGCCCCTGCGCCCGAATAAGCCGTGCGCAGCGCGTCGATGCGGTCGGCGGCATTGGCGGGCGCATCGCCGTCGGCCTGCAACTGGCTGTAGAAGCCGACCAGCGCCTGATTGGAAAAGACGCCCAGCCGCGCCGCCACTTCCGCGCCGGGCAGGCGGCGCACGGCGGACAAGGCAGGCGCGCGCGCTTCCCAGGCGCGGACATGCGGCCCGACCGTGCCGTAGAGATTGTCGGGAATTTCGACGTTGAGCGCCGTCGCCAGGCCGAAGCGCCAGGCAGTCAGCCGGTCCACCGCGTCCCATTCGATCTTCACCGATCGGCGAGCGTTGAAGCCGGTTCCCACCACCTTTTCCGCCAGACGATAGTCGATGCCGCGCACCACGCCGCGCCGCTGCGCCTGATTGAGCGCGCCGCTGGCCGATCCCTGATCCCCCGACAAGGCCGGGCAGATGGTGCGGGTCATGTCCCAGCCCGGTTCCTTGCTGAACCGCAGCGCCCCCGCCGACAGCGGGCACAGCCCCGCCGGATCGGCCGTGGCGAGATAGGTTTGCATGGCGATGGCGTAGAGGCGCGGCGTGAACTGGTCGGAATCGACGCTCTGCACCAGCAGGCGGGCGCTGTCCGCCTCCCCCATGCGGAGCAGCAGCCAGGCGCGTTCGGCCACCCAGTCGGCGCCGTTGATATCCTTCGGCGTGTCGGTGGCGGACAGCAGGGCGCGGCGCAGCAGGATCGACGCCCAGCGCGAGGTGATCGGCGCGCGCGTCTCCTTCATCAGGGTCGCGAGGAACTGGCCGGATTGCGCGCCGAAGGCATTGGGCGCCAGCCCCAGCCTTTCAGGCGTCAGCGGGCCTATCCTGTCGAGCGAGCGATGCGCATTTTCGGGGAGGTCGTATTTCGCCTTCTGCGCGGCGATTTCTTCCTCGGATAATGCCGCTTCGGCGGCGTTGTCGGCCGCGTCGTCCGACAGGGCGAAGGTTGGCGGCTGGACCGGCACGGCTGTCGCCGGTGCGGCGGGGGCGGCAGGCCCCTGCGCGGGGCGGACGGGCTGGGACGGCGCGGGAGCAGGCGTCGTGGGCGCATCGCCGAAGCCGGGCGGCAACAGGGATTCGGGCGCCTGCTGCGCGACGACCGGCAGCGCCAGCGCCAGCGCGAAGCTGCCCAGCGCCCATTTCGCGTTCACCCGCCGCTGCCGCATGCCGCTTACTGACCCAGCTTTTCGGCGGGAATCACTTTTTCCACGCGCGCCTGCGGCTTTTCGCCGCCGCGTGACCAGAGCAGGGCGATGATCGCGACCAGCACGACGACCGCGATGATGGGAAGGATCGGCAGGGATGCTTTGCGACGGCGTGAGCTGCCTTCAAAACTGCTGTAGGAACGATTGCGCTTCATGAGTCCTGTTCTGGCCGGGCTGAGCATAGGGAAAGTTGCGATTTGCCTTGTCGGCGCGGGGATGTATAGCCCCGCTCGCCATGCAGCGAAACAGCAAATCCGCCGATGCGCATGCGAAGCGCGGCCCCATCGTCCTGGTGGGCATGATGGGCGTCGGCAAATCGACCGTCGGGCGGCGGCTGGCGGCCCGGCTGGGCGTCGGCTTCGTGGATGCGGACGAGGAGATCGAGAAGGCCGCTGGCATGACGATCAGCGAGATGTTCGAACGCTATGGCGAGGCCTATTTCCGCGATGGCGAGCGGCGCGTGATCGCCCGGCTGATGGACGGCGAGCCGCAGGTGATCGCGACCGGCGGCGGCGCCTTCATGCAGGAAGAGACGCGGGCGCTGATCCTGGAACATGCGCTGGCGATCTGGCTGGATGCCGATATCGACACGCTGGTCGACCGGGTATCGCGGCGCGAGGGGCGGCCGCTGTTGAAGGGCAAGGACCCGCGGGTCGTGTTGACCGAACTCGCCGCCATCCGCAATCCGGTTTACGCGCTTTGCCCCATTCATGTGAAAAGCGCCGCCGCGCCGCATGATGTGGCGGTCGACAGCATCATGGAGCAGCTTTCCCAATGGCCATAGTCCGCGTCGCGCTGGATGCGCGCAGTTACGATATCGTGATCGAGCAGGGGGCGCTGGACCGGGCGGGTTCCTGGCTGGCGGGTTATGCGCGAAAAGGGCGGCTGGTGGTCGTGACCGACGCGCATGTCGCGGCCGCGCAACTGCCCCGGCTGGAGGCGAGTTTGCGCGGCGCTGGCGTGGCGGTTGAGCCGGTGATCCTGCCGCCGGGCGAGCAGACCAAAAGCTGGCGTCATCTGGAGGAGCTGCTGGACGCGCTGCTGGCGCTGGAGATCGAGCGCGGCGACCATGTGGTGGCGCTGGGCGGCGGGGTGATCGGGGATCTGGTGGGCTTCGCCGCGTCGATTTTGAAGCGCGGGTGCCATTTCATCCAGGTGCCGACGACCTTGCTGGCACAGGTGGACAGTTCGGTGGGCGGCAAGACCGCGATCAATGCGCGGGCGGGGAAAAATCTGATCGGCAGCTTCTATCAGCCTGCGCTGGTTCTGATCGATCCTTCGACGCTGGATACGCTGCCGGTGCGCGAGACGCGGGCGGGCTATGCCGAAGTGGTGAAATATGGGTTGATCGATGACCCGGATTTCTTCGCCTGGTGCGAGGCGGAGGGAGACAAGCTGCTGGCGGGCGATGCGCAGGCGCGGGAATATGCGATCGAGCGCAGCGTCGCGGCCAAGGCGAAGATCGTCGGGGAGGATGAGCGGGAAACATCCGGGCGGCGGGCTTTGTTGAACCTGGGGCATACTTTCGGTCATGCGTTGGAGGCGGATACGGGCTTTTCCCAGACTTTGCTGCATGGCGAGGGTGTTGGAGCAGGGATGGCGCTGGCCTTCCGCTATTCGGCGCGGCTGGGGCTATGTGCGGTGGAGGATGCGGAGCGGGTGACGGCGCATTTGCGGGCCGTGGGGCTGCCCTATGATCTGGCCAGTGCGCATGTGACGGCGGATGGGGCCGGGCTGATCGCGCATATGTTGCATGACAAGAAGATGGCGGCGGGCACCCTGCCCTTCCTGCTGGCGCGGGGGATCGGGCGGACATTTCTGTCTAAGGATGTGGTGCTGGAGGATGTCGCCGCGTTTCTGGATGAGGATCGGGCGGGGGGTTGATGTTGGGGAATGTCTGTTGAGGGTGGAGAGTGGACCTATCCTATTCCTCCCCATCGATAGATGGGGAGGGGGACCAGCCGAAGGCTGGTGGAGGGGAAAGGGGCACGACCTGCGTATTTCCCCTCCACCATCGGCTGCGCCGACGGTCCCCCTCCCCACGCTTCGCGTAGGGAGGAATTCATGTCCGCTATTGGCACTACTGGCCGCCTTCATCCCGCATAAACAAAAAGGGCGCCTTGAAGGCGCCCTTTCCATATCGTTCCTGAAGGAACCGATTACTTCTTCAGCGTCAGGCCGCCGAAGCGCTTGTTGAAGCGCGCCACCTGGCCGCCCTGCTCAAGCTGGCGGGTGCCGCCGGTCCAGGCCGGGTGCGACTTCGGGTCGATGTCGAGCGCCAGCGTGTCGCCTTCCTTGCCCCAGGTCGAGCGGGTGCGGAAAGTCGAACCGTCGGTCATCTGGACGGTGATGAAGTGGTAATCGGGATGCGTATCGGCCTTCATTGGTCTGCTCCGTCTATGGGCCGGTTTCCGACCGGCCATGGATGCGAAAAATTGCGAAAGTGGGCCGCTACATGGGAATGCCCGCAAAAGCAAGGGGAGAAGCCCCCCTGCCCTTCTACCCTCAATCCTTCGGCGGGTCGGCGATCATCGCGACGAAATTGGCTTCCGCATGCAATTTGCCGTCGATCAGCGCCTTACCGCTGAACTTGCAGACCGCACCGCGCATTTGCACGACATCGACATGCAGGTCGAGCAGGCAGCCCGGCTCCACCGGATTGCGGAACTTCACACCGTCTATGCTCATGAAATAGACGAGCTTGCCGGACCCCGCGAGGTTCAGCGACTGCACCGTCAGCACGCCCGCCGCCTGGGCCATCGCCTCCACGATCAGCACGCCCGGCATGATCGGGCGGCCGGGGAAATGGCCCTGGAAGAAAGGTTCGTTGATCGACACGGCCTTGATCGCGTGGATCGATGTGTTGGGCACAATCGAAACCACGCGGTCAACCAGCAGCATCGGATAACGGTGCGGCAGCGACGCCATGACCCCCCGGATATCGAAGGGGCCGATGGCGCCGGACACGGCGTCAACCTGATCCGTCATCGAGCGATCAGCGCGACGTCGGCTGCTGCGACGGGTTGGCGGGCGCGGCGGCCGGGGCGGCGGCCTGACCCTGGCGGCCCGGCTGCCAGCCGGCCGGCGGGACGATGCCGACGCTGGGCACCAGCGCGTTGAGCTGGGTCACGACCGACTGGGTGATATCGACGGTCGGCTGATAGGAAACGGTCGCGTCGGGCGACAGGATCAGGTCGACCTTGGCCTGGGTCATGGCAGTCTTGAGCGCGTCGGACAGCTTGGCCGAAATCTGCTCTTCGACATAGGCGTTGGCAAGCGCGATCGGCTGACCCAGGCGCTGCAGTTCGGCCTGGCCGTCCTGACCGGCCTTCTGATAGGCTTCATATTGCGCCTGGATCGCCGGGGTCGGCTTGTTGCCGGCCGCCTTCATCGCGGCTTCCAGGGCAGTGCCCTTGGCCTTGAGGTCGGCGTCGATGGCGTTCTTGCGCGCGGTGAAGCTGTCGATCTGCGCCTTGTAGGTGGTCTGGATCTGGGTGCGCGCGGTCGAATAGGCCGAGCTGGTGGCGACGGCGCGTTGCAGGTCGACGACGGCGATGCCGACCTTCGACTGGGCGGCGGCCGGAACGCTGGTCAGCGCCATGGCGGTCATGGGCGCGAGAACCAGCGCCGCAGCCTTGAAAATCGTCTTCATCAGAATTGAGTCCCTACGTTGAAGGTGATGAGTTTGGTGTCGTCCCCTGGTTCCTTGAGCAGGGCCTTGGCGATGTCGATGCGGAACGGGCCGAAGGGCGAGTTCCAGTTGACGCCAAAGCCGACGGACACGCGGGGTTTCAGCGTGTCGCCCAGATATTCTTCCTCAAACGGCCCGATGATCAGCGTGTGCGTGTTCTGCGTCGGGTTCGTGGCGCTGTCGCCAGGGCAGACGCCGTCGCTTGCCGCCTGAACCCGCTGGCCCGTGGCGATGCTGGCGCAAATGCCTGGCGAACGCCGGGTGATCTCAGGATTGCGCAGACCGGCGACAGCCCCCGCATCGAGGAAGACCGACGGACGCAACCCCATTTCGCGAGCGCCCGAACCCAGCGGAATTTCCACCTCGGCCCGTGCCATATAGTACATCCGGCCACCCAGTGCGTCGTCACTGACATTGTTGTTGCCAGGCTGACGCACATAAGCGCCGGTCGAATCCTGGGTCAGATACCAGCGCTTCACGCGGGGGCCGATGCCGCGAATGTTGAAGCCGCGAATTTGCGGTTCGCCCAAGAAGAAGCGGTCGGTCAGGCGGATTGGATCGACCAGAGCGCCGCTCGCATCGCGGCGGTCGCCCTCCAGGCTGTGGATATAGCCGCCCTCACCCGAAATCGAGAAGATGAAGCCGCCACCAAGCGGCCAATATTTGGATGCATTCAGGCGCGTGCGCACATATTTCACGCTGCCGCCCAGACCCGCCAAATCCTGGCTGAGAACGACATTATGGCCCCGCGTCGGACGAATGCGATTGTCGCGGGTGTCGTAGATCAACGAATAGCCCAGCGAGGACGTCGTCCGCTTGCCGATCGCATCGCAAAGATAGCGGCCGGCGAACAACGGATCGCATTGCAGGCCCAGCGGACCCGGACCGTCGGGATCGGAATAATAAGTGTCCTTGTCGAGCGTCACGTCATCCAGATTCAACGTGTAGCGCAGCGCCAGCGACATATATTCGGTGATCGGCACGCCCGCCCGAAGCTGGAAGCCGGTCGTGCTCTGCTCGTATGTCGTGTCGCGGTCGTTATTGTTCAGATAACGGAAGCTGTTGAGGTCGCGCCGGTAGATGTCGCCACCCAGCGCGATATTCTTGTCCATGAAATAAGGCTCGGTAAAGCCCACTTCCACCGACTTGCTGTAAGCCGAATAGTTGACGCTGGTGCGCAGTTCCTGGCCCTTGCCCCGGAAGTTGCGCTGGGTGATGGACGCCGAGACGATGAAGCGTTCAAGGCTGGAGAAACCGGCCGACAGCGACAGTTCGCCGGTCGATTTTTCCTGCACATTGGTTTCCAGGACGATGCGGTCGGGCGCGGAACCCGGCTTCTGTTCGACATCCAGCTTTTCCTGGAAGAAGCCGAGCGAGTTGATGCGGTCCTTCGAACGCTTGACGAGGAAGCTGTTGAACGCGTCCCCTTCCGCCAGACGGAATTCGCGGCGGACCACCTTGTCCTGCGTCAGCGTGTTGCCGTTGATGTCGACCCGTTCGACATAGACGCGGGGCGCGTTGGCGATGCGGAAGTCGATCCCCATCGTCAGCGTGTCCTTGTCGCGCTGGAAGTCCGGCTGGACGTCCGCGAAGGCATAGCCGAACAGGCCCGCCGTCTCGCTCAGCGTGTCGACCGTGTCTTCCACCTGCTTGGCGTTGTACCAGTCGCCCTTCTTCATCGGCAGCATCTTGGTCAGCGAATCGCCCGACAGGTCGCGAATGTCGCTGTTGACCTTCACGTCGCCGAATTTGTAGCGCTGCCCTTCTTCCACCACATAGGTGATGATGAAGTCCTGCTTGTCCGGAGTGAGTTCCGCCACCGCCGAAATCACGCGGAAATCGGCATAGCCCTCCGTCAGGTAGAATTGGCGCAGCTTCTGCTGGTCATAAGCCAGCCGGTCGGGATCGTAGCTGGTGCCGGAGGAGAAGATGCGGAACCAGCGCGACTGCTTCGTCACCATCTGGCCGCGCAGTTCGCCGTCCTTGAACTTCTCATTGCCGATGATGTTGATCTGGCGGACCTTGGATTTCGGCCCTTCGGAGATTTCGAAGACGATGTCGACGCGGTTCTGGTCGAGCTGCACCATCTTCGGCTCGACGGTGGCGGCGAAGCGGCCCTGACGGCGGTACAGTTCGATGATGCGGGCGACGTCTGCGCGCACCTTCGACCTTGTATAGATCTGGCGCGGGGCCAGTTTTATTTCGGGACGTATCTTGTCTTCCTTGAGGCGCTTATTACCTTCAAGGACGATGCGGTTGATGACCGGGTTTTCCTTCACCTCGACGGTCAGCGCGCCATTGTCGTTGCGGATCTGGACGTCGGCGAACAGTTCCGTTTCGTAGAGGTCGCGCAGCGCCTGGTCGAGCGATTCCTGGGTGAAGGGCTGGCCGATGCGCAGCTTGGTGTAGGACAGCACCGTGTCGGGTTCCAGCCGCTGCTGGCCCGTGACGGAGATGTTGCGGATCGTGCCCGCGGGCGCGACGGCAGGAACAGGCGCAGGCGCGGCAGCCGGCGGGGCATCCTGCGCCACCGCAGGAACCGCAGACATGCCCGCGATCATCGTGGTCGCCAACAGGGCCACGACGACCGGGCGCTGCCTGTTGCTGCTCTTCATCGCTGTCACCCGCTCCACCTTCTACAAAAAAGCAACATATTGTTCACGTCGGGAAAAACGGCGTGAAATCGCGTCCTCCTGCCCGATACGGCTCAGCCGATCAAGCCGGACAGACGATCCCAGAGACCGAAAGAGGATAAATCGTTGAACGTTACCAGCATCATCATCGCCAGCAGGACTGCCAGACCCGACCGATAGGCCCATTCCTGGACCTGCGGGCTGACCGGCCGCCGCTGTATCGCCTCCACCCCGTAGAACAGCAGATGGCCGCCATCCAGCATGGGGATTGGCAACAGGTTGATGAACCCCAAGTTAATCGAGATGAGCGCCATGAAGAAGACGAAGCTTTCCATCCCCAGCGTCGCCGCCTGACCCGAAACCTCCGCGATCTTGAGCGGGCCGCCCAGTTCCTTGACCGACCGGCCGCCGCCGACGATCTGGCCCAGCGTTTCCACCATGGTGCGGACGATCTGGCCGGTGCGTTCGATTGCGACGACGGGGGCGCGGACAAGGCTGACCGGTTCGATCACCGGTTCGCCCGGCGCGATGCCGAGGCGGCCGATGCGGAATTTGTTGCCGAAGCCGTCATCCTCCTCGACCGCGCCGACCCTGCCCTGCTTTTCGAACAGCCTGCCCTGGCGGTCGATGACGATGGCGACGGGTTCGCCCGGACGAATCTGCGCGAACAGGCGGATGTCGTCGAAGGTCACCATGTCGCGCCCGTTGAGCGAGACGATGCGGTCGCCCGCGATGATCCCTGCAACAGCCGCCGCGCTGCCCGGCTGCACCTGCCCGGCGACGGCGGGCGTGCGGCTTTCGCCATGGACGAAGGCGAAGGTGGCCAGGATCAGGATGGCGAAGAGGAAATTGATCGCAGGGCCAGCGGCGACGATGGCCGCCCGCTGCCACAGCGGCTTGGCCGGAAAGCTTTCCGCCCGTTCGGCGGCAGGCAGTTCCAGCCAGCGCGGATCGGTCTGGCTGGCGGCGTTCATGTCGCCCTTGAACCGCACATAGCCGCCCAGCGGCAGCGCGCCCAGACGCCAGCGCGTGCCGCGCCTGTCCGTCCATGCCGCGATTTCCGGGCCGAAGCCGATGGAGAAGGCCTCCGCCTTCACGCCGCACCAGCGGCCCACCAGATAATGGCCCAGCTCATGCACGAAGACGAGCGGTCCGATGACTGCGACGAAAGCGAGGACAGTCAGCAGGAAGCCGGGATTCTGGATCAAGCAGTCAATCTTTCCATCACGAGGCCCGCCATATTGCGCGCCTCCGCATCCGCCGCCAGCACATCGTCGATGCGGCGGGGCACAGGCGCGCTATAGCGGTTCAGGACATCCTCTACAATCATGGCGATATCAAGGAAGCCGATGGCCCCTTTAAGGAAGGCGGCGACCGCGACCTCATTGGCGGCGTTCAGGATGGCGGGGGCCGCCCCGCCCTGTTGCGCGGCCTGCCGGGTCAGGCGCAGGGCGGGAAAGCGTTCCTCATCCGGCGCTTCGAAATCCAGGCGTCCGGCGCGGGCCAGGTCCAGCGGCTGGCAGGGCGTGGCGATCCGGTCCGGCCAGGCAAGCGCATGGGCGATGGGGATACGCATGTCGGGCGAGCCGAGCTGCGCCAATGTGGAACGGTCGCGAAATTCGACCATACTGTGGATGATCGATTGGGGATGGACGAGTATCTCTATCCGGTCGAGGCCGACGGGGAAGAGATGGGCCGCCTCGATCAGTTCCAGCCCCTTGTTCATCATCGTCGCGCTGTCGACGCTGATCTTCGCGCCCATCGACCAGTTAGGATGGGCGACCGCCTGCGCCGGGGTGATGCCGCGCATCTCTTCCCGGCTGCGGGTGCGGAAGGGGCCGCCGCTGGCCGTCAGCGTGATCCTTGCCACATCCTCCATGCGGCTGCCCGCAAGGCATTGGAATATGGCGTTATGCTCGCTGTCGACCGGCAGCAGCGTGGCGCCGGACGCCGACACCGCGTCCATCATCAAGGCGCCTGCCGACACCAGCGATTCCTTGTTGGCCAGCGCCACCGTGCCGCCCGCCTTCAGCGCCGCCATGGTCGGGCGCAGGCCCGCGCAGCCGACGATGGCCGCCATGCTCCAGTCCGCGCCCGCCTGCGCCGCGTCGACCAGCGCATCCTCGCCCGCCGCCGCTTCCACGCCGGAACCGCGCAGCGCGTCCTTCAGCGCCTCATAATGGACTTCATTGCCGATGACGGCGATCTGCGCATTGCTCTGGCGCGCGGCGGCGGCAAGGCCAGCCACATCGCTATGCGCGGTGAGCGCGACGACCCGATAGGCGTCGGGATCGCGCTGGATCAGGTCCAGCGTCGACATGCCAACCGACCCGGTCGCGCCAAAGATCGAAACGCTCTTCATCAGGGCAACACCAGGAACATATAGCAGGCGGCCGCCAGCGGCGCCGCCGCAACCACCCCGTCCAGCCGGTCCATCACGCCGCCATGGCCGGGGAGCAGCGTGCCGCTGTCCTTCACCCCGGCGCGGCGCTTCATGGAGCTTTCGAACAGGTCGCCCAGTTGCGCCGCCACCGCCAGCAGGCCGCTGGCCGCCGCAAGCTGAACCGGCAATCCGGCAAAACGATAGAGCAGGAAGCCGACGAGCAGCGCCGCCAGCACACCGCCGCCCAGGCCCGACCATGTCTTGGACGGGCTGACTCGCGGCGCCAGCTTCGGCCCGCCGATGGAGCGCCCGGCGAAATAAGCGCCGATGTCGGTCGCCCAGACCAGCGCCAGCGCCCAGAGCGTGAGCAGCAGGCCGATAGTGTCGGGCGCCTGTCCGCGCAGGAACAGCAGCGCCATCACCGGCACGACGATATAGGGCACGCCCAGCGCCAGCTTCACCGACCGGCTTGTCAGCGCGACGAAGAAAAAGGCCGCCGCCATCAGGCCGAAGGCGAGCCAGGACACGCCCGCCGCCGCCGGGCAGAGAATCGCCAGCGGCACCGACACGGCGAACATGGCCAGCTTGCGGTTTTCCGGGTTGGCGCCGGTCAGGTCGCCCCACTCCCCCTGCATCAGCACGCCCGCCACCGACAGCAAGGTCCAGAAGAGGAAGCCGCCGAAAAACAGCGCGGCCAAAGCCACGAGGATAAGGAGGATGCCGACGATGGCGCGGGTGCGAAGTTCGCTGGACATGCGCGTCACAGCCCGCCGAAACGGCGGTCCCTCAGGCGGAAGGCATCCAGCGCGGCGGCCAGCGCCTGCCCGTCGAAATCCGGCCATAGCATGTCGGTGAAATAAAGCTCGGCATAGGCGGCCTGCCACAGCATGAAATTGCTCAGCCGCTGTTCCCCCGACGTGCGGATCATCAGGTCCAGCGGCGGCAGGTCGGCGGTGTAGAGCGCCGCGTCGACATGCTCGATGCCGATCTCCTCCACCGCGATCTCGCCCGCAGCCACGCGGCGCGCCAGGATTTGCGCCATCCGCACCAGTTCGTCCTGCGCGCCATAGTTGAGCGCGATGGCGATGATCGGGCCGCTATTCCCGGCGGTCCGCGCCACGGCGCCTTCGATCAGGTCGACCAGCGACGGATCGAGTGCCTGATAATTGCCGATGATCCGCAGCCGCACGCCATTGGCGTGGAATTCGTCCAGATCGGACTGGATGAAATGGCGCAGCAGGCCCATCAGATCCGCCACTTCGCTGGCCGGACGCTTCCAGTTTTCGGAGGAAAAGGCGTAGAGCGTCAGGCATTCCAGCCCCAGATCCTGCGCGGCGCGGGCGACGCGGCGCACCGCCTCCACCCCGGCGCGATGCCCGGCGATGCGCGGCAGGAACCGCTTCTTCGCCCAGCGCCCGTTGCCGTCCATGATGATGGCAACGTGACGCGCGCCATGGGCTGGCGCGCCGCTGGTCGGATCGGGCTTGGCTTGGCTGGCCATCAGAGGGCGATGCGTGCTTTGGCCGCGAAAGGAAAGCCCCGGTTCACTGACCGAGAATTTCCTTCTCCTTCGCCGCCGCCGCCGCGTCGATGTCGGCGATGGTGCTGTCGGTCATCTTCTGGACTTCGGTTTCCAGGCGCTTGCGCTCATCCTCGCTGATTTCGCCCTTCTTCTCGTCGGTCTTCAGGCTGTCCATGCCGTCGCGGCGGACGTTGCGGACGGCGACGCGGGCGCCCTCCGCATATTTGCTGGCGAGCTTGGCCAGTTCCTTGCGGCGCTCTTCCGTCAGGTCGGGGATCGGCAGGCGCAGCGTCTGGCCGTCGACGATGGGGTTCAGGCCCAGGCCCGCCGAGCGGATCGCCTTGTCGCAAGGACCGACATTGCTCTTGTCCCACACCTGGACCGACAGCATGCGCGGTTCGGGCGCGGAAACGGTCGCGACCTGGTTAAGCGGCATATGCGCGCCATAGACCTCCACCGTCACCGGATCGAGCAACTGGATATTGGCGCGGCCGGTGCGCAGACCGCTAAGGTCGCCCTTCAGCGATTCGACGGCACCTGCCATGCGGCGTTCCAGCCCGGCCTTGTCATATTGAGCCATTTTGTTTCAGCGCTCCTGATTTTGCACGATCGTCGCCACACCGTCGCCGGCCAGCACCTTGGCCAGATTGCCGGTTTCGCGGATGTTGAACACGACGATGGGAATATTATTTTCGCGGCAAAGGGCAATGGCGCTTGCGTCCATGACCTTCAGATTGTCGTTCAGCACGCGGTCGAAGCTGATCTCTTCATAGCGGACGGCATCGGCCACATTTTTGGGATCGGCATTGTAGATGCCGTCGACGCTCGTGCCCTTGAACAAAGCGTCGCAGTTCATTTCCGCCGCGCGCAGGGCCGCCGTGGTGTCGGTGGTGAAATAGGGGCTGCCGGTGCCTGCCGCGAAGATGACGATCCGGCCCTTTTCCATGTGCCGCACCGCCTTGCGCCTTATATAGGGCTCGCAGACGGAGGCCATGGGGATGGCGGACTGGACGCGGGTGTCGTAGCCCAGCTTTTCCAGCGAATTCTGCACCGCCAGCGCGTTCATGACAGTGGCCAGCATGCCCATATAGTCGGCGCTGGCCCGGTCGAAACCCTTAGCGGCGCCCGCCAGACCCCGGAAGATATTGCCGCCGCCGACGACGACACACAGTTCGAAGCCCGCATCCTTGGCCGCCGCGATCTCGCCCGCGACGCGGTTCACTGTCTCCGGCTCTATGCCGAACTGACCCTGTCCCATCAGCACTTCGCCGGATAATTTTAACAAGATGCGCTTGAAGGCGGGCCGGGTCATGCGGGGCAAGAATCCTTGTAGTTGGCAGGGGAAGCGGCGGGGACATTAGAGGGGCGAAACCGGGATGCCAAGGGGCGTTTGTCGCAGGAGTCGCGCTTGACGCGGCGGGCGAGGCTTGCTCCATCCCTTCCCCATCCTATTTTGGCCTTTCCCCACTGCGGCAAGGAGACGTCCCGTGACAACATTACGCCCACTTGGATCAACAGGTTTGTCCATCGCTCCGCTGGTGCTGGGCGGCAATGTCTTCGGCTGGACCATAGACCGGGAAACCAGTTTCGCGGTGCTGGACGCCTTCGTCGCGGGCGGCGGCACGATGATCGATACCGCCGACGTCTATTCGGTCTTCGCGCCGGGCAACAAAGGCGGAGAATCCGAAACGCTGATCGGGGAATGGATCGCGGCGCGCGGCCGGCGCGACGATGTGCAGATCGCCACCAAGGTCGGCATAGCAATGCCCGACGGTGAGGGCCTGTCCGCCGCCTGGATCGCCCGCTCCATCGACGATTCGCTTCGGCGGCTGCGGACGGATCATATCGACCTTTATTATGCGCATAAGGACGATGAAGCGACGCCGCTGGACGAAACGCTGGCCGCGTTCGACCGGCTGGTGAAGGGGGGCAAGGTCCGCGCCATCGCCGCGTCCAACTATTCCGCCGCCCGGCTGAGCGAGGCGCTGGATATTTCCGCCGCCAATGGGCTGGCGAGCTATGGCGCGCTTCAGCCCGGCTTCAACCTGGTCGACCGCCATGGGTTCGATGCTTCATTGCAGCAGCTTTGCATCGATCGCGGGCTGGGCGTCGTGCCTTATTTCGCGCTCGCCTCCGGCTTTCTGACGGGCAAATATCGGCGGGACGCCGACATTCAGGGGGCGCGCAAGGGCATCGTCGAACGCTATGCCAGCCCGGCGGCCTACGACCTGCTGGATGTGATGGATGCCGTCAGCCAGGAAACCGGCCTTACCCTGGCGCAGATCGCTCTGGCATGGCTTGCCGCCCAGCCCGGCATCACCGCGCCGATCGCCAGCGCGACCAGCGTGGCGCAGACGGAAGAACTGATCGCGGGCGCCAGCGCCAGCCTGAACGCCGACCAGCTTGATCGCCTCACCCACGCAAGCGAAGCCGTGACGCGCGCGAAGGGCTGAAACGCAAAGCGGCGCGGTTCCGGTTGGAACCGCGCCGCAATGCTTTATAGCTTTGAGGATGCTTAGACGCCTGCTGCCGCAGCCACTTCCGCGGCGAAATCGCTCGTTTCCTTCTCGATGCCTTCGCCGAGCTGGAAGCGGATGTAGTTTTTCAACGTGATCGACGCGCCGGCTTCCTTCGCCGCCTTGGCGACGACGTCAGCGACCGGGGTCTTGTTGTCCATCACGAAGAGCTGGCTGAGCAGGGCCTGCTCCTTGGCGAACTTGGCGACCGCGCCGTCGACCATCTTGGCGACGATCTCGGCAGGCTTGCCCGATTCGGCAGCCTTTTCAGCGGCGATGGCGCGTTCGCGCTCCAGCAGGGCGGGATCGATGTCGGCAGCCGACAGAGCCAGCGGGAAGGCGGCGGCGATGTGCATCGCGATCTGCTTGCCCAGCGGCTCCAGGACGTCGGCCGGCGCGTCGCCTTCCAGTGCGACCAGAACGCCGATCTTGCCCAGGCCCGGAGCGGCGGCATTGTGGACGTAGGGAACAACCACGCCCTGGCTCACTTCGACCTGGCCGACGCGGCGCAGGGTCTGGTTCTCGCCGATGGTGGCAATGTTGGCGACCAGCTTCTCGGCGACGGTGCCGCCCGCCGGATAGGCGGCGTTCGACAGCGCGTCGGCATCGGTAACGCCGGTTTCCAGCGCGATGGTCGAAACGGTGCGGACGAAATCCTGGAACTGGTCGTTCTTGGCGACGAAGTCGGTTTCGCTGTTCACTTCGACGGCGACGCCCTTCGTCCCGGCGACGGCAACGCCGACCAGACCTTCAGCGGCGGTGCGGCTGGACTTCTTCTGCGCGGCGGCCAGACCCTTGGCGCGCAGCCAGTCGGTCGCGGCCTCAATGTCGCCATTGGCTTCGGTGAGCGCCTTCTTGCAGTCCATCATGCCCGCGCCCGAACGGTCGCGCAGTTCCTTGACGGCGGCAGCGGTAATTTCGGCCATGTTTCGGCTCCTAAATGTTTCGGATGGTTCAAATATGCGGGAGGGCGCATCTCCGGAAGAGTGCGCCCTACGCCGTCAATCTTTCAGTTCGAAGTCTCCGTTTCCCGTCTCCGTTCGCCCTGAGGGCCGCACCTCTTCAAAAGAAGAAGAGGGCTTCGACAGGCTCAGCCCGAACGGGAAAGGAAATATCAGGCTTCGGCAACGACCTCTTCAGCGGCGGGCTCGTCCAGAGCGCCGAGATCGACGCCCGAAGCCTGCTGCGCGCCACGGTTGCCCTTGGTCGCCGCGGCGGCGATGGCGTCGCAATAGAGGCGGATGGCGCGGCTGGCGTCATCGTTCGCCGGAACCGGGAAGGCGATGCCGTCGGGCGAGACGTTCGAATCGAGGATCGCGACGACCGGGATGCCCAGCGTGTTGGCTTCCTTGATCGCCAGCTCTTCCTTGTTGGCGTCGATCACGAACATGACATCGGGGATGCCGTTCATGTCGCGGATGCCGCCCAGCGACAGTTCCAGCTTCTCGCGCTCGCGAGTCATCTGGAGGACTTCCTTCTTGGTGAAGCCGTGGGTGTCGCCCGACAGCTTCTCTTCCAGGGTCTTCAGGCGCTTGATCGAGCCGGAAATGGTCTTCCAGTTGGTGAGCATGCCGCCCAGCCAGCGATGGTTGACGAAATGCTGGCCCGACTTGCGGGCGGCTTCGGCGATGGGGTCCTGCGCCTGGCGCTTGGTGCCGACGAACAGCACCTTGCCGCCGGCGGCGACGGTCGCGGAGACGAAGTCCAGAGCGCGGCCGAACAGCGGCACGGTCTGCGACAGGTCAAGGATGTGGATGCCGTTGCGCTCGCCGAAGATGTACGGCTTCATGCGCGGGTTCCAGCGGTGGGTCTGGTGGCCGAAATGGGCGCCAGCCTCGATCAATTGGTGCATGGTGACGACAGGAGCCGCCATAATATTTCTCCTTCCGGTTTGACCTCTGGGAATCAGGAACTGGGCGTCACGCCGCAGCACCGGATATGTCGATTCCCATGTGGAATGGGCGCGCCTTTAGCGGGCCGGGAAAAGCAATGCAAGGGGTTGACTCTCCGTTCCGGATGGAACATAAAGAGAACATCGGGAACAAACAGCGGATTTACGCGGTTTGCGCTGGGTATAGTGAACCATGCCGTGAAAATGGCAAGACAGAAAGTGATCTGCTTATGTTCGCACTGGTCGCAGCATTTGTTTTCATCGGATCGTTCCTGCTGGCCGCAGGCACCATCATCGGCATGCTGATGCTCTATCATGGCAAAATAGTGGCGGCGCTGACGTTCGAACCCATCCCGCGGGAGGTGCCGGTCT
Source organism: Sphingobium chlorophenolicum (assembly GCF_000722875.1). GTDB lineage: Bacteria > Pseudomonadota > Alphaproteobacteria > Sphingomonadales > Sphingomonadaceae > Sphingobium > Sphingobium chlorophenolicum. The sequence continues at coordinate 126,518 of NZ_JFHR01000002.1, read as the reverse complement.
ATCGGCTGCGGATCAGCCGCCGGCGCGCCGCTCCTTCGACGCGACGGGCGGTTCCCGTGCTGGCTGCCGCCGCCCTTGTCGCTTGAGGATTAGACCGCCTGAAGATCAGGCCGCCCCCTCGTCCGCCCGCTGCCGCCGCACCCTGGCATAGGAGAGCATGCCGAAGGGGATGAGGGCGAGATAACAGGCGCACAAGGCCAGCAGCGTCAGCCAGGGATCGGTGATCAGCAGCGCGGCCAGCAATCCGGCGAGCGCAATCGCCTCCAGCCTGATACGCTTGCGCAGGCGCAGCGCCGACCAGCTATAGGTCGCGATGTTGGAGATCATCAGGAAGGCGGTGAAGCCGGCCCAGGGGGCCACCACATACCATGCGCGGAACAGCGGCTCGCCCGTCACCAGCCAGAGGTAGAGCGGCACGAAGGCCAGCCCGGCCCCAGCGGGCGCGGGAACGCCGGTCAGGAAACCGGCCGATTTGTGCGGCTGCACGTCCGCATCGATATTGGCGTTGAACCGCGCCAGCCGCAGCGCGCAGGACAGCGCATGGGCGAGCGCAAAGATCCAGCCGAATTTCGGCATGGCGTGGAGCGACCAGAGATAGAGCACCAATGCGGGCGCAACACCGAAAGCGATGGAGTCCGACAGCGAATCCAGTTCCGCGCCGAAGCGGCTCTCGCCCCGCAGCAGCCGGGCGATGCGGCCGTCCAGTCCGTCCAGCACCCCGGCGATCAGGATGGCGAGCACCGCCCGCTCCCACTCGCCGGAAATGCCGTAGCGCACGCCGGTCAGGCCGAAGCACAGCGCCATCGCCGTCACGGCGTTGGGCGCCACCATCCGCAGGGTGATCCCCCGGCGCAGGCCTCGCGGGATGGCGCGCCGCTGCCGCATTATTGCTGAATTCCCGAAATCACCCGCATGTCGCCCATCTGACCCAGGATCGTCTCGCCCGCGACCGTCCGCTGCCCCAGCACCACGCGGGGCGCGGTTCCGGCGGGCAGATAGACGTCGACCCGGCTGCCGAAGCGGATCAGGCCGATTCGCTGCCCGGCGGCGACCATGTCGCCCGGCTTCACGAAGGGCACGATCCGCCGCGCCACCAGCCCGGCGATCTGGGTGAAGCCGATGCGCACGCCGTCATGGCGCTCGACCAGGATATGCTGGCGCTCATTATCCTCGCTCGCCTTGTCGAGGTCCGCGTTCAGGAACTTGCCGGAGATATAGACGACCGACTTCACCGTACCGCCGATGGGCGTGCGGTTGATGTGCACGTCGAACACGCTCATGAAGATCGACACGCGGATCATCGGCTGGTCGCCCAGCCCGTCCGGCCCCGCCATCTCGCGCGGCGGCGGCACCCGTTGGATCAGCGTCACCAGTCCGTCGGCGGGCGCGACGATGGCGCGTTCGTCCTGCGGCACGGCGCGGACCGGATCGCGGAAGAAGGCCAGCACCCAGATCGTCACCATCACCATCAGCCAGCCGGGAAATTCCCAGCCGACCAGGAACAGCAGCGCGGTGATGGCCGCCGCGATCAGGCCGAATTTGACGCCCTCCGGATGGACGGAGGGGAAGCGCCATTTCACATTGCCGCCCAGCGCGACGGTCAGTTCGTCATTTTCCATGGACATCGTCTTTAGGCACAGTCGGTTGGAGTGACAACGTCCGATGCTGGTGGAAGCGCGATGAAATGATCCTGATCCCAGGACGTGGGCATCCTATCGAGGCATATAGCTGCTCCTGCTTCGCAAGAGCACGAGAGTTGAGGCAAGACTTCCCATTTCCGGTCGAATCCCTGCACACCCCAGTTGAACATTGCCGCCGCTTTGCCTAGTGCGGTCCCAATTCCACCCGAACGAAGAAAGCGGAACAGGCGCTATGGCTAAGATCAAGGTGAAAAACCCCGTCGTGGAGATCGACGGCGACGAAATGACGCGGATCATCTGGCAGTGGATTCGCGAGCGCCTCATTCTCCCTTATCTCGACGTCGACCTGAAATATTATGATCTGGGCGTCGAGAAGCGCGACGAGACCAACGACCAGATCACCATCGATTCCGCCAACGCGATCAAGGAACATGGCGTCGGCGTGAAGTGCGCCACCATCACCCCCGACGAAGCCCGCGTCGAGGAATTCGGCCTGAAGGAAATGTGGAAGTCGCCCAACGGCACGATCCGCAACATCCTGGGCGGCGTGGTGTTCCGCGAACCCATCGTGATCCGCAACGTGCCGCGTCTGGTGCCCGGCTGGACCGACCCGATCGTCATCGGCCGTCACGCATTCGGCGACCAGTATCGCGCCACCGACTTCCTGGTCCCCGGCCCCGGCAAGCTGCGCATGGTGTGGGACGGCGCCAATGGCGAGAAGATCGAGAAGGACGTCTTCAACTTCCCCAGCTCCGGCGTCGCCATGGGCATGTACAATCTGGACGATTCGATCCGCGATTTCGCCCGCGCCAGCATGAACTATGCGCTGGGCCGCGGCTGGCCGCTCTATCTGTCGACCAAGAACACCATCCTCAAGGCCTATGACGGCCGCTTCAAGGATCTGTTCCAGGAAGTGTTCGACGCCGAATTCGCCGACCAGTTCAAGGCTGTCGGCGCCGTCTACGAGCATCGCCTGATCGACGACATGGTCGCGTCCGCCCTGAAGTGGAGCGGCAAGTTCGTCTGGGCGTGCAAAAATTATGACGGCGACGTCCAGTCGGACACCGTGGCGCAGGGCTTCGGCTCGCTGGGCCTCATGACCTCCGTCCTGCTCTCGCCCGACGGCAAGACGGTCGAGGCCGAAGCGGCGCACGGCACCGTCACCCGCCACTATCGCCAGCACCAGCAGGGCAAGCAGACGTCGACCAACCCGATCGCGTCGATCTTCGCCTGGACACAGGGCCTGGCCTATCGCGGCAAGTTCGACGAGACGCCGGAAGTCACCAAGTTCGCCGAAACGCTGGAGAAGGTCTGCATCGAAACCGTCGAGAGCGGCGCGATGACCAAGGATCTGGCCCTGCTGATCGGTCCGGAACAGGCGTGGATGACCACCGAGCAGTTCTTCGAGGCGATCCGCGTGAACCTGGAAGAAGCCATGGGCAAGTGGGCCTGATCCACCCGCCTGCTGGAACTGAACCGGATTTGCGCGGTTCAATACGATAACGGAACGAGGCGGCGCCGCATCCCGGCGCCGCCTTTTTCATATCCGGGCAAGCTGCCGTCCCGATTATATGCAACAGGAGGCGACCAGATGACGACGACGGCCAAGAAACGCCTGGAAGTCCGGGCCGCGGTCCCCGCGGACGTGCGCGGCATTCAGCGGCTGATCGCCCGCGTCTATCCCGGAATGCCCAATTATTCGCTGGCCACGCTGCGCGGCCAGATCAACAATTTCCCGACCGGCTGCTTCGTCGCGCTCTATGACCACAAGATTGTGGGCTATTGCGCGACCATGCGCGTCAGCAAGAGCATGGCCTTTTCCGCGCACGACTGGGAGGAGATCACCGCCAACGGCTTCGGCACGCGGCACAGCGCGGCGGGCGAATGGCTTTACGGCTATGAGATGGCGGTCGATCCCAAGCTGCGCGGGCTGCGGATCGGCCAGCGCCTCTATGATGAGCGCAAGGAACTGGCCGAGGAACTGGACCTGCACGGCATCATCATCGCGGGGCGCATGCCCGGCTATGCCCGCGCCAAGCGGCGCGTCGACGGGCCGGCCGATTATCTGGACAAGGTCGTGCACGGCAAGCTGCGCGACCAGGTGATCAGTTTCCAGCTCAAGAATCAGTTTGAGCCGCTGGGGGTGCTAGAAAATTATCTGCCCGAAGACAGGCAGTCAGACGGCCACGCCGCCCATCTGGTGTGGCGCAATCCCTATGTCGATCCCGACGAAGCGCCCGAAATGCGGGTGCCTCGCGGAGTGGAGAGCGTCCGCCTTGCCACCTGCCAGTTGCAAGCCCGCGCCGTGAAGGATTTCGACGAATTCATCCGCAACATAGAATATTTCGTCGACGTCGCGGCGGATTATCGGTCGGACTTCATCGTCTTTCCCGAATTGTTCACGCTGCCGCTGTTGTCCTACGAGACGAAGAAGCTCTCCCCGGCGGAGGCTATTGACAGGCTGACCGGCTATACGCCGCGCCTGACCAGGGAACTGGAGCGGATGGCGCTGGAATATAATATCAACATCATCGGCGGCTCCCACCCGACGCGGGCCGAGGATGGGGATATCCAGAATATCGCCTATGTCGCGTTGCGCGACGGATCTCTGCACACGCAGGAGAAGATCCACCCGACGCCCAACGAAGCCTTTTGGTGGAACATCAAGGGCGGGGATTCACTGGACGTGATCCAGACCGACTGCGGGCCGATCGGCGTGCTGATCTGCTATGACAGCGAGTTTCCGGAACTGGCGCGGCGGCTGGTGGACCAGGGCGCGCGGATCATCTTCGTGCCCTTCTGCACCGACTCGCGGCTGGGTTATATGCGCGTACGTTATTGCGCGCAGGCCCGGGCCATCGAGAATCAATGCTATGTCGTGATGTCGGGCAATGTCGGCAATCTGCCCAATGTCGACAATATGGACATTCAATATGCGCAGAGCGCGATATTGACGCCCTGCGACCTGCCCTTTGCACGGGACGGGATCGCGGCGGAATCGACGGAGAATGTCGAGACGCTGACCATGGCCGACGTGAACCTGGCGGACCTGAGCTGGGCGCGGGCGGAAGGCACGGTGCGCAACCTGCGCGACCGGCGGTTCGACCTCTATCATATCGACTGGGACAGCAATCCCGACCATAGCCACGCGCCGAGCGGAGGGCCGGTGCCAGCGGGCGGGCATAACGCGCCCGGTGGGGGGTGATTGGGGTGGAGAGCGGACTTTTCTAATCCTCCCCATCGATAGATGGGGAGGGTCGAAGAGGAGGCACGTGACTCTCTTCGACAGCCGAAGGCTGGTGGAGGGGAATGGGGCACGACCTCCGAATTTCCCCTCCACCACTCGCTTCGCGAGCGGTCCCCCTCCCCACGCTGCGCGTAGGGAGGAATTTTAAACGAAAACCCGCTTCACTCGACGGTGACGGACTTGGCGAGGTTTCTTGGCTGGTCGACGTCGGTGCCTTTCGCCACGGCGACGTGATAGGCCAGCAACTGCACCGGCACGGCGTAGACCATCGGGGCGATCAGGGGATGGACCTTGGGCATGGTGATGGTCGCCATGCAACCCTCCCCCGCCGCCTGCACGCCGTCATAGTCGGAAATCAGCACCACCTTGCCGCCGCGCGCCTGCACTTCCTGCATGTTGCTGACGGTCTTTTCGAACAGCGGCCCGCTGGGCGCGAGGACGATCACCGGCACCTTGTCGTCGATCAGGGCGATGGGGCCGTGCTTCATCTCGCCCGCGGCATAACCCTCGGCATGGATATAGCTGATTTCCTTGAGCTTTAGCGCGCCCTCCAGCGCCAGCGGATAGTCCGGACCGCGCCCCAGATAGAGCACGTCCCGCGCTCCCGCGATCAGATGCGCCATCGCCTCGATGGATTCGTCATAGGCCAGCGCGCCGTTGAGCGCGGCAGGCGCTTCGGACAAATGCCGGACCAGTTCCTTCTCCGCCTTCGCGTCCAGCCGCCCCTTGGCCCGCGCCAAGTTCGCCGCGAACGCCGCCAGCACCGCCAACTGGCAGGTGAAGGCCTTGGTCGAGGCCACGCCGATTTCCGGCCCGGCATTGGTGGGCAGCAGCAAGTCCGCCTCCCGTGCCATGGTGCTGGTCGGCACGTTCACGACGGCGGCGATCTTCTGCCCCTCCGCCCTTGCATGGCGTAGCGCCGCCAGCGTGTCGGCGGTCTCGCCCGACTGGCTGATGACGATCATCAGGCCGCCATCTTCCATCACCGGGGCGCGGTAGCGGAACTCGCTGGCCACATCGATGTCGACGGGAACACGGGCGAACTGCTCCACCCAATATTTGGCGACCATCCCGGCATAATAGCTGGTGCCGCAAGCAACGATCGTCACGCGGCGGATCGTGCTCAGGTCGAAATCGGGCACCGGCAGCGACACCCGATCCTCCATCCGCTGGAGGTAGGAGCGCAGAGTCTGCGCCACGACCACCGGCTGCTCGTAAATTTCCTTGAGCATATAGTGGCGGTGATTGCCCTTGGAGATCAGCTCGCCGGTCACGCCGGAAATGGTGACGGGGCGCTCGACGACATTGTTGTCCTTGTCGAAAATCTCCGCGCCGTCGCGGGTGATGACGACCCAGTCGCCCTCCTCCAGATAGGCGATGCGCTGGGTCAGCGGGGCAAGCGCCAGGGCGTCGGACCCGAGATAGGTCTCCCCCTCGCCATAACCCACCACCAACGGCGACCCCAGGCGCGCGCCGATCAGCATGTCGGGGTGGCTGCGGAACAGGATCGCCAGCGCGAAGGCGCCATGCAGGCGGGGCAGCACCTGCGCCACCGCGTCCTTCGGCGACGCTCCCTGCTCCACCAGTTCGCTCACCAGATGGGCGACGACCTCCGTATCGGTCTGGCTGTCGAACACGCGGCCCCGCGCCATCAGTTCCTCGCGCAGCGGCTTGAAATTTTCGATGATGCCGTTGTGGACCAGCGCCACTTCCTTCGTGGCGTGGGGGTGGGCGTTGCTGGTCGTCGGCGCGCCATGGGTGGCCCAGCGGGTATGGGCGATGCCGGTGGTGCCGGGCAGGGGCGCGGATTCCAGTTCCTTCACCAGATTGGCGAGTTTGCCCTCCGCCCGGCGGCGGTCGATCTGCGCGTCATGGACGGTGGCGACGCCCGCGCTGTCATAGCCGCGATATTCGAGGCGCCTGAGGCCCTCGACCAGCCGGTCCGCCACGTCGTCCTTGCCGATGATTCCGATGATGCCGCACATGGATAGTCAGTCCCAAAGCCGTGAAAACTCTACGCTTATGCCGCCTATGCCACGATCATGCGGCGGGTGACAGGGGTAGCGCATCATCGTGGACGAATTGTAACCAGCCAGACATCGGGGGGCGCCAGCAGCCGGATCGGCAGGCCGCTGGTGCCGAGCCCCGCCGACACGACCATAGTCCTGGCCCCATCCCGATAGACCCCGCAGGCATAGCGCGTGCCATAGCGCGAGGGCACATAGACGATGCCCGCAAAGGGCAAGGCCACCTGCCCGCAATGGGTGTGCCCCACCAGCGTCAGCATCGGCCGGTCGGGCAGCAGCGGAAAGGCATCCGGCCCATGGGACAGCATCAGCGGCGCGCCCCCCAGCGCCTGCATCGCGCCCAGCGTCTTGGGAATGTCGGGCCGCCCGGTATAGATGTCGCGCAGTCCGCCGATGGCCAGCGGACCGCGCCGCACCGCCTGATTGTCGAGCAGGCGGATGCCGATCCGGGCGAACAGGCCACCCCATTGGCGGCGGCTGAGCCCCGTATGCTTGCGCGCATCATGATTGCCCAGCACCGCCACCACCCCCAGCGGGGCGCGCAATTCGGCGAAAGGCGCGATGCTTTGCGCCGGATCATAGGTCGCGCCACCCTTGTCATCGCCGATATAGTCGCCGCCCAGCACGATGAGGTCGGGGTGGAGGCCATTCACCAAAGCGACGATCCGCGCCATCCGCTCCGGGCTGTTGTCCGGGCCGGACAAATGGCTGTCGGTCAGCAGTGCCACCGTCACCGGGCGGCCGGGCGCGTCGGCCGGAAAGGGCAGCGCGACGTCCAGCCGCCGCACCACCGGCATCGCCCGCGCATTGGCGAAGAGCCAGACCACCCCGCCCGACACGACCAGAAGGATGAGCAGCAGCGCCGCGAGCCAGCGCCGCCTTCGGAAGAAAGCCGTCACTTGGCGGCTTTGCGCGCCTGCATCCGCGCCCGGAAGCGGGCCGCCCAGCCGGGTTTCGCCTCCTGCTTCGGCCGGACGAGGCATAGCGCGTCAGCCTCTACCGCCTGCGTCACCACGCTGCCCGCCGCGACGATGGCGCCGTCGCCGATCTTCACCGGGGCGACCAGGGCGCTGTTGGAGCCGATGAATGCGCCCGCGCCGATCTCCGTCTTATATTTGAAGAAACCGTCATAATTGCAGGTGATGGTGCCCGCCCCGATATTGGCCCCCGCCCCTATGCTGGCGTCGCCGATATAGGACAGGTGGTTGGCCTTGGCGCCTTCGCCCAGTTCGGCCTTCTTCATTTCGACGAAATTGCCGACCTTGGCCTTGACGCCGATCTTCGCGCCGGGACGCAGGCGGGCATAGGGGCCGATTTCCGCGCCCTGGCCGACGGTCGCGCCCTCCAGATGGGAAAAGGCGTGGATCGTCGCGTCGTCCGCCACGCTAACGCCGGGGCCGAAGACGACATTGGGTTCTATCACCACGTCGCGGCCCAGCACCGTGTCATGCGCGAAGAACACCGTTTCCGGCGCGATCAGCGTCACGCCGTCGCGCATCGCCTCGGCCCGGCGGCGGTCCTGCCAGACGGCCTCCACCCCCGCCAGTTCGGCGCGGCTGTTGACGCCCGCCACTTCCCATGCCTCCGCCTCGATCACCGCGCTCTGCGCGCCGGGCAGCATGACGATGTCGGGCAGATAATATTCGCCCGCCGCATTATTATTGCCGATCTGGTCGAGCAGCACGAACAGGTCGGTGGAGCGCACCGCCATCAGCCCCGAATTGCAGAGCGTCACCGCCCGCTCCTCCGCATTGGCGTCCTTATATTCGACCATCTTTTCGATGACGCCCTGATCGCGGGCGATGATCCGGCCATAGGCGGCGGCATCCTCCGGCCGGAAGCCCAGCACCACGGCGCGCGGTTCATCGCCCCAGTTCAGGCGGTCCAGCATGGCCCGCAGGGTTTCGGTGCGCACCAGCGGCACGTCGCCGTAAAGGATCAATATGTCGCCCGCGAAACCGGCCAGCGCATCATGCGCCTGCGCCACGGCATGGCCCGTGCCGTGCTGCTGTTCCTGCACGGCGATGACGGCGCCGCTGCCCTCCACCGCCTTTTCCACCTGATCGCGACCTGCGCCGACCACGACGACCTGCCGTTCCGGCTGCAATTCCGCCACGCTGGCGAGCAGATGGAGCAGCATCGGCCGCCCCGCTATGGGGTGCAGCACCTTATGCTTGGCGGATTTCATGCGCGTGCCCTGCCCGGCGGCAAGGATGATCACGGCGAGGGGACGGCTGGCGGTCACAGGGGCATCCTTCACAAAAGAGGCCAAGAATCTGAGCGCTCTCTGCCATGTTTGACTTGCCTTTGCCACTGCCCAGGCGGCATGAGCCAGCCATGACGACCATCCCCTTCGATATTGTCGGTTTCGACCTTGACGGCACCCTGCTCGACACCAGCGGCGATCTGGCGGCGGCGGTCAATTACGCCATCGCCACCGACGGCCGCCCGCCCTTTCCGGTGGAGGCGATCCACCCCTTCGTCGGCAAGGGGGCGAAGGTTATGCTCCAGCGGGCGCTGGACGCTTCGGGCGGCTATGACGAGGCGATGCTGGACAGGATGCTGCCGATCCTGCTGGATTATTACGAGCAGAATCTGGCGATCCATTCGCTGCCCTATCCCGGCCTGATCGCGGCGATGGACGCGCTGGAGGCGGCGGGCGTGAAGCTGGCCATCTGCACCAACAAGGCGGAGCGCTTCACCATTCCGCTGCTGCACCAGATCGGCCTGTCGGATCGCTTCGCCAGCGTGGTCGGCGGCGACACGGTGGGCATCGCCAAGCCCGATCCGGCGCCGATCCACGCCATGATTGAGCGCGCAGGGGGCGGGCGGACGATCTTCCTGGGCGACACGATCAACGACATCGCCGGGGCGCGCAATGCGGGCATCCCCAGCATCGCCGTCAGCTTCGGTTTCCTCGACGGGCCGGTGGAGGAGTTGGAGGCGGACGCCGTCATCCACCATTATGACGATCTGCTGCCGCTGCTGGAAGGCTGGCGGGCATGACGCTGCGGCTGGAACGCGACGGCGCGGTCGCCACGCTGCTGATCGACCGGCCCCGGCAGCATAATGCGCTGAGCCAGGAGATGTGGGAGCGGTTTCCCGGTCTGGTTGACGAGGCGATGGCGGACGAGGCGATCCGCGTGCTGATCCTGACCTCCGCGACGCCGGGCCTGTTCTGCGCGGGGGCAGACATCCATGAATTTGCGCGCTGTTCGGGCGAGGAGGAATGGCGCATCGCCAATCAGGCCGCGATCCGCGCCACCCAATATGCCCTGGTCCATGCCGAAAAGCCGGTGATCGCGGCGATAGACGGGGACGCGGTCGGTGGCGGGTGCGGGCTTGCCATCGCCTGCGACCTGCGGATCGCCTCCCCCGCTGCCCGACTGGGCATCACTCCGGCCAAGCTGGGCATCGTCTATTCGCTGTTCGACACCAAATTGCTGGTCGATCTGGTCGGACCGGCGCGGGCCAAGCGCATATTGTTTACCGCCGCGCTCCACAATGCGGAGGACGCGCTGGCCATTGGGCTGATCGACCAGATTTCGCCTGCCCCGCTGAAGGCGGCAATGGAACTGGCTCATGTAATGGCGGCCAATGCCCAGCATTCGATCCGTTCGTCCAAGGTGATCGTCCGTCGCATCCTGGACGGACAGGCCGATGACGACGCCGACACATTGGCCATGTTCCGCGACGCCTTCATCCGGCCCGATTTCCGGGAAGGGGTGCAGGCCTTTCGGGAGAAGCGGCGTCCCCGCTTCTGACGTCACTATCGATTATTTCATCCGAAACGGATCAACAACTCATCCGATCCGGAAAAATTTGTTAAGAATCAGCATCTACCGCCTTCCCCGGCGCGAAACGGGCGCATGATTTTCGACCGACAAAAGGAACAGGCAAAACAGCGTGGGAGAGAATTACGCCTTTTTCCTGCCCGTTATGATGGCCAGTTTCGGCGTGGTTTTCGCTTTCGTCTGGAGCCTGCGCATACGCGCCGCCGGATATTGGAGCGGCGCTTTTTTCAGCGTTGCGGGCGGCTTTGCGGTGCCGGCGGGATTCGCGCTCCTTCCCACGCCCCTTTGGGGTTTCGTGGCGGACCTGCTGTTCGCCAGCGGTTTCCTGCTGTTCAGCCAGGCGCTGCTGGAACGCTGGCGGCCGAACTGGATGCTGTGGGCGCGAGTGGGGATGTGGGCCTTGTCCCTGCTGTTCTGCGCGGCCGCGCTGGTGCTGGACAATCTGCCGCTTGAATTGGCAGCGTCCGATTTCGGCTGCTTCCTGATGATCGGCCTGCCGCTGATCGCGGGCAGGGATCGCCTGGGCAACTGGTCGGACCGCATCCTGTTCAGCGCGGCGGCATTGGTCGCGCTGGACAATCTGATACGCGGCAGCACCGTGCCGCTCACCCTGTCGGGTGGCAGTTTCCTGAACAGCGACTATGCCTTTCTGATGCAGGCGCTGGCCTGCGTCCTTGGCCTGTTCCTGGCGCTGGCGGCGCTCGCGGCGAACATGCTGGACCTGCTGGCCCGCTACCGGCGCGATGCGCTGCACGATCCGCTTTCCGGCCTGCTCAACCGGCGGGGCTTCGACGAGGCCATCGCGCAACGGACGCGCAAGCAGCCGATGCGGGGCAGCCTGATCGTCTGCGACATCGATCATTTCAAGGCGGTCAACGATGCCCATGGCCATGCCCTGGGGGATCGCGTGATCGTCGCATTGGCGCGGATATTGGTGCAGTTCGCGCCCGCCGACGCCGTCACGGCCCGTTTCGGCGGAGAGGAATTCATCCTGTTCCTGCCCGACACCCACGCAGCCAGAGCGGCAGCCATCGCCAACGACATTCGCGAGAGCATCGCGCAGGAGGTCTCTGGCCAGATCGGCCTTGCGCAGCCCCTGACCGCCAGCTTCGGCCTGTCTGCCGTCCAGCCGGGCGATGCCGCGATCCATGAGGCTATCGCGCGGGCGGACGCGGCCCTCTATGAAGCCAAGACGCGGGGCCGCAACCGGGTCTGCGTGCGGCGGGCGCTCGCGGTGCCGGATGCGCCCGCCGTCAGCCCAACGTCCCGCGCCCGGAGCGGATAGGGTTCAGAGCGTGTTCCTGCGAAGGCAGGAACCCAATCCAGACGCCGGAACTGAATTCCCGCCTTCGCAGGATAAGCCGCGCTTCCATCAAGCGGCGCAACCTCCACGCAACGCCCCCGATCATCGATGCCGCCATGAAAAAAGGCCGCCACGAAGGACGGCCTTCTCATTTTCGCACGGAGCGAAAGTCCGTCACATATGGATCGGCTTGCCGGTCACGGCCATGGCCGCTTCCTTGATCGCTTCGCTGTGCGTCGGGTGGGCATGGCAGGTATAGGCGATATCCTCGCTCGAAGCGCCGAATTCCATCGCCTGCGCTGCCTGCGCGATCATCGTGCCCGCTACCGTGGCAATGATCCAGACGCCCAGCACCTTGTCGGTTTCGGCATCGGCGATGATCTTCACAAAGCCGTCCGGCTCATGATTGGTCTTGGCGCGGCTGTTCGCCATCATCGGGAACTTGCCGACCTTGACGGCGCCCTTTTCCTTGGCGGCCTCTTCGGTCAGGCCGACGCCCGCGATTTCCGGCTTGGTATAGACGACCGACGGGATCACGTCATGGTTCACGATGCCGGTCAGGCCCGCGATATTCTCGGCCACGGCGATGCCTTCATCCTCCGCCTTGTGCGCCAGCATCGGGCCGGGAATGACGTCGCCGATGGCCCAGACGCCCGGAACCTTGGTCGCGAAGTCATGGTCGGTTTCGATCTGGCCGCGAGCGTTGAGTTCCAGGCCGATCTTGTCGAGGCCCAACCCTTCCGTGTTTGGACGGCGGCCGATGGACACCAGCACGACGTCGGCCTCGATCTTCTCGGCCGCACCGCCGGCGGCGGGTTCGACGGTCAGGGTCACGCCCTTCTTGCCGACTTCCGCGCCCGTGACCTTCGTGCCGAGCTTGTACTCGAAGCCCTGCTTCTTGAAGATCTTATTCGCTTCCTTGCGGACTTCGCCGTCCATGCCGGGCAGGATCTGGTCGAGAAACTCAACGACAGTGACCTTCGCGCCGACGCGGCGCCACACCGAACCCAGTTCCAGGCCGATGACGCCGCCGCCGACGACCACCAGATGACCCGGCACCTTGTCCAGTTCCAGCGCGCCGGTCGAATCGACGATCCTGCCGCCTTCATTGTCGACCTGAACGCCGGGAAGCGGCGTCACCGACGATCCGGTGGCGATGACGATATTCTTCGCGGTGACGGTCTTGCCCGCGACCTGCACGGTGTTGGCGCCGGTGAAGGTGGCCAGGCCTTTCAGCCAGTCGACCTTGTTCTTCTTGAACAGGAACTCGACGCCGCCGGTCAGGCCCTTCACCGCATCCTTGCGCTGGCCCTGCATGGTGTCGAGGTCCAGGCTCATCTTGTCGATCTTCACGCCCAGCTTGGCGAGCGCGCCGTTCGCGGCTTCCTCATAGAGTTCCGATGCGTGCAGCAGCGCCTTGGACGGGATGCAGCCGACATTGAGGCAGGTACCGCCCAGCGTCTCGCGGCTCTCGGCGCAGGCGGTCTTGAGGCCAAGCTGCGCGGCGCGGATCGCCGCAACATAGCCGCCCGGACCGGCGCCGATCACCAGAACGTCATAATCGAAGTCTGCCATAACAATCTCCGTTCGCCCTGAGCCTGTCGAAGGGCATTGCTTCTTCTTTTGTCCCATATCAGGGACGGGGCTTCGACAGGCTCAGCCCGAACGGGATGGGTTGGCTTGATCTTCTTACAGGTCGATCAGCAGGCGGGTCGGATCCTCGATCGCGTTCTTCACCGCGACGAGGAAGGTCACCGCCTCGCGACCATCGATCAGGCGATGGTCGTAGCTGAGCGCCAGATACATCATCGGGCGGATGACGATCTGGCCGTCGCGGACGACCGGGCGGTCCTCTATGCGGTGGAGACCCAGCACCGCCGACTGCGGCGGATTGATTATCGGGCTGGACAGCAGCGAACCGAAGACGCCGCCATTGGAGATGGTGAAGGTGCCGCCCTTCATATCTTCCATGGTGAGCGCGCCTTCCTTCGCCTTCTTGCCGAAGCTGCCGATGGTCTTTTCGATCTCGGCCACGCTCAGCGATTCGGCGTTGCGGATGACCGGCACGACCAGGCCGTTCGGGGCCGAGACGGCGACCGAAATGTCGGCGAAGTCGTTATAGACGATCTCATCGCCCTCGATCTGCGCGTTGACGCCCGGAATGTCGCGGAGCGCCATGCAGACGGCCTTTGTGAAGAAGCCCATGAAGCCCAGGCGGACGCCATGCTTCTTTTCGAACAGGTCCTTATATTTCGCGCGCGCCTCAATGACGTTGGTCATGTCGACGTCATTATAGGTGGTAAGCAGCGCCGCGTTGTTCTGCGCTTCCTTGAGCCGCTTGGCGACGGTCTGGCGCAGGCGGGTCATCTTGACGCGTTCCTGCGCGCGGCTGGGGCCAGCGGCGGGAGCAGCAGCGGCAGGCGCGGCGACCGGGGCCGAAGCGGCGGCCTTGGCAGTGCCCGCGGCGGCGGCGGCGACGACATCGTCCTTGGTCAGACGGCCATCCTTGCCGGTGCCCTTGATCTTGCTGGGGTCCAGGCCATGTTCCAGCACCAGACGGCGGACGGCGGGCGACAGGGTCAGATTGCCGCCTTCCTCGTCATCGGCCGGGGCCGAAGCGGCGGGCGCCGGAGCGGCTGCTTCCGCCTTGGCGGCGGGCGCGGCGGCAGGGGCAGCCGCAGCGGCCGCGCCCTCGTTCACATAGGCCAGCAGAGCGCCGACCTCGACCGTATCGCCTTCCTTGGCGACGATATCGCCCAGCACGCCAGCGACAGGCGCGGGCACGTCGACCGCGACCTTGTCGGTTTCAAGGGACACGATCGGCTCGTCGGCCTTCACGGCATCGCCGGGCTTCTTCAGCCACTGGCCGACGGTTGCTTCGGTAACGGATTCGCCCAGAGTGGGGACTTTGACTTCGGTAGCCATGAGCTTGTTCAGCCTTTCTTCTGGCGACGGATTTCTTCACGGACGCTGTGACCCAGCGCATCGGCGACGAGAGCGCCCTGTTCGGCGACATGGCGCTTGGCGAGGCCCGTGGCGGGCGACGCCGACGCCTTGCGACCCGCATAGCGGGCACGCATCGGCGCCTTGCCGGCGGCGGCCAGCGCTTCCTCGACATAGGGTTCCACGAAGAACCAGGCGCCGTTGTTGCGCGGTTCTTCCTGACACCAGACGACCTCTTCCAGATTCGTCATGCGCTCGATGCGCTTGGCGAGGGCGTCGGTCGCGAACGGGTAGATCTGTTCGATGCGAACGATCTGCACGTCCGTGTCGCCAGCGGCGTCGCGGGCCTCCATCAGGTCGTAGAAGACCTTGCCGGAGCAGAGCACCAGGCGCTTCGTATCCTTGTCGGCCGACCCGTTGGGGTCGGACAGGATGCGCTTGAAGTGCGTTTCGCCTAGGAAGTCCTCTGCCTTGCTGACCGCCAGCTTGTGGCGCAGCAGCGACTTGGGCGCCATGATGATCAGCGGCTTGCGGAAGGGCCGCAGCATCTGACGGCGCAGAACGTGGAAATAATTGGCCGGTGTCGTGATGTTCGCGACCTGGATATTTCCTTCCGCGCAGAGCTGCAGATAACGCTCCAGACGGGCTGAACTATGTTCCGGACCCTGCCCTTCATAGCCGTGCGGCAGCAGGCAGACGAGGCCGTTGGAACGCAGCCATTTGGTTTCCGACGAAGCGATATACTGGTCGAAGATGATCTGCGCACCGTTGGCGAAGTCGCCGAACTGCGCTTCCCACAGCACGAGGCTCTTGGGGTCCGCCAGCGCGAAGCCATATTCGAAGCCCAGCACGCCATATTCGGAGAGCGGCGAATCCAGCACCTCGAACCGGCCGTGCGGGACGGTGGAGAGCGGGATGTACTTGTTCTCCGTATCCTGGTCGGTCCAGACGGCGTGACGCTGACTGAAGGTGCCGCGCCCGGAGTCCTGACCCGACAGGCGGACGCCATAGCCCTCCGACAGCAGCGAACCGAAGGCCAAAGCCTCGCCGGTCGCCCAGTCGAAATTCTCGCCAGACTTGAACATCTCCGCCTTGGCGTCGATCACGCGCTTCAGCGTCTTGTGGACATTGTGCCCTTCCGGGATCGTCGTCAGCGTCTTGCCCAGGCTGTCGAACAGCTTCTGGCTGACGGCGGACTCCACGCTCTGGCGGGTGGTTTCGGCGTCGGCAGGCTTGTGCAGGCCCGACCAGCGACCTGCGAACCAGTCGGCCTTGTTGGGCTTGTAGCTCTTCGCCGCCTCGAACTCTTCCTCCAGATGATTGACGAAATCGCCCGTCACCTGGTTGACGAAATCGTCGTCGACCACGCCTTCGGCCTTCAAGCGCGCCGAATAGACGTCGCTGACCGGCGGATGCTGGCGGATCTTCGCGTACATTTGCGGCTGGGTGAAGGACGGCTCGTCGCCTTCATTGTGGCCGAAGCGGCGATAGCACCACATGTCGATCACGATGTCGCGATGGAAGGTCTGGCGATATTCCATCGCCAGCTTGCACGCGAAGGTGACCGCTTCCGGATCGTCGCCGTTGATGTGCAGGATCGGCGCCTGAACGCCCTTCGCCACGTCGCTCGGATAGGGCGAGCCGCGCGAGAATTGCGGGCTGGTGGTGAAGCCGATCTGGTTGTTGACGATGAAGTGGATGCAGCCGCCGGTATTGTAGCCCGACACGCCGGAGAAGCCGAGGCATTCCCAGACGATGCCCTGCCCCGCAAAGGCCGCGTCACCGTGGATCAGCACGGGCAGCACCTGCTCATGCTTGGTCAGGTCGTCGCGGAAGGTTTGCTGCGCGCGGACCTTGCCCAGCACCACCGGATCGACGGTTTCGAGGTGCGACGGGTTGGGGACCAGCGACATATGGACCTTGACGCCGTCGAATTCGCGGTCGGTCGAGGTGCCGAGGTGATATTTCACGTCGCCCGAACCGCCGACATCCTCCGGATTGGCGGTGCCGCCGGAAAATTCGTGGAAGATGACGCGGAAGCCCTTGGCCATGACATTGGCCAGCACGTTCAGGCGGCCGCGATGGGCCATGCCGTAGACGATCTCCCGAACGCCCTGCGCGCCGCCATATTTGATGATGGCTTCCAGCGCGGGGATCATGGATTCGCCGCCGTCCAGGCCGAAGCGCTTGGTGCCGACATATTTGCGGCCCAGGAACTTTTCATATTGTTCGGCGTGGATCACCTTGGACAGGATCGCCTTCTTGCCTTCCGGCGTGAAGTGGATTTCCTTGTCCTTGCCTTCCAGACGGTCCTGGAGGAAGCGGCGTTCCTCCACGTCCGAAATATGCATATATTCCAGGCCGACATTGCCGCAATAATTGGCGCGCAGGATCGCCACGATCTCGCGCACGGTGGCATATTGCAGGCCCAGCGTGCCGCCCAGATAGACTTTCTTGTCCAGGTCGGTCAGGCCGTGATATTCCGGCGTCAGATCGGCGGGCAGGTCGCGCTGGGTCAGCCCCAGCGGGTCGAGATTGGCAGCCAGATGACCACGTACGCGATATGTGCGGATCAACATCTGCGCGCGGATTGCATCGTCGGCCGCACTTACGGCATCAGCGTCAGAAACCGCCTTGCCATTGGCCTTGGCGGCGGCCTTCACGGCCACTTGCATCTGCGTGGGGTCCAGCGCCCCGGTCAGGTCGTCGGTGTCGATCGGCGGCCAGTTGGTGCGCGCCCAGCTCGGCCCGCGCTCGGCGTCATCTGCCGGGAGAGGGAAATCCTGATTCTCGTAACCCATTTTTCACGTCCCATCCGTGCCGCGTGCAGTCGCGGAGCGGGGTAACCGATGGCCGGGGTGCAGCCCGGCCATCGCCTTCGGCCGATCAGCCCTTCAGCACTTCCAGCAGGGTCGTGCCCAGTTCGGAGGGGCTGGCGGCGACCTTGATGCCGGCCGCTTCCATCGCGGCGATCTTGCTTTCCGCATCGCCCTTGCCGCCCGACACGATCGCGCCGGCATGGCCCATGCGGCGGCCCGGAGGCGCCGTGCGGCCCGCGATGAAGCCTGCCATCGGCTTCTTGCGGCCCTTCTTGGCTTCGTCGATCAGGAACTGGGCAGCCTGCTCTTCCGCGTCGCCGCCGATTTCGCCGATCATGATGATCGATTCGGTGGCGTCGTCGGCCAGGAACAGTTCCAGCACATCGATGAAGTTGGTGCCGTTGACCGGATCGCCGCCGATTCCGACGGCCGTGGTCTGGCCCAGGCCCGCATTGGTGGTCTGGAACACGGCTTCATAGGTCAGCGTGCCCGAACGCGACACGACGCCGACGCTGCCCTTCGAGAAGATGTTGCCGGGCATGATGCCGATCTTGCATTCGCCGGGGGTCAGCAGGCCGGGGCAGTTCGGGCCGATCAGGCGCGACTTGCTGCCGGAAAGGGAGCGCTTCACCTTCACCATGTCCAGCACCGGAATGCCTTCGGTGATGCAGACGATCAGCGGGATTTCCGCGTCGATGGCTTCCAGGATCGAGTCGGCCGCGAACGGCGGCGGAACGTAGATGACCGATGCGTCGGCGCCGGTCTTCGACTTGGCTTCGGCCACGGTGTCGAACATGGGCAGGCCGATATGGCTGGTGCCGCCCTTGCCCGGCGTGACGCCGCCGACCATCTGCGTGCCATAGGCCAACGCGGTTTCAGTGTGGAAGGTACCGGTGGCACCGGTCATACCCTGGGTGATGACCTTGGTGTTCTTGTTCACCAGAATGGACATGTCAGTCCCTTTATCTTCTGTGGACGTGGCACTTTGGGTCTAAAGTCAGACCGTCCCAGGCTGCGCACTTACCTGGGACGGACTGGTGCAGCTCTTGAAAGGCTCAGGCGAGCGAGGGATCGATGCCCTTGCAGGCTTCCAGCAGTTCCTTGACGGCGTCGACCGACACCTGGAGGTTCGCCTTGGCCTCGTCGTTCAGGTCGATCTCGACGATCTGCTCGACGCCGTCCTTGCCGATGATCACGGGCACGCCGACATAGAGATTGTCGACGCCATATTGGCCGGTCAGGTTAGCGGCGCAGGGCAGCAGGCGCTTCTGGTCGAACAGATAAGCTTCCGCCATGGCGATGCCGCTGGTGGCGGGCGCGTAGAAGGCCGAACCGGTCTTGAGCAGCGCGACAATCTCGCCGCCGCCCGAACGGGTGCGCTGCACGATGGCGTCGATGCGTTCCTTGGTCGAACGGCCCTGCTTGATGAGGTCGGGGATCGGGATGCCCGCGACGGTCGAATATTCGACGACCGGAACCATGGTGTCGCCATGGCCGCCCAGCACGAAGCTGTTCACTTCCTTCACCGACACCTGGAATTCTTCGGCCAGGAAGTGGCTGAAGCGCGCGGAATCGAGGACGCCCGCCATGCCGACGACCTTGTTGTGCGGCAGGCCCGAAAATTCGCGCAGCGCCCACACCATCGCGTCCAGCGGGTTGGTGATGCAGATGACGAAGGCGTTGGGGGCGTTGTTCTTGATGCCCTCACCCACCGACTTCATGACCTTCAGGTTGATGCCCAGCAGGTCGTCGCGGCTCATGCCCGGCTTGCGGGCGACGCCGGCGGTGACGATGATGACGTCGGCATCCTTGATGTCGGCATAGTCGTTGGTGCCGGTGATCTTCGCATCGAAGCCTTCGACCGGGCCACACTGCGACAGGTCGAGCGCCTTGCCCTGCGGCACGCCTTCGACGACGTCGAACAGCACGATGTCGCCCAGACCCTTCAGAGCCGCGAGATGCGCGAGCGTGCCACCGATATTACCAGCGCCAATAAGCGCGATCTTCTTACGGGCCATAATGCAATCATCCTCCAAACCGTGGAAACGGAATTGCCGGGAAACCTGAAACGCCGGAAATCTGAAACGAAAGTGCGCTTAGGCCTATCCGGCCGAGGTTTCAACCGCGCATGAGCCTCAGATTCAAATTATCTTTGCAATTCATTCGCAATTGCATTAATAGCGTATCCGCCTCTGTTGCCCACGCGCTCCTACCCTGGCGCATGGCCCTTCCCCACAGCGGCCACCTTCCGCACACTTCCCTTAGACGGGAGCGTGCGGGCCCTTTTTCCCGATCATATAGTGTCATGGGGTAAACGGATAAGCTCTATCCGGAAGGCGAATTATTTCTCGCCGTGACCCAGCGCCAGATAATCGTCCGACTGCATCTCCATCAGGCGCGACACGGTGCGCTCGAATTCGAACGCGCCGTCGCCTTCGGGATAGAGGCGCGCAGGTTCCGCGTCGGCAGAGGCGAGCAACTTCACCTTATATTCGTAGAGCGCGTCGATCAGCGTCACAAAACGCGCCGCCTCATTGCGGTTTTCCGGCCCCAGCACGGGGATGCCGACGATGATGACGGTGTGATATTTGCGGGCGATAGCCAGATAGTCCGGCGCGCCCCGCGCCTCGACGCAGAGGCGCTTGAAGGAAAAGACGGCGACGCCCTTCAGGCTCTTGGGCACATGCAGCATGCGCCCGCCCTGCACCGCAATCTCCTCGGCCGGAACCTTGGCGCGATCCTCGACCGGATAGTCGGTGAGGCGGAAAAAAGCCTCCGACAGCGCCCTGGTCGCCTCCGGGCCGTTGGGCGCATGCCACAAGGTCGCGTCCCCCAGCCGATCCCTGCGATAATCGGTCGGCCCGTTCAGGGTCATGACGTCCAGCTTCACCTTGATCAGGTCGATGAAGGGCAGAAAAAGCTGGCGGTTGAGGCCATTCTTGTAGAGTTCATCCGGCTCGCGGTTGGAAGTGGTGACGATCGTCACCCGCTTTTCCAGCAGGCCCGTGAACAGCCGCGACATGATGGCGGCGTCGGCCATATTGTTCACGACCATCTCGTCGAAGCAGAGCAACCGCGCCTCTTCCGCCAGCGAATCGACCACCGGGGGAATGGGATCGCCCGTCTCCGACTTGCGCGCTTCGGCAAGGCGCGCATGCACGTCGAGCATGAATTCGTGGAAATGGGCACGCTTTTTCCGCTGGACATGAACCGTGTCGAAGAACAGGTCCATCAGCATCGATTTGCCGCGCCCGACGCCGCCCCACATATAGAGGCCGCGCGGCGGTTCCGGCGCCTTGCGCAGCAATTTCCACAAGGTCGATCCCCGCGGCGGCGCGGCTTCCAGTTCCTGTTGCAGCCGGTCGAGTCGCTCGGCCGCCGCCCGCTGGTCCGGATCGGGCCGCAATTCGCCCGCGGCAACGAGCGCGTCGTAACGGGCGATGACGCTGGTCACTTTTGCGGCTTTTGAGATTCGGGCGCCTTGCGCAGGGTCGCGGTCGACGCCGCGATCAGATTCCCGTCCTGGGAAATGGTGAGGCGAAGGAACATCAGCCGCCCCGTCTCCCGCAACAATTCGATCTCGGCGCGCAGGGCCGGTCCGACCTTTCCGGAACCGCAATATTGCATGCCAAGGTCAACGGTCACCGCCGCCGCCTGTTCCGGCCGCCCCATGGCGGCCAGCGCGGCGAAATAGGCGTGATCGGCGAAACCGGCAAGGAAGCCGCCATGCAGCGCGCCCAGCCGATTGGCGTGCGACGGCAGGCTTTCCAGCATGACCGTCGCCTTGCCCGCCGCATCGCTGCGCGAATAGCTGGTGCCGATCGCCGAATCGAGGAACGTCCCCCGCATCGTGTCGGTCCATGACAGCCAGCCGGCCCAGGGGCCGTCGGCCACAGGGCTGAGATGCCCCGCTTCGCCGCCCACGTCGATCAGAGCTGCCGTTCGACCATCATCTTCTTGGTTTCGGCGATCGCCTTGGCGGGGCTGAGCCCCTTCGGGCAGACGTTCGCGCAGTTCATGATGGTGTGGCAGCGGTAGAGGCGGAAGGGATCTTCCAGCTCGTCCAGACGCTCGCCTGTATATTCGTCGCGGCTGTCGGCCAGCCAGCGATAGGCCTGGAGCAGGATCGCCGGGCCCAGGAACTTGTCGCTGTTCCACCAGTAGCTGGGGCAGGAGGTCGAGCAGCAGGCGCACAGAATGCACTCATAGAGGCCGTCCAGCTTCTCGCGGTCGGCGGGCGACTGGAGCCGTTCCTTGCCGCTGGGCGCCGGGCTGACGGTTTGCAGCCAGGGCTTGATGCTGTTGTACTGGGCGTAGAAGTGGGTGAAGTCGGGGACCAGATCCTTGATCACGTCCATGTGCGGCAGCGGCGTGACGCGCACTTCCTTGCCCGCGCACTCCTCGATGGAGGTGGTGCAGGCCAGGCCATTGCGGCCGTTCATGTTCATCGAGCAGGAGCCGCAAATACCCTCGCGGCAGGACCGGCGGAAGGTCAGCGTCGGATCATATTCATTCTTGATCTTCAGCAGCGCGTCCAGAACCATCGGACCGCAACTGTCCAGATCGATCTCGAACGTGTCGTAGCGGGGATTCTGCCCGGAGTCGGGGTCGTAGCGATAGACCTTGAAGCTCTTGACGTTGGTGGCCCCGTCCGGCGCCTTGTGGGTAACGCCCTTGGCGCTGATCTTGCTGTTCTTGGGCAACGCAAATTCGGCCATTTCGATAAGTCCTGCTATCCCGTTTCCCGCCCCTCAACAATATAGGCACCGGTTAGTCAAGCGGCGGCGTAGCTTTTTGCCGAGCGAACGCGGCGCCAGGTCATCCTTCTGGTCATTCGCAACTGCCCGTGCCAAGAGGTTCGATCTTTCAACGATCGTCCATGCATGCGCATCCTTTTCCTTTTCATCGGCGAGCCGCACCATCTGTTCCATGCCCTGCCGATTGCGGCGGAAATGGCCGCCATGGGCCACTCTCCCGAAATCGCGGTATCGAGCGCGGATCATTTGCCGATCCTGGCGCGGCTGGCGGATATCTATCCCGATTTCCAGCCCCAGGTCAGGATTCTGGGCCGCTCCGGTCCGGCCGCCATCGCCCGCCGGATGAAATTCGGCCGCAATCCTCGTATTCCCACACTGATCGGCGCCCTGCCATATTTGCGGCGCTTCGACGCGATCGTCGTTCCGGAACGGACCACGACAGCCATCCGTCACTTCCTGCCGCGCCGGACGAAACTGATCTTCACCCCTCATGGCGCGGGCGATCGCGCGATCATGCTCGACCCGCGCGACCGCCATTTCGATTTCGTGCTGGTTGCGGGGGAAAAGAGCGAGCGACGATTGCTGGAGGCGGGCACCATTCGTCCCGGCCATTATGCCACCAATGGTTATGTGAAGCTCGACCTGATGCTGCGCATGCAGAAGCAGCGCGGCCGCCTGTTCGACAATGATCGGCCGACAGTCCTGTATGCGCCGCATTTCCGCCGCTCGCTTTCCTCATGGGACAGGTTTGGACCTGGCCTGATCGAATGGTTCCGGCGGCAGGACCGCTACAATCTGGTGGTCGCGCCGCATGTCCGGCTGTTCGCTGAGGCATCTCAAGCGGCGAAGGATGATGTCATGGCCCTGGCGGAGCCGGGCAAGATTCTGATCGATCTCGATTCTGACCGGCTGTTCGACATGAGCTACACCAGCGGTGCCGACATCTATCTGGGCGATGTCAGCAGCCAGGTTTACGAATTTCTAGCCTTTCCTCGGCCTTGCCTGTTCCTCAATGCCAATGGCGTGTCCTGGCGGGACGATCCCGACTATCTGTTCTGGACCTTGGGCGACGTGCTGGATGACCTTGCCTCCTTGCCCGGCGCGCTGGACCGGGCGAGGGAGCGACACGGATTTTACGCCGAAGCGCAACGGAAGCGGGTGGCGGAATCGGTCGGCGGCGATCCCCATGGCGCGGCGAGGCGCGGCGCGGACGCGATTTGCGCTTTCCTTGAAAAGGCCAGACGATAAGAGCAGGCGATCATGAACCAACTCTCCTCCCCGCCAAGCCTGTCGCTGATCGGCGACAATCCCGCCCTGCTCTGGGGCATGACCAATGCCGAACGCCTGCACCGGCTGGCGCGGGCGGAGGGACTGGCCGCGGACGACAGGGCGAGCAGCGCGCGGCTGCACGTCAATCTGGATTATGTCTTCGATCCGGTGTGGTTGCGCCATGTGCTGGCCCATCCCTGCACGGTGGTCGTCGACGGGGATGCGCTGGTCATGGCGCATCTGCCCGCCGGGATCGATCCGACCCCTGACGACATCGCCCGGCATGGCGAGAATTTGACCGTCATCGATTACCGCACCGGACCGCAAATCTATAACCGGCAGTTGCGGAAGCTGGATTGCCCCTTCATCCAGCGCCTGACCCCCGCCACCCGCCGGGAGATCGAGCGGCACAGCTATTTCGGCGCCTATAAGGGTGTGACCGACCTGCTGACGAAATATCTCTGGCCCGAACTGGCGCTGTGGCTGACGCGGCTGGCCGCATCCATCGGGATGACGCCCAATATGGTGACAGCCATCGGCGCAACGCTGTGCGTGGTGGCGACCTATTTGTTTGCGCAGGGGCTGTACTGGACCGGCCTGCTCGCCGGGTTCGTCTTCATGGTGCTGGATACGGTGGACGGGAAGCTCGCCCGATGCACCGTCACATCGTCCAAATGGGGCAACATCGCGGACCATGGGGTCGACCTGATCCATCCGCCCTTCTGGTGGTATTTCTGGGGCGTGGGGCTGTCGGCCTGGGGGCTGGCGCTGTCGACGCAGAGCTTCGCGCTGGTGATGGCGGCGGTGATCGCGGGCTATGTGCTGCAACGGCTTATCGAGGGAATGTTCATCAAGGATTTCGGGATGGACATCCATGTCTGGGAGCGGTTCGATAGCCGGTTCCGACTGATCACGGCGCGGCGCAATCCCAATATGGTGATTCTGTTCGTCGCGTTGCTCATCGGGCGGCCGGATGTCGGACTGATTGCTCTTGCCTGGTGGACCGTCATCTCGCTGGTCGTCCATGCGGTGCGGCTGTTGCAAGCCTATGGCGTTAAGCGCGCCGGACGGCCCATCGTCAGTTGGATGGAGGCGACGGCATGAACGCGACCATCGAGAAATTCGGCTTTCCCGCCACTTTGATAGCGGATTTCGGGCATTGGGTGGTGCTGCTGCGCCCCGCGCAGCCTACTCTGGGGGCGCTGGTGCTGGCGGCCAAATCCGACGCCATGGCCTTTGGCGACCTTCCGGCGGAGGCGCATGCCGAACTGGCGACAGTGACGAAGGCCATCGAAAGCGCGCTTGCTCAGGCAGTGGGCTATGAGAAGATCAATTATCTGATGCTGATGATGGTGGACCCGCATGTCCATTTCCATGTGCTGCCCCGTTATGAGGGCAGCCGCGAACATGCGGGCATCCTGGTCCCCGATGCCGGATGGCCGGGACAGCCTGACCTCGGCAGCGCGGCGAAGCTCTCGCCGGAGCAGATCGCCATGCTGACCGGCTGGCTCAAGCCTTATTTCGCGTAACGGCCCTCGGCCAGCCAGCGGGCAGTGAGCGCCTTCGCCGCCTCGACATCCTGCGGGAAGTCGACTTCCTGCCAGTCCAGTCCCTCGATGGAGACGGTGCCGACGCGGTTGCCCTTGGCGATGATGTCGATGGCGCGCAGATACCAGCGCTCCACGCCTTCGGGCGTGCGCATCATCTGGTCGATCTGGTTTCGGAAGATCGCGGGGCCTTCGCCCCGGAAAGCCAGCATGCCGATGGATTCGGCATTGGTGTCATGCGGCAGCAGCCGCTTGCCGATGGCGTGGAGGCGGCCCGTCTCGTCCCGGTTCACCTTCATGTCGTCATCGTCATAGCCGTCCTGCTTGACGTCCACGGTGACGGTGATGGCGTCCTGCGCCTCCGCGATCAGCTTGCCCACGATCTCGTCCGAGACGATGGTGTCGCCGTTCAGGATGATGAAGTCGCGGTCCATCTCCTCCCGCACGATCCAGCAGGTGCCAAGGTTATCCGCCACCTGGAAGAAGGGATTGAAGACGGTGCGGATGCGCGCGCCAGTGTCGCGATAGAGTTGCAGCGCATGATCCTCCACCCGTTCGGTGCGGAAGCCGGTGACGACGACGATGTCGGTCACGCCATTCGCCACCAGAGCCGCGACCTGCCAACTGATCAGGGTGCGGCCGTTGAAGTCGATCATGCATTTGGGCACGTCGCGGGTCAGCGGCAACAGGCGCGAACCCTGGCCCGCGGAAAGGATGATGGCTTTCGAAATGGTCATGGCCGGGGGCATTAAAGCAAAGACGGGCGGATGGACAGGGTGTGTTGCATCACACCCTGCCCGATCCTAGATAGGCCCGCGCGCCATTGAAGGCGTCGCATCGAAAGGCCGGAATGTCAGGGGACAGCAAGCGCGAATTGGGTAGCGCTCAGGAAGGCTTCGCCCGCATTCTGGCGAATACCGGTTGGCTGCTGGGCGGCAAGGGCGTGGGCGCGGTGTTGAGCCTGGCCTATCTGGCCATCGTCACTCGGACATTGGGCGTAGCGGATTTCGGCCGGTTCGCGCTGGTGCTGAGCGCATCCGGCCTTATCCAGACGCTGGTGAGCTTCGATAGTTGGCAGATCGTCGTGCGCTATGGTCAGCCGCATCTGGCGTCCGGCAATGGCGACGCGCTGAACCGGGTGCTGCGTTTCTGCATCCTGATCGACCTTGGTTCGGCGGTTGCGGGCGGGCTGGTCGCCGGGTTCATCATCCTCGTCTTCGGGCCGTTGATGCAATTGTCGGCCGAAATGGGGTGGCAGGCCTGGATCTTCTGCATGGTGATGATGATCACCATCCGGTCCAGCCCGATGGGCGTGCTGCGGCTGTTCGACCGGTTCGATTCAGGTGCCTTTGCCGAAACGATGATTCCCGTGGGGCGCATGATCGGCGCGGGGCTGGCCTGGATACTGATGCCCGGCATAACCGGCTTCCTGATCGCCTGGGGCGCGGCGGAACTGCTGTGCGCCGTCAGCTATTGGTGGCTGGCGCTGCGCTTGGGGGGCGAGAAGCTGGGGAACTGGCGGGCGGGCAGCGCCTGGGATGCGCGGGCGGAAAATCCGGGCATCGTCAGCTTCCTTACCGCCACCAATTTGCAGACCACCCTTTCCTCCGTGGGGCAGCAGGTGGCCGTGCTGGTGGTGGGCCTGTTCGTCGGTCCGGCCGGGGCGGGGCTTTACCGGCTGGCCAATCAGCTCGCCAATTCGCTGACGAAGATTTCCGGCCTGCTATCGCGCAGCATCTTCGTGGAATTGAGCCGAACCCATTCGAGCCATGGCCATGAGGCGCTGGGCACGCTGTTCCGGCGGACGAACCGGCTGGCGATGATCGCGGGCGCCGCGATCATCGCGCTGATCCTGACCATCGGGCATCCGTTGCTGGGGCTGATCGCGGGCAGGGAATTTCTTCCGGCCTATCCGCTGCTGCTGCTGCTGGGCATCGCGGCCTGCATCGACCTGGTCGGGGTGAGTTACCGCCCGCTGCTGATGGCGACCGACCGGGCAAGCCTGTCGCTGCGCATCACGGTGATTTCCACCGCGCTGCTGCTGGGGATGCAGGCGGCGCTGCTACCCGTCTATGGAACGGTGGGGGCGGCGAGCGCGAACATCATAGCGGCCATCGCGGGCTTTGCGATGATGGGGCTGGCGAGCCGAAAAGCCGTGGGGCGGCACGCTAGCTGAAACGGGCAGGAGAATAAGGCGTCGGGTCGATTTTCGCGACGGCGGGCGGCAAGGCCTCTCCCTTGAGGATAGCGGCCCCCAGCAAAGCGGCGGCGGGGGAGGTCTGGATGCCGAAGCCGCCCTGTCCCGCGAACCAGAAGAAGCCCCGCGTCGCGGAATCGAACCCATAGACCGGCGCCCGGTCGCGAGAGAAGCTGCGCAGACCCGCCCATTTGCGCTCCACCGCCGCAACCGGCCAATCCACCACCGCCTCGAACCGGGTGATCGCCTCCGCCACTGCCAACTCTTCGGGCGCGGCGTCGCACGGGAGCGACGGTTCTTCATCATGAGGAGTCAGCCACACGCGCCCCTCCCCCTCCGGCTTGAAATAAAATTGCGAGCAGATGTCCATGATCAGCGGCAGATCGGCCGAGGGCATGGTGGGCACGCGCAATTGCACCACCGTCCGCCGCAGCGGCGCGATGCCGATGGGTTCCACGCCGCATGCCACGGCGACATCGTCCGCCCAGGCGCCCGCCGCATTGACGATCAGGCCGCAATCGATCACCCCCCCATCCGTTTCGATGCGCCAGCCGCCGTCTCGCGCCTCTGCGCCCCGCAGGGCCGTCGCCAACCGGACCTGCCCGCCCAGCCGTCGGAACCGCCGCAGCCAGGCTTGGTGCAGCGCCGCCACGTCGATGTCGCACACCCCCGGCTCCAGCACGCCCAGCGTCCATTCCGGGCGCAGCCCCGGCACCAGCATTGCCGGATCGACCCCGTGCAAGGCCACCTTGCCGTCAAATTCCTCCAGCAGCCGGTCGCGGGCCGCCGCATCGTCCGGCCGCCCGATATGCAGCGTCCGGCGCGGCGACAGGAAGGAGGACCTGGAAAATTCCGGATCGGGCGACGACAGCATCGGCCCCGACGCGGTGGTCAGCGGCTGGACCGCCAGCCCGCCATAGGTTTCCTCCCAGAAGGAGACCGCCCGCCCGGTGGCGTGGTAACCGGCGTTCGCCTCCATCTCCAGCATCAGCACGCTGGCCTGCTCCGCCAGCACCGCGCCAAGGCTGGCCCCGGCGATCCCGCCGCCGACGATGACGATGTCGGGCCTTGTCATCCAGCGATGATCCGGTTCGGGGCGACTTCATCCAGAAAGCCGTCGATCCGCGACAGCGCGTCCAGCCGCACCAGATCAAGCTCCCGCAGGATTTCATGCGCCGCCTCGCGCCCGTAGACATGCAGGCGCGCACCTGGCACCCGCGCCGCCGTGCGCCTGATCGCCGCAGTCGACACCAGCCGGTCGTTCCGCGCCGCCAAAATCAACAGCGGCACGGACAGCCGCTCCAATCCCGCATGCGTTTCCATCGCGCGGGTCGAATGCAGCGCCTGCGCGACCCATCTCCAACTTGGCGCACCCAACGCCACATCGCGGCTATGATCGCGCCACCAGAGTTCGTCGGCATAGCGGTCCGGATCATGGGTCAGCCGCTTCTGCCGCATGTGCCGCTGGCGTTCCGAATCCTCCTTCTGCGTCCAGGCCTGCTTCCGGTCGAAGCCCAGCGCACACATCGTTCGCGCGATCGCCACCGCCAGCCATCGGGGCAGGGGCGCGCTGTGCACGCCCATCATCGGCGCGACCGTCACGGCGGCATCGGGCGGCGCCATCCCCTCCGCCAGAGCGCGCAGCAGCAGGTGGCCGCCCATGCTGTGCGCGACGATCACGGTCGGCCCATCCCCTTCGGCGCGCCAATCGGCGGTGAAGGCGGTGAGGTCGGCGATCCACTGGCCGAAATCCTCTATATGTCCACAGAGCGGATCGTCGGTCAGCCGCCGCGATCCACCCTGCCCGCGCCAGTCGAAGCTGGTTACGGCCCAGCCCCGGTCGGCCCAATGGCGGATGACTTCGAGATATTTCTCGATCATGTCGCCCCGGCCGCCCAGCACCAGCATCCGCCCGCGCTGGCCGTCGCCCAGCCGATAGCGCCGCAGCGGCCAACCGTCAGGCGCGTTCCAATAGTCCAGCCGCCCGTCCATCGGCCAGGCGCGCCTGTCGAAAATGGGGCGGTCAATTGGGGCAGGAACGGAGCGGGGCGAATCCATCGGCGGCATGGTTACGCTTTGGTAAGCCATCGGGTCTACAGTTTCGAACCCATGATGGGGGATATTTTCAGAATGGCGCTGATCGGCGCCCTGGCACTGC
Organism: Sphingobium chlorophenolicum; assembly: GCF_000722875.1. Lineage (GTDB taxonomy): Bacteria > Pseudomonadota > Alphaproteobacteria > Sphingomonadales > Sphingomonadaceae > Sphingobium > Sphingobium chlorophenolicum. Next base: position 96,817 of record NZ_JFHR01000002.1, on the reverse strand, counting down.
TGCTGATCGTGGCTTCGGTCACCGATCTGCGGTCACGCATCATCTCCAACCGGCTGAACCTGACGGTTGCCGCGCTGGCGCCGCTCTGGTGGCTGGCCTGCGGCCTGCCGCTCTGGCCGGGCATGGCGGTGCAGTTGCTGGTGGCGCTGATCGTGTTCATCGTCTTTGCCGCGCTGTTCGCCCTGGGATGCATGGGCGGCGGCGATGTGAAGCTGCTCGGCGCGCTGGCGCTGTGGTTCCCGTGGCAGGCGACCTTGTCGATGCTGATGCTGATGGCGGTGCTGGGGGGCATCGTCACCATCGTGACCGTCGTGCACCATCGCATGACCCGGCGGCTGGGGCAGCCGCAAATCCCCTATGGCATCGCCATTTCGTTCGCAGCGCTGTGGTTGCTTGGCGAACGATATATTAACCAATTTGCGTGAATAAACGGGGGCTCAGGCGCAACTCGTCTGATTGAGGGAGGCGAATTTCATCATGGATGCCAAGAAGATCGTGCTGCTGGTGGGGGCGCTGATCATAGCGGTCACTACAGCCTTGCTTGCACGCAACATGCTGAGTTCGTCGAGCGCGCCGCAGGCAAGCGCATCGTCCATGCCGGTCGAGGCGGACCAGCCCCATGTGCTGGTCGCGACCAAGGCGTTGCCGGTGGGCACCATATTGGACGCAGAAAGCTTTCGCTTTCAGCCCTGGCCCAAGGAGCTTGTCGAGCAGGCCTATTATCTGAAGGGCCAGTCCGATCCGCAGAAGCTGGTGGGTAGCGTCATCCGCACCGCCATTTCCGCCGGTCAGCCGATGACGCTGGGTTCGGTGATCAAGCCGGGCGAGCGCGGCTTCCTGGCCGCCGCCCTGGGGCCCGGCATGCGCGCCGTGACCGTGCCGGTATCGGCGCAGAATTCGGTTGCGGGCTTTGTCTTTCCGGGCGACCGCGTCGACCTGATGCTGACGCAGAGCGTCAGCGGCGGCGGCGACGGTGAACCTCTGAAGGTATCGGAAACCATCCTGCGCAACCTGCGCGTGCTCGCCACCGACCAGCGCATGGACGCGCTGGGCGACGACGGCAAGCCGGTCGTGCAAACCTATTCCAACGTCACCATTGAAGTGACGCCCAAGATCGCGGAGAAGATCGCGGTGGCACAGACCATCGGCTCGCTCTCGCTTTCGCTGCGTTCGCTGGCCGACAATAGTTCGGAACTGGATGCGGCCATTGCGGGCAGCGATGTCGACCTGTCCGCCGCCAACAATCCCAATGCCGAAAAGAAGCTGCTGGCCAGCCTGGCGGCCCGTCCGGTCGACAAGGGCGGCACTTATTCCACAGGCGCCGACGTCTCGCGCTATCAGCGCAGCAGCGTCCCCGCCAAACCTTTGCAGAGCATGGGCGCTGGGGGTCTGACCATGGGCGTGCCGGTTGGCGGAGCCATTGCCGGCCAGGGGCCAGTGATCCGCGTCGCTCGCGGAACCAGCGTGACCGTCGTTCCGGTCGGGGGGAAGTAAGATGAAGGGGTTCAACATTCACTCCGGCGCGGCCCGGCCGCTGATCAGCCCGGCCATCGCGCTCGGCCTGGCGGTTGCCGCCGCCGCTGCGCCGACCGCCGCGCTCAACGCCGCGCCCGCCTCCATGCAGGACAATGCGATCCTGCTCTCCGTGGGCGGCAGCAAGGTCATCAACCTGCCCGCCAAGATGTCGGACGTGGTGATCGGCGATCCCGACGTGGTCGATGTCCATGTCCGTTCGCAGAACCAGCTTTACCTGATCGCGAAGAAGGCGGGCGAAACCACCGTCTTCGCCACGGCGACCAACGGCAAGGTGCTGTTTTCCGGCACGGTGCGCGTCGGCAACAATCTGACCAGCATCGACGACATGCTGAAGCTGGCGATGCCGAACGCGGAGATCGCGGTCAACAAGATGAACGGCATGGTCCTGCTGACCGGCACCATCGCCGCGCCGGAAGACGCGGCGGAAGCCGAACGGCTGACCCAGGCCTTCGTCGGCAAGGAGGTGACGGTGGTGAGCCGCCTGCGCACCGCGACGCCGCTTCAGGTCAATTTGCAGGTCAAGATCGCCGAAGTCAGCAAGGATGTCGGCCACAAGATCGGCATGAACTGGAAGTCGCAGGATTTGACCGGCGGCAAATGGGCTGGCGGCATCGGCGGCGGCACGCGGGACGCCATTACCTTCAACAGCGGCGGTGGGGGAACGTTCAACTTCACCACGGATGGCGGCTACAGCCTGGCCGGTGTCGCGCGCGTGCTGGGCCTGGACCTTGGCGCCGTGCTGGATTTGGCGGAATCGAGCGGCCTCGCCACCACCCTTGCCCAGCCCAACCTGACCTCCCTGTCGGGTGAAACCGCCAGCTTCCTCGCGGGCGGCGAATATCCCTATACGGTCAGCAACGGCACCCAGGGCAACAGCATCGAGTTCAAGCAATATGGCGTGCAGTTGGCCTTCACGCCGACCGTGCTGGCCGATGGCCGCATCTCGCTGCGTGTTCGTCCGACCGTGTCCAGCCTGGACTTCTCGGTTAGCTCCAGCGTGCCTGCGCTCAGGAGCCGTACGGCTGAAACCACCGTGGAACTGGGTTCGGGTCAGGCCTTCATGATCGCGGGCCTGCTCAACAACGACACCGCCAACAATATCAACAAAGTGCCCGGCATCGGCAACCTGCCGATCCTGGGCAGCCTGTTCAAGTCGCGCAGTTTCCAGCGCCATGAGACCGAACTGGTCATCGTCGTCACCCCCTATCTGGTGAAGCCGATGAACGCGTCCGACGTGCGCCTGCCGACCGACGGCTTCCGCAACGCCAATGAGGGCCAGGGCCTGTTTCTGCAGCAGATGCAGGACGGCGTCAGCGGCGCCCGCTCGCCGATGCCTAGCCGCCTGCCGGGCGGTCCGGCGCCAGCGCCCGGTCCGCAATCGTCGGTCGCCCTGCCGCCCATCGCCGCCCGAGACACTGGCAAGCGTTCGAAAGACGCCGCGCCGGGCTTCAGCTTCTGATCCGAAGGACGAAAGACATGACTTTCCAGTCTCGCAAAAATATCGTCCGCTTCGGCGCTCTCGCCTTGATGGTGCTGCCGCTCGCCGCCTGCCAGACCGATCAGGGCGCCAATCGCGGCGTGCAGTCGATCCATCAGCCGGTCGTCAGCCACACCGCCTTCACCTATGACGTGCAGGCCGGTCCCGATGGCGGCCTGACCCCGTCGGAAGCCCGTCGCCTGGACGATTGGTTCGTCTCCATTGGCCTTGGCTATGGCGACCAGGTCGCCCTTGCCACCGACGCCAGCTATTACGCCCCCGCCCTGCGGGAGGGCATAGCCGATATCGTCGCCCGCCATGGCATGCTGGTGGGCGAAGACAGTTCGGCCGCCGCCGGGTCCGCGCCGCAGGGCGCCGTCCGCCTGATCGTGCGCCGCGCCACCGCGCGCGTGCCGGGCTGTCCCGACTGGTCAGACAAGCCCGAAACCGACCAGCAATTGGGCGCATCCGCCAATTTCGGCTGCGGCGTCAACGGCAACCTGGCCGCCATGATCGCCAATCCGGAGGATCTGGTCCGCGGCCAGACCACCGACAGCGACCTGCGCACCGCCACGTCGAACCGCGCCATCTCCACCTATCGCGAAAAGGCGCCGACCGGTTCCGGCGACCTCAAGACCCTGTCGGGAGGCAATTGACATGAACGCACCCTGGAAGCCCGGCGCATCCGGCCAGCGTGATCCCTTCCATGCCTTCGTCTGCGACGACCACAGCTTCGACCTGTTGCGCGTGGTCGCCGCCGAAATGGGCTGGGCGCCCGAAAAGGTCAGCAAGGGCGGCATGCGCAACGCAGTGCAGAGCCTGTCGATCACCGCCTCGCCCCAGATATTGTTCATCGACATGTCGGAAAGCGGCGATCCGCTGGGCGACATCAACAGCCTGGCCGAAGTGTGCGAACCCGGCACGGTCGTCATCGCGGCGGGCCAGGTCAATGACGTGCGCCTCTATCGCGACCTGCTGGCCAGCGGCATTCAAGATTATCTGCTGAAGCCCTTCGGCGCCGACCAGTTGCGCGACGCGCTGGCGCAGGCGCAAGCGGTATTCTTCGCCCCCCGCGACGCCGGTCCTGAACGCCCGCATATGACGGCCGCGATCATCGGCACGCGCGGCGGCGTGGGCGCATCCAGCATCGCCACCTCGCTCGCCTGGTTGCTGAGCGACAAGAAAAACCGGCCGACCGCCCTACTTGACCTGGACGTCCATTTCGGCACCAACGCGCTGGCGATGGATCTGGAGCCGGGCCGGGGCCTGACCGACGCCATCGAAAATCCCAGCCGCATCGACGGGCTGTTCATCGAACGCGCCATGGTCCGCGCCAGCGACAATCTGGCGATCCTGTCGGCCGAGGCGCCGATCAGCCAGCCGATGCTGACCGACGGCGGCGCATTCTACCAGTTGCTGGAGGAATTCCGCGCCGCCTTCGAATGCAGCGTCATTGACCTGCCGCGCGGCATGCTGATCCAGCATCCGCATCTGATGAGCGACGTGAATGTCGCGGTGGTCGTCACCGAACTGACGCTGGCAGCGGCGCGGGATTCGATCCGCATCCTGTCCTGGCTGAAGACCAACGCGCCGCAATCCCGCGTGCTGGTGGTCGCCAACCGCGTCCATCCGGGATCGCCGGAAATCAGCCGCAAGGATTTCGAACAGTCGATAGAGCGCAAGGTCGACATCCTTATCCCCTTCGACCTCAAGATCGCGGCGCAGGCGGCGAAGCTGGGCAAGACGCTGGCTGAAGCGGCCAAGGGCAGCAAGGTCGGCGCGGCCTGCGCCATGCTGCTCGACAGCGTGCTGGGCGCGGCGGAGGAAGGCGAGGATGCGCAAAGCGGCGCGCCCTCGGCCAGAAAAGGCGATTCCCTGCTCGGCAAGATCACCGATCTCAAGAGCATGATCCCCTCGCGCCGCAAGGACAAGGCTTCGGCCTGATCGGTACGGGTCGCGCCGATGTAAAGTGGCGCGGCTCCCATGACGGAAGCGGATTTGGAACGGGCAGGCATATGAACGGCAATTTGATCCTGATGGCGGTGCTGCTCACGACGATGCTGGGCCTGATCGCCATGGCCTTTGCCGGTCCCTCGCCCGACAAGGCGCGCAAGCGCCGCATGGAGCTGATCCGGGGACGGCACAGCGATTCCGCCGACGCGATCCTGGAAGCGCGCATGCGCAAGGCGATTTCCAACCGCCCCACCGGCACGGAATCGACCATGCTGGTGTCGCTGGTGCCCAATCCGGAAAATCTGGCCAAGCGCATCCGCATGACCGGCAAGAAATGGACGGTCAGCCAATATATGACCTCCTGCGCCGTCATATTCCTGGTGCTGTGCGCCCTGCTGATGCTGCGCGGCTTCGCGCCGCTGTTCGCAGTGATGCTGGGCCTGGCCGCCGGGCTTGGCCTGCCGCACATGTGGGTCAGCCGCCTGATCAACAAGCGCGTGCAGCAGTTCACCGCCAAATTCCCCGATGCGCTGGAACTGCTGACCCGCGGCCTGCGCTCCGGCCTTCCCATCGCGGAAACGCTAGGCGTTGTATCGAGCGAAGTTCCCGGCCCGGTGGGCGAGGAATTCAAGCTGATCACCGAACGCATCAAGATCGGCAAGACCATGGACCAGGCGTTGCAGGAGACCGCCGACCGGCTGGGCACGGCGGAATTCCAGTTCTTCGTGATCAGCTTGGCGATCCAGCGGGAAACTGGCGGCAACCTGGCGGAGACGCTGTCGAATCTGGCCACCGTGCTGCGCCAACGTTCTCAGATGAAGCTCAAGATCCGGGCCATGTCCTCGGAATCGAAGGCGTCGGCCTATATCATCGGCGTGCTGCCGTTCACCGTCTTCGGCCTGATTTGCTACATCAACTATGATTATATGTCGCCCTTCTTCACGCCCGATCCAGTCGGACTGTTCGGCCTTTCGACAATGCAGGTCGTCGGCATCGGCGGCATGATCTGGATGAGCATCGGCGCCTTCATCATGGCGCAGATGATCAACTTCGAAATCTGAGGAAGCCGACAAGATGGAAACCGCTCCCGTCCCCGCCGGCACCCTGTTCGGTCTGACCGCCACGGATTTCGGCACGCTGCTCGCCGCCCTTGCGACGCTCGCGACGCTGTTCGCGCTCTATGCGGTGATGACCGTGCGCGATCCGATGGCGAAGCGCGTCAAGGCGCTGAACGAACGGCGCGAGCAGTTGAAGGCGGGCATCACCGCCTCCACCGCCCGCCGCCGCGCCAAGCTGGTGAAGAAGAACCAGGCGACCGACCAGATGCGGTCGATGCTGTCCAGCCTGAAGGTTTTGCAGGACGACCAGCTCAAGGAAGCGCAGATCAAGCTGGCGCAAGCGGGCATCCGGTCGAAGGACTGGGCGGTCGCTGTGATCTTCGGCCGCATGATCCTGCCGATCGTGATCGGCGGCATGGCGGCTTTGCTGCTCTATGCGGTGGGCATCTTCCCCGAATGGGGCGGGGCAAAGCGCTTCATGGCCTTTGCCGCGGCGCTGCTGCTGTCCTACAAGGCGCCCGACCTCTTCATCGACAACAAGGTCCAGAAGCGTTCCGCCGCAATCCGCAAGGGGCTGCCCGACGCGCTCGACCTGCTGGTGATCTGCGCCGAAGCGGGCCTGACCGTGGACGCCGCCTTCAGCCGCGTGGCCCGCGAACTGGGCAAGGCCTATCCGGAACTGGGCGACGAATTCCACCTGACGGCCATCGAACTCAGCTTCCTGACCGAACGGCGCATGGCGTTCGAGAATCTGGCCACCCGCGTCAAGCTGGACGCGGTCAAGGGCGTGGTGACGACCATGATCCAGACGGAAAAATACGGCACGCCGCTGGCGTCGGCGCTGCGGGTGCTGTCCGCCGAGTTCCGCCATGAACGCATGATGCGCGCCGAGGAAAAGGCCGCTCGGCTGCCCGCGATCATGACCGTGCCGCTGATTCTCTTCATCCTGCCAACGCTGTTCGTCGTCATTCTGGGTCCGGCGGCCTGCTCGATCAGCAAGGCCTTCTAAAAAGTTGAGAGGGGCGAAGGGACGCTGCCGTAGCGTCCCTTCGAAATCCCTGGAAAGCCGTTGATTTTCCGCCTTGGCGAAGCGCCCGGTCCTGCCTTATCTCCTGTCGCGAGACGCAATTTGGAGAGGTCCATGGTCGCCATCCCCCGCATCGCCACCCGCGCCGCGCTGTTCATCCTGCCCCTGTCCGCTGCCCTGCCCGCGCAAGCCGCGCAGTCCATCGCCGGCCGCTGGGCCACGGTGGAGGGCAAGGCCATCGTCCAGATCGCTCCTTGCGGAAAGACGCTGTGCGGACGGATAGAGAAAATCCTGAAACCCACCCCCGGCAGGCCGCAGACCGACATCAAGAATCCGGACCCGACCCAGCGCGCAAAACCGCTGACGGGATTGGCCCTGCTCACCGGGTTCGAGGATGCAGGCGACCTTTGGAAAGGGTCGATCTACGACCCGGAAAGCGGCAAGACCTATAATAGCAAGGTCAGTCGCAATGGCGACGGCACGTTGAAAGTGCAGGGCTGCGTCATGTTCTTCTGCAAGACGCAGACTTGGACGCCGGTACGGTAAGTTAGTGCGGTTGGTGTGAGAGCTGACCTCTCCTATTCCTCCCCATCGAGAGATGGGGAGGGTCGAAGAGAGGCACGTGACTCTCTTCGACGGCCGAAGCGTGGTGGAGGGGAAGGGGGCACGACCTCCGAATTTCCCCTCCACCACTCGCTTCGCGAGCGGTCCCCCTCCCCACGCTTCGCGTAGGGAGGATTTCATGTCACCTGATGGCCAAACCGCTTGAAAGCGAACTCAATCCCCGACCAGGACGAAGGCGCCCTTGGCGCGATCCTTCACCACCCTGTCCGCGCGGAATACTGACCCGCTCATCGTGATGTAGACGCCCGGTTCAGCGACCTGCACGGTCGCGAAGGCCATGCCCAGATTGAAGCTGGCGTCGCTCTCCCCAAAACGCGCCGGGGCCAGCGCGCCGACCAGCACCACCGTTTTGCCCGGAATGGCGGAAAGCAGCTTCGCCGTTTCCGTCATCGTATCGGTGCCATGGGTGATGATGATATGGCTTTCCGGCGCGGCCGAGACGCGGTCGCGGATCAGGGCGCGGTCGGCGTCATCCAGTTCCAGGCTATCCTTGCGCGTCACTTCCTCAATGCGGAAGGGCCGCTTGACGCGGGCGATGTCGAGCAGTTTCGCCATCACCGTCTCCCCGACCTGATAGTCCGATAGCGCATCGAAATAGATTTTATCGATCGTCCCGCCGGTGGTGAGGACAAGAATAGGCGTTTCGGGGGACAGCATCGCAGGACTCCAGGGGAGAAGGCCGTCCCCTTTAGGCGATTTACATGCGGAGGTGAACAGTGGCGGCCCTATTCGCCCCTGGCCATTTCCTCGCCCCGGTCGCGGGCGGCAGCCAGAGTGTCGGTCAGCAGCTTCAGCAGCCGGTCGTCGGCGTCGAGCACGTTCAAACCCTGTCGCGTCATGCCGCCGGGGCTGGCCACGCGGTCGGCCAGGACGGCGGGGCTTTCACTCGCCAGCGCCGCCATGCTGGCCGAGCCGCGCACCGTGGCCAGCGCCATGCGCGCCGCCTGATCGGCGGGCAAGCCCAGTGCTTCGCCAGCGCGGGCGAAAGCGTCGATGAAACGGAACAGAAAGGCCGGGCCGCAGCCGGAAAGCGCCGTGACTTCGTTGAACTGCCCTTCGTCCGCGATCCATTCGGCAAGGCCGAGCGAGGCGATGAACGCCTCCACCGCTTGCCGGGAAGCCGGAGGAACGGCGGCATCGGCATAAAGCGCCGTCACGCCCTCCCCTATGCCCACCGGCAGGTTCGGCATGGCGCGCACGATCTCCCCAGCCGCCGGTAGGGCGGCGCGCAGGTCGGCGAGCGGCGTGCCCGCCAGGATCGAGAGGATGCGCATGTCCGCTACGCACAGCGGCGCAAGCGATGCCGCCACGTCGGCAAGCTGATAGGGCTTCATGCCGAGCAACACGGTCGTTCCGGCTGGCAGTGCAGTCGGATAGTCGGTGATCACGCGAACACCGTCCGCCACCGCCTTGCCGCTGGGACGCAGCACGGTCACGCGTGCCGGATCGATCCCGCAGGCCAGCCAGCGGGCCAGCATCTGCCCCGCCATATTGCCGCAGCCGACAAGGAACAGGTGATCGGGCCAGATATCGGTCATGGGAAAGGCCTCAGGCTTCGCCGCGGGTTTCGATCAGGCTGGCGGAAAGCGCCTCGGCAGGAGTTTTGCCGCCCCAGAGGACGAACTGGAACACGGGATAGAAACGTTCGCATTCGTCGATGGCCGTTTCGACCAATATCTGCGCCTGATCGAGCGTCAGCGTACCCCCTGCCCCCAACAGCGCACCGTGCCGGAACAACACGATGCCGCTGGACGACCAAAGTTCGAAATGGCCGAGCCAAAGCTGTTCGTTGATCAGGCCCAGCGTTTCGTAGATGGCCGGGCGCTTGTCCTCATTCACGCGAATGTCGGGCAGGGCCAGCATCTGCAGCACCTGATCCTCGTCCCGCCAGATGCCACGCAATTCATATTGCGCCCACGAACCCTGCGTGCTGGCGACGATCTCATCCTCGCCGACCTGGTCGTAGCTCCAGCCATGCGCCTCGAAATAGGCGGCCAACATGTCGATCGGCGCGGCTTCTTGGCCGCCATTTTCAAATTCGTCGCTGTCCATCATCTGCGCGCCTTAAAGCATTTCTGCCGCTACAGGAAAGCGGGCAGCGTAGAAAATGCGTGGACAAGTTCGCTTATGCTTCGTCCTTGGGCTTGGCACGGACCGTCTTCTTGACCGGTTCGGGCGCCTTGCCCTCCAGCGCGTCGAGGCGGGCCTTCAGCAATTCCACCTCCTCGCGGGCGGCGGCGGCCAGCGCCTTGACCGCATCGAATTCGTCGCGGCTGACGAAATCCATGCCGCCGATCCACTGCTTGGCCTTTTCGCGGGCGTTGGTTTCGAATTCGCGGCTCATGCCCGCGACCGTTCCGGCCGCGCCGTTCACCAGCTTGGCAAGATCGTCGAAAAAGCGGTTTTCGCTCTGCATGATGCTTCGTCCTTCCGTGCGGCGCCCTTCATCGGGCACCAAAAATCATATCTGGGTCTGGAGCGCGGGTTTGCCAAGGCTTTCCGCGTCCGGATTGAGGCGGCCGATCTCATAGTTGAGGTAGGAGGCGAAGGCCAGCCAGCACAGATAGGGCAACAGCAGAAGTCCCGCGACCCGGCGAACGCGCCAGAAAAGCGCGGTCGTGACGGCGACGAGGACAAACAGGACGACGATCAGGACCAGGGCCTGATCCACCTGATGCGCGCGGAAGAAAAGCGGCGACCAGAGGAGATTGAGGATGAATTGCACGACGAAGGCGCCGATCGCCGCGCCCCTGCCCCTTGCGCCGCGAGCATGGAGGACGATGGCGAAAGCCAGCGCCATCAGGATATAAAGCACGGTCCAGGCAGCGCCGAAGACCCAGCCGGGCGGGATCAGATCGGGCTTGGCCAGAGCATCGAACCAGCGATTGCCATAGCCACTATTGGCGAGCTTGCCCGAAAGAAAGCCAAGGAAAACAATCACGGGCACAGTAACCAGCGCCCAGCGCGCATAGGCAAGACGCAATTGACCCGGAGACGCAATCTCGTTCATCGGCAACGAAGCTCCACCTTTTACTCGGCGGCTTCGGGCGAATCCTTCAAGGCCGAGTCAAGCCGCCGACTGACGGTTTGCGGTGAAACGGTTCGTCCTGCAACCCGCGAATAGAGGATCGGGATCAGGAACAGCGTGATCAGCGTCGCCAGGCTGACGCCGGACACCACCACCACGCCGATGGAATGGCGCGCCGCCGCGCCCGCGCCGCCGCGTATGACCAGCGGCACCGCGCCGATGACCGTGGCGATGGAGGTCATCAGGATCGGGCGCAGGCGGCGAGCGGCCGCCTGGCGGATGGCCGCGCCGATCTCCAGCCCCTCGTCGCGCAACTGGTTGGCGAATTCGACGATCAGGATGCCGTTCTTCGCCGCCAGTCCCACCAGCATGACGATGCCGATCTGGCTATAGAGATTGACCGACCCGCCCGTCAGCGCAAGGCCCAGCACGCCGCCAGCGACCGCCAGCGGAACCGTGGCGATGATGACGCCGGGATGATGGATGAAGCTTTCGAACTGCGCGGCCAGCAGCAGATAGACGATCAATATGGTAAGGCCGAAGACCAGCCAGATCGACCCGCCGGTCTCGCGCAGCGACTGGCTTTCGCCGCGATAGCCGAGCGCCAGCACTTCGGGCGACTGGCGGGCCTGATCCTCCAGGAAGTTCAGCGCCTCGCCCAGCGAATAGCCCGGCGCCAGAGCGGCTGTCAGGGTGATGGCGCGCAGCTTGTTGTAGCGGTTGAGCTGACGTGGTCCGGCGACTTCGCGGACCGTGACGACGGCGGACAGGGGCACCAGCGCGCCAGTGCGGCTGCGCACGTTGATGCGTTCCAGGTCGGCCTGGGTCTGCCGCCCTTCCCGCTCCGCCTGCACCAGCACGCGATATTCCTCGCCCCGGTCGACATAGGTGGTGACGCGGCGGGAACCGAGCAGGGTCTGCAAGGCCTGGCTGATGTCGTTGGCCGATACGCCCAGGTCGCCCGCCCGCTGCTGATCCACCTCGATCCGCATCTGCGGCTTGGTTTCCTTATAGTCGGAATCGAGGTTGATGAGGCCCGGATTGGTCGCGGCGGCGGCCATGATGCGGTCGCGCGCGGCGACCAGCCCCTCATAGGTCGATCCGGCCAGCACCAGATTGACCGGCAGGCCGCGTCCCCGGCCAAGCCCCGAACGCGGCGCGACATTGCCGCGCACGCCCGGCTGGCTGGCGATGATCTTGTTGATCGTGTCGGCAACCTCCGCCGTGGTGACGGTGCGGTCCTCCCACGGACGCAGGAAGGCGATGATGTTGCCGCCGTTGAAATCGTCGCTGGCCCCGAAACCGGCCGGCGCGCGCATGTTCAGCACCTGAAGTATGCCCTTGTCGCGCAGGGGCTGAAGATCGGTTTCGATCCGCTGCATATAGAGTTTCATGCGGTCGAAGCCGGTGCCTTCGGGCGCGGACACCTGCCCGTCGACCACGCCGGTATCCTCCGCCGGGGCGAGTTCAGTTGGCAGCATGGTGAACAGCGCGCCCGCAACCGCCAGGAAGAGCACGACGGGGACGATGGCCATGGCAGGCCGTTTCAGCACGCTGTCCAGCAGGCGCCCATAGGCCATTTCCAGCCGCTGAAACCGGTCGTCCACCCAGCGCGACAGGCGCGACCGTTCGGAATGACGCAGCAGCTTCGAACAGAGCATCGGCGCGAGGCTGAGGGAAATAAAGCCGGAAAAGGCGATGGCGGCGATCATCGCGATGGCGAGTTCGCGGAACAGCAGGCCGGTCTGCCCGGCCAGGAACATCACCGGCACGAACACCGCGCAAACGACCAGAGTCGTCGAGATGATGGCGAAACCCACCTGCCGCGTGCCGAGATAGGCGGCCGCCAGCGGGTCTTCCCCCTGCTCTATGCGGTGATAGACATTTTCCAGCACGACGATGGCGTCATCCACCACCAGCCCGATCGCCAGCACGAAGGCGAGCAGGGTCAGCAGATTGATCGACAGCCCCAGCAGCCACATGACGGCGCAGGTCGCCAGCAGGCAGATCGGCACGGTGATCGACGGAATGATCGTCGCCCGCATCGATCCCAGGAAGAGGAAGATGACCAGCACCACCAGCAGGGCCGCTTCGCCCAGCGTGTCATAGACATTCTCGATGGCGCGGCTGATGAACAGCGATTCGTCCGATCCGATGGTGACCTTCATGCCGGGGGGCAGAGTGGTCCGCAGTTCGGCGATCAGCGCCTTCGCCTTTTCCGCGACCTCCAGCGTGTTCGCGCCCGACTGGCGGATGATGCCGACGCCCACGCCGGTCGCGGCATTGGAGCGGAAGGAGGTGTAGGGATTTTCCGCGCCCTGCTCGATCCGCGCCACATCGCCCAGCTTCACCTGATAACCGTCTGCCCCGCGTCCGACCACCAATTGAGCGAATTGTTCGGGCGTGGAAAAGGCGCGCTCGACGCGCAGCGTCTGGTTCTGGTCCTTGGATTCGAAACGGCCGGCGGGCAGTTCCACATTCTGGGCACGCAGGGCGCTTTCGATGTCGCCGGGCGTGATGCCGAAGGCAGTCAGCTTTTCAGCGTTCAGCCAGATGCGGGTGGAGGGCCGTTCATCGCCGCCGCCGGTGACGCGGGCGACGCCGTCAATAGCCGAAAAGCGGTCCAGCACGTTGCGGTCCAGATAATCGGCGATCTGCGTAGGGGTCCAGCCGTCCCTGGTGAAGACGATGAACAGGATCGCCCGCGCATCGGCGTCGACCTTCCGGATTTCGGGGGCCAGCGCGTCCTCCGGCAAATCCTCCACGATGCCGCTGACGCGATCGCGCACGTCATTGGCGGCGGAATCGATGTCCCGCGACGGGTCGAATTCGATATTGACCGAGGAAACGCCGTCCCGCGAGGTGGAATTGATGTTCTGGATGCCCTGGACGCCCGCGACGCCATCCTCGATGATCTGGGTGATGCGGGTTTCCACGACCGAGGCCGCCGCGCCGGTATAGCTGGTCTCGACCGAGACGATCGGCGGGTCGGTGTCGGGATATTCGCGGATGGACAGGCTGAGATAGCCGACCACCCCGACGATGCAGAGCAACACCGCGACGACCGCCGCGAATACCGGACGGCGAACGGACAGGTCCGAAAGCTGCATGGCTCGCCTCCCTTAACCGGCCGCCCGGCCGACGCTCGCGCTCTTCGCCTCCGGCTTGTCGCCCGGCAGGCGCACCGGCACGCCGTCGGTCAGCTTGACGACGCCGTCGGTGACGACCGTCTGGCCCTGCTTCACGCCGCCCAATATCTCGACCAGGCCGTTCTGGCGGATGCCGGTGTCGACCTTGATCCGCTTGGCCTTCCTGTCCTCCACCACGAACACGAAGCGATCCTCCCCATCGCCCACCACCGCCAGTTCGGGAACGGACAGCGACTGACGCTCCTTCGCGATCACATTGACGGTCAGCAACATGCCGGGCTTCAAGGCACGGTCGGGATTGGGCAGGATCGCCCTGATCCTGACGGCGCGGGTGGCGGGGTCGATCACCGGGTCGATAGTGGCGATGGTGCCGGTGAAGGGCCGGTCGGGCCAGGCGGCGGAAACCGCCTTGATCGCCTGCCCTTCCCGAACCATCGACAGGCGGGTTTCGGGAATGGTGAAGTCCAGCTTGATCCGCGAAATGTCGCTGACCGTGGCAATCGGCGTCCCGGCGGTGACGATGGCGCCGGGCGATACGGTGCGCAGGCTGACCCAGCCGGAGAAGGGAGCGCGGACCACCCGGTCGCCGATGGAGGCGCGGGCCTGCTGCGCGCTGGCGCGGGCGGCATTGGCCAGCGCGACCTGGCTGTCGAGGCTGGCGGCGGTGGCGAAACCACGCGCCTTCAACGCCTGGATGCGGTCCAGTTGCTGCTGGGCCGCGAGCGCCTGCGCCTGGGCGGCGGCGAGTTCGGCCCGCTCCTGCCCCGCCGCCAGGGTCGCGATCACCTGACCCTTGCCGACATAGCCCCCGTCGCTGAAATTGAGGGAGGTGATGCGCTCCGTCACCGGGGCGGACAGCACCACCTGTTCATTGGCGAAGGCGGTGCCGACGGCGTCCAGATTGTCGGTGAAGGTTTCGGACGCGATCGGCGCGGCCTCCACCAAAGCCGGAGGGCGCGCCTTCTTCTCCTTTTGACCGCCACAAGCGGAAAGGGTCAGCGCGATCAGGAGGATGGGCGAAATATTACGCATGGGATCGAGCTAATCGGCCTTTGCAAGCGACTCAGACGGGCATTTGTCGCAGATGGTTACTATAGCGGCGAAACGAACAGGGGGGGATTATCCGCCAAATATGCGGAGAGGAGAAATTCGACATTGCCTTGCGGTCCGGTGATCGGGCTGGCGACGATGCCTTCGACCTGCCATCCCTTCGAAAGCGCCCAGTCCCGCACTTCGCCGCACACGCGTTCATGGATGGCGGGATCGCGCACGACGCCGCCCTTGCCGACTTCCTCCCGCCCCGCCTCGAACTGCGGCTTGATGAGGGCGATCAGGCGGGCGCCGGGGCGGGCGAAGCTCAACGGGCGGTCCAGCACCTTAGCGAGCGAGATGAAGCTGGCGTCGCAGACGATGATGTCCACCGGTTCCGGGATATGATCGGCGGTCAGGATGCGGGCGCTGGTCTGTTCATGGACGATGACGCGGGGATCGGATCGCAGCTTCCACGCAAGCTGGTTGGTACCGCTGTCCACCGCATAGACCCGCGCCGCGCCATGGGTGAGCAGGACGTCGGTGAAGCCGCCGGTCGAACTGCCGACATCGATGGCGACGGCGCCGGTCACGTCGATCTGGAAATACTCCAGCGCATGGGCGAGCTTGATGCCGCCGCGCGACACCCAGGGATGGTCGCGGCCCTTCACCTCCAGTTCGGCGTCGGGGGCGACCTGCTGCCCGGCCTTGTCGATCTTCCGGTCGCCCAGGAAGACGAGACCCGCGAGGATCAGCGCCTGTGCGCGGGCGCGGCTTTCCGCCAGTCCATTGTCGACAAGCAACTGATCGGCGCGAACCTTGGCCATCAGGACACCAATGCCGTCAGGGTGGCGGGGGTCAGAAGCTGGGGCAATGTCCGCGCCTCCTTGCCCGGCGCGTACCAGAGGTAGAGGGGGACGCCGGAACGCCCCTGACCTTCGAGGAAGCGGGTGATGGCGGGGTCCGCGCTGGTCCAGTCGCCCACCATCACCGTGACGCCCGCCTTTTCGAAGGCGGCGCGGGTTTCGTCGCGGTCGATGGCGGCGGCTTCATTCGCCTTGCAGGTGAGGCACCAGTCGGCGGTGAAATAGAGGAAGACCGGCTTCTTTTGGGCGCGCAGGCTGGCAAGGCGAGCTTCGTCGAACGGGATGCCATGGGCCGAAGCCGCAGCAGCAGGCGCATGGGTGGGGAGCAGGCTTGCGGCTCCGGCGAAGAGGATCAACGCCGCACAGACCACCGCCAGTCCACCGCGCTGGCCATGAATCTGCCGACGCCCCAGCCACCAAAGGCCGATTGCAAGAGCCAGCGCCGCGCCGAGGCCGAGCAGGATGGCCGGAACGCCCCTTTGCTGGCCGAGCAGCCACAGCAGGCCGAGCGCGGTCAACGCCATGGGGATGGCAAGGATTTTCTGGAGGCGGCCCATCCAAGCCCCCGGCCGGGGCAAGCGGGTGCGGAGCGCGGGAATATAGGCCAATGCCAGGAAGGGCAGCGCCAGCCCAAGACCAAGCCCCGCGAAGATCGCCAGCGCCACGCCAATCGGCAGGACGAGGGCAGCCCCCATCGCCGCGCCCATGAACGGCCCGGTGCAGGGCGTCGCGACGAAGGCGACCAGCGCGCCGGTCCAGAATGCGCCGGTCGCGCCGCCCTTCCCCGCCAGCCTGTCGCCGCCGCCGAAAGCGCTCAGTTCGAACAATCCGGCAAGGTTGAGCGTGATCGCCGTCACCAGCAGCAGCAACAGCAGGATGATGCGCGAATCCTGCAACTGGAAGGCCCAGCCCACCGCCGCTCCGGCGGCGCGCAGGCCCAGAAGCAGGCCGCCCAGCGCGAGGCAGGTGAGGATGATGCCCAAGCTGTAGGCCAGCGCCTCCCGCCAGAGGGTGCGCTCGTCGCCGCCTGCGCGGGCGAGTTTCATCGCCTTGAGGCCGAGAATGGGAAAGACGCAGGGCATGACGTTGAGCAACAACCCGCCGAGTACCGCGCCGCCCAGCGCGATCAGGACGGTCTGCACCGTGGCGGAGCGGGCGGCGGGGACGTTGCCCGGCCGGGCCGTCAGCAGAAATCCGACATGATCGCCGGTACGCAGCACGGCCTGAACCGGGCCGGATTTCGCCCCCTCCCCTGCTTCGGTTTCGATCAGCAGCCGGTCGCCCTGCCGCGTGACGCTCTGCGGGGCGGCGTAGCGGGTCAGGCCGTCGGCCAGCGCGAAGAGATGGACGTCGCGGGCGCTGGCCGCCGCGGGAAAGGGCACGGACAGGCGCAGGCGGCCATCGGCGACGGCATAGGCTGCCTCGCTGCCCAGCGGGCGCGGCAGGTGGCTTCGCCAGCCGTCGAACTGCGCCCTGCTGCCGGGCAGGATCGCGCCGTCCCCTGCGATCAGATCCAGCGTCAGTTCGGCCCCTTCGGGAACGCAGACCTTGTCGGTGCAGGCCAGCCAGTCGGCGCGGACCCGGATCGGCAGCTTCGTGCCCACGGGCACGTCCGGCGCAACGGTCAGGTTCGCCAGCACCCCATAGGGGCCTTCATAGACATGGTTCATCAGGCCGGAGATCAGCAATGTCTCCGGCACCGGATAGCGGAGCGGGCCGATGGCGACGCCCTTTGGCAGCGTCCATTTGACGGTCATGCCCAGACCCGCGTCACCCGGATTCTGCCAATAGCCGTGCCAGCCCGGCTCCGGCGTCATGGAAAAGGCGATGGCGGCGCTCTTGCCCGGCTGCGGCGCGGCGCTTTCCGCCGTCAATTCCGCCGCGATATGCGGCGCACCCCCGCCGAACGCGCCCTGCGCCTGCGCGTCAGCCCCCGTCCCCGCCGACGCCAAAAGCGAAAGGACCGTCATCAGAAGGACATGAAAAAGCCGCATCGGGTCTCTGTTCCAGTGGACGGAAGCGGGCTAGGTCGCGTTATAACCGCCGTCAAGGCATGAGAAGGTATCCATAATGTTGAAAAATGTCGCGGCTGCCCTGCTTCTCGCCAGTTCCCTGCCGGCCTTGGCCCAAAGCCCGGCGACTCCCCCGGCGGCCCCATCCACGGCGGCAGCCGCTCCCGCCGCTCCGCCCAAACTGATCGTCGCCATCTCCGTCGACCAGTTTTCCGCCGACCTGTTCAGCGAATATCGCCAATATTATACGGGCGGCCTGCGGCGGCTGACGGAGCAGGGCATCGTCTTTCCCCGCGGCTATCAGGCCCATGCCGCGACTGAAACCTGCCCCGGCCACAGCACGATCCTGACCGGCAGCCGCCCGTCGCGCACCGGCATCATCGCCAATAGCTGGTACGATCTGACCGCCGCCCGTGCCGACAAGCTGGTCTATTGCGCGGAGGATGAGACGCAGCCGGGCACGAGCAGCGCCAATTATCAGGCTTCGCCGGTGCATCTGAAGGTGCCGACGCTGGGCGGACGGATGAAGGCCGCCAATCCCGCCACCCGCGTCGTGTCGGTGGCTGGGAAGGATCGCGCCGCCATCATGATGGGCGGATCGACCGCCGATCAGGTCTGGTGGCTGGGCGGGCCGCAGGGCTATGTCAGCTACAAGGGCGTGGCAACGCCGCCGCTGGTGGCCAAGGTCAATGAAGTCATGGCCCAGCGTCTGGCCCAACCGAATCCCGGCTTCGAACTGCCGCCGCAATGCGCGGCCAAGGATTTTCCGGTCAAGGCGGGCAGCCTGACCGTCGGCACCGGCCGCTTTGCGCGGGAGGCGGGCGACTATAAGGCCTTCCGCGTCTCGCCGGAGCAGGACGCGATGACGCTGGCCTTTGCCGCCGCCGCCATCGAGAATATGGCGCTTGGGCGTCAGGCGCAGACAGACATCATTTCCATCGGCCTGTCGGCCACCGACTATATCGGCCACGCCTACGGCACGGAAGGAACGGAAAGCTGTATCCAGGTCGACCGGCTGGACCGCGAACTCGGGGCCTTTTTCGACCGGTTGGACAAGGATGGGCTGGACTATGCGGTGGTGCTGACCGCCGACCATGGCGGCCATGACCTGCCCGAACGCCACCGGCTGAACGCCATGCCGATGGAGCAGCGCGTCGACGCGGCGCTGATGCCCAAGGCGCTGTCCGCCGCCATTGCGCAGAAGACCGGCATTACCGGCAACACGTTGATCTGGGGCGACGGTCCGGCGGGCGATCTTTATTTCGACCGCGGCCTGACTGCTGCTCAGCGGGCCAAGGTGGAGGCGGCGACGCTGGTCCTGCTGCGCGCCCACCCCCAGGTGCAGACCGTCTTCACCAAAGCGGAGATCGCGGCGACCCCCTCCCCCTCCGGCCCGCCGGAAAGCTGGTCGCTGATTCAGGAGGCCCGCGCCAGCTTCGACCCGCAGCGTTCGGGCGACCTGCTGCTGCTGCTGAAACCCCGCGTCATGTCGATTCCCGAAGCGGCGGTGATGGGCTATGTCGCGACCCATGGTTCGCCCTGGGACACGGACCGGCGCGTGCCGATCCTGTTCTGGCGCAAGGGGCTGACGCATTTCGAACAGCCGCTGGGCGTGGAGACGGTCGACATATTGCCGACGCTGGCCGCGCTGATCAAATTGCCGGTGGCGAAGGATCAGATCGACGGACGTTGCCTTGACCTGATTGCGGGCGATGGGGATAGCTGCGCGGCGCAATAAACACCCCGTCATTCCCGCGAAGGCGGGAATCCATCTCCCATAAGATTGGCTTGGTGCAGCGTCAGGAGATGGATTCCCGCTTTCGCGGGAATGACGTGAATTTTAAGAACGAAACGCCTTGCCTCAGATATTCTCCGCGATCCCGTCACGCCCCTCCTCCAACAGCGCGTGGACGCGGTGCGGCGCGGAAACCTCGACCCGGCTCGTCACTTCATAATGCGCTTTGGCCTGACGGACATTGCTGTCCGCGGGCACGCTGTCGGTCAGCCAGACATTGCCGCCGATCACCGACCGGCTGCCGATGATGATGCGCCCCAATATCGTTGCCCCGGCATAGATCACCACATCGTCCTCAATGATCGGATGGCGCGGCAGGGCCTTTTCCAACGCCCCCTTCTCATCCGCCGGGAAACTGCGCGCGCCCAGCGTCACGCCCTGATAGATGCGCACCCGGTCGCCGACGATGGCGGTTTCCCCGATGACCACGCCGGTGCCATGGTCGATGAAGAAGCTGTGGCCGATCTGCGCGCCGGGATGGATGTCGATCCCCGTGCTGCCATGCGCGATTTCGGAAATGATCCGCGCTACCAGCGGCGCGCCCAGCCGGTAGAGCCGGTGCGCCAGCCGATGATGGGTGATTGCCATCATGGAGGGATAGCAGATCAGCACCTCATCCACGCTGCGCGCCGCCGGATCGCCCAGAAAGGCCGCCTCCACATCGCTGTCCAGCAGTTCGCGCAGCGCCGGAAGGTCTTTCGCGAAGGCGCCGATGATGCGGCTCGCTTCCCCATCCACCTGCTCGACCGGATCATCCTTCATCGCATAGAGAAGTTCGAGCCTGATCTGCCCGTACAGGCGGCTCAGCGCCGTCTGCAGCGTCTGGGCGACATAGGCGTCTTCATTATGCACGCGCACGAAACTGGGGCCAAGGCGCAGCGGAAACAGCGCGCCGCACAAAGCCTCCATAATCTTCGTCAGCGTGGCGCGAGACGGAAAACCCTCTGCGCCATATTCGGCATGATGGTCCTGCCCCTGCCGCCAGCGCCGCCGCACCGCGCCCAGTTCGGCCGCAAGCCGGTCGATATCCCAATAACCCTGGGCGATTTCCTTTTCGCCTTCTGCCGTCATATGCGCCTCTTCTCGTACAGGCGCCCGGCATAGCGCGGCATATCGCTCCACGGTAAATGAGTTTTGCTTGGGGGCGGGGAGATTCTCTTTGTCAGCGCCTCCCGGCGTCGGGCGGAAGATACAGGCAGATTTCCGCCCGCAACCCGCCCTCCGGCCGGTTGGCCAGGGTCAGTTGCCCGCCCTCCAGCTCGACCGCCCGCGCCACGATGGCCAGACCCAGGCCCAGCCCGCGCGTGTTGCGCTGCCGCGCCTCGTCCAGGCGGGCAAAGGGCTTCAATACCTCTTCCAGCTTGTCGCGGGGGATGCCAGGGCCGTCGTCGTCGACGCGGATCAGCACTTCCCGCTCCTGCCGCGCAAGCGTGACGCGGGCGCGGCCGCCATAATGCAGGGCGTTTTCGATGAGGTTGATGATGGCCCGCCGCAAGCTGAGCGAACGCACCGCCATTTCCAGATGATCCGGCCCCGCATAGTCGACCAGCCTGCCCTGATCCTGGAAGGCGTCCACCACCGTCGCCACCAGCACCGCCAGATCGGTGCGCACGGGCGGCTCGCCATTTTTCTCGCCCCCCAGGAAGGCGAGCAGCGAATCGATCATCTCCCCCATTTCGGTGAGGTCGTCCTCTATCCCCTCCCGCGCCTCATTTTCGGGAAGATTTTCCAGCCGCAGCCGCAACCGGGCCAGCGGCGTCCGCATGTCGTGACCGACCGCCGCCAGCGTCTCCGTCCGTTCGGTGATCAGGCGGTGGATGCGCGTCTGCATCGCATTGAAGGCGCGGATGAGGTTGCGGACGTCGTTGGAGCCGCTCTCCCGCACCACCACCTCATCGCTCAGCCCGATGCGCTCCGTCGCCCTGGTCAGGTCGCGCAGCGGCGCCAGGGTGCGCCGGATCAAAATACCGCCGCCGATCAGCAGCGCCAGCACCGGGATCAGCGCCAATCCCATGCGGCCGATGGCGAAGGTCCATTTGCCGCCGCTATGCCGCGCCCCGAAATAAAGCCAGCTTCCGTCCGCCAGCCGCAGTCCGCCGTTGATTTCCGACACCGAGCGGCCGGGGGAGGCGAGCCGCAGCCACAGGCCCGACTGTTCCAGCGTCGGTTCCCAGGTGATGATCTGGCGACGCATCCGTTCCAGCCCCGGCGCCAGCGGCGGCGGCGGCGGGGAGGACGGGGTCCAGTGCACGTCGTAGCGGTCGGTGGTCAGTTGCAGCGCCAATGCGTGCCGCTGTTCGGGCGGCTGTTCGATCAGCAGCTTGCGGGCGATGACCAGATGCTCCGCCAGGCGGCGCGCCTCGTCATCCTGAAGCGAGAGATGGTTGGCCCGCTCGTTGAGGAAGATGCCGACCGCAAATTCCAGCGTCAGGGTCAGCAACAGGATCGCGAAGATTTGCCCGACCAGGCTGACATGCCGCCTCAAGCGCGGCTGACCTCCGCGTTGAACATGTAGCCGACGCCGCGGACCGTGGTGATCGGCGCCGAACGATCGTCCGTCGTCAGTTTCCGGCGCAGGCGGCTGACCAGCACGTCGATGCTGCGGTCGCTGCTGTCGCCCATGCGGGTGCGGGACAGTTCGATCAGCCTTTCGCGGGCGATGACGCGCTGCGGGTGGCTGAGGAAGCTGCCGAGCAGGTCGAATTCCGCGCCTGTCAGGTCCACGACCGCACCAGTGGGCGAACGCAGTTCGCGGCGGGGGAAATTGACGACCCAGCCGTCGAAGCGCGCCTCATTCTCGCGATGTTCGTCCGGGCCGCGTTCCACGCCGACGCGGCGCAATATGGCGCGGATGCGGGCGATCAGTTCGCGGGTGCCGAACGGCTTTGGCAGATAATCGTCCGCGCCCAGTTCCAGCCCGACGATGCGATCCGTCTCGCTGCCCTTGGCGCTGATGAAGATGATGGGGACGTCGCTCTTGCGCCGGATCTGGCGGCACAGGTCGATGCCGTTGGTGCCCGGCAGCATGACGTCCAGCACGACCAGATCGACCGGACCCGCATCGAACGCCACCCACATTTCCGGACCGGAGGAGGCCGGACGAACCTGATAGCCATGTTCCTGCAAGGCCCGCGCCGTCAATGTGCGCAGCGGCGGATCGTCTTCGACAAGGATGATGGTCGGCGCGGTCATGAAAATGTCGGCACGGCTAAGGACATGACAGCGGGATAGGGACGGCCGGAGCCAGGGTCAACCGCACGGGCCGCCGGAAAGCTCCGGACGCGACAACAGAAACAATTTGTCACGTCCGGGAAAAAAGCATGCGCCGGGCCTGGCGAACCAGGCCCGGCATCTTCACATTATCAGAAGGCAGCGGTCAGCGAGAAGACGACTTGCCCGCTCGAAATCGACTTGCCCAGGCCCTTGCTGTTTTCCAGCACTTCGAAGGCGCCCACCAGATGGGCGCGGTCGGCCTTGGAGATGTCGGTGTCTACATAAGCAACGCCGACGGTCAGCGGCGTACCCGAAATGGCGGCGTCGGCACCGATCATCCAGTCGAGATATTTGCCAGTCGGCGCGATCGACGTGCCGCGCGGGCCAAGGCCGGGATTGCCGTCCGAATAACCCAGATGCGCCTTCAGCGTGAGAGGCGTGTTGGGGATGGCGCCGCTGACGTCGCCCCAGATGTAGAGGTTGTCGCCCTTAGCGCCCGGATCGAACACGGTGCAGGCCGAATCACTGCAAACCGTGCCCAGCGCTTTCTGCTTCGGCGCATAGGCGACGCCCAGCAGAACCTTGCCCGGACCGAACTCGTGCGACAGCTTCGCATAGGGTTCGGCGAAGTCGGTGGTGTCCGCGCCCGACGGATACATGTACCAGGTCAGACCGACGTCCAGGGTCGTGGCTTCGCCCAGCGAGGCCGCATAGCCCGCGAACAGGTCGAGTTCCATGTTGGAGCCGCCGAACCGGCCCCAGCCGCCCAGGTTCGAACCCCAGGTGCCGGCATAAAGGCCGCTCTCATGGGAAACGGTGACGCCGCCCTGAACGGCCATACCCTTGTCGGACTGCGACACGCCGCGGAAGCGGTAATCGGAAACCAGGCCGACGCTGCCGGAAACGGTGATGGGGCCTGCGGGCTCTTCCTGAGCGAAAGCCGGAGCGCTGGAAAGCAGCGCAAGCGCGGCACAGGCAATCTGATACTTCATGAACATTCCCCTTTTAGGTAAGAATGTTCCTTCCTGCGTCCGCTCCGTCCGAAGATCTTTCGTCCTCGATACCGGCGGATCGGAAGCAGATTATGGGGTCAGGAAGGATTGGGGAAACGGCTTTTTCGCAGATGCAAAAGGGAATGACCGCACTGTGGCGTAGGCAACACGATAATTTTCTTATCTCCTTCCGAATGTTTCTATTATATTTCTATTCCGCAATAGAAAACCGCCGCATCACTGGGAGGTGATGCGGCGGTTCCCATTGTCGCCTGATGAGGGGGTTTAACGTCAGGCGGCGAGATGGCGCATCCGGCCGGTCGCGCCGAACAGTTCGACCTGCCCGCCCGTGCCCCGGCGGCGGTCCACCCATTCGCGGACCATTTCCGCGCAAGTATGGTCGATATGGCTCAACCGCTCGACATTCAGGATGACGAGGCGTCCGGCAGGCACGGATTCCAGCTTGGCCGACAGCTTGGGCAGGCTGAGGAAGGTGGCGGTGCCGTGCAGCGCCACTTCATGCGCGTCGTCGCGGGCTTCCTCATCCATGCCAAGCCGCAGGCGGCGGGCATGGGGCAGAAGCTCGACCAGCGACAGGCCGATGCCGACCAGGACGCCGGTCAACAGGTCGGTCGCCACGACGCAGATCAGCGTCGCCGCCCACACCACGGCCGGGAGCGGGCCGTAGCGGTGGAGGAGATGCTTCACATGGTCGACGCTGACCAGGCGGATGCCGGTAACGACCAATATGCCCGCCAGCGCCGCCATAGGAATTTCCCGCAGCAGCCACGGCAGCAAGGCGACGAAGCCCAATATCCAGACGCCGTGCAGGATGGTCGACAACCGCGTCTTCGCCCCCGCCTGGACGTTGGCCGAACTGCGGACGATGACGCCGGTCATCGGCAAGGCGCCCGCCACGCCGCAGAGCAGGTTGCCCACGCCCTGCGCGCTCAGTTCGCGGTTGTAATTGGTGCGCACGCCATCATGCATACGGTCGACCGCCGCCGCCGACAGCAATGTTTCGGCGCTGGCGATGAAGGCGATGGCGATGGCCGTGGTGATGACCGTCGGGTTCATAAGCTGCTGGAGCAGCCCCTGTTCGGGCAGCGAAATGGCGGCGACGATCGATTCCGGCACGACGACGCGGGCGACCGGCAGGCTGAGGAAAAAGGCGACCAGCGTCGCCAGCACCACGCCGACCAATGCGCCGGGCAACAGCTTCATCGAAGCGGGACGCAGCTTTTCCCAGCCCAGCATGCCGCCGATCGTGACCAGACCCACCGCGAAGGCAGTCGCCGCATCCTGATTGGAAAGACCGAAAATCTGCCCCGGCATGGCTACCAGATTGGCGAGACCGCTGGAGAGCGGCTTGTCGTCGAACAGAACGTGGAACTGCCCCACGACGATCAGCACGCCGATGCCCGCCAACATGCCGTGCACCACGGCAGGCGAGATGGCGCGGAACCAGCCGCCGACGCGCAGCAGGCCCGCGACCACCTGAATCGCGCCCGCCAGGATCAGGATCGGTCCCAGCGCGGACAGCCCCTGTTTCTGCACGATTTCGAAGACGATGACCGCCAGCCCAGCCGCCGGGCCGCTGACCTGAAGCGGCGATCCCGCCAGCAGACCGACGATCAGGCCGCCGATCATCCCAGTGATCAGCCCCTTTTCCGGCGGCACGCCGGAGGCGATGGCAATGCCCATGCACAGCGGCATCGCCACCAGGAAGACGACGATGGAGGCCGTGAAGTCGCGGCTGAACGTGCCGCCGGAAAATGCCTTGAGCATGGGCTTACTCCGCCGCCTGCGCATAGGCGATGTCGGCGGCCAGACGCTTGGCGTGCGGCAGCGCGACCGGCAGCGGCTGGCCTTCGCGCAGCGGCAGGAAGCGGCCGGTCTCTCCATCCAGACCCAGAACCTGACCCGCATGAATGTCGACATACCAGCCGTGCAGCGCGATCTCGCCACGGGCGATGCCGGACGCGACCGAGGGATGGGTGCGCAGATGGGCAAGCTGCACCACGACATTTTCCAGCGCCATGTTGCGCAGCTTGTCCGCGTCGGAAAGATCGTCGGGATAGCTTTCGCGGCAGACCTTTTGCGCGGCGTGGCTGTGGCGCAGCCAGGCGGCGACATTGGGCATCGACGTCAGGTCGGCGTTGGTGGACAGCGCCTTCATTGCGCCGCAATCGCTGTGGCCGCAGACGATGATGTCGCGCACGCCCAGCACCATGACCGCATATTCGACGGTCGATGTGACGCCGCCATTCTGCGTCGCATGGGGCGGAACGATATTGCCCGCGTTGCGGCAGACGAACAGGTCGCCGGGATCGGCCTGCATGATATGTTCGGGCACGATGCGCGAATCCGCGCAGGATATCATCAAGGCCTTGGGGCTTTGCCCTTCGCTGACCAGGCGGTTGTAGAGCGCGCTCTGGTTCGGAAAGACGTGGCTTTCGAAGCTGAAGACGCGACCGATCAGATCGTTCATGTCATTGCATCCTTCTTGTCTGATGGCCGGTCAGGGGGCAGACCGGCCTTGACTATGAAGGATAGGGACGCGGTTTTGCTGCGGCGCAGCAGTTTTGTTAAATAATGTGTCCGGAAAATTTTCCAGTTCGGTCATGCGCTTGACCGGTGTCGCTACAGCCTAACGCCGGTCGACCACGGCGCTGAACATATATCCCCCGCCCCGCACCGTGACGATGGGCGCGGGCCGTCCGCCATGGCTGAGCTTGCGCCGCAGTCGGCTGACCAGCACGTCAACGCTGCGGTCGGAGGACGGCGTGTCGCGCACCCCGGCCAGTTCCATCAGGCGCGACCGGGCGATCACCACCTGCGCATGGTCGAGCAATGCGAGCAGCAGCGAAAATTCAGCCGCGGTCAGGTCGACCTGCACGCCATCGGGATCGAGCACTTCCCGCCGGGAGGAATTGACCACCCAGCCGTCGAAGCGCGCCTCCGCCGGGCGGTGCTGGCCCAATGCGCGTTCGTTGCGGCTGCGGCGCAGCACTGCGCGCAGCCGGGCGGCCAACTCGCGGATGGAATAGGGTTTCGCCATATAATCGTCGGCGCCCAGCTCCAGCCCGACCACCCGGTCGACCTCGCTGCTGTTGGCGCCGACCAGGATGATCGGCACGTCGCTGCGTTCCCGGACGTCGCGACACAAATCCATGCCGTCCGGCCCGCGCAGCGCGGCGTCCAGCACGACCGCGCCCACGGCCATGCTGTCGATCGCATCCCAGATGTCGCTGGCGGAGGCGGCGGAGAGGGCGCGAAACCCGCTCTCCTCCAGCGATTGGCGCACCTCATGGCGCACCTCCTGCTGGGCCTCCGCTATCAATATCAGCGGTGGACTCATCCGCCTGTTACGGCGCCCTTCGCGGACAGTGCGTGGATGCCGTCAAGTTCCCTGACCAGAACGGCGCGGTCCTGCTGCGCGACGGCGACTGCCTCGGCCGAGCGGGCATCCTTATGGCGCGCCACTTCCGCCTCGATCTGGCCGCGGGCAGCGGTGCAGTTGCCGGCGTGGCTGCCCGACAGCGGGGCAAAACGGTGGATCGGCTTGGCGACGGCGGCAACGGCGTGGCCTTGCGCGGCGACGTCGCGGTTCACGACCAGTTCGGCCTGCCAGCGGCACACCGGCACTGACGGGCGGTTGGCGAAACGGGATTCGACTTCGCGCAGGCGGACGGTCGATTCCGTCTCGTAGCTCGCCAGATAGGCGTTGGATGCGTGGGCGATTTCAGCGCTGTGGATCGGGGTAGCGACGGTCAAAGCCGCCGCGCTGGCAGCGAGAATGAGAAACATGGGGGCCTTCTCCTCGATAACCGGAAATGGTCGGTCGGGGTTTAGGCAGGCTGAATGTCTCCGTAATTTGCCGGATGTTACAAATTGTTGCTCAAGCATTTTCCGGATGCGGGATCGGAGCAGCACATGGGCAGCTTGGACAATTCGAAAATGCCGGGAAATGGCCAATAGCGGACATTCTTCTCCCCTCCCGTAGACGGGAGGGGCCGGGGGGTGGGCGCGAGCGAAGCGAGCTTCTGACCTAGCCATTGCCAAACAACGCGGATGTCGCGCCAGCCCACCCGCTAACCCTTCAAACGAGTCACGCGCCTCGTTTGAACGCCTGCGGGAGGGGGAATGACGGCTAACAACCCAATCATGCGCGCTATCCGGCCAATCATCATGCGACTGCAATCGTCATGCAACTTGCGCGGCTTTCACGCTTTTAACGAGGGCGCCCGCCGGCTGGTCGGGGGATCGGTGACGGCGCGACCATCGAGAGGAATGTCCGGCCATGAAAATCGCGCAGATCGCCCCGCTTGCCGAAAGCGTGCCGCCCCGCCTTTATGGCGGCACCGAACGTATCGTTTCCTATCTGACCGAGGAACTGGTCCGCCAGGGCCATGAAGTGACGCTGTTCGCCAGCGGCGATTCGATGACGCGGGCCGAACTGGTCCCGGTGACGGAAATGGCCCTGCGGCTGAACCCCGCCGTGCGCGATCCCATTCCCTATCATATGATGATGCTGGACGCGGTGCGCCGCCGGGCGGACGAGTTCGACGCGCTGCATTTCCACATCGACCTCATTCACATGCCGCTGGTGCAGGATTTCATCGGACGCTGCGTGACCACGCTGCACGGGCGGCTGGACCTGCCGGACCTGCCCGCCTTCTACCGCGCCTTTTCCGATCATAGCCTGGTGTCGATCTCCGACCATCAGCGGCTGCCGATGCCGCCGGTCAACTGGGCCGGGACGATCCATCACGGCCTGCCCGCCAACCTGCTGCCGGGCCGTACCGGCCCCAGCGACGGCTATCTGGCCTTTCTGGGGCGCATTTCCCCCGAAAAGCGACCCGACCGGGCGATCCGCATCGCTGCGAGAACCGGCATGCCGCTGCGCATAGCGGCGAAGATCGACGCGGTGGACCGGCTCTATTGGGAACAGGAGATCGCCCCGCTGGTCGAGCGGTACCCGAATATCGACTATATCGGAGAGATCAACGAAGCGCAGAAGGCCGAATTTCTGGGTCGGGCGGCCGCCCTGCTCTTTCCCATCGACTGGCCGGAACCCTTCGGGCTGGTGATGATAGAGGCCATGGCCTGCGCCACTCCGGTCGTCGCCTTCCGCTGCGGATCGGTGCCGGAAGTGATCGACCATGGCGTGTCGGGTTTCATCGTCGAAAGCGAGGACGAGGCGGTGCAGGCCGTCCGCCGCCTGCACGAACTGGACCGCCGGATGGTGCGCGCCGCCTTTGACGCACGCTTCACGGCGGAACGGATGGCGGCGGATTATGTCCAACTCTATCATGACCTTCCCGGTGCGCGGACCGAAGCCGCCATGCTGCGCAGGCTGCGCGGGAAAGGCGCGGAACTTCAGGTCGTCGGTTAGGAAAGGAGAGGCGCATGACGGCAAGCCAGTTGCAGCCCGAAAATCCCAGCCCTTCGGTCCAGAACGTCAACGCCGGACAGGCCCTGTCGCAGGCGCAGACCCAGTTCTTCATCCCCGCCACGGCGTCCCTGCATGAGCGGCGCCCCCGGACGCTGAAACATGGGGACAGCTTCGCCGTGTTCGACCATAGCGGCGACGCCATCGCCGGACCGGGCAGTCCGGAGGGGCTGTATCACCGCGACACCCGGCACCTTTCCCATCTTTACCTCACCATCAACAACACGCGGCCCATCCTGCTAAGTTCCGGGCTGCGCGACGACAATGCGATGCTGACCTGCGACCTTACCAATCCCGACTTCACGGGAGGGGACGACCGGGTGTCGGTGGAACATGACCTGATCCACCTGCGCCGCACCCGCTTCCTGTGGGAAGGGGCCGTGCATGAGCGGATCACCATCCGCAATTTCGATACGGACATCCGCACGATCACCGTGAATATCGGCTTCGCCGCCGATTTCGCCGACCTGTTCGAGATACGCGGCATGACCCGGCTGCGCCGCGGCGCGATGCGGGAGCCTGTGGTGGGCGCGGACAGGGTGCTGCTGGGCTATGACGGGCGGGACGCCAGGCGGCGGGAAACGCTGCTGCGCTTCGACCCCGTCCCCCAGTCCCTGACCGAGAGCCAGGCCCGTTTCGAAGTGACGGTGCCGCCGGGCGAACGGCGCACCATCTACCTGCTGATATGCTGCCAGCCCAGCGAACAGCCCACGGGCGAACTGTCCAAGCATTTCCTGAAGACCCTTCGGGAATCGATGCAGGCTCTGAAGCTGGCACGGTCGCGCGGGGCGACAGTGCGATCCTCCAACTCACTGTTCAATGAAGTTGCGCGGCGGTCCGTGGCGGACATCACCATGTTGTCGACCGACACCGAATATGGCCCCTATCCCTATGCGGGCATTCCCTGGTTCAGCACGGTGTTCGGGCGCGACGCGATCATCACCGCGCTGGAGACGCTCTGGCTGGACCCGGCGATCAGCCGGGGCGTTCTGGGCTATCTTGCCGCGCATCAGGCGACAGAGTTCAACGCCGCCGCCGATGCAGAGCCGGGCAAGATCCTGCACGAAGTGCGCCATGGCGAAATGGCGGAACTGGGCGAAGTGCCGTTCCGCCATTATTATGGCAGCATCGATTCCACGCCCCTGTTCGTGATGCTGGCGGGGGCCTATCTGGAGCGGACAGGGGACAGCGCCTTCATCGCCTCCATCCTGGCCCACGTCCGGGCGGCGCTGACATGGATAGACGAACATGGCGACCGCGACGGCGACGGCTTCGTCGAATATGGACGGCTAACCGATCAGGGATTGGTCAATCAGGGCTGGAAGGACAGTCATGACTCCGTCTTCCACGCCGACGGCGGCATAGCGCGGGGGCCAATCGCGCTGGCGGAGGTGCAAGCTTATGTCTACGGCGCCTGGCGGGCGGCAGAGGCGATCTTCGTCACGCTGGGCGATCCGGACAAGGCTCTGCACTTTCACGCCCGCGCCGACGATCTGCGGGAACGGTTCGACGCCGCCTTTTTCGACGCCGGGATCGGCACCTATGTGCTGGCGCTGGACGGGGAGAAACGGCCCTGCCGCGTCCGCTCGTCCAATGCGGGGCATGTGCTGTTCACCGGACTCGCGAAGGAAGAGCGGGCCGACATGGTGGTGCGCACGCTGATGGCCCCGGCCTCCTTTTCCGGATGGGGCGTTCGGACCGTGGCCTCGACCGAGGCGCGTTACAATCCGATGAGCTATCATAACGGGTCCATCTGGCCGCACGACAATGCGCTGATCGCGGCTGGCTTCTCCCGCTACGGCTATCGGGCGCAGGCGGCGCAGATATTCGAAGGGCTGTTCGCGGCGGCGACCTATGTCGACCTGATGCGCCTGCCGGAACTTTTCTGCGGCTTCCCCCGGCGGCGGGCGCAGGGGCCGACCTTCTATCCCGTCGCTTGCAGCCCGCAGGCATGGTCGGCCGCCGCGCCGCTGTCGCTGATCCAGTCGAGCCTGGGCCTGGGCTTCGATGTCCGCGGCGCCGAGATTTCGTTGCAGGAACCCACCCTGCCCCGTTTCATAGACCAGCTCACCCTCTATGGACTAAGGGTGGGGGACGCTTCGGTCGACATCGCCTTCGACCGGATGGGCGACAAGGTGGTGGTGAAACCGCTCGACCGGAAGGGCCGGGCGCGAGTCGTGACCATTGCCTGAAAACTGGCGCTTGGCATTGCGGTAAATAGGCTTACATCCCGGCCCATTGGGCTGAAAGGATGGAACGAGCATGGCAGGAACCGCGCTGATTACCGGAGCGACCGCAGGAATCGGCGCGGCGGCGGCCCGGCGTTTCACGGCGGCGGGATGGAAGGTGATCGTCACCGGACGCCGCGCCGAACGGCTGGATGCGCTGGTGTCGGAACTGGGCGCGGACAAGGTGCATGCGGTCAGCTTCGACATGCGCAACGAAGCGGCCATCGACGCGGCGCTGGCCGCCCTGCCCACCGATTTTGCCGATATCGACCTGCTGATCAACAATGCCGGGCTGGCGCTGGGCACCGCGCCCGCGCAACAGGCCGATCTGGACCAATGGCGTCAGATGATCGACACCAACATCACTGGGCTGGTCACGATCACCCAGAAGCTGCTGCCCCGCCTGATCGAGCGGAAGGGCGCGATCATCAACCTGAGTTCGGTCGCGGCGACCTACCCCTACGCGGGCGGCAACGTCTATGGCGGGACCAAGGCGTTCGTCAGCCAATTCTCGCTGGGCCTGAGGTCGGACCTGCACGGCACGGGCGTCCGCGTGACGTCGATCGAGCCGGGCATGGTCGAAACCGAATTCACGCTGGTCCGCACCGGCAGCCAGACGGCTTCCGACGCGCTTTACAATGCCGCCAATCCGATGACGGCGGAGGACATTGCGGAAACCCTGTTCTGGGTCGCCACGCAGCCCGCGCATCTCAACCTCAACCGCATCGAGTTGATGCCGGTCAGCCAGTCCTTCGCGGGGTTTCAGGTCGCTCGCGAAGCCTAATTTCCCGCGCATGAAAAAAGGGGCTGCGGCGCCCGCCGCAGCCCCTTTTCTCTTTTCCGATGATCAGAATTTGATGCTGGCTTCCACGCCGTAGGTGCGCGGCGCGTTGAAGTTGCCGTAATCGCCCAGCACGTTGGCGATGCTGCCCTGCGTCACGTTGCTCGTCGGAGCGCCCGGCAGGCTGTTCGACGGGTCGCGACGGAACACATATTGCTCGTTGAACAGGTTGCGGCCCCAGAGGCTGAGGGTCAGGCTGTGACCATTGCCCGTGCCGATGTCCGCCAGCGAGATGCGGCCATTGAAGATCAGCGAACTGTCATTCTTCGTGGCGAACTGGTCGAAGGCCTGGGTGGCCTGCGAATAATTGCCGTCGAAGTGGAACTTCAGCTTCGTGTCGCCGCCGCCGATCGGCAGGGCATAGTCGATCGACCCGCTCGCGGCGTTGCGCGGCGTGAACACGATGTAGAAGTTCTGATAGACGTCCGTGCGGCGACCCGCAGAGTCCGTGGCGGTGATCAGCACCGGCGGTATCTTCGTATAGGTGTAGGCATAGCTGGCGTTCAGCGTCAGCCCGTCGATCGGCTCGACGGTCAGGTCAGCCTCGATGCCGCGGATCTTGGTGATGCCGGGCGCGTTGATCGTGACCAGATTGTTGAAGCTGCTGCTTCCCACGAACTGGATAGAGCTGATGTCGACCTGGCTGTTCTTGCGGTCCATGATGTAACCGGCCAGGTTGAAGCGGGCACGATTGTTCCAGAAGTCCGACTTCAGACCGACTTCATACGACTTCACGTCTTCAGGATTGAAGGCCTGATAGTTGGACGTGCGCGAGCTGGCGCCGCCTGCGCGATAGCCGGTCGCATATTTGGCGTAGACATGAACGTCGTTGCTGACGTCATAGGCGACGGTCGCCATCGGGTTGAAGCGGTTCCACTTGGCGTCCAGCGGCTTGTAGCCGACGCTGGGAGCGGGCGGCGTCGTGTCATAGTTGACGTTGCGCGAATAGTGCAGGACGCCCTTCTTATCGTCATGCGTGTAGCGGCCGCCCACGGTGATGTGCAGCGCATCGGTGGCGTTCCAGGTAATCTGGCCATAGGCGGCGTAGCTCTTCGACCAGACTTCAGAAGCGCGGTCGATCGAGCAGCCGTTGACCGCCGAGCCGACGAAGGCCGGGGTGGACGCGGTGCAGAAGGGGACGGTGACATAGTTGAAACCTGTGATCGCGCCCGCCGAGTTGCGGACGGCGACCGCGCCCATCGAACTGGGGGTCGCGGCATCGTCACTGACATGTTCGTTGAAGTAGAAGCCGCCCAAGACATAGTCGATGCTGCCCACGGTGCCGACGGCCTGCAATTCCTGGCTGAACTGGCGCTGGCGCAGATCGGCAAGGCTGTAGCGGCTGAAGGTGCAGGGCGAGGCAGTAGTGCAACCGGCGGCGGTGCTCCCGATAGACGGGCTCACCAGCGGCGGACGGTGCGCGCCGCCGCTATTGTCCCACTGGGTCGCGTCGACGCCGCGCCATGCGGTGATGGAGCGCAGCTCGATCTCCGGCGAGACTTCCCACTTCAGCGTGTTGGTGAAGCCGTGAGTCTTGTCGACGCTGACCTGCTGCGGCACGCCGATGTCGGCGACGCCCATGCGCGTGTCGCCGTTGACGACGACGCCGGGCAGCAGCGGCTTGACCGGGCCGCCGGTCAGATCGGTATAGTTGGTACCCGGCAGCTTGCAGTTCGGCTGCGAAGCCTGCGTGCCGTTGACGCAATGATTGGGGTCGAAGTTCAGCAACTGGCTGTAGAAGGGCGTATTTTCGTCCTTCGCCACATCATAGGCGAAGTCGTTGGTGATGGTGCTGGTCGGCTGCCAGCGCACGGCGGCGCGGCCGCCCTTGCGGTTATAATAATTCCAGCCGGCCTGGCCCGCCATCGGGTTTCGGGTGGTGGCGTCCTGATGCTGGATCACGCCGTCCAGCTTGATCGAGAAGCCAGCAATGGAGGGCAGGTTGATATGGGCGTTGGCGGTGCGGCCGCCATAATTGCCCGCGCCCGCTTCGACGCGGCCGCCCCATTCGCCGGTCGGCGCCTTGCTGACGATGCTGAGCGCGCCACCTTCGGTGTTGCGGCCGAACAGCGTGCCCTGCGGGCCCTTCAGCACTTCGACGCGCTCGATGTCGAACAGCGCGGCGTTCAGGCCGTGCTGGCGGCCCATATAGACGCCGTCGACATAGATGCCGACGCCCTGTTCGCGGGCAGGCTGGTTGGCGTCGAGCGGCACGATGCCGCGAATGCCGATGGTGAGGGCCGACTGGCGCGCTTCGAAGGTAGCGATGCGCAGCGACGGGACGGCGCCGTCCGCAAGGTCGTACAGGCTGGCGACGTGGCGATCCTTGAGCGCCTCGGTGCTCATCACCGCCATGGAGATCGGCGTTTCCTGCAGGTTGGTTTCACGCTTGGTCGCGGTGACGACGATGGTGCCCAGACCGGCATCTTCGGCGGCGGCGGTCGTGTCGACAGGCTGCTGATCGGCCGCGGCGCTGGCCAGCGCGGGCGCGGAAACCGACGCCAGCAGCATGCAGCACAGCAAGGAGGCGGAAGAACGAATCATGCGTATAACCCCTTTTCAAATCCATCAAGTGGACGTTTGCGGGGCCGCCATTAGGTTGCGATCAAAACAGTTTTGTTACAGTGATTGTAATAAAAACGTCATATTCTTCGATGAATTCATTTCTCAATGTAAATATCGTTGATTATTTCACTCACAATCCAATTATTCATGCTCTTCGGATGATGGACGAAATAATCGAGACAAAATATTTTTTCTCGAAAAATATATCAGTCCGCCGTTTCGAAGCCTGGCAGGAGGGCGATGGCGGAATTGCGGAAGCGCGGGTCGTTCGTCACCTCACCTCCGACCCAATCGGGCAGGTCGAACCGCTCGTCGACGGAATGCATCTCCACTTCCGCCAATATCAGGCCTTCGACGGCCCCGGCGAAGACATCCACTTCCCAGATCTTGCCGTCATAGGGAACGCGGTAGCGGGTCTTGCCGACCACCCTGTCGGCGCAGAGCCGATCCAGCATTTCCGCCGCGTCCGCCGCTGGAATCGCATATTCGAACTCGTCCCTGACCAAGCCCGTGCGCCCGCTCTTTACGGTGAGCCAAGCTTCGTCGCCCGACAGGCGGACGCGAACGCTGGCATCGCCGTCATGCGCGACATAGCCCTGGCGCAGAATCCGCCCGGCGTCCGCCCCGGCCCGCCATCCGTCGCTAATGACCAGGAACTTCCGTTCGATCTCGACTGCCATGAACGCTCCGGCAAAGGATCGCCAGCGGCCGGCGAACCAACCTAGATTAGCGCATGTCGGATGCGGGCGGGAGTCGCTTCTCACACCGCCATGGACCGGGCCGACGGGCCGCTTGTCGATTGCGCGCGACTCCCCCTACATTCCGATGCGGAAGATGCAGCCAGATCAATGGAGAAAGCCGATGCGCGTAATGGTGCTGGTGAAGGCCACCGTGGACAGCGAACAGGGTTTCGTGCCCACGCCCGAAACGATGGAAGCGATGCAGGCGATGGGCCGGTTTAACGATGAACTGGAGAAGGCGGGCATATTGATCGCCGCCGACGGCCTGACGCCTTCGTCGCGTGGCAAGCGAGTCGTTTTCGACGGCGTGGACCGGACGGTCATCGACGGCCCCTTCGCCCAGACAAGCGAACTGGTGGCGGGCTTCTGGCTCTGGGAAGTCAGGGACATGGATGAGGCGGTCGCATGGGTGAAGCGCTGCCCCAATCCCATGCCAGGACCGAGCGAGATCGAAATCAGGCCGCTATACGACATGGCCGATCTGTCCTGAGTCCCCAAAGGTCAGCGATCACTCGACAGCCGGTCGCCGATGGGTCAAAGGCGCGACCATGGTAGCCGCCCTTGCCTCCCTTCTCTTCGTCCTCATCTGGTCGACCGGCTTCGTCGTCGCCCGCGCCATGGTGCCGCATGCCGCGCCGGACCTGATCCTGGCGGTGCGGCTGACGCTGACGACGCTGCTGCTGAGCGGGGCCGCGCTCCATGTTCGGCAGGCCCTGCCCCGTGGGCGGCGGCTGGCATTGCATCTGACGGCTGGGGCGATGCTGCACGGCGTCTATCTGACGCTCAGTTGGTGGGCGGTGAACAACGGCATGCCCGCGGGGATCATGTCGCTGCTGGGATCGCTGCAACCGCTGATGGTAGCGGTTGCCAGCGTCGCCTTTCTGGGGGACAGGCTGCCGCCGCGCAGTTGGGGCGGGCTGGCGATTGCGATCGTCGGGGTCGGCTGCGTGCTGCTTCCGGCAATCGAGCGGTCGGGCGCGGGATCGATCACCATCTGGCCAGCGGTCGCGGGAATCATGGCCATGCTGGGCATGGCGGGCGGCACATTGATCCAGCGCGGCGCGATCGCTGGAGACGGCATCGCGATTTCGGGCGCGGTGCAGAATGCGGGCGGCGCGCTGATCGCCATCGTGGCGGCATTGTCCGTCGGGGATTATCGCTGGGACGGCGCGCCCATCCTCTGGATTGGCCTTGGCTGGTCGGTGTTGGGGCTGTCAGCGGGCGGCCTGTCCTTGCTGGTGTGGCTGGTGCGGCATCAGGGACCGACGCGCATGTCGATGCTGTTGCTGCTGGTGCCGCCGCTCGCCGCGATAGAGGCGTGGCTGCTGTTCGGGGAGCGGCTGGGACCAGTGCAGCTTGTCGGCTTCGCGCTGGCGCTGGGCGGGGTGATGCTGGGCCGGTCGACGCGGCCAGCGCGCGGGCAGGATATCGCCGAACCGGCCTAACGTTCAGCCTTCCCGCAACCTTTCATGGTGCCGGATCACTTCATCGATGATGAAGCGCAGGAATTTCTCGGTGAAATCGGGGTCCAGATTGGCGTCGGTCGCCAACTGACGCAGGCGCGTGATCTGGCGCTCCTCCCGACCCGGATCGGCGGGGGGCAGATCGTGGGTCGCCTTATGCTCCCCCACCGCCTGGGTGATCTTGAACCGCTCGGCCAGCATGAAGACCAGCGCCGCGTCGATATTGTCGATGCTCTCGCGATAGCGCTTCAAAGTCTCGTCCACTATGTCCTCCGATCAATTGGGAGGCTTTTTGCCGCTTCCGCTCGCGCGCGCAAGCTATTCCCGCTTGCCTTTAGCATTTCCCGCCGCCACATGGCGCTTGTCATGACAGCATCCGCCACCGGCAATGTCCATCCCATCGGCCGCGCCAGCAGCGCGCCTTCGCTCGCCCCCATGATGGCGCTGGTCGCCGAGGGCATGAATCAGGTGAACGCCGTCATCCTGGACCGGATGCAGTCGCGCATTCCGCTGATCCCCGAACTGGCGGGCCATCTAATCGCGGGCGGCGGTAAGCGGATGCGGCCGATGCTGACCCTCGCCTGCGCCGATCTGGTTGGCTATGCAGGATCGCGCCACTACAAGCTGGCCGCCGCGGTCGAGTTCATCCACACCGCGACCCTGCTGCACGACGATGTGGTCGACGGATCGGGCCTGCGCCGGGGCCGCAAGACCGCCAACATCATCTGGGGCAACAGCGCCAGTGTGCTGGTGGGCGATTTTCTCTTCTCCCGCTCCTTCGAACTGATGGTCGAGGCGGAGTCGCTGAAGGTGTTGAAGATCCTCTCCAACGCATCGGCTGTGATCGCGGAGGGCGAAGTCAACCAGCTTACCGCCCAGCGCAAGATCGACACCAGCGAAGAGCAATATCTGGACATTATCGGCGCGAAGACGGCGGCCCTGTTTGCCGCCGCCTGCCGCATTTCCGCCGTCGTGGCCGACCGCGACGAGGCGGAGGAGCAGGCGCTGGACGTGTATGGCCGGAACCTCGGCATCGCCTTCCAGCTCATCGACGACGCCATCGACTATGAGTCGGACGGCGCGACCATGGGCAAGGATGCGGGCGACGATTTCCGCGACGGCAAGGTGACGTTGCCGGTCATTCTGGCCTATGCGCGGGGTTCGGACGAGGAACGCGTCTTCTGGAAGGCCGCAATCGCGGGCAACCGCGTGAGCGACGAGGATCTGGCGCATGCGACCGGCCTGTTGCGCAAGACGGGGGCCATCGCGGATACGCTGGCGCGGGCGCGCCATTATGGCCAGCGGGCCATCGACGCGCTCGGCATGTTCGACAATGGCAAGGCCAAGGCGGCGTTGACCGAAGCGGTCGAGTTCGCCATTGCGCGGGCCTATTGAGGGATAGCGCAAGCCGTTCGTTTAGATTCCGTGTTCCTGCGAAGGCAGGAACACGGTGCTTTCATTCATTCTGCCGAGACCGCTGATCACCCATGATCCCCTCCCCTGAAACCATCGCCTTTCTGATGGCCGCCGCGCTGGTCGCGGGGTGCATCGATGCGATGGCGGGCGGAGGAGGATTGATCGCGCTGCCCGCCCTAATGGCCGCCGGGATTCCGCCCGTGGCAGCGGTCGCGACCAACAAGCTGCAAAGCTCGCTGGGCACGTTTGGCGCATGCGTCGCCTATGCGCGGGCGGGGCATATGGATTTGAAAACCTATCGCTGGCCTATATTCGCGGCGTTCGCAGGATCGGTCGGCGGGGCGTGGCTGGTGCAGAGGGTCGACCCGTCGATATTGGCCGGACTGATGCCCGCGTTGCTGATCGCGCTTGCCGCCTATTTCACCTTCTCGCCCAAGGTCGGCGAAATGAACCGGCACCAGCGGGTCGGCATGCTGTTTCTGAGCCTGCTGATCGGCATCATCGGCTTTTACGACGGCTTTTTCGGGCCGGGCGCGGGGGCTTTCTACACCACCATCTTCATTGCTCTGGGCGGCCTTGGCCTCGTGCGCGCCACGGCGCAGACGAAGGCCGCCAATTTCGCCAGCAACCTCGCCGGACTGCTCACCATGATCGTGGGCGGCCATGTCATCTGGATCGTCGGGCTGGCCATGGCGGTGGGCAGCATCACCGGCGGGCAGATCGGTTCGCGGTTGGCCATGCGCTTCGGCAGCCGGTTGATCCGGCCGCTGCTGATCATCCTATCGCTGGCGCTGACCGCCAAGATGCTGCTGGACCCCAAAAACCCGATCCATAGCCTGCTCTTCGGCTGAATCATTGCGTTGAGGCGCGAATGGCGCGAGAGGAGGCGGCGATGACCGCCCTCCCCATCCATGCCGTAATGCCTGATCTGCTCGCCGCCTTGCGCGAGGGGAGCAATGCCGTGCTGGTGGCCCCGCCGGGCGCGGGCAAGACGACCGCCGTCGGACCCGCCCTGCTGGACCAGCCCTGGTGCACGGGCCAGGTGCTGCTGCTCTCCCCCCGGCGGCTGGCGGCGCGGGCGGCGGCGGAGCGGATCGCCGAACTGATGGGCGAAAATGTCGGCGGCACGGTCGGCTACGCGACCCGGATGGATTCGAAGGTCTCGAAGGCCACGCGATTGCTCGTGCTGACCGAGGGTATTTTCGTACGGCGGATTCAGGACGATCAGGAGCTTTCGGGCGTCTCCGCCATCCTGTTCGACGAAGTGCATGAGCGCAGTCTGGACAGCGATTTCGGCCTGGCCCTGGCCCTCGATGCGCAGGGCGCGCTGCGGCCCGACCTGCGCCTCCTGCCCATGTCCGCGACGCTGGATGGCGCGCGCTTCGCGGCCTTGCTCGATGGCGCGCCCGTCGTGGAGAGCGAAGGCCGCATCCAGCCGCTGGACCTGCGCCATGTCGGACGCGCATCGGAAAAGCGGATCGAGGATGAGATGGCGGCGACCATCCGCCGGGCGCTGAGCGAAGAGGCGGAGGGCGATCTTCTCGCCTTCCTGCCCGGCGTGGCGGAGATCGAGCGGACGGCGGAACGGCTGGAGGGCGCGGGGGTGGAGGTGCACAAGCTGCACGGATCGCTCGACCCGGCAGCGCAACGGGCCGCGATCCGACCTTCGCGGGAGGGACGGCGGAAGGTCATCCTCGCCACCTCCATCGCGGAAACCAGCCTGACCATCGACGGCGTGCGGATCGTGGTGGATAGCGGGCTGGCGCGGCGTCCACGCTATGACCGGGCGGCGGGCGTGACGCGGCTCGTGACGGAACGCGCCAGTCAGGCGGCTGCGACCCAGCGGGCTGGCCGTGCGGCGCGGCAGCGGCCCGGCGTCGCTTATCGCCTGTGGGAAGCGGCGGCGACGGCGGGAATGCCACCCTTCGATCCGCCCCAGATATTGGAGAGCGACCTCTCCAGCCTGATCCTCGACTGCGCGCTGTGGGGGGTGAACGATCCGGCGGACCTACGCTGGCTGGACGCGCCTCCTGCCGCCGCAGTAGCCGAGGCGCGCAAAAGACTGACGGTACTGGAGGCGCTGGACGCGGACGGACGCATCACCACGCATGGCAAGGCGCTGGCGAAGCTACCGCTGGAACCGCGCATCGGCCATATGCTGGTGCGGGCTGGAGAGATGGGGCTGGCCGACATCGCGGCGGAGGTCGCCGTGTTGCTGGGCGAGCGGGGCATTGGCGGACAGGATAACGACCTGTCGCAGCGGCGGATACGCTGGCGGCGGGAAAGCGGGAAACGCGTCGACGCGGCGCGATCCATGGCGAAGCGCTGGGCGAAGCTCATCCCTCCCCCACCCACCCCTCGAACAGAGGCACGTGACTCTGTTCGACCCTCCCTGGAAGGGAGGGGAGATAATAGTGTCGGCCTATGCCTCGCACTCGCCTTCCCCGACCGCGTCTCCAAACGCCGCTCCGCCGACGGCGCGGACTGGGCGAGCGTCGGCGGGCGCGGTTTCCGGCTCGATCCGCTCAGCCCTCTGGCGCGGGAGGAATGGCTGGCGGTAGGAGAAGTACAAGGCAGCGCCGCTGGCGCCCGCATTCTCTCCGCCGCGCCGATCAGCGAGGCGGAGGTGATCGCCCTGTTCGGCGCTCGCATCGCGGAGCATCGCACCGTGCGCTTCCGCGCCGCCAATGGCGGGATCGAGGCGTTGCGGGAGCGACGGCTGGGCGCGGTCAGGCTGTCCTCCGGTTCCGACGACCGCCCCGATCCGGCGGCGGTCGTCACCGCCCTGACCGAAGGCGTGCGGCAAGGCGGGCTGGACCTGCTCTCCTGGTCGGAAACGGCGCGCTCCCTGCGGATGCGAGCGGACTTCGCCGGGGTGGAGGCGCTGTCCGATGCCGCGCTCATGGAAAAGCTGGACGAATGGCTGCCACCACTCCTGCAAGGAAAGCGCCGCCTTTCCGAGATCGACCGGTCGCAGCTTTCCGGGATTCTCGAAGGGCTGATCGGCTGGGACGGGAAGCAACAGATCGACCGTCTCGCCCCGCCCGATTTCCGTTCGCCCGCGGGCAGCAATCATGAAATCGACTATGCCGCCGAGGGTGGCCCCCGCGTCGAACTGCGCGTGCAGGCGCTGTTCGGCCTGGCCGAGCATCCGGTGGTCGGCAGCCAGCGCATACCGCTGGTCCTCTCCCTCACCTCGCCCGCAGGCCGCCCGATCCAGACGACACGCGATCTCCCCGGCTTCTGGGCGGGTAGCTGGAGCGCGGTCGCCAAGGAAATGCGCGGGCGCTATCCCAGACATCCCTGGCCCGACGATCCGGCAGCGGCCAGCGCCACTTTGCGCACGAAACGCGCCGACGCTCGTGGCAAGCCTTGACTTCCGCTCGCCCGCTGGTGCAACGCTGCGCCAAATTCCCTCAGGAGTCTTTATCGCGATGAGCGCGCGCATCTATCAGATCCAGAAGAACGCCCTGCAATCCGGCAAGGCGCTGACCCGTAAATGGGTGCTGGAATATGCGCCCGCCGAAGCGAAGAAGCCCGATCCGCTGACCGGTTGGGCCGGTTCCGGCGACATGAAGCAGCAGATCAAGCTGAACTTCTCTTCTGAGGAAGCCGCCCGCGCGTATGCGGAGCGGGAAGGCATCGCCTATACGGTGATCCCGACGGCGCCGAAGACGCTGAAGATCCAGGCCTACGCGGACAATTTCCGATAATCTGCCGGGACATTCGTCCCCCTCAATCCTCCGTCATACTCAACGCCACCCCAGCCCCAAATCCACCACCAGGGCGATAAAACTCGCCACCACGCCGGTCAGGAACAACCGGTACGCATGGCCCAGCCAGCGATATTTCCGCCGCTGGAGCACCTGCCCATTCTGGTACATGTCCCGCAACATCGCCCGGCACAGCGCATCGTCATCCAAAACCAGCGCCATCATCCGATCGCTGAACTCCGCCTCGCTCAGGCTGGTGAAGATGCCGAAGAACAGCAGATTATCGCCCGCTCCCACCTCCCCGCGCGACCGGCTGACACTTGGCAACACCGCCATGATCGCGCAGGTCGCGGCCAGGAACACGCCCACCGCCAGCACCGCCACCGGCCACACCAGCGCGCCCGACCGCAACTGCGCCACGCACAGGGTGAAGATCACCATCGACGCGCCGATCAGCATGTTCGCCTTCTGATCGGCCATCTGGCTCAATTGCATATTGGTCTGCACCGCCGTGCGCAGCAGGTGGATCGCATTGGGCACAGGAACATTCGTCGCGTCCATCTTTTCCCCCTCCCCCTTTTTCGCGACAGTCATGCCCGATTGCCGCCTTATTCCCTTGCCAAAGAACGACGCTTGAGGGCAAAAGCCGCTCTTTCACGGAAAGCACCACGGATAATGACGGATCGCCAGCCAATTTTCGACAGCGTTTTGAGCCAGATCGCCCCCTTCAACAAAAAGGGCGTCGAACTGACCGAGGCCACCAGCTTCGCGGGCGATCTGGAATGGGACAGCCTGACCGTGATGGACTTCGTCGCCGCGATTGAAGACGAATTCGACATCATCATCACCATGAACATGCAGGCCGAGATTGAAACCATCGGCCAACTCGTGGACGCCGTGGCGAAGCTTAAGGGCTGAGCCGCCTGAAAATTCAACCGCCGTTCGGGCTGAGCGAAGTCGAAGCCCTTTGCTGAGCCAAGGCGAAGCGTGGAGCCTCGGCTCCGCTCGGCAAGAAGCTTCGACTTCGCTCAGCCCGAACGGTTTTGGGACTATTGAGACAATGACCGACGCCACGCAGACCCGCGACCTTTTCTCCAAATTCGACCCCCTGATCGCCGAGCGCGAGGCGCTGCTGGCGACCGGCGTGCGCGATCCCTTCGCCATCGTCATGGACGAGGTGAAGTCCCCGACCCAGGCGGTGATCAAGGGCAAGGACACGATCCTGCTCGGCACCTATAATTATATGGGCATGACCTTCGATCCGGACGTGGTCGCGGCGGGCAAGAAGGCGCTGGACGATTTCGGCGCGGGCACCACCGGCAGCCGCGTACTGAACGGCACTTATCAGGGCCATAAGGAAGTCGAAGAAGCGCTGAAGGATTTTTACGGCATGTCCGGCGCGATGGTCTTCTCCACCGGCTATCAGGCCAATCTGGGCATGATTTCCACCTTGGCAGGCAAGGGCGATTATGTCGTTCTGGACGCCGACAGCCATGCCTCCATCTATGACGGCTGCTTCCTGGGCGATGCGGAGATCGTGCGTTTCCGCCACAACAGCGTGGAGGATCTGGACAAACGCCTGGGCCGCCTGCCCGCCGACGCGCTGAAGCTGGTGGTGCTGGAGGGCGTCTATTCGATGCTGGGCGACGTCGCGCCGCTGCCGGACATGGTGGCCGCCGTGCGCAAGCATGCCAATTGCATGATCCTGGTGGACGAGGCCCATGGCATGGGCTTTTTCGGCCCCAATGGCCGGGGCGTCTATGAAGAGCAAGGCGTGGAAAAGGATGTCGATTTCGTCGTCGGCACCTTCTCCAAATCGGTCGGCACGGTGGGCGGCTTCTGCGTGTCCAACCATCCCAAGTTCGAGGTGCTGCGCCTCGTCTGCCGTCCCTATGTCTTCACCGCGTCGCTGCCGCCCAGCGTCGTCGCCACCGCCGCGACCTCGATCCGCAAGCTGATGCATGCGGGCGAAAAACGCGCCCATCTGTGGAAGAACAGCCAGCGGCTGCACAAGGGGCTGACCGACCTCGGCTTCAAGCTGGGCACGGAAACGCCGCAATCCGCGATCATCGCCGTCATCCTGACCGATCAGGCCCAGGCGGTGGCGATGTGGCAGGCGCTGCTGGAACTGGGCCTCTACGTCAACATGGCGCGTCCCCCGGCGACGCCTGCGGGCACCTTCCTGCTGCGCTGCTCCCTTTGCGCCGAACATAGCGACGAACAGGTGGAGCAGATTATCGCCATGTTCGAGGCGGCGGGCAAGGCGACCGGCGCGATCGGGTGATCGCGGCCTTTCGTCGCCTGCACGGCAGGACGGGCTTTTAACGCGACGGAATCCGGCGCAAAATCGGAACCTTCCCCCTGCGGCATTTCTCGCTTAATGTTGTTCATCTAGTGTAACTGTCGATGGCGGACGGGTTTTTCATGGATGAGCATGCGACCGGGTGGCGAGCGATCATAGCGCGCTTCCTGCCGCTGGTGC
This sequence comes from Sphingobium chlorophenolicum, assembly GCF_000722875.1. Classification (GTDB taxonomy): domain Bacteria; phylum Pseudomonadota; class Alphaproteobacteria; order Sphingomonadales; family Sphingomonadaceae; genus Sphingobium; species Sphingobium chlorophenolicum. Next base: position 52,155 of record NZ_JFHR01000002.1, on the reverse strand, counting down.
TCGTCATCCTGCTGATCGGATCGCTCGGCACGCTGCTGTACAGCGCCAGCCACGCCGCGCGCGACCATGAGCGCGCGCTGAAGGAACAACGCCGCAGTTTCGAGGTGATCGCCCTCGCCCGCGCATTCGAGGCGAAGACGGCGCGGGCGGAGGTGACGCTGGCCCGCTATGTCATCAGCCTGGACCCTGATACCGGCCGCCTGTTTCAGGATCAGTGGCGCACCGCCGCCAGCCAGCTCAAGACGCTGAGCTACACTACCCGCCATTCCGACTGGCAGCGCGGCAATGTAATGGCGCTACAGGCGGCGTTCGACCAGCGGGGCAAGACGCTGAGCGAGATCGGGCTGCGCACCACCTACGACCAGAAGATGGGCGCGCTTGCCCAGTTCCATCAGGCGGGCAAGTCCCGCGACCTGATGCGCATCACCGCCCTGCTGGACCAGGTCATCCAGGCGGAAAATGCCCGGTTGCAGGAACGCAGCCAGGCCGTGTCGCTGGCCGGGGACCGCAATGCATGGTTCGGCAAGACATCGCAGCTTTTCGGCCTGGTGCTGCTGGTCTGCGTGCTGTTCGCGCTCTGGTTTGCCAACGCCGCCTATAGCGAGCGGCGCAACGCCCGCCGCCAGGCGGAGGATGAGGCTGAACGCGCCGACCGGCTGGAAACGGCGGTCGCGGAACGGACGGTCGAACTGTCCGACGCCTATGAACAGCTCAAGAAGGAAACCGCCGAACGCGCCGCCGCCGAGGAAAATCTGCGCCAGATGCAGAAGATGTACGCCGTGGGCCAGCTTACCGGCGGCATCGCTCATGATTTCAACAACATGCTGGCGGTGGTGGTCGGCGGGCTGGAACTGGCCAAGCGCAAGCTGCGCCTGAAACCGCAGGAGGCGACCCGCCATCTCGACAATGCGATGGAGGGCGCCAATCGCGCCGCCGCCCTCACCCGCCGCCTGCTGGCCTTCGCCCGGTCGGAGCCTTTATTGCCCAACGCCGTCGATCCCGACGCGCTGGTGGCGGGTCTTTCCGATCTGATCGACCGCTCCATCGGCGACCAGATCACCATGGCCTTCGAAAAGGAAGCGCAGGGCTGGCGCATCTTCGTCGACCAGCATCAGATGGAAAATGCGATATTGAACCTGTGCGTCAATGCGCGGGATGCGATGGACGGGCGCGGCCGCCTGCTCATCAGGACGGGTCAGACGCAGCTCGCGCCGAATGAGATCGGGGAATGCACGGGCGGCGAGTATGTGACGCTGAGCGTCATCGACAATGGCTGCGGCATGACGCCGGAAATCCTGTCCCGCGTGTTCGAACCCTTTTTCACGACCAAGCCGGTCGGCAAGGGGACCGGGTTGGGCCTCAGCCAGATTTTCGGCTTCGTGCATCAGAGCGAGGGCGAAATCCGCATCGAATCCGAACCCGGCCAGGGCACGAGCGTACACATCTACCTCCCCCGCCATATCAGCGCGGAAGGGACGGATACGGCCGATGCGCGCGCGCCCGACCGGGAACCGGTGCTGCATCCGCCGACGCGCATATTGGTGGTGGAGGACGATCCCCGCGTCCTGAATCAGACGATGGCGGCGCTGGCGGAACTGGGCCATTTGCCGGTCGCCTGCGACCATCCGTCCAAGGCGGCGAAGCTGCTCGCCAGCCATCGCGACATCGGCCTGATCATGAGCGACGTGCTGATGCCGGACATGACCGGTCCGGAAATGGTCCGCACCCTGCCTGCGATCTACGCCCATCTGCCGGTGCTGTTCGTCACCGGCTATGCGGGCGACATCGCCGAAAGCGCGGATTTCGGCGGGCATGAAGTGCTGCGCAAGCCCTATACGCTTACCGGCCTTGCCCAGGCGCTTTCCAATGCGCTCAACGGATCGCACCACCCCGGAACAGCCGCGGCAGCAGAGTGAGCGCGCCGATCAGCGGCCAGCGGCGCTGCCATGGCTTGATCTCGATAGCCGTGCCCGCGTGGCGGTTGATCTTCCAAGCCAGATAATCGATGCCCCCTACATAGGTGAAGCTGGCCTTGGCGAGGCGGATGACGGAAAGCCATTTGCCCCGTCTTTGCAGCCGCCGCCAGCGGGTCGTCGCGTCCTCTGACGCGGGCGACGGCGGCAGCCCCTGCGCCAGCGCGGCCTCCCCGAAGCGGCGATAGCGGTCGGGATCGGCATCGACGATGGAAAGCGACCGGCCCTTCCGCTCGGCGCGCAATTCCGCGCCATAGGTCAGCGTGAAGCCGGTCCGCCAGAGCGAGAGCGCATCCTGCTCCCCGGCCATCGGGCGGGCGAGCGACAACAGGGTCGGGGCGGCGATGGCGACGGCGGCGATGGCGCGCTGGCGGGCCAGGTCGTCCGCCGCCCAGAGCAGCCGCGCCGGTTGGGCAAAGCGCGCCCAGACCGAGACATTATCGGCGGCGGGGCTGTTCAGCCGGGCGAAATCCGCCTCCGACAGCACGGCATATTTGGCGATCAGGCCGTTATGTTCGAAGGGGAAAACATTGGGCGGGATCAGCCGGTTGGCGGTCGCCAGCCAGCGCTTCCCATAAGCGGCGCGATAGTCCGACACGATCAGGTAGAAATCCAGCATCAGCCCGTCGAGATTCTTCTCCCGCAGGCAGGAGCCGTAAAAGAGCACGGCCCGCGAAGCCGCAGGATATCGGGCGGCCAGCGCGCCCGCCATGGCGGCGGCGCGGGGATCGGCGGGCGCGGAGAGTTCGGCGGCGACGAGCGAGAGGAGGCTTTGGGGCATTCATTCCGTTCAGCGCACGCCGTGCCCCCGCGGAGGCGGGAGCGCAGTTCCGGCGTCCGGTCTGGCGTCCTGCCTTCGCAGGAGCGCGGATGACTTTCAAGCCCGCCGTCCGAATATCCGGGGACGGTTTGCTCGCGGGACGGCGGGACGAACGCCATTGCATCCAGATCCGACCGAAACCCGGTCCGCGCGCCCCAGCGTTTCGCTTGCGCAATGTCTTGATATATGCCCTTATTCTTCCATCAGGGGAGTGATTTATGACCGACAGCCAGAATGCCGAAATGAGAACCCATGACCGCCGGAACGCCTTGGCGGCGATTGCCGCCATCGCCACTGGGGTCGGTCTGGCGTCGGAAGCATCCGGCCAGATCGTCAAACGCACGGATTTGGGAGGGATCGACCCTTTCGACCCCACCAATTTCGTGCCGATCGAGCCGATTCAGGTTCCCAAGGTGAAGATATTCGACGGAACGACCGAAGCGGAGGTCTATTGGGCATCGCTGGCCGAAAAGAAAAGGCGCGCCCTGCTGTCGAATCAGGATGCGAAGGTCACTGTCGAAAAAGTGAATGACGGCGGCGGCCTGACATTCCTGACGGGCGCGCTGACCGGCGAAAAGGGCCGCTATCGCGTCACTGTCGACTATATGCGGTTCATGCAGGACAGCATCATGATGGACGGGAAACCAGCCGGCCGGGCGAAGGTCGGCGTGGGGCTGCGCGTGATCGCGAACATCAACACGAAAAAAGCCGGACTGAATTTGAACGGGCTGTTCCCGATAGGCTTCAACGCTTCGACCGATACGCTTTCGGGAGATTTGGAGATCAAGACGATTGGATTGAATTCAGATCAAATCTCGAAACTGATCACGACTCCATCGGAATTGAACCAGACGTCGATCACCAAGGCGCTTGAGGCGATGGGAGCCGTTCGCGTCCTGGTGGATGCCGAAACCACGGAGAGCGTCCCTCATATATTGGCGGTCAGCCGGAATGTGAGGAATACGCCCGATCTGCTCAAATCCCTCGGTTGAGCCTGGCCGAGTTGCCCGCCGTCCGATCAGGACAGGCGGGGACGGTAAATCAGCATGAGATTGTTGGCCGGCATTTCCACCCGCCGGTCTCGCGCAAGGCCGAATGCGTCGCCGACCCGATCGAGGTCGGCGACGTTGCGAAGTCCCCATTCGGAGTTACGCTCCTTCAACGACCGATCGAACGCCCTATTGGTGGGAGCCGTTGCGACGTCGACTTCCAGGAACGGGCCATAGATTATCAGCGGAGCGCCAGGGGACAGCAGCTTCGCGCACCCTCTGAACAGCCCGGCGGTGGCGGCCCATTCGCTGATGTGGACCATGTTGATGCACAGGACCGCGTCAGCCGCTTCCACCGGCCAATCGATGGCTGCATTGAGCCGGATGGGTGGGCGCACATTGGGAAGGCCCGCTTCCTCCCGCCAGGCATCGATGGACGCCAGCGCCGCCGGATCGGGATCGGTCGGTTGCCAGTCCAGCGCGGGCAATGCAGCGGCGAAATGGACTATATGCTCTCCGCTGCCGCTCGCCACCTCCAGCACAAGGCCGGAGGATGGCAGTTCCTCGCGAAGGACAGCCAATATGGCGTCGCGGTTGCGTCCGGTTGCGGGAGCGTATCGCTTGCCCGCAGCGACGGAGCCGGAACCGGGTTCCCACGGCTCCGGCCCGCCCGTCATTCGGCGGCTTCCGCCAGTTCCGGCTCCGTCCAGGTCAGGACCGGCTTGCGGGCGGCCAGCGTCTCGTCCAGGCGGCGGCGGGGCGCGAAATAGGGCGCCCCCTTCAACGCCTCGTCGCCCGCCTTGGCGCGTTCCGCGAGGCTGCGCAGCGCCAGGATGAACTGGTCAAGCGCGGCCTTGCTTTCCGTCTCGGTCGGTTCGACCAGCATCGCGCCGTGGACGACCAGCGGGAAATACATGGTCATCGGGTGGAAGCCCTCGTCGATCAGCCCCTTGGCGATGTCGAGCGTGGTGAAGCCTTCGGCCAGCCCCTTGTCGCTGAACAGCGCCTCATGCATGCAGGGGCCGCTGCCGCCGAAGGGGGCGTCCAGCACATCGTCCAGGCTGCGCAGGATGTAATTGGCGTTCAGAACGGCGTCCGTGGCGACCTGCCGCAAACCATCCGCGCCGTGGCTGAGGATATAGGTCAATGCGCGGGTGAACATGCCCATCTGGCCATGGAAGGCGACCATGCGGCCGAAGGTCTGGCCATGATGGTCTTCCGCCGTCTCCTCCTCGACCAGCACGAACTTGTCGCCCTGCTTTTCCACGAAGGGCAGCGGCGCGAAGGGCGCCAGCGCCTCCGACAGCACCACGGGGCCGGAGCCGGGCCCACCGCCGCCATGGGGCGTCGAGAAGGTCTTGTGCAGGTTGATGTGCATCGCGTCGACGCCCAGATCGCCGGGGCGGACCCGGCCGACAATGGCGTTGAAGTTCGCACCGTCACAATAGACGAAGGCTCCGGCGGCGTGCACCGCGTCGGAAATCGTCTTCATGTCCCGCTCGAACAGGCCGCAGGTGTTGGGGTTGGTGATCATCACCGCCGCAACATCGGGGCCTAGGCGGGCCTTGAGCGCCTCCAGATCCACCCGGCCATCCGGGGTCGCCGGAATATCCTCCACCTTATAGCCGCAGAAGGCAGCAGTCGCGGGATTGGTGCCGTGCGCACTTTCAGGGACCAGAATGACGCTGCGCGCATCGCCGCGTGCCTCCAGGGCGGCGCGGATCGCCAGCAGGCCGCAAAGCTCACCATGCGCACCAGCCTTGGGGCTCATCGCAACCGAATGCATGCCGGTCAGCGTCACCAGCCAAGCGGCCAGTTCATGGATCACCGCCAGCGCGCCCTGGACAGTGGATTGGGGCGCAAGCGGGTGCAGATCGGCGAAACCGGGCATCCGCGCCACCTTCTCATTCAGGCGCGGATTATGCTTCATCGTGCAGGAACCGAGCGGGAAAAGGCCCAGGTCGATGGCGTAATTCTGGCGGCTGAGGCGCGTATAATGGCGCACCGTCTCCTGCTCCGACAGGCCGGGCAGGCCGATGCCGTCGGTGCGGGCGAGGTTGCCGAGGCGACTGACGACTTTCGGCGCTTCGGCGAAATCGACGCCGGTTGTCTCAGTCGAGCCGATCTCGAAGATCAGCGCCTCCTCCAGCATCAGGGCGCGATTGCCCGTGGCGGTCGCGGGAGTCGTATCGGCTTCGTTGAGGGCTTGCGGCGCGGTGGGGCGGCCTTCCTTCAGCATGGTCATGCCAGTTCCTCCTCAAGCGCCTTGGCAAAGGCTTCGATATCCTCCGCGGTCACGGTTTCAGTGACGGCCACGACCAGCCCGTTGCCGATCTCCGGCGCGTCCGGGAACAGGCGGCCGAGTGAAACGCCGCCCAATAGGCCCTTGTCCGCCAGATTGCGGACAACTTCGCGGGCATCCTTCGACAGGATCAGCGTGAATTCGTTGAAGAAGCTGTCGTTGAGCAGCGTGACGCCCGGCACCTTCGCCAGACGGTCGGCCGCCTGAACGGTCAGTCCATGGTTGAGCACCGCCAGTTCCCGCAATCCCTTTTCGCCCAACAGGGTCATATGGATGCTGAACGCCAGCGCGCAGAGACCAGAATTGGTGCAGATGTTGGACGTCGCCTTTTCGCGGCGGATATGCTGCTCGCGGGTCGAAAGCGTCAGCACGAAGCCGCGCTTGCCCGCCGCGTCCACCGTCTCGCCGCAGAGGCGGCCCGGCATCTGGCGGACATATTTCTGCTTGCATGCGAAGAGGCCAAGATAAGGCCCGCCAAATTGCAGGCCGACGCCGATGGACTGGCCTTCACCGACGACGATGTCCGCGCCCATATGACCCGGCGCCTTGATCGCGCCCAGCGCCACAGGCTCCGTCACGACCGCGACCAGCAGCGCGCCCGCTGCATGGGCGGCGTCGGCCAGCGGGGTCAGGTCGGCGATGCGGCCGAGAATGTCCGGATATTGGACGACGACGCAGCTCGTATCCTTGTCGATCCCGGCGATCAGCGCGTCGATGTCGGTGACGGCTTCCAGCGTCGGGGCTTCATGCACCAGCACGTCGCCGGTGAACTTCGCCATGGTGTTGGCGACCGAGACATAATGGGGGTGCAGGCCGGACGAGAGGATCGCCTTGCCGCGCTTGGTGATGCGCCGGGCCATGCCGATGGCCTCCCAGCAGGCGGTCGACCCGTCATACATGGAGGCGTTGGCGACGTCGCAGCCGAGCAGGCGCGCCACCTGCGTCTGGAATTCGAACAGCACCTGCAACGTGCCCTGCGCGATTTCCGGCTGATAGGGGGTGTAGGCGGTCAGGAACTCGCCGCGCTGGATCAGATGATCGACGCTGGCGGGAACATGATGCCTGTACGCGCCCGCCCCCAGGAAGAAGGGAGCCTCCCCCGCCGACAGATTTTTCCGCGCAAGGGCCGCCATATGGCGCTCGACCGCCAGTTCGCTGGCATGATCGGGCAGGCCCGCAATCTTGCCGGGAAGCCGGGCTTCGGCGGGAACGTCCACGAACAGGTCGTCGACCGACGACGCACCGATAACGGACAGCATGTCCTGCCGGTCAGTGTCGGTAAGGGGTAAGTAGCGCATTTTCCAAAACTCCCCCCTCCCTTTCAAGGGAGGGGTTGGGGGTGGGTGGCGAGCGAAGCGAGCCTGCCGCCATCTCGACAGGGCGGACGCTCCCTTCGGTCGCGACCCACCCCTTCCCCCTCCCTTGAAAGGGAGGGGCTTATTTCATCAAAGGCTCGCCACGAACTTCTTGTAGGCGGCTTCGTTCATCAGGCCTTCCAGCTCGCTGGCGTCGGCGATGCGCAGCTTGAAGAACCAGCCGTCCTCCTCCGCGTCGCTGTTCACCAGCGCGGGTTCGTCCTCCAGCGCGCTGTTCGTTTCGACCACTTCGCCCGAAATCGGCGCATAGACGTCCGAAGCGGCCTTGACCGACTCCACAACGGCGGCGTCGTCGCCCTTTTCGAAGCTCGTCCCCTCGGCTGGCAGTTCGACGAACACGATGTCGCCCAACTGCTCCTGCGCATAGTCAGTGATGCCGACGGTGGCGATTTCGCCCGCGACATCGATCCATTCATGTTCGTCGGTGAAATAACGGCTCATGGATTTACTCCCCACGGAATGATTTTCTTGAAAATCATGACCAATAAAAACCAGGAAAATTATGCCTTGCGGCGGTAACGGTGCGGCACGAACGGCATCGGCGCGACGGTCGCGGCGATGCGCTTGCCGCGCACCTCGATCTCCAGCGCTTCGCCCAGCCCGGCATGCGGCAGGCTGACCCAGCCCATGGCGATGGGCGCGCCCACGGTCGGCGCGAAGCCGCCCGAAGTGACCTCCCCCACCAGCACGTCGCCCGCGTAGATGGCTGCACCCTCGCGGGCGGGCAGGCGACCCTCGATCTTCAACCCCACGCGCCTGGACCCCGGCCCATCGGCCAGTTCCTTCATCACGCGGGCATGACCGATGAAGCCGCCCTCTTCGCGGCGGCGCTTCTGGATCGCGAAGCCCAGATCGGCCCCGATGGTGCTGACCGCAGGGGTCAGATCATGCCCGTAGAGCGGCAGCCCCGCCTCAAGGCGCAGGGAATCCCGCGCGCCCAGACCGATGGGCTTCACCTGCGGCAGATCGCAAAGCGCGTCCGCCAGCAACGTGACATCCCCGGCCGGAACGCTGATCTCGAAACCATCCTCGCCGGTATAGCCCGAACGGCTGATCCACAGCGGCACGCCACGCCAGACGAACGGCCCGGACTGCATGAAGATCAGGTCGGCGGTTTCGGGGATGAGACTGGCCAGCGCCTCGCCCGCTTCCGGACCTTGCAGGGCGAGCAGCGCCTGCTCGTCCATATGGTTCATCACGACCTCATCGGGCAGATGCTCGATCATCCAGCCGATATCGTCATATTTGGTCGCGCCGTTGACGACCATGTAGATGTCCGCGCCGTCGAAGGCCCCGCCACCGAGGCGCGACACCATCAGGTCGTCGAGAATGCCGCCCTCTTCGTCGAGCAGCATCGAATAGCGCTGGCGGAAGGGCTTCAGCCCCTTGATGTCGCTCGGCAACAGATGTTCCAGCGCCTCGTCCACGCCATCGCCGGAGAAGGTCAACTGCCCCATATGGCTGACGTCGAACAGCCCGGCATGTTCGCGGGTCCAGGCATGTTCGGCCATGATGCCTTCATATTGGATCGGCATATGATAGCCCGCAAAGCCGACCATGCGCGCGCCCCTGACGCGGTGCCATGCATCCAGCGGCAGGTCCTGCAGCGGCAATTCTTCTTCGATATGGGCGATGTCGTCATTGCCGGACATATGGCGGCCTTTCCGTGCGAGTAACAAGGCGACACAGACACGCGTCCGAAGCCGGACTCCATGCATTTGCCACCCCCTCTGTCACGGAACCTGAGAGCTTTGACCACCGGCCAATCGACCGGATGGCTTACCCCTTCGGTGGGACGGCATCAGACCGTCCGCTTTCCAGAGTGCCTGCCCATGATGCGGTCCTTTGGCCTGAGAGATTCCGGGGCGGTTGCTCCTTCGGCGACGGGGCGGCCTGAAAGGCTTCCCATGCTCTCCCGCATCAAGTCCGGAGTCGAATCCTCGACGCCGGAGACCCTTTCGCATTGCGTCAAACGCGCCCCGGCGTCAATCGGGCATCTCAGGCAATTTCCAGCCCGCCGAATATTTCGGCATGGCGCTTTTCGGCATAGCGATCAGTCATTCCCGCGATGAAGTCCGCGATATGACGGCTGCGCTGCGGTTCGGACGATGCGCAATCGTCGCGCCATTCGGCGGGCATCAGCTTGGGGTCGGCCTGATAGGCGCGGAACAGGTCGGTGACGATCACTCGCGCCCGGTCCGCCGCAGCCAGTTGCGATGGGTGATGATAGAGCGCCGCATACATGAAGCGCTTCAATTCCCGCTCCTGCGCCGCCAGTTCGGGTGAGAAGGCGACCAACGTGCGACCCGCCCGGCGGACGTCGTCCACCGTCTCGACGCCCGATTCCGCGATATTGGCGCGGGTGGCGGCGATCAGGTCGTTCGCCATAACGCCGATCTGCTCCCGCACCAGTTCGCGCAGCAGCCGGTTTTCGGGAATAGTGGGATAGCGGGCGCGCACCCGGTCCCAGCAGGTCTTGACCAACGGCACGGTCAGCAATTGATCGAGGGTCAGCAAACCGGCGCGCAGGCCGTCGTCTATGTCGTGATTGTCATAGGCGATATCGTCCGCGATGGCGGCCAGTTGCGCCTCCAGCGAAGCATGGCTCGGCAGGTCGAGCGGGAACAGCGCGTCCACCTCCCGCATGGCCCAGCCGGGATGGGCGATGGGGCCGTTATGCTTGGCCAGCCCTTCCAGCATTTCCCAACTGAGGTTCAGCCCCCGGAACAGCGGATAGGGGCTTTCCAGCAGCATCAGCGTGCGCAGCGTATGCGCATTGTGATCGAAGCCGCCATGGTCGTCCATCGCCGCCTCCAGCGCATCCTCCCCCGCATGGCCGAAGGGGGGATGGCCGATATCATGGGCCAGGCAGAGCGCTTCGGTGAGGTCTTCGTTCAACCCCAGCGTCCGCGCCGTGGTGCGGCCGATCTGCGCCACCTCGAGGCTATGGGTCAGGCGGACGCGGAAATGATCGCCGTCGGGCGAGACGAACACCTGCGTTTTGTGGCGCAGGCGGCGGAAGGCGATGGAGTGGATGATGCGGTCCCGGTCGCGCTGGAACATGTCGCGGGGGCCGCGCACCTCGCCGCCGGGTTCGGAATGGAGGCGGCCCCGGCTGCTGCCGGGGTGCGAAGCATAGGAGGCAAGCAGCGTCATACCGGCGCTCCTTAATAGTGTTTTCCGCCTTTTCCGAGTCGTCAATCGCCCTATTTGGCGGGGAGTCGTTCGACTACCTCGCCGGCATCGCTTTTCCAGGCGAACACGTCCGCGCCCGCCGCTTTCAGCTTGTCCTCCAGCGTCTTGGCGCGGTTGAAACTGGCGAACGGCCCGACCAGCAGGCGGTTGGTGCGGCCCCAGCCAGCGACCCAGGCGTCCTGCGGTTCCAGCGAGTCATATTTCTTGCGCAACCCCTTCATGGTGAAGGCCAGCGCGCCCTTGTTCGCACCGGTACCCACCTGAAGCCAGTTGCGCGACGGATTGGCGGCAAGGCGCGCCTTTTCCTCGGCGGCTTTCTTCTTTTCCTCGGCCAGTTGCTTCGCCTTGGCGTCGGCTTCGGCCTTTGCCTTGGCGGCGGCGGCTTTCTTCGCCTTGTCGGCTGCCGCTGCGGCAGCGGCCTCGCGTTCGGCGCGGCGGGTGGCCTGCATCTGCGCGATTTCCGTCAAATCCACGGCGACAGCGCTTGGCTGGCGTTCGGATTCGGGCACGTCGATGGCGTGTATGATGTCGGCCAGCGACCGGGTCACGGCAGGGTCGATCTGCGGCTGGGGCGTGGCGGTCGAAGGCGCGGCTGCGGCCGTGGCGGCGGGCGGCGTTGGGGCCGGTGATGGGGCTGGCGCGCTTTGCGATTGCGGCGCGGATGCCTGGGCCAGCGTGATTGCGTTAAGCTGGCTGGATGGCGGGGTGGCGGGCGCGGCGGGCTGGTTCTGGACGGACTCGAAGCCGGGCGCCGGAGGCCCCTGCACATTCGGAGCGAGCGTGGCTTGCGACGCAGGCGCAGGCGCAGGCGGTTGCGCCGGTTGGGAGGCGGCCTGCCGTACTGGCGCCGGTGCGGCACGAGGCGGCGCTTCCGCTTGGGCAAGCGTGGCGGCCCCTGTCCCGTTGCTGCGCGAACGCCGGTCCTGTCGCGCCGGTTTAGCAGGCTGAGGCGTCTCCGCAACCGGCGGCCTGACGACCGGCGCGGCGGACGCGAAGGCGGGCGGCGTCGGCGTAATAGCGGCGATGGTGGTGCCGACATTGGCGGGGAAATGCCCGAAATGCACTGCCGCCGCCTTCTGGGCAGCGGTCAGATAGGGCATCTTCTGCATATAGGGCAGGATCGCCGTGGCGAGTTGCGACGGCATGGTCTGCTCCGCGATCTTCTTCGCGTCGGCCTGACGGTTGTTCATCGCCAGGATGAAGGCGCGATACCGCCAGGCGGCCCGGTCACTCTTGTAGAGCAGCGGTTTCAGCACTCGTTCCGCCGCGTCCACCTGACCCGATATGCCAAGCGACGCCGCGTAACGATGCGTCAGTTCCACATCGTCGGGCGTCCGCTGCAGCGCGGCCTGATAGTCGCGCTGCGCCCCGGCCTGATCGCCGGTCATATCCCTGGCAAGGCCCCGATCACCCAGCAACGTCGCTTCGGAATAGCCCAGCCGCACCGCCTGATCGAACAGGCGCAGCGCCTCGGCCGGATTCTGGTTCTTCAACATGACCCGGCCAAGGCCTGCCTTCACCTTGCCGTTATTGGGCTGAAGCACGTCCGCGCGGGCGAAGAAACCGGCCGCCGCGCGCGCATCGTCCATGTCGAGCGCCGCTTCGCCCGCGCCGATCAGCGCCGTCACGTCACGCGGATTGGACGCCAGCCGGGCCAGATGATTGTTGAGAATTTCGCCGCTGGGGCGGATCGCCTGCACCTGCGCGGGCTGCGCCGAAACCCATTGCACCGGCACGATGCCCGCCAGAAGCAACGCGCCGAAAATCCATATATTATCGCGTTTCACAGGCAGCCTTTTAGCGGAAGGAGGCAGGGCAATGGAATATGTCGAAAGAAAAAGCGCGCCCGGTTGCCCGTGACAACCGATAGCGCGCCTGTCCTGTAGGAGCGGAGCAGGAGCGGGCTTGGGGCCCGCCTCCTGTTACTGGTTGCTTTGACGGTTGAGGAAGCGCGGAATGTCGGGAGCCGACGCGCCGTCGTCGCTGGCGGCAGCACCCTTTTCCGCGCCGCGGGTCAGGCCCGCCATGCGTTCGAACAACGTGCCGCCGGTGGCCACGCGGGGGGCGGCCTGCGGCGCAGGGGCAGGCGCGGGCTTGGCTTCCGCTTCCTCGGCCCCCAACAGCAGTTCGTCCTGCGACGGGTCTTCATCGGAGAAGACGGCGGCCGGACGCGGCGGCGCGAAAGGCGCGGACTTGGGCTGCTCCGCAACCGGCGGGGTCAGCGGCGCGGGAGCGGGCGCGGCGGGCACGTCCAGTTCCAGCGTTTCCGGCAGTTCCGGCGTTTCGGGGGCCGGTTCCGGCGCAGCCGCAGGCGCCGGGGCAGCGGCAGGCTTGGGCGCGGCGGCGGTCGGCACCGCGACGGCCGGGCGGCTAGCGAAGCTGAAGGGCTGGGTCAGCGGCGCGGTGGCGCCTGCCGCATCGCTGTCGATGCCGGTGGCGACCACCGACACGCGAATCTTGCCGTTCAGGCCGTCGTTGAAGGCCGAACCCCAGATGATGTTCGCGTCCGGATCGACCAGTTCGCGGATATGGTTGGCGGCCTCGTCCACTTCCATCAGGCGCATGTCCTCACCGCCGACGATGGACACGATCACGCCCTTCGCGCCGCGCATCGACACGCCGTCCAGCAGCGGGTTGGCGATCGCCTTTTCGGCGGCCTGCAAAGCGCGGCCATCGCCTTCGGCTTCGCCGGTGCCCATCATCGCCTTGCCCATCTCCCCCATCACCGAACGGACGTCGGCGAAGTCGAGGTTGATGAGGCCAGGCATGACCATCAGGTCGGTGATGCCGCGAACGCCCTGCTGCAACACCTCGTCCGCCATCTGGAAGGCTTCCTTGAAGGTGGTGTTGGGGTTGGCGATCAGGAAGAGATTCTGGTTCGGAATGACGATGAGGGTATCGACATGCTTCTGCAATTCCTCGATGCCCGCTTCGGCCGACTTCATGCGGCGATTGCCCTCGAAGGTGAAGGGCTTGGTCACGACGCCGACGGTCAGGATGCCGCGATCCCGCGCCGCCTTGGCGATGACGGGAGCCGCGCCGGTGCCGGTGCCACCGCCCATGCCGGCGGCGATGAAGCACATATGCGCGCCGTTCAGCGCGTCCTCGACCGAGGTGATCGTCTCCTCAGCCGCCGCCTTGCCGATTTCCGGGCGCGAACCGGCGCCCAGCCCTTCGGTAATTTGCGGGCCAAGCTGGATGCGCCGCTCCGCCGGGGAGGCGTTCAGCGCCTGCGCGTCGGTATTGGCGACGATGAAATCCACGCCCTCGACCGACGCGGCGATCATGTTCGCGATGGCGTTGCCGCCCGCGCCGCCGACGCCGATCACCGCGATGCGTGGCTTCAACTCGTCCACATGCGGCGGGCTGATTTCAATGCTCATAAACTTTAGCTCCCTCCAGCTCCGATGACGTGAGCGAAACTGTCATCGAAGGTTAATGCAACAGATAATGGCGTATTTCACCAAGTAATTTCGTCTATCCACGTTTATTTCAATAGTTCGTCTTCATTGCCTTCACCATTCTCTGCCACCATGCAGGCGCGCTGATACGATGAACCGTCTGAGGAGCGGGCGCTATCGTTCTAAGATCAACCGGGTTTGAAGCGCCATAAAGCGCAAGGCCCGCGAGGGTCGCAAAGGCCGGGCCACTATGAGCCTCCGGCAGCGCGGCAAGGCCACGGGGCCGTCCGATCCGCACGGCGCGCCCCAAAGCGCCCTGGGCATAGTCGGCAATGCCCTTCATCTCCGCCCCGCCGCCGGTCAGCACCACCTGCCGCCCGGTGGGCGTGTTGAAGCCCATGCCCGCGAGCGCCGCGTTAACCTCCACCATGATCTGGTTGAGCCGCTCGCAAATCACCGCCACCAGCGCAGCGCGGGTGATCTTGCCGCCGTCGGCGTTGGGACCGGCGCTCTGCCCCGGAATGGCGACATCGCCATGCGGCGTGGCGATCTCTATCATGTCGCGGAAGTCGCGGCGGTTCTGCATCGCCGAGCCGTAGAAGCATTTGATCCGCTCCGCCTGGCTGCGGCGGATGCCGAAGGCGGAGGCGATGTCGTCGGTAATGTCGGACGCGCCGATGGGAATGCTGTGCAGCCCCACCAGCATCCCGCCCGCATAGAGCGAGACATTGGTGACGCCCGCGCCCAGTTCGACCAGCGCGACCCCTAAGTCCCGCTCCTCTTCGGACAGGCAGGCAAGGCCGGTCGCGATGGGCGAAGCAACGATGGAATTGACGTTCAGATAAGCGCCGCGCACGCACAGGTCGAGATTGGCGAGCGGCGCCCCGTCGGCCAGCACGACATGGATGTCGACGCCCAGCAGATCGGCATGCATGCCAAGCGGCTTCTTCACCGGCACACGGCCGTTGATGGTGAAGCAGGTCGGCTGGGCATGCAGCACCACGCGCCCTTCGGGATCGATCCCCTGCTGGCCGGTGGTGAGCAGGTCGTCAATGTCGGCCTGCTCGACGCGATAGCCGCCCATGTCGCGCTCGACCGTGACGACGTCGCTGACCAGGCTGCCGCCGGAGAAGCTGACCCATACATCCTCTATATTGGTGCCCGCGACCCGCTCGGCCTGCTCGACCGTCTCGCGCACGGCGAGTTCGGTGCGCTCCATGTCCGCGATGAAGCCGCGCCTTACGCCCCGGCTCTCCCGCTGGCCCGTCCCCAGGATCGCCAGTTCGCCATTTTCGGTGCGCCCCGCGATCAGCGCGGACACTTTCCACGATCCGATATCGATCGCGGTGACGAACTTCTCGACCTTGGGCTGGGCCATGGGGTTCAGCCTTCCTCGCCCTTGGCGGGCGTTTCCGCGCTCGCCGCAGGCTTTTCGACGGAACCGTCATTCGCCTGTCCCTGCGGCAGGCGCAGCACGAAGCGGTCTGGATCGCGCATGTCGAACTTCACGATGCCCCGGCCCAGCAAGCGGTTCACCCCATCCATCCGGGCAAAGTTGACCAGCGCGGTGGCGGAGGGCTTGTCGCCTTCGGGCAACGACAGCGTCTCCCCGGATTGAAAGCGCAAATCCCAGCGCCGGTTTCCGACCCAGGTCGCGCCCGCCAGCATCGGCTTCAACGCAGGCGCATTTTCCATCAGCTTGTTAAGGCCTGCTGTCTGAAGATTGGCGTTCGGCCCGACGACCAGCGGCAAATCGGGCATCGCGCCCGCCGACACCGATTGCAGCACTACGCCCTGCACGTCGATCAGGTGCAGCCTGCCGCCATGCTGCCACACCGCCACCGGATCGCGCTCGACAATGTCGACCACCAGCGTGTCGGGCAGGCGGCGGGATATGCGCGCATCCTTGACCCAGCCAAGCCTCAGCATCTCATCGCGCACTTTCGGCAGGTCCAGCGCCAGCATGGAGCGGTTCACCTGCCCCAGCGCGATATTGTAGATGGGCAGTTCGTCCATCCGCTCGACGCCGCGCACCTCGACCTTCTCGACCTCAAAACCGGCATTGGCGGCCAGTTCCGACGCCTTCTGCCCGACCATGGCGGGCAGGCCCATCAGCATGGCGATGCCCGCCACGGCCGCCAGCACGATGCCGACGATGGCCCAACTCGCCATGCGCTGAAGCGTCTCCTCGCTGAAAGGCAGCAGGTCGAGCAGATCGTCCACCCAACTGCGGCGCTTGGCCGGACGCCCCCTCGCCCCGCTGCGGCCGCGCGCGCCGGTCGCATGCGTCAGCCGCGCCGTCCCACCACGCCGGATACGTGCTTCAGCCATGCTTCGCCCCCTTTGCTGCCCCGAGCGCGTCCTCGACAATACGCTCCACCAGCTCGGCATAGTCAATGCCCAGCTTCGCCGCCTGTTCGGGCACCAGGCTGAGCGGCGTCATGCCGGGCTGCGTGTTCACTTCCAGCAGGAACAGCCCCTCGACCCCCTGCGTGTCGTCCCAGCGGAAGTCGGAGCGCGAAGCGCCCTTGCATTCCAGCAACTGGTGCGCGCGCAGGGCAATCGCCTTGCAAGCCTCGCCAATCTCATTGGGAATGTCGGCAGGACAGACATGTTCGGTCATGCCGTCGGTATATTTGGCGTCGAAATCGTAGAAGCCGCTTTTCGGGCGCAATTCCGTCACCAGCAACGCTTCGTCGCCCAGCACGGCGGTCGTCAATTCCCGCCCGCGAATATAGGGTTCGGCCAGCAGCTCATCGAAATGCAGCCATGGCCCCTCGACATCGCGGCCGATGGGCGATCCATAATTGCCGCCCTCCGTCACGATGGCCACGCCAACCGAACTGCCCTCATTGACCGGCTTCACCACATAGGGGCGCGGCAGGGGATCACCTTCGAACAGGCTGGCGCTTGGCACAATATGGCCGCCCGGCATGGGGATGCCATGGGGCACCAGCGCCTGCTTGGTAAGCTGCTTGTCGATGGCGATGACGGAGGTGGCGAGGCCTGAATGGGTGTAGGTCAGCCCCATCAGGTCCATCATGCCCTGCACTGTGCCATCCTCGCCCGGAACGCCATGAAGGGCGTTGAAAACCACATCGGGCCTGGTTTCGGAAAGCCGCAGCGCGACGTCGCGATCCATGTCGATGCGCGTGACCCGATGCCCCCGCGATTCCAGCGCCTTGGCAACGCCCTCGCCCGACGAGAGCGAAACCGGCCGCTCGGCGGACCAGCCGCCCATCAGGACGGCAACATGCCATGGGCCACGGGTCACTTCTTCACTCCCATAAGGTTTTGAGCGGCATCGGCAAAACTGCCCACCCGCTGAATTTCCCATTCCAGTTCGACGCCGCTCTTTGCCTTCACCCGGCGCCGCACTTCCTCGCCCAGCGCCTCGATATCGGCGCTGGTCGCATCGCCCAGGTTCAGCAGGAAATTGGTGTGTTTTTCCGAAACCTGCGCGCCGCCCAGTTGCAGGCCGCGACACCCCGCCTCGTCCACCAGCGCCCAAGCCTTGTGGCCCTCCGGATTCTTGAAGGTCGATCCACCGGTCTTGCTGCGCAGCGGCTGGCTTTCCTCGCGGGCGGCGGCGATGCGGTCCATTTCCGCCTGAATGGCAGCAGGTTCGCCCGGAACGCCCCGGAACACCGCGCTCACCACCACAGCGCCCTCCGGCAATTTACTGTGGCGATAGGTATAGCCCAGCGCATCGAGCGGCAACGTCACCCGCTCTCCCGACCGCAACACCACGTCGCACTCGACCAGAATATCGCAAGTCTCGCGCCCATAGGCCCCACCGTTCATCCGCACGAAGCCGCCGACCGTGCCGGGGATCGAGCGCAGAAATTCAAGCCCCCCTATCCCAGCATCCCGCGCCGTCGAGGAGACGAGAATGCCCGAAGCCCCTCCCCCGCAACGCAGCGACGTCGCGTCGACCTGCTCCACCTTGGTGAAGGGCTTGCCAAGACGCACGACCACGCCCGGAACGCCGCCGTCGCGGACGATCAGGTTGGACCCCAGCCCCAGCGCCATCACCGGTATCGCCGGGTCCAGATCATGCAGGAAATCGGAAAGATCGTCCGCATCCTTCGGCTCGAACAGCCATTGCGCGACACCGCCCGCCTTGAACCAGACGAGGGGAGCGAGCGGCGCATCCGCCTTGAGCGAGCCGCGTACCGAAGGAAGGATCGTCGCGGCCAGCGTCAATCGCGCATCCCCCAGAGCCTCATCCAGCCCTTCATCGCCTTCACGCCCGCTTCGCCCGCCTGATTCGCGGCGAGGCCCGCTTCCACATTGCGCTGCGCGGCATCGACCATCTCCTGCGCGACCTCGATGCCCTGCATCTGGATGTCGATCATCCGCTTCTGCATCTCCAGACCGACATTCAGCAGTTCGAACATCACGCCACCTCTTTCGCCGCCACAGCCGATGCCAGCCCGGCCGCCCATTTGGTGATGTCGCCCGCGCCAAGGCAAATAATCATGTCGTCCGCCTGGACATCGGCCGCGATCACGCGGGCCAGGTCGTCCGCGCCCTCGACCGTCGCGGCGTTGCGATGACCCCGGCGCTTCAAGCCCGCGACCAGTTCGGCGCTGTCCACGCCCTCTATGGGTTGCTCGCCCGCCGGATAGACCGGGGCGGCATAGACGATATCGGCGTCGTTGAAGGCCTGCTGGAACTCGTCCATCAGGTCGCGCAGGCGGGTGAAGCGGTGCGGCTGGACCACGGCGATGACCCGACCCTTCGCGCCTTCGCGGGCGGCGGCCAGCACCGCCTTGATCTCGACCGGATGGTGGCCGTAATCGTCGATCACTGTCGCCGTGCCGCCGCCGACCGCGATCTCCCCGACCTTGGTGAAGCGGCGCTTCACGCCGCCGAATTTGGCGAAACCGGTCTGGATCGTCGCGTCATCGATGCCCATCTGCAACGCAACGCCAATCGCCGCCATAGCGTTCAGCACATTGTGGCGGCCCGGCATCGGCATTTCGATGCCCTCAATCCGGCGGAGCGATCCGTCCCGCTCGCGGATCTGCACGTCGAAGCGGTTGCCGCCGGGAATGGGCTGAACATTCTCGCCGCGAATGTCGGCCTGCGCCGAAAAGCCATAAGTGACGATCCGCCGATCCTGCACGCGGGGCAGGATCGCCTGCACCTCCGGATGGTCGAGGCACAGCATCGCCGCGCCGTAGAAAGGCACATTCTCTACAAACTCGACGAAGGCGTCCTTCACCTTGTCGAAGCTGCCATAATGATCGAGATGTTCCGGATCGATATTGGTCACGACCGCCAGCGTGCCGTCCAGCCGCAGGAAGCTGCCGTCGCTCTCGTCGGCCTCGACTACCATCCACTCGCTGTTGCCGAGGCGGGCGTTGGATCCGTAGCTGTTGATGATGCCGCCATTGATGACGGTCGGGTCGACCCCGCCCGCGTCCAGCAGCGCCGCAACCATGGAGGTGGTCGTGGTCTTGCCGTGCGTGCCCGCGACCGCGACGGTCGATTTCAGCCGCATCAGTTCGGCCAGCATTTCAGCGCGGCGGATCACCGGCACGCGGCGTTCCAGCGCCAGATCGACTTCCGGATTGCCCTTCTTGATCGCGGTGGAGGTCACGACCACGGCGGCATCGCCCAGATTTTCGGCCTTATGACCGATCATCACCGTTATGCCCTTCTTCCGCAACCCTTCCACGACATAGCCTTCGGCGGCGTCGGACCCTTGAACCTTGTAACCCAGATTATGCATCACCTCGGCGATGCCGGACATGCCGATGCCGCCGATGCCGATGAAATGGATCGTGCCGATGTCGGTGCCGACACCCTTCATGCGGGAACTCCCTGGAGATTGAGGCTGGTCGGCGTCGGACCGACTTTCAGCGGATCGTTCATGATCGGCGCGGGACCGATGCTTTCCAGCAGATCGGCCATGTCGCGCGCCGCATCGGGGCGGCCGCAGGCGCGGGCGCGCTTCGCCGCATTCTGGAGGGCGCCGGGTTCCAGCGCCATCTTCTGCATCTGCTTGGCCAGTTCCACCGCCGTGAAACGCGCCTGCGGAATGGTCCGCGCTCCGCCCGCCTCGGTCATTTCACGGGCGTTGGCGGTCTGATGGTCGTCCATAGCGCTGGGCAGCGGGATCAGGATCGCCGGACGACCCGCGCAGGTCAGTTCCGCCAGCGTCGAAGCCCCCGCCCGCGCAATCACCAGATGCGACCAGCCCAGCTTTTCCGGCACATCGTTGAAATAGGTGGCAAGGTCGGCCGGGATTTCCAGATCAGCGTATAGCTTGCGCACCCGCTCGATATCCTCAGCCCGGCATTGCTGCGTCACCTGCAAACGGCGGCGCAGGCTGAGCGGCAACATGCCAAGACCATCGGGCACCACGCTCGACAATATGGTCGCGCCCTGACTGCCGCCGATCACCAGCACGCGGAACACGCTCTCGTCGGTCAGCGCCGGAAATTCCTCCTCACGGAGTTGCTTCACTTCCTCGCGCACGGGGTTGCCGATCAGATGAACCTTGTCGGCATATTTGTCCTTGAGCCGCTGAACGTCCGGATAGGCCGTCGCGATCGCATCTACCCGCCCCGCCAGATAGCGGTTGACCCGGCCCAGCACCGCATTCTGCTCATGGATCGCGGTCGGAATGCCGTCGGCCAGAGCGCCCAACAACGCGGGCATCGCCGGATAGCCGCCAAAGCCGACCACGGCGGTCGGCCGGAATGTCTCATTCAACCGGCGCGCCATCGCCCGGCCCGCCAGAATCGCATTCAACGCCCCCGGCCAGCTCTTCGGATTCCTGGTCATCCGCCCGGCGGGCATGACATGGACCTGAGCCTTATCGAAAATGCCGGGAATCTTCGCGCCGCGCTCATCCGTCACCAGCGCGACATGATGGCCGCGCAGCATCAGCTCTTCCGCAACGGCATGCGCCGGAATCATATGACCACCCGTCCCGCCCGCGGCGAGGACGAAGTGTCGGGAAATGCTCATCGACCACTCCATTTGACGACCGTGTGCCGACCCATGAAGGGATTGCGCCGCGTGAACGCAAGCAGCAGGCCGACGCCGATACAAAGCGCCAGCATAGAGGAGCCGCCATAGCTGATAAAGGGCAGCGTCATGCCTTTGGAAGGAAATATCTGCGCGTTCACGCCCATGTTGATGATCGCCTGCAAACCGAACTGGGTCGTAAGGCCCGCCGCGGCGAGAATGGTGAAATTATCATCCTCATCCAGCATGCGCAGGAACACTCGCACAACGATGGCCAGATAGACGCAGGCGATGCCGATGCAGGCGAGCAGGCCGAATTCCTCTCCGATGACGGAGAAGATATAGTCGGTATGCGCTTCGGGCAGGCGGAATTTGGCCTGGCCGCCGCCCGGTCCCACGCCCAGGAAACCGCCATGGGTGATGGTGCGGAAGGCGAGTTCGGTCTGATCCGGCCCCATATCCTGCGCCACGCCTATCCCCAGAAAGTCGTTGATGCGCTGGCGGCCATTCTCATAGAATAGGTACATCAGAACAAGGCCGCCCAACGCCGCCCCGGCCAGGCCGCCGATGGCGCGCATCGACACGCCGGACAGCAGCAGCAGCCCGCCCCAGCAGGCCAGGAAGATCACCGTCTGGCCGAAGTCGGGCTGCTTCATCAGGATCGCCGCGATCAGCAGCGTCAGCGCGCCGGTCAGCGGGATCACGGGCAAAGTCATATCCTTGCCGCGCAGCGACAGCAGCCAGGCCAAGGTGACGACATAGACGGGCTTCAGGAATTCCGACGGCTGGAATCGGAAACCCGGCAGGTCGATCCAGCGCTTCGCTCCGTTGACCACCGAACCCAGCACCGGCACCAGCAGCAGCGCCACCGCGAAGATGACGCACAGAACGAAGGCCAGCCTGCGCGCCTGCGTCCGGGGAAGCATGGAAATCACCAGCATGACCGGCAAGCCGATGAACACCCAGATCAACTGGCGGTAGAAATAGATGAGCGGAGTCACCGACACCGTGCTGGTCGACCGGTCGATGGCCGCGACGGGGGAAGCGGCGGCCACCGCCACCAGCCCGATCGCCATCAGCGCAACGATCAGCGATAGCAGCACGCGGTCGATTTCCCAGAACCAGATGGCCAGCGCCGTGCGCTCCCGCGGGACGGTGCGATTCCTGAACTCTTTGACAAGCTCGCCTGCCCTGAACATGCCCCGGCCCCTTCGATGCAACCTAGTCCAATGCCGCGACAGCGGCGGCGAAGGCATCGCCCCTCGCCTCGAAATCGCGGAACTGGTCGAAACTCGCGCAGGCGGGCGACAGCAGCACCACGTCCCCCGGCCGCGCCACCCGCGCCGCGCGGCGAACGGCGGCCGACAGCATTTCGCTATCATCCACCGCCATGTGCGGGCGCAGCAGATCGGCGAACATGTGCCCCGCTTCGCCGATGGTATAGGCCTGCGCAACATTGCCGAACCAGGGCGCGCACTCGTCCAGATTGTCGGTCTTGGCAAGGCCGCCGACGATCCAGTGCAACCGCTTGCGCCCATCGACCGGCGGATAGGCGGCCAGGGCAGGCGCGGTCGAGGCCGCGTTGGTCGCCTTGCTGTCGTTGACATAGAGGACGCCGTTCAGCTCCCGCACGCGCTGCATCCGGTGCGGCAGGCTGGCATAGCTTTGCAGGCCCTGCTCGATGATCGCCTCATCGATGCCGAGCGCCTGGGCGACGGCGATGGCGACGGCCGCGTTCTGGGCATTGTGCGGGCCTTGCAGCGCAGGCCAGCGGGCCTGGGCTGCGGGATCGATGTCGCTTGATTTGACCTCAACCACGTCGTTCCCGCGAAGGCGGGAATCCATCTCCCCAACCTTGCTTCCTGAGGTGAGGTCAGGAGATGGGTTCCCGCCTTCGCGGGAATGACGGAGATTTTCGAAAATAGAGCGGCTCGGTTCATCTTCGGTAGCGATCACCGCGACATGATCCACCGACTGCATTTCGAACAGCCGGGCTTTGGACGCCACATAGCCTTCAAAGCCATTATAGCGATCCAGATGGTCCGGCGTGATGTTGAGCAGCACCGCCACGTCGCAATCGAGGCTCTGCGTCAGGTCGATCTGATAGCTCGACAGTTCCAGCACATAAACGCCGCCCTCCGGCAGCGGATCCTGTCCAAGAATAGGCAGGCCGATATTGCCGCCCATGCGCGTCGGAATGCCCGCCGTCTCGATAATATGATGGACCAGAGCGGTAGTGGTCGACTTGCCGTTGGTGCCGGTGATGCCCACCACCCGATGCTTCGGCAGCGCCGGGCGGGCGAGCGCGAACAGTTCGATGTCGCCGATGACCGGCACCCCGGCCAGCTTCGCATGCATGGCGATGGGATGCTTATTGAGCGGCACCCCCGGCGATACGACCACGCCTTCAAAGCCCTTGAGATCGATTTCCGCCGGATCGGCCAGGTCCGCCTTGTCGGCGACAGCGGCGCGGGCTTCTTCCCTGCTGTCCCAGGCGACGACCTGCGCCCCGCTCGCGGCAAGGCATTCCACCGTGGCGAGGCCCGACCGCGCCAGGCCCAGGACCGCATATTTCTTGCCCGCAAAGACGTCCGAAACGATCCCCATGGCGCTCACCGCAGCTTCAGCGTGGCAAGGCCGGCCAGCGCCAGCACGAAGGAGATGATCCAGAAACGGATCACCACGGTCGGCTCGGCCCAGCCCAATTGTTCGAAATGATGGTGGATCGGCGCCATCTTGAACACGCGCTTGCCGGTCCGCTTGTAGAAGAAGACCTGGATGATGACCGACATCGCCTCCACCACGAACAGGCCGCCGATCACGCCCAGCACGATTTCATGATGCGCGGTGACGGCGATCACGCCGATGGTGCCGCCCAGCGCCAGGCTGCCGGTGTCGCCCATGAACACGGCGGCGGGCGGCGCGTTGAACCAGAGGAAGGCAAGGCCCGCCCCAATGATCGCGCCGCACAGGATGGTCAGGTTGCCCGCGCCCGGCACATGAGGAATGCCCAGATAGTTGGCGAAATCGGCGCGCCCGACCAGATAGACGATGGCCGTGAAGGCAAGGCAGGCGATGATGACCGGCATGGTGGCCAGCCCGTCCAGCCCGTCGGTCAGGTTCACCGCATTGCCGAAAGCCACGATCACGAACGCCGCGAACAGGAAATAGAAAGGCCCCAATTCAATCGCCGGACCGTTGTAGAAGGGCACGTAAAGCGCCGTATTGCCATGCTGGCTGACGATCAGCCATGCCGCGAAGCCCGCAATCACGAATTCGAAGGCCAACCGCATCTTGCCCGAAAGCCCCTTGTGGCTGGCCTTCGTCACCTTATCGTAATCGTCCAGGAAACCGATGGCGCCAAAGCCCAGCGTCACGAACAGACAAGCCCATACATAGATGGACGACAAATCCATCCACAGCAGCACCGAAGACACCACGGATGTCAGGATCATCAGGCCGCCCATGGTCGGCGTGCCGCGCTTGGCAAGGTGAGTTTGCGGGCCGTCGTCGCGGATCGGCTGTCCCTTGCCCTGCCGCACCCGCAACCAGCCGATGAAGCGCGGCCCGATGACGAGGCCGATGACCAAAGCGGTCGCAATCGCCGCCCCGGCGCGGAAGCTCAAATAGCGGATGAGGTTGAACACACCCGCGAAATCCATGGTCTGGGCCAGCCAGTAGAGCATCAGTTCGTCTTTTCCTGTAGCGCGGCGACGAGCCTCGACAGGCCGATGCCGTTCGAGCCTTTCACCAATATCGCGTCACCCGCGCGCATTTCACTTTGAATAAGATCGGTCGCCTTTGCCGCATCCGGCACATGATCGAAAGCGATCACGCCGCCCAACGCCTCGGCCAAAGACCGCATTTCGTCCCCGACGAGGATGGCATAGTCCACATGGCTCCCCTTCAGCGGCTCGACCAGCCCGGCATGCAGCTCCCGGCTGCGGTCGCCCAGTTCGCGCATCCCGCCCAGCACGGCGATGCGGCGACCAGCCTGCTCGCGCCCCAATTGCTTGAGCGTGGCGGCCATGCTCAGCGGATTGGCGTTATAGCTTTCATCGATCAGCAGCGCTTCGCCGCCAGCGACCGGCACGATCCGCCGCTCGCCACGCCCCGGCAAGCCCGGCATCTCCGCCAGCGCGAGGCCAGCCGCCGCCAGATCGCCCCCCACGGCCTCGACCGCCGCCAGCACCGCCAGCGCATTGGACACCCAATGCTCGCCAGGTGCGCCGACGGTGAAGCACAGTTCGACGCCCGGCAACGCCGCCGTGACCAGCGTGCCCCCTCCCGCCGCAAGCACCATTTCGCGGGCATGGACATCGGCCCCGCTGTCGAGCCCGAAGGTCAGGATGCGCGCCGCATGCTTCTCAGCCTTCGCATAGAGGGCCGCGACATGCGGGCTGTCATAGGGGATGACCGCCGTGCCGCCGGGTTCCAACCCCTCGAAAATCTCCGCCTTGGCCTCGGCGATCTTCTCCTCGGTGCCGAAAAATTCGATATGGGCGGGCGCGATGGCGGTGACGATGGCGACGTGCGGCCGCACCTGCCGGGTCAGCGCGGCCAGTTCGCCCGCATGGTTCATGCCCATTTCGAACACGCCATAAGCCGATTCCCGCGGCATTCGCGACAGGCTGAGCGGCACGCCGACATGGTTGTTGTAGCTCTTGACCGAACGATGCACCTCGCCAGGGCAAATCCGGTCGAGGGCATGGAACAAGGCTTCCTTGGTGCCCGTCTTGCCGACCGATCCGGTGACGCCGACCACCTTGCCCTGCATCCGGGCGCGGGAGGCGCGGCCAAGCGCTTCCAAAGCCGCCGCGCTGTCCGGCACCAGCACATGGGGCTGGGCGATGGCTTCGCTGACGATGGCCCCGGCCGCGCCCTGGCCGAACGCCTTGTCCACGAAGCGATGGCCGTCGGTCGCCTCGCCCTTCATCGCGACAAACAGGTCGCCGTCCGTCGCTTCCCGGCTGTCGAACGCCACGCCAGAAACGGCGAAGGGCGCCGAAGCGACGCCCCCTGTTGCCTGCGCAATCTCCTCGGAGGTCCAGAGCGCGCTCATCCGGCGCATTCCCGCGCCACAGTCACGTCATCGAAAGGCAGCACCCGGTCGCCGATAATCTGCCCCTGCTCATGTCCCTTGCCCGCGAGCAGCACGATATCATCCGCTCCGGCCTGCGCAATGGCGGCGGCGATAGCGGCGCGGCGTCCGCCAATCTCCTCCGCCCCTGGCGCGCCCGCCATGACGGCGGCGCGGATGGAGGAAGGCTCCTCCGAGCGCGGGTTGTCGTCGGTCACGATCACATGATCGGCCAAGTCGGCGGCGACCTTGCCCATTTGCGGCCGCTTGCCCGCATCGCGATCCCCACCCGCGCCAAACAGGGCGATCAGCCTGCCCTTCGTATGCGGCCGCAGCGCCTCTATGGCGGCGCGTAGGCCATCAGGCGTATGGGCATAATCGACATAGACCGGCGCACCGGCCCGCGTGATCACCGCCCGCTCCAGACGCCCGCGCACCGGCTGCACCCGGCCCAGCAGTTCCAGCACCTTGCCTACATCCTCGCCGCCCGCGATTACCAGCGCGGCGGCGGTCAGCGCGTTGGCCGCCTGATAGGCGCCGATCAGCGGCAGGTTGACCTTATAGAGGTCGCCATCGACCTCGACTTCCAGCGCCTGGCCCAACTGGGTCGGGGTGCGGTTGGCAAGCCGCAAGGCCTGCCCCTGCACCCCGACGCTCAGCACACGAAGCCCCCGCTTCGTAGCCCGCTGGATGACCTTGTCCGACCACTCGTCATCGGCCCAGACGACCGCCGCCCCCTGCGGAGCGACAACCTCGTCGAACAGCCGCATCTTGGCCTCGAAATAGCTGTCCATGTCGCCATGATAATCGAGATGATCCCGCGACAGGTTGGTGAAGGCCGCCGCCGACACCGGCAGCCCTTCGGTGCGATATTGCGCCAGACCATGGCTCGACGCCTCGAACGCGGCATGGGTGATGCCCTCGCGCTTCAAGCCGGACATGTTGGACAGGAAGGTCACGATGTCCGGCGTGGTGAGGCCCGTCGATACCTGATCGACCGAAGTGGTGACGCCCAAAGTCCCGATGGAGGCCGAATGATGCCCCAGCATCCGCCACAACTGGCGCGTCAGTTCCACCGTGGATGTCTTGCCGTTGGTCCCGGTGACGGCGACCGTCACCTCCGGAAAGGGCGCGAAATAGCGCGCCGCCAGTTGCGCGAACAGGCGGCGCGGATTGTCGGAAGCGATATGGATCGCGCCCTCGACCTTCGCTTCGGGCCGGGCAACGACCGCCACGGCCCCGGCCTGCACGGCGGCGGGGATGAAGTCCTCGCCATTCACCCGCGCGCCCTGGAAGGCCCCGAACACAGTGCCCGGCGCGACCTTCCGGTTATCGATTGCGAAGCCCGACACCGGAACGTCCAGATACGCCCCGGCGCCGAGCTTCGCATCCTGCTCCTCGATCAGCGACCCGAGGCGCATTATTCTTTCTCCTTGTCGCCGTGCAGCAACGGCATCAGGTCGGAAATGTCTACGTCCCGCCGCTCGTCGGGCAGCACGCCCAGCATCGGCCCGGTGCGTTCCACCACCCGCTTCACCACCGGCGCGGCGGTCCAGGCCGCCGTGCGCAGGCCATATTGGCCCGTCGCCTCGTCCATGGTGACGAGGACCACATAGCGCGGATTGTCCATCGGGAAGGCAGAAGCGAAAGTCGTCACCAGCGAAGTCTTGTTGTACCGCCCCTCTTGGGGCTTTTCGGCGGAACCCGTCTTGCCGCCCACCCGGTATCCCTTGGCGTCGGCGCTGCGACCTGTACCCGCCGCCACGATCATGCGCAACAGTTGCCGCATCCGGGCGCTGGTTGCGGCGGAAAAGACGCGACGCCCCTCCGGCACCTCTTCCGCCTTCAATTTGCGCAGCGTAGCAGGCCGCCACAGCCCGCCATTCACCAGCGCCGCATAAGCCGAAGCGAGATGCAAAGGCGTCACGGCGATGCCATGGCCATAGGAAACAGTGAGCGTGGTGATGCGCCCCCAATTGGCGGGCCACAGCGTACCGGCGCGCTCGTTGAGTTCGATGGGCGCCCGCTGGTCGAAGTGCAACTCCCGGAAAAGATGCTGCAAAGGCTCCGCGCCCATCTGGTCCGCGATCCGCGCCGTGCCGATGTTGGAACTGTGCACCAATATTTCCGGCACGTTGATCCAGCGGCCGAGTGGATGGTCGTCCTTGATGCGGAAACCGGCAATGCCGAGCGGCGCCGTCGCGTCATAGGTTTTGGACATGGAGGTGACGACACCCCGGTCCATCGCGGCGGCAATCGACAGCGGCTTGAACGCCGACCCCAATTCATAGCGCGCCTGCACCATATGGTTGCAGAGCGGCGATTCGCTGCACGACTTGCCCGCATAATTTTGCAGCTTGTTGGGATCGAAGACGGGAATAGACGCCATGGCGATCACTTCGCCGCTATTGGCGTCCAGGATGACGCCGCTCGCGCCCTTCGCCCGCGTCTGCACCAGTTGCGCGTAAAGCTCGCTCTCCAGCGCGCCCTGCACCCGGCTGTCGATGGACATGGCGAAGGGCTGCCCGCGCAGCGCCGCGTCGGTCAGTCGGTCGTTGAACGCCGCCTCTACGCCCATGCCGCCCTTGCCGTCCGCGTCGGGCGCGAAGCCCAGCACATGCGCCGCCAAAGTGCGCTGCGGATAGAGCCGCTCCTTCTCACGCGGAAATTCGATGCCGATCTCGCCCAGCGCATTCACCGCCGCCACTTCCTCCGGCAGCGCCCGGCGGCGCAGATAGGCCCAACCCTTGCCGGTCAGCTTCTTGTAGAAGGCCGCCTCCGGCTCATCCGGGAAGATTTCATGCAGTTTGCGGGCAAGATCGGCGGGATCGCTGATCAACTTGGACGGCCGCGCCGCGATGGAATAGGCGTCCATCGTCCGCGCCAAAGGCACCCCATTGCGATCCACGATATCGGCACGGGCGGGCAGGCCCGCCGCGACATCGCCCCCGCGCCCGCTCCCCGCGAAAATCCCGACCCAGGTCAGCCGCAGGATCACCACGCCCGTAATGAGCATGAACAGGATCAGCAGCAGCATAAGCCGGTTATGCGCGATCGTCGTCAGGTCGACGCGCTGCTTGCCCGCTCTCGCTCCCCCCGGCTGGACGATGATCGTCGCCATGTCAGCGATCCCCCTTGCGCCGTTCGCGCTTCGCCTGCGCGGTCAGGTCGCCCAGCGTGCTGTCGTCCAGCAGTTTCGCGTCCAGCATCGCCATTCGCTCTGCTCGGCGGGCAACGGGATTGGGTTTCGAAGTATCGGCGTCGTCCTTCGCCTTTTCCTTCGCCGTCTTGACTGGCACGGCCTTGGCCAGCTTGTCGACATTGTCGGCGGCATGGGCTTCGCGGATCACGGCGATATCGCTGCGAATCTGGGTCGCGGCGGGGCTGGCAGGGGCCGCCTGCGGCGCGGAGGGCAAGTCGGCGGGCGTCTGCACCATCGCCACCATCACCGGCGGCGCGACATAGTCCGGCCCGTTCGGCTGAACCCCGTCCAGATGCGCCAAAGCGCGCTCGCCAGCCAGATATTGCTGGGCGGTCGGCGTCGCATACATGAAATCGTCCTGATTCCAGCGCTCCAACTGCCGCATATTGGCCCGCGCGCTGAACTCCGTCTCCAGATAGCGGATGTCGGCCTTCGTCCGCGCAATCTGGACCCGCACCTTCATCAATTCGTTGCGCTCGGTCGCGACCTTCAGCGACACCATATAGGCACCCAGCGCGCCCAGGGCGACGAGAAGAATCCAGATCAGGCTCTGCAATCTCTTGACCGCGATCATGGACGGACACTCCGGGGAGAAACAGGGGCGGCGGTACGAATGGCGCTGCGCAGCGTGGCGGAACGGGCCCTGAGGTTACGGGCCAATTCCGCCTCTCCGGGCCGCACCGCCTTGGCGGGTTTGGCGAAGGTCGGCGCAGGTCCGGAATGCTTCTGCGGCAGATGGCGCGATCCGCCCGCATCCCCGCCGCTGCGATTGCGCAGGAACTGCTTGACGATGCGGTCCTCAAGGCTGTGGAAGGTCACGACCGCCAATCGGCCGCCCTCTTCCAGTATCGCCTCCGCCGCTTCCAGCCCGCGCTCCAATTCTTCCAGTTCGCGGTTCACATGGATGCGGATCGCCTGGAAGGTCCGGGTGGCCGGGTCTTTCTTGTCATGCGGCTTGTGACCAAGCGCCTTGCGCACGACATTCGCCAACTGCCCGGTGCGCTCCAGCGGGCGCGCCTCGACAATCGCCTTCGCCACCCGACGCGAGCGCGGCTCCTCGCCATAGCGATAAAGAATGTTGGCGATTTCTTCTTCAGGGGCATTGTTCAGGAAATCGGCGGCATTCATCCCGCTCTGGCTCATCGTCATGTCGAGCGGCCCGTCGCCCTGAAAGGAAAAGCCCCGCTCCGGCCGGTCCAACTGCATGGAGGACACGCCGATATCCAGCGTCACGCCCGCAACCGAAGTCACGCCGCGCTCAGCCAGCAACGCCTCCATCCGGGAAAATTCGCCCGCGATCAGGGTAATGCCCTGCGCATCGGCCAGCGCCTGCCCTTCGCGGATCGCATCGGGATCGCGGTCGAAGGCGAACACCTTCGCCCCCTTCGCCGCCATGGCGCTGGAATAGCCACCCGCTCCGAACGTGCCGTCGACATGCGCCTCGCCGGGGTTGATGGCGAGGGCGTCGAGCACTTCTTCGATCAGCACCGGGATATGGCGATCCGGGTCTTTGGCAGGATCGACGGAAGCGGTCACTTGCCACCTCCCGCCGCCCGCTGGTCCAGCCAGCGCCGCACCTTGTTGCGGATCAGTTCCGGACGGTCCTTGCTGTCGACCAGCGTTTCGGGCTTCCAGATCTGGATGTAACGGCCCACGCCATAGAAGAAGACGGCATCGGTGATGCCATATTCGTCTTTGATATCGGGGTGCATGGCGAAACGGCCGCCTTCGTCGAAATTTACCTCCTCTATGGTGCCGAGCCGCCGTTCCAGTTCCAGATCGGCGTCGTAATCGCGTCCGGCAGCGCGGGCTTCGCGGGCCAGTTCCTCGACCTCGGTGAACAGGAAACGGCGGTGCGATTCTCCAAAGGCCGTGGCGCAGGGGTTGCCGCCATGGACCGAGAGGAAAAGCCGCGTTTCATTGCCGCTGGACAGCTTGACCTGCCGACGCATCTCCAGGGGCAGCACGAAACGGCCCTTGCCGTCCGCGACGCTGAACGCGTTGCCCGTATAGAGAATGGTTTCCGACACGTTGGACCGCTGCCCCTTTGCTTCAGGGCGCAGGCCGTCGCCAACCGGATCGCCACGACGACGACCCGGCTCACAGGACTAACAAAGCCTGACAAACCCCTATGGCTTTCAAATACCAAGCCACGGGGTTCAAGAAAAGGGATATTTTGGGAAAAGCCGGGAAATCCTGTTTTGTTCTGGTATTTAATCCCCATTTTTCGGTTTCATAAGGGCAGGACGAGGCGAGGAAAGGCCCAAGGGAGGCTTCTTCCGTCGCCAGAACAGCGCCGTTCCCAATCCCGCCCAGAGAATCCCAGTCAAAATCGCCCAACGAACGGCATTGACCAGCACGTCCCCCGACCGGACCCAACGCCGACCATCGGGAAGTTTTGCCCCCAAAACTCCGGCGACGAATTGAGGCGTATCGGCAGTCCACCGATCCGGCTCCAACGGCCTTGCGGGATCGGCCAGCCAGAGCCGATCATCGATCAGGTCCGCATCGGCCACGATGGTGGCGGTCCCCTTCCCCACCATGCAATGCGCAACCAGACCACCCCCCCCGATACGGCAATCCGGCTCGGCCTTGTCGAAACCCGAAGCCGCATAAACGGTCAGAACCCGCCCATCCCCCAGAAAATGGCGCTTTTCACCCGCTTCGGGCGGCAGCAATTTCACCCCCCAATATTCGACCATCGCGCCTAGCAAGGTCACAGCAGGCGGCCTGCGCCGATCGCCCAGCGGCAAGTCCATCGGCCAGCGCAATTCCGGATCGGCCAGAATCAGCGCCTTGCCGGCCTTCCCGATCCAGGCGTCGAGGGCGACCAGTTCGTCCATCGAAAAGGCCCGCGGCTGCGCGAGCAGCAGCAGCTTGGCGCGGCCATTTTTCAGAGCGAGAGGACTGTCGACTGGCTCTACGTCAAAACGCTGGCGAAGGACGGTGATGATGGGTGCATCCGCTTTGACGCCATTCTCGCGCCAGAAGAGCGGCAGGCCGCTGATAACCGCCAGTTGGGGCCGCTTCCCCGGCAAGCCTTCTATGCGAGGCTCACTCGCGAACCAACACGCCACCAAGGTCGACAGAGCCAATCCCAGCGCCACCATCTGCCGTGCTCCTGCGAAGGCAGGAGCCCAGTTCAGAGAGCGGAGTTGGGTTCCTGCCTTCGCAGGACCACGGAACATCGATCCGGCAACCGTCGCCGCCAGAACAACAGCCAGAAACCATAGATTCGGTACCAATCCCGGCACCTGCCAAGCCGTCAGAAACGCGCAGGACAGCACTACCCCAATCGTTCCCAGCCCTGACCACCAGACCGCCCCCTCACCCAGCCACCGCCGGATCAAGGCAGCGGTCGGAACCAGCAACAACGCCGGAACCATCCACCCACGCGGATCGACCTGCCCCGTCCGCAACAGCACAGGCAAGCCGCAGAGCAGCACCAGCACGCCCGGCAGGCCCAACATCAAAAATGTCCGAAACGCAGCCCTCAAGGCCAAACCCGCCGCCAATCAGCGCGAAGCCGGCGGAATCTCGCGATCCATGGGTTTCTTCAAATTCGGGTCCGGCTGCAAATCCGGCACGATCGGCGCCTGTTCCGGCGCGGGCTGCACGCCCAGCTCCGCCAGCGGCTCCTTGGGCGACACCGCATTGACGTCCAGCGTCGGCACTGTCGGTGGCGGCACCGACGGATCGTCGATCCGCGCCTTGTCGATCACGATATTCGCCAGACCCACGAGCAACACCACGCCCGCCAGGCCGGTTAGGCCAATCTGGACACGCTGCAACCCTTCCTGTTGGCGGGGTGTTTCAGCCATGAAGCGCTCTTTTTCTTTTACCGCCGAGACCCGTATCGGCAGTCAACGAGTGTGCGCGAGCCAGGGGAAGACAGTCAACCCCTTCGATTCCAGCCACTCACGATTATAGAGCGTTGAAAGATAACGGAATCCGGTATCGCACAAAATGGTGGCGATCCGCTTGCCCGGCCCAAGCTGCTTCGCCAGCGCCACCGCGCCCGCTACATTGATGCCCGACGATAGGCCCAGGCACAGCCCTTCCTCCGCCAGCAGACGCCGCACCCACAGCAGCCCTTCCTCATCGGAAATGCGGAATTGCGTATCGATCGGCGCGCCTTCCAGATTGGCGGTGACGCGCCCCTGCCCGATGCCCTCGGCCACCGAAGACCCTTCCGCCTTCAACTCGCCATGGGCATAATAATTATAGAGCGCCGCCCCATGCGGATCGCTGAGCGCGATGGTGATATTCTCATCATGCGCCTTCAGCCCCAGACCGACGCCCGCAATCGTCCCGCCAGTCCCCGCCGCGCAGGTAAAACCGTCGATCTGCCCGTCCATCTGGGTCCAGATTTCTTCCGCCGTGCCGATGATATGCGCCTTGCGGTTGGCGATATTGTCGAACTGGTTGGCCCAGATCGCGCCCTCCGTCTCCTCGGCCAGACGGCGGGAGGTGTGCACGAAATGCCCAGGATTCGAATAAGCCGCCGCCGGCACCGTCACCAGCTCCGCGCCCAGGGCGCGGAGCGTGTCCATCTTCTCCCGGCTCTGCGTCTCCGGCATGACGATGATCGACTTATACCCCTTGGCATTGGCCACCAGCGCCAGGCCGATGCCGGTATTGCCCGCCGTCCCCTCGACAATGGTGCCACCGGGCTTCAACAGCCCCTTTTCCTCGGCATCGTTGACGATGAACAGCGCCGCCCGGTCCTTTACCGAAGCGCCGGGATTAGCGAATTCGCACTTGGCGTAAATGTCGCAACCCGTCTCTTCGGACGGACCGGCAAGACGCACCAACGGCGTGTTGCCAATCAGGGCGAGGCTATCTTTCTGAACCAGCATGGCCACCGCATAGCGGACCTGACACGCGCTTGCCAAGCAAGGGATTGATGGCGGGACGAAAGTCCGAATTGTCTTTCCCTTGCTTAACCTTTCCTTCGCCCTTCGTCCCAGACCGGGACAGGCCGAAATCCGCAGGGGAATTGGTAAGGCTTTTCCCCTATAGCGAAGCCAAGGCACGGATTTTCTGGGAAACATATTTGTCGGGCGGCGGCACAGCGAGGGCGAAGGGGGCAAGGCATGGCGTAGCCTTCATGCTGGCTCTGCTTGCGCTTGCCGCGCCGCGCCTGATCACGGCCGCGCCGCTCGACCTGCTGGCCATGTCGGAAGCCGAGGATGATCCGGCGGAAAGGCCGGGCGAAAATTTTCCCGGATCGGCCTTTTTCTTCGCGCAGGGCGCTTTCGACCCCGTACCCGGCACGGTCGGACGAGACAGCCAGCATGTCATGGCCCTGGACGCGGCTCAGACGGCCCCCGCTATGGCATTTCGCGGCCTGACAGCGCTTGACAGCTATCGGGCGCTCAATTGCCTGACCTCCGCCATCTATTATGAGGCCGGAAGCGAGCCGGAGGACGGCCAGCGCGCCGTGGCACAAGTGGTGCTGAACCGGGTGCGCCACCCGCTCTGGCCCAAAAGCGTGTGCGGCGTCGTCTATCAGGGGTCGGAGCGCACCGATTATCGCTGCCAGTTCACCTTCAGTTGCGACGGTTCGATGGCGCGCATGGCCAGCGCGGAAGGATGGGCGCGGGCGCGCCGCATCGCCGTTCAGGCGCTTTCCGGCCTGGTCTACAAGCCGGTCGGCCTCGCCACCTATTATCACACGCTGGCGGTTCGTCCCGATTGGGCGGCGGCGATGCGGCCGGTTGCCGTGATCGGCGCGCATATCTTCTACCGTCCGCCCGGGGTCGACGGCACCCCCGCCGCGTTCCGCGCTGCCTATATGGGGCGGGAAACGCAGTCGGGACCGGCCCGTCTGACGACATCCGCGCAATTCGGCCCGGCCCTGGGGTTATCCCTTCCCCTTCCTTCATTTGCCCCGGATATCCCGGCGGCGGCCGCGCCCCTGCCCGGTGCTGAGCCTTTCCTTCCCCAATCGGCCATCAGACCGGAATATCGCAACAGCGGCCGCCCGCTGATCTGACCGGCGCCGGCTTTTCGGAAGGAAGCCGGGAATATTTTATGCTGAACACCGCATAAAGTTTCTAACATATTGAAAAACAACAATTTTAAAAACGTACGATTTTTCGACTGGGGCGGAACCTTATGGTCCGTCCGATAGTTCTGTTGTCTGGATAGCAAATCTTTTGCCCCCCGCTCTTGCTATCCAAAAAAACATGAGCCCGGAACGCATCTCCCCCCCCGACGCGTTCCGGGCTCAGAATATTTGGGGGCTTATCTCACGGAAATCGCGGATATTTCCGCTTTCGGAACGCTTTTACCGCCGACGGCTTGTCTCTCCGTCACCGGGCAAACGCCCCGGTTGGCGCATCCTGCATGGGATGCGCGGCACAAAGAGGAGACGATGATGACCAGGAAGATTCTAGCCGCCCTGTTGCTGACCGGATCGCTGATGGTCGCCGCCTGCAATACGGTCGAGGGCGCAGGCAAGGACGTGCAGAGCGCAGGCCAGGCGGTCGAGAACGCCGCCAATTGATCCGCCTGAGGGAAAGAAGGCTCGCCGCATTGGCGAGCCTTTCCCATTCAACTCGCGGCGTCGGCCGCTTCCGTCGCCGCTACGTCCTTCGCCTGCTTCCGGTCGGTAAACCAGATGGCGACTATCGTGATCTCATAGAGGGCGAGCAAGGGAATCGCGAGCATCAGTTGCGACACGACATCGGGCGGCGTCAGCACCGCCGCCAGGATGAAGGCGGCCACGATCATATAGCGGCGCAGGGCGATCAACTGCGCCCGGCTGACGAACCCGGCACGGTTGAGCAGCATCAGCAGCACCGGCATCAGGAAACTGATGCCGAACGCCAGGATGAACTGCATCACCAGTCCCAGATAGGCGTCCGCGCTGGGCAAGGCCTCCACCTGCAAACCGCTGCTGTTCCCCTGAAACTCCAGGAAGAAATGGAAGGCGGTCGGCATCACCACGAAATAAGCAAGGCTCGCCCCCATGGCGAAGAGGAAGGGCGTGGCGATGATGAAGGGCAGCAGCGCCCTCTTCTCCTTCGCATAAAGCCCCGGCGCGACGAAGGCCCATAGCTGGTTGGCGATGATGGGGAAGGACAGGCAGAAAGCGCCGAAAACCGCGATCTTCACCTGCACGAAAAAGGCTTCATAAAGCTTGGTGTAGACCAGCCGCCCGCCACCGTCGCCAAAGGCTTCCTTCAGCGGATGAACGAGGATGGCGAACAACTGCTCCGAAAAATAGAAGCAGATCGCGCCAGTGATGAACAACGCATAGACGCATTTGAGCAACCGTCCGCGCAGTTCGATCAGATGGTCGAGCAGCGGCGCCTTGCTGTCGTCAATATCCTTCATGCCGTCGCGTCACCCTTCCGCATCGGTTCCTGCGCGACATAGGGCGGGCCGTCGGCCGCAGCCTGAATGGAGGATTCGCCAGCAACGGGCGCGGATTCCGCGACATGGGGCGGCACATCGCCGCCCGCCATTTCAGCGCCGGG
Organism: Sphingobium chlorophenolicum; assembly: GCF_000722875.1. Lineage (GTDB taxonomy): Bacteria > Pseudomonadota > Alphaproteobacteria > Sphingomonadales > Sphingomonadaceae > Sphingobium > Sphingobium chlorophenolicum. The sequence continues at coordinate 15,346 of NZ_JFHR01000002.1, read as the reverse complement.
CGCAGGCAGCGCCTCATGCGCCCCGGCCGTTTCCGGCGGATGCTCTTCCATGATCCGCTTGTTCTGCGCGGCCCATTTCTTCTCCAGTTCCTCCAGCTCGACTTCGCGCACCATGGCGTCGATGCCGGTGCGGAAATGGCGCGCCATGCCCTGCGCCTTCCCGACAATCTGCCCCACCTTGTAGAGGGCGCGGGGCAAGTCCTTGGGACCGATGACGATCACCGCAATGATCACGATCACCAGAAGTTCAGACGAATCGATACCAAACATGCGCGCCTACCGCCCCGGCCGGAGGAAAATCAGGCCTTGGTCTTTTCTTCCGTCGCGGTCGGCGCATCCTGTTCAGGCACGCGATGGCCCTCGATGCGCGTGGCGGGCTTGGCCGGGACGACATCGTCCTCATCGTCCGCCATGCCCTTCTTGAAGCTCTTGATGCCCTTGGCCACATCACCCATCAGCCCGGAAATCCGGCCGCCGCCGAAGAGCAGCATGACTACCAGGAGAACGATGACCCAGTGCATCAGCGAAAAGGAACCCATTTTAACTTTCTCCTGAAACTCAGCCTTATCTAGGCGTCTTCCTCGTCATTTTCCACAACGGATTGGGCGCCCAGACCCTCAAGCGCCAAATCCACCGGATCGAGCAGACCAGCCGCCCGCAGGTCGTCGATGCCCGGCAGATCCCGGCGGCTGCCGAGGCCGAAATGCGACAGGAATTCATGCGTCGTGGCGTAGATCAGCGGCCGTCCGGGCACTTCCCGCCGCCCGGCAGGCCGCACCCAGCCCGCCTCCATCAGCACGTCCAGCGTGCCCTTCGCCACCTGGACGCCGCGAATGGCCTCAATCTCGGCGCGGCTCACCGGCTCATGATAGGCGATAATGGCCAGCGTCTCCATGGCGGCACGGGACAGTTTGCGCGTCTCGTCCTTCTCGCGGCGCAGGATATGGGCAAGGTCGGCGGCCGTCTGGAAATGCCAGCGCCCGCCCCGCTCGACCAGATTGATGCCGCGCCCCGCATAATGATCGCTCAGCGTCGCCAGCGCGGCGGCCAAATCGCCCGCCTCCCCCACATGCAGCTTGAGTTCACCGAGGGTCAGCGGCTGTTCCGACACGAACAGCACGGCTTCGACCGCCCGGAGGAAATCATCCTGTTCTTCTATCACAATAGGCGCCCCGCAGTCGGTTCCGGCACGGCGGCGCGCAGGTAGATGGGTTCGAAAATCCCTTCCTGCTGGATTTCCAACCGCCCCTGCCGCGCCAGTTCCAGCGCGGCGACGAAGCTGCTGGCGAGCGCCGATCGTGCCATCGGCCCATCCTGCCCGGTCGGCAGGAAGGCTTCAAGCGCGGTCCAGTCGATCGCCGCGCCGACCAGCGTGCCGACCCGCTGGATCGCCTCGTCCAGCGTCATCACCGGCCGCACCGCGACCATATGCACCACCGGCTGGGTGCGGGCGCGGATCTGGCCATAGGACTGGATCAAATCGAACAGGCTGGCCGCCCATTTCGCCTTGCGGACGAGGCGCAGCCCCTCCGGCTTTTCCCGCACGAACACGTCGCGGCCGACCCTGTCCCGCGCCATCAGCCGCGCGCCTGCCTCCCGCATCGCCTGCAAGCGTTGCAGCCGCAATTGCAGGCGCAGCGCCAGTTCCTCCGGGCTGGGTTCGGGCTGAGCCTCCCTGGGGAGCAGCAGCGCGGACTTGAGATAGGCCAGCCACGCCGCCATGACCAGATAATCGGCGGCCAGTTCCAGCTTCAGCTTCCGCGCACCCTCGATATAGGCGAGATATTGCTCGACCAGCGCAAGGATGGAGATTTCGCGCAGATCGACCTTCTGCGACCGCGCCAGCGCCAGCAACAGGTCGAGCGGCCCTTCCCAGCTTTCGAAGCTGACCGTCAGCGTTTCAGGCCGGGGAACGGCGGGAGGGGTGAAGAAATCGTCCACTCAGGCCATGACCGGCGCCAGCAACGCATCGCGGGTGGCGAGCAATTCTTCGAGCGGCGGACCATCCGCCAGCAGGTGCGCGGGCCCCATCGCCCGATCCAGCCGCTCCCTGGCCTTGGGCGTCATCTCCGGCAGCAGCTCCGCAATCCCCACCATATCGTCCATCCGCCCCCAGCAATTGAGCGCCAGATCGCATCCCGCCGCGACCGTTGCCGCCGCCAGTTCGGGAATGCTGCCCTTCAACGCCTTCATGTCCAGATCGTCGGACATCAACAGTCCATCGAAGCCGATACGCCCGCGAATGATCGTCTCGATCACCGAAGGAGACAGGCTGGCGGGCAAATCCGGATCCCAGGCGGTGTAGACAACATGGGCCGTCATCCCCATGGGCGCGTCCTTGAGCGCCTGGAACGGCGCCAGATCGACCGCCAGCGCATCCTCATCGGCGGTCACGATGGGCAGTTCATGATGGCTGTCGACCATCGCCCGGCCATGGCCGGGCATATGCTTGACGATGCCGACCACGCCGCCGTCGGCCAGTCCCTCGATCACCGCCCGGCCCAGGGCCGCGACCCGCATCGGCTCGGCCCCTAGCGTGCGGTCGCCCATGATGTCGCTCGCCCCTTCCTGCCGCACGTCCAGCAGGGGCAGGGCATCGACGCTGATCCCCACCTCCGCCAGCGTCGTCGCGATGGCGCGCGCATTGGCGCGGGCGGCGGCGATGGCGCTGGAAGGCGCGACCTCATAGAGCCGGTCAAACACCGCGCCGGGCGGAAAGTTCGGCCAGACCGGCGGCTGCATCCGCGCCACCCGGCCGCCTTCCTGATCGATCATGATCAGCAGGTCATCGCGCCCATGCAGCGCCCGCAGTTCGTCGGTAAGCGCCCGAAGCTGCGCCCTGTCGGCGATATTGCGCCGGAAGAGGATATAACCGGCCGGCCGGGCCTGCGCGAAGAAGGCGCGCTCCTCCGTGGTCAATGTCTCGCCGGAAAGGCCGAAGATAACGGGTTTCATGCGAAGCGATGGTAGCGGCTGAAAATCGCTCTGTCGAAGGGCTTATTCCCTCTCCCTCATGGAGAGGGAGTCGGATCAACGCCCTAATTCACCACCATGCAGCTTTCGCCCGCCACCTTCAGCTTGCCGCAAAGCATATTCGCCTGCCCGCCCGCCGCCGCGCGCAGGCGGTAGACGGTGCTGCCGCCGACCTCCGCCTTCTCGATCGACATGGGCAGCGGCTCCAAATAGGTGAAGCGCTTGGACAGCCGCTTCCACGCGTCCTTGGCGAAAGCCTGGTTGCCATAGGCGCCAAGCTGGATCATCCCGCCCCCGGCAGACCGTGCCGTCGCCGCCACAGGCCTGGCGTTGGTTTCATCCGCAACGCGAGCCGTCACGCTCTGCGAAGGCTTGCCCTGTACGGCGGGCTTCGCCGACCCGGCGCCGCCGGTCGGCGTGATCGGCGCTTCCGGCACGCGAGTCGGGTCAATCCGCCCGTCCCGCGCTACGCCTTCACTCGCGGCATAGCTGGCGTCACCCTCGCCATCGAATTTCTTGGCGTCCGCCTCTCTGGCCGGAATCTTATAGTCGCCCACGGGCGCGGCGATCAGCTTGCCCTCGCCCCCGGCGCCGCCCGAACGGTTCTGGATCAGCCAGACGCCCGCGACGACCAGACCGATCAGCACCAGCCCGAAGAGTATGAAGCCCAGCAGCCGCAGCGGCGAAAGCCCCTGTTCCTCCTCATCCTCCATGGCGGGTTCGAGCCAGGGCAGACGATCCTCGTCGTCCAGGTCCAACCTGCCCCGCGCATAGTCGCCCATCAGTCCTAAACTCCGCCGGTCATTGCATCTCGGTCAGGGCCGCGACGCCCATCAGCGCCAACCCGTTACGGATGATTTGCCCGATTCCCCGGCTCAAGAAAAGCCGCGCAGAGGTGGTGGCCGGATCGTCCGTCAGGATGACCCGCGCCTGCGGATTGTCGTTCCCCAAATTCCACCAGCTATGGAATGCCGAAGCCAAGTCATTGAGATAGAAGGCAATACGATGCGGCTCACGGGCGGAAGCCGCCCCCTCCACCACGCGGGGGAACTGCGCGGCCAGCTTCACCAGCCCCAATTCCTCCGTCCCAAGGCGGGACAGGTCAGGCGCAGGCAGGTCGATCCCGGCCTCTTCGGCGCGCCGTCCGAGCGAGGAAATCCGCGCATGGGCATATTGCACGTAGAAGACGGGATTGTCCTTCGACGCCTCCACCACCTTGGCGAAATCGAAGTCCATCTGCGCATCGGCCTTGCGCGTCAGCATGGTGAAGCGGACCACATCCTTGCCCACTTCGCGCACGACGTCGGCCAGCGTCACGAAATTGCCTGCGCGCTTGGACATCTTCACCGGCTCGCCGTCGCGCAGCAGGCGGACCATCTGGATCAGCTTGACGTCGAACCGCGCCCTCCCTTCGGTCAGCGCGGCGACGGCGGCCTGGATGCGCTTCACCGTGCCGCCATGGTCGGCGCCCCAGATGTCGATCAACTGGTCCGCCTTCTGCGCCTTCTGGTAATGATAGGCCATGTCGGCGCCGAAATAGGTCCAGCTTCCGTTGGATTTCCTGATCGGCCGGTCCTGATCGTCCCCGAACTTCGTCGAGCGGAACAGCGGCAGTTCGACCGGCTCCCAATCTTCCGGCGTCTCGCCCTTGGGCGCTTCCAGCACGCCGTCATAGACCAGATCATGTTCGCGCAACCACTTCTCGGCCGCTTCGGGCTTCCCCGCCGCCTGCAATTCAGCCTCGGAGGAGAAGATGTCGTGATGGATGCCCAGCAGCGCCAGATCGCTGCGGATCATGTCCATCATCGCGGCTACCGCTTTGGTGCGGAACGATGCCAGCCATTCGCTCTCCACTGCGCCGACATATTTGTCGCCATATTCGGCCGCCAGCGCCTGTCCCACCGGCACCAGATAATCGCCCGGATAGAGGCCTTCGGGGATTCCCCCCACATCCTCCCCCAGGGCTTCGCGATAACGCACATGCGCCGACCGGGCGAGCACATCCACCTGCCCGCCCGCATCGTTGATATAATATTCGCGGATCACCTTGTGCCCGACATGCTCCAGCAGGGTCGCCAGCGCGTCGCCCACCACCGCGCCCCGGCAATGGCCCATATGCATCGGCCCGGTTGGGTTGGCGGAGACATATTCGACGTTGACCGTCACGCCCTCGCCCGTCGAGGAGCGGCCATATTCCTCCGCCTCCGCATGGATCGCGGCCAGTTCGGCGCGCCAGGTGGCGTCGGTGAGCCTCAGGTTGATGAAGCCCGGCCCGGCGATGGACGCGCCCTCCACCTCGTCCAGCCTCTCCAGGCCCGCGACGATCTTTTCCGCCAGCGCCCGCGGATTGGTGCCCGCGGGCTTGGCCAGCACCATGGCGGCATTGGTGGCCAGGTCGCCATGGCTGGGGTCGCGCGGCGGCTCGACCGTCACCGGCTTGCGGTTGAGGCCAGCGGGCAGCGTGCCGTCAGACTCCAGCGCGTCGAGAACGGCGTCGAGATGGGCGGTGAAGCGATTATACAGGGACAAGAGGGTCAACTTTCCAACAGGGGCCGTTCGCCCAGAGCCTGTCGAAGGGTCGCCCTTTCTTCCAAGAAGTATGGGGCTTCGACAAGCTCGGCCCGAACGGGAAATAAACTGAGCTTAGCTTAGCGTGTCGCGTTATATCGGAGCTGGTCCTGGGTCAGGTTGAACCCCACGAGCAACTCGAAGCTGGTTCGCTGCAACGCCGCCTTGACGTCCGGCTGCGCGAAGGGATCGATCGCCGCGTCGGCGTCGCCCGCCTTGCGCTTCTGGGTGATCATCGCCTGGATCGGTCCCGGCAGCGTGGCGGCAGCCTTGTTGACGTAGGAACCGGCCTTGGCGGTCGCGCTGGCGCGATATTGGCCCGCCGGAAAGTCCAGCACGACCTGCCCCACGCGCTTGGCGACCACGGCATTGCCGCCGCGCACCACCGCCGAATAATAAGGCAGCGTCACCTGCCGCGCCACGCTCGCGTCGCTGCGGCGTGCGTTCACGGTGAAGGTCGCCTCGGTGTAAAGCTGCTCCCCGTCGGAGCAGGTCGAGCGCAAATTGGTGATGTCCGCCACCACGTCGATGGCGCGGGCGTCGGTGCTGCCGGCCGGATCGAACAGGGTGACATCGCCGGTCTGCGCCGGAATCGCCGCCGTCGGGCAGGCCGAACGAACGGCCACGATGCCGCCGGTCGGGTCGATTTCGCCCCGCTGCGAGCAGCCCGCCAGGGCCAGGGCGATCATTCCGGTCAGCGCAATTCGAGAAAAGGTCACAGGCAATCCCTTGGGAACAGGCGTTGGGCTTCTTATCCATAGCCTGCTTCCCACGCAACCGAAAGGAAGCGGCTTTCATCCAAAGCGACATTAGCCTAAGCGGCAAGCCATGACCTCTCAACCGCCCATGAAGCTGCTGATCGCCGCCCCACGCGGCTTTTGCGCCGGTGTCGACCGCGCCATCGTCATCGTCGAACGGGCGATCGAGAAATATGGCGCCCCGGTCTATGTCCGCCATGAAATCGTCCACAACAAATATGTGGTCGACAGCCTGAAGGCGAAGGGCGCGATCTTCGTGGAGGAACTGGATCAGGTACCCGACGGCGTTCCGGTCGTCTTTTCCGCCCATGGCGTGCCCAAGGCGGTGCCCGCCAAGGCGGAGGAACGCGGCCTGGACTATCTGGACGCCACCTGCCCGCTGGTCAGCAAGGTCCACCGGCAGGCCGAACGGCAGGTGGAGGCGGGCCGCCACATCCTCTTCGTAGGCCATAAAGGTCATCCGGAAGTGGTCGGCACCTTCGGCCAGGTCGACGCGGGCAACATGACCCTGATCGAGACGGTCGAGGATGCCGAGGCCTTCACCCCCGCCGATCCCGGCAACCTCGCCTTCCTGACGCAGACGACGCTGTCGGTGGACGACACCACCGCCATCGTCGCGACGCTCCAGCGCCGTTTTCCGGCCATCCACGCGCCCAAGGGCGAGGATATCTGCTACGCCACCTCCAACCGGCAGGCGGCGGTCAAGGCAATCGCTTCCCAATGCGACGCCGTCTATGTGATCGGCGCGCCCAACAGCTCCAATTCGCTGCGGCTGGTGGAGGTGGCGGAGCGCGAGGGCACGCCTGCCCGCCTGATCCAGCGCGCCGACGACATGGACTTCGCGTGGCTGGAAGGCGTGCGGACGCTGGGCCTCACCGCAGGCGCTTCGGCCCCCGAAATATTGGTGCGCGAGGTGGTCGACCGGCTGGCGATGCGGTTCGACGTGACGGAGGAACAGGTGGAAACCGCCCGCGAAAGCATTTCCTTCAAGCTCCCCCGCGGACTGGAGGCGGCGTAGGTCCATGGCCGTCTATACCCAGGTTCCCGCAGAGGAAATCGACGCCTTCCTCACCCGCTACGACGCGGGCCGCCTCGTGTCCGCCAAGGGCATTGCCGAGGGCGTGGAGAACAGCAATTACCTGCTCGAAACGACCGGCCATGACGGAAAGGGCCATCGCTATATCCTGACCCTCTATGAAAAGCGGGTGGATGAGGCGGACCTGCCCTTCTTCATGGACCTGCTCGATCATCTGGGTGCGCGCGGCTGCCTCGTCCCCCGCTTCATCTCGGATCGGGACGGCAGGCGGCTCCAGCAACTCGCCGGACGCCCCGCCTGCCTGATTGAGTTCCTCACCGGCATCTCCGTCACCGAACCGACCGTGGGCCAGGCCCGCGCAGTTGGCGCGGCGCTGGGCGAGATGCACCGTGCGGCGGAGGGTTTCACCGGTACCCGCCGCAACGCCCTCGACCTGCCCGGCTGGCATGAACTGGCGGCGAAATGCGGCGAGGATTTCGACCGGATCGCCTCCGGCCTGGGCGCGCGAGTGACGGAGGAACTGACTTTCCTCGATGCGCATTGGCCCTCCGACCTGCCCCGGTCGGTGATCCATGCCGACCTGTTCCCGGACAATGTGTTGATGCTGGGCGATTCGGTGACGGGCCTGATAGACTTTTATTTCAGTTGCACCGACATCCGCGCCTATGACCTGGCCGTCACGCACAGCGCATGGGTATTCAGCAACGACGGCGCGACTTGGTTCGGGGACCGCGCGGCAGCGCTGGGCGCTGGCTATGCTGCGACCCACGGCCTGTCCGAAGCCGAACGCGCCGCCTTCCCGATCCTGTGCCGGGGCGCAGCGCTGCGCTTCCTGCTGACGCGGGCCTATGACTGGATCAACACGCCCGCCGACGCGCTGGTGACGCGCAAGGATCCGCTCGCCTATCTGCGCCGCCTCGATTTCTACGCCAGCGCCGATCCGGCCATGCTGCTCGGCGCATGAGCGAACTGCCGCAGGTAGAGATCTTCACCGACGGCGCGTGCAAGGGCAATCCCGGCCCCGGCGGCTGGGGCGCGGTGCTGCGCTTCGGCGAGAAGGAGAAGGAAATCTCCGGCGGAGAGGCGCAGACCACCAACAACCGCATGGAGATGATGGCGGCGGTGCAGGCGCTGGAGACGCTGAAACGGCCGTGCAGGGTGACGCTCTACACCGACAGCAAATATGTAATGGACGGCATCACCAAATGGGTGTTCGGCTGGCAGAAGAATGGCTGGAGGACGGCGGACAGGAAGCCGGTGAAGAATGCCGAACTCTGGCAGCTTTTGGTGAAGGCCGTCGCCCGCCATCAGGTGACATGGCAATGGGTCAAGGGCCATGCCGGACACCCGGAGAATGAGCGGGCCGATCAACTCGCCTGCGCGGCTGCGGAGAGCTTTCGGAAATAGGTTGTTTGGGGTGGATTGCGGACGCTCTTATTCCTCCCCATCGTCAGATAGGGAGGAGGACCAGCCGAAGGCTGGTGGAGGGGAACAGGGCACGCCCCCGAAAATCTTCCTTAGGCCGCCAGGCGAAGGAACGGTACCGGTTCGGTCGAGCGCAGGACGATGGGTTTGCCTTCGGACGCCTCGAACAGTTCGCCGTCCAGGATCACGCTGCTGTGTTCGCCCTCGATGCGGATCACGTCGCCTTGCTCCAGATGGATGCCCTGCATCTGCGCCTTGCCCACGCGGTTGGTGACGCTCGCCCAGACGAGGCGTAGCAGCGCGGGAAGGTTCTGGTCGACGGCCATCAATTTCATATTGCCGCGCCTGCTGTCGCCCGGTTGCACGCCCAGCAGCAGCTTTTCCAGCGTCGTCACGATCAGGACAGCGAAACGTCCGGCCAATTGCCCGTCGCGGATCAGCGAGATGCGCACCGGATGGCTCGATTGCGGCAGGAATCGGGCGCGGATGCCGAACAGCAGCGACACCACCACCGCTAGCGCCGTCAGGAAATGGCTGAGGCCGTTGGACAGGCCCAGCGGATAGATCTGGTTGCGGCAATAGAGCATGTAATCGGCCAGACCCGCACCCCCTAAGAACATGCCCAGCACCGGCCGGCTTTCCGCCTGCCCGTCCGACAGGGCGATCAGCTCGCGCGCCACGACATGGTCGTCGACGCCCGCCTTGGCGATCTGGACGATCCTTTCCAGCGCCTTGATCGGGTCGCCATGGATGCCGAGGTCGAGTGCGATCAAATTGGTCTTGCCGTTTGGCAGCACCGCGATGGGCGGCACCCGGCCCGGGAAATGTTCACCCTGATAGAGTTCGGTCAGCGCGGCCTGCACCGTGCCGTCGCCGCCGTTGATGACGATGACGACGGGATCGACGCGGGCGATGGTCTGGAGCGCTCGGCCGATCTGGTCCACATGTTCCACCTCATAATGGAAGATGTCGGGATTGCTGGCGCAATAGCTGCGCACGCGTGGAAGCGTCTGCCGGTTGCCCGTGGATTTGGGATTGGACAGGAGGGCGACGCGAACCATGGCCGGGGATCACATATATTTGAGGTTGATGGTGATCTTCGTCACGCCCGGCCCCGCATAGAAGGCCGCCTTTTCGACCCCCGGCTTGCCCAGGTTGAAGATGCTGATCGACGGATTGTTGGAAAAGCCGCCGCCGTCGCGGGAAAGGTCGGTCTTGCCATTGCCGTCGCGGTCGTGGCGCACGGCGATGCCATATTTGCCCGGTTGCGGCACCGGCACGCAGAAACGCATCTCGCCATTGCTGGCCTTCACCGGCACGTCGATGCGATTGAGCCATTCGCCCTTGGCGAGCCAAGCGGCCTTGGTCGCGGGATAGGATTGCACGCGCACCGTGCCGGTCGCGGCGGAAAAGCCGCGCACGTCGACCAGAACCGCCGGACCCTTGGCTGTGGCGGAGCAGCGTTCCAGGTCGTTGCCGATCTCCATACCATGGGCGATTGCCGGAGCGGCGGCGAACAAGGCCCCCACCGACATCAGACCCATTGCAACTTTGAACATGACCATCCAACTCCGTGAAGCTATAGCCGCCCGTTGAAGAGGACGGCGAGCCCCTGTTCGCCCCGCAAATTGACCTGACTCGCATATGGGGGGGGTTTGCGGCCAAATCATGGTGATGGGACGACCACTTAGAGAAATGCTGACAGCCACCGACAGATATCTCGCCCGCCTGATCGCCCTGCCCATGTTGGGAACGCTGGTGATCTCGGCCATGCTGCTGGTGCTCGACAAGATGCTGAGCCTGTTCGATTTCGTCGCGGCGGAGGGCGGGCCGGTCAGCGTCGTGTGGCGGATGCTGGCGAACATGATGCCCGAATATCTGTCGCTCGGCATTCCCATCGGGTTGATGCTGGGGATTTTGCTGGCTTTTCGAAAGCTTGCCATGTCTTCCGAACTGGACGTGATGCGCGCCGTGGGGCTTTCCTACGGCCGGTTGCTGCGCGTGCCCTATATGTATGCGATTGCGCTGGCCTTGCTCAATTTCGGCATTGTCGGCTTCGTCCAGCCGCTGTCCCGCCATGCCTATGAGGCGCTGCGCTTCGAGCTGCGGTCGGGCGCGCTGGGCGCGTCGATCAAGGTGGGCGAGTTCACCAATCTGGGCAAGCGCATGACCCTGCGGATCGAGCGCAGCCTGGACGAAGGGCGCAACCTTCAGGGCATCTTCGTGCGCGCCATGGGCAAGGATGGGCAGACCGTGGCGGTGACGGCGGCGCAGGGCGAATTCCTGGCGACCGACGATCCCGACACCATCATCTTCCGCCTGCGCGACGGCGTGCTGGTCAATGATGCGCCCAAATATAAATCGCCGCGAATCCTCTCCTTTTCCAGCCATGACCTGCCGATCGACCTGCCGCAGATAGAGAAATTCCGGGGGCGCGACGTCGACCGGGAAAAGACCATCCCCGAACTGGTGATGATCGGCCATGATCCGGGAACGCCCGACAAGCTGCGCAACGAGATACGCGCCAATTTCCATTTCCGCATGGTGGAGGTGGCGATGATGCTGCTGCTGCCGCTGGCGGCGCTGGCCTTCGCCATTCCGCCCAAGCGATCCACCTCGGCGCTGGGCGTGTTCCTGTCGATCGTGTTCATCGTCACCTATCACAAGGTCAACGAATATGGGCAGGGCGTTGGATCGCTGGGCAGGATCGACCCGATCATCGCGCTATGGGGGCCGTTCCTGCTGTTCGCCGGGCTGATCATGTGGATGTATCATGTGATCGCGCACCGGCCAGGCGGCCAGCCGATCGCCGCGCTGGAATATGCCTTCGCCAAGATCGCCAACCAGGCCTTCCGACTGTTGGGTCTTTTCAGACGGCGGCCAGGTACGAAAACCATGGCGGAAGGAGCCGCCTGACCCATGCATCAGTTCAATTTCTTCCCGTCGCGCCAGATCAGTTGGTATATGGCGCGGCTGTTCCTGACCCGGACCTTCGCGGTTCTGGCGATGCTGGTCGCTGTGCTCCAGACGCTCGACCTGCTGGGCGAATCGGGCGACATCCTTGCCTATGCCGGCAATGGCGACGCGCAATTATGGCATTATGTGGCGTTGCGCGCGCCGCAGATCGTGGCGCGGTTCCTGCCCTTTTCCGTGCTGCTCGGCACGTTGATCATGCTGGCCACCCTGAACCAGAATAGCGAGATCATCTCGATGAAGGCGGCGGGGCTGTCGGCGCATCAGATTTTGGCGCCGCTGCTGGCCGCGGCGCTGGGCGTGGCGATGATCAGCTATGCCTTCAACGAACGGATCGTGGCGCGGTCGACGGCGCGGCTTTCCGCATGGCAGGCGGTGGATTACGGCCCCCTGCCCCCTGAAACCGGCGTGAAGGCCAGCCCCTGGGTGCGCGACGGCAATAATCTGGTGACGGCGGCCATCGTCGCCGGGCGCGGCACGGCGGTGCAACTGCGCAAGGTGGAGATTTTCAACCGCGTCAACAATATGCTGACCACCATCGTTCAGGCGCCAAAGGGGCATTATGATCCGGTCGCCAAGAGCTGGGTGCTGGAGGAGGCGCGGCAGTTCGACGTGGCGCGGGGAACGGAGCGGCAGGTCGGCACGGTGCGCTTCGGGCGCGATATCCGGCCCGATCAGTTCACCCTGGCGAAGGTCGATCCCGATGCGCTGACCTTCAGCCAGTTGCGGGCGGCAATCGGCGATTTGCGCGATGCAGGGCGGCCTACATCCGAGTTGGAGGGAAGCTTGTGGCACAAGCTGTCGGGGCCTCTGTCGGCGCTGCTGATGCCGATATTGGGGTCAGTGGCGGCCTTCGGGCTGGCGCGTTCAGGGCAGTTGTTCGTGCGCGCCGTGATGGGGATGGCGCTGGGCTTCGCCTATTTCGTCGCGGACAATTTCTCCCTCGCCATGGGGAATTTGGGGGCTTATCCGCCGTTCCTGGCGGCCTGGGCGCCATTTCTGCTGTTCCTGCTGGTGGGCGAGACGGTGTTGTTCCGGACTGAGGAATAGATCAGCGCTTCACCATCGTGGAGCGAGCGATCTTGCCGACCAGCGGCCACATGCCGGGGTAGTTGCCCTGATGATAGGGCGAATCGCTCGCCAGCGTCGCTACCAGACGGCGGTGCGCTTCGCCCAGCGCGTGATAGGGCACGCTCGGCAACAGGTGATGCAGCGCGTGGTAGCGCAGGCCAACCGGCGCCCAGATCTCGGCAAAGGGCGACGGCGGCGGTACATTGACCGAGTCCAGATATTGGGCGGTGACAGTCATCGCATCGCCCTCATTTTCCCAGAGATGCGCGACCAGCGTGCGAAGCTGGTTGATGACGGTCATGCCCGAATGCACCGCCATATAGGTAAGCAGCGGCTTCCAGCCGAAGACGAAGACGCTGCCGACCAGCGCCAGCGCGAAGAGGCTCGCGCCCGCTTCCTGCCAGGCCCATTGCCGGGCAAACTCTCCCTCCGGCGCGCGACGGCGATAGGCGGGGTTGATGGAGAGCGCGGAAAATTCCGCCACCACCTTCCGCCGCAGCGGCGGGACGATCAGGCTGAGCGGCGTCAGAAGGCCGAAGCGCAGGATAAGGCCGATGGGGGCCAGCGACGCCACCAGGATGAACAGGGGCAGCGACCAAGGCTTCATCAGCGCCAGCGGCAGATATTCCGGATCGTTCGCCGTGCCGTAGCGGCTGCGGGCATGATGCTGTGTATGCACTTCCTCATACATGAAACTGGGGATCATCAGCGGAATGCCGACGATCAGGTTCCAGCCGAAGCGGAAGCCGGGCAACGCACCTTTGCGGATATGGGTCAGTTCATGGATGAAGCTCGCCGCGCGATAGAGCGCCAGCATCGCCACCAGACCGGACGCCAGCATGAGCGACGAACTGGCGGTCATGATCGCCCCCGCCAGCGCGGCATAGCCAACAAAGGCCGACGCCAGCATGTCGGGCCAGTAGATGGCGGCCCTGGCCGTCGACAATTCACGGGTCAGATCGGCCGCAGCGCGCAACATCGCCGCGTCGTCGGGGATCGCGCTCCTGGTGCGTGACGCGGCTGCAATAAGGGGATCGTGCACAGTCATGCCGTGGTTCCTAAAGGGTAAATGCGCTGCAATTGGGGCAGCAACATGACGATTTCGTCATCCTGATCCGATCCGTTCATGTCTCGATTGACATTCCCGAAACAAGCGACGATCCGTCCTGATCAAACTCTCCTGCTCTTGCGAAAGCTCCCCTCGCCGTGGCCAATAACGAACTGGTGATCACCCCCGTCATGTCCAAGGCGGACCGCAAGGCTTTCGTGGACCTGCCCTGGCGGCTTTATGCCAACGATCCCAATTGGGTGCCGCCGTTGAAGGATGAGGTGGTCAGCCTGATCACGCCCGGCAAGAACCCCTTTTTCGGCCATGCCGAGGCGCAATATTTCCTGGCGCGCCGGGGCGGCAGGGTGGTCGGGCGCGTGTCGGCCCATCTGGACCATCTGGCGCTGGCCCAGCCCGCAGAACAGGGCATGGGGCCGGGCACCGGCAATTTCGGCCTGTTCGAGGCGGAGGATGCCGAAACCGGCGCGGCATTGATCGCGACGGCGGAGGGCTGGCTGCGCGCCAAGGGCATGACCCGCGTGCTGGGGCCGATTTCGCTGTCCATCTGGGAGGAGCCGGGGCTGCTGATCGAGGGCTTCGACCATAAGCCGACGGTGATGATGGGCCATGCTAGGCCGGAATATCAGGCCATGGTCGAGGGCGCGGGCTATAGGCCCGTCAAGCAGCTCAAAACCTATGAGCTGGACATCACCCACCCGTTCCCGCCGCTGATCCAGCGCATCGTCCAGTCGGGCGAGAAGAATGCGCGCATCCGCATCCGCAAGGTCGACAAGTCGAAATTCGACAGCGAGGCGGCGATCATCCTGGGCATATTGAATGATGCCTGGGGCAATAATTGGGGCTTCGTGCCGATCACCGACGAGGAAGTCGCGCATTTCGGCAAGCAGTTGAAGCCGATCGTGTTCAACGACCTGATCATGATCGCGGAGCTGGAGGGGGAACCGGTGGCGTTCATGATGACGCTGCCCGACCTGAATGAGGCGATTGCGCCCCTGAACGGATCGCTCTTCCCCTTCGGCTGGGCGAAGCTGTTGTGGTGGTTGCGCAAGCCCCAGGTGCGAACCATGCGGGTGCCGCTGATGGGTGTGGTGCAGCGGCTGCAATCGTCGCGCCTGGCGAGCCAGTTGGCCTTCATGATGATCGAATATATCCGGCGCAACGCCATCGCCAACTATGGCGCGACCAGAGGCGAGATCGGCTGGGTGCTGGACGACAATCAGGGCATGAACGCCATCGCCGACGCGATCGAGAGCAAGGTGAACAAGGTCTATCAAGTGTATGAGAAGGCGCTCTAGCTGGTCGATTTAGGTGGAAAGCGAACCTATCCTATTCCTCCCCATCGATAGATGGGGAGGTGGCAGCGCGAAGCGCTGACGGAGGGGAAGATGCGCAGGTCGCGCCATTTCCCCTCCACCCCCGCCTTCGGCGGCGGTCCCCCTCCCCACGCTTCGCGTAGGGGGGATTAAGAGAGTC
>NZ_JFHR01000001.1 GCF_000722875.1 Sphingobium chlorophenolicum | reverse complement strand
GGCGCAGGGGGCTGGGGCGGCCTGGGCGTTCAGCGGGGTTAGCGCGAGGAGGAAGAGGAGCCGGTTCATTTTTTTCTGGTTCCTTCCGGATGGGTTAGGTTGGGTTATTTCCCCTCCACCAGCCTTCGGCCGGTCCCCCTCCCCATCTTTGATGGGGAGGATTGGGGGAGGTTACTTTCTGCCGAAGAGTTTTTCTATGTCGCCATGGCCGAGCTTTACCCAGGTGGGGCGGCCGTGGTTGCATTGGCCGCTGCGGGGGGTGATCTCCATTTCGCGGAGCAGGGCGTTCATTTCCGCCACGCTCAATATCCGGCCTGCGCGGACGGAGCCGTGGCAGGCCATGGTGGCGGCGACCAGGTCCAGGCGCTCCTTCAGGGAAAGCGCGCTGTCATAGGCGGCGAGGTCGTCGGCCAGATCCGACACCAGCCCCTGTACGTCGCCCTGCCCCAACATCGCCGGGGTCGCGCGGACCAGCATGGCGGCGGGGCCGAAGCGTTCCAGTTCCAGCCCGAAATCCTTGAGTTCCGCGATGCGCGCTTCCAGCCGGTCGCAGGCTGGTTCGTCCAGTTCGACCACTTCGGGGAGGAGAAGCGCCTGCGCCGCCACCCCCTGCCCTTCCATAGCGCGGCGCATCCTCTCCAGCGTCAGCCGTTCATGGGCGGCGTGCTGGTCGACGATGACGAGGCCGTCCTCCGCCTCCGCCACGATATATGTGCGGGCGACCTGACCTCTGGCGACGCCAAGCGGGAAGCTGGTACCTTCCGGGGCGGGCGCGGCGGCGGGTTCGGCGCGGGCCTGGGGCGGAGGGGTGAGGAAGGTCGGGCGGCGTTCGGCCACAGAGTAGGCCGGAACGGGCGCGCCTGCGGCTTCGAAGATCGGCATGGCGCCGATCGGCGTGGGGGAGACGGGTTCGGGCCTCCATGCGGAGAGACCTGCGGGGTCGGCATGCTGGACGGCGCGGAAACCCTCCGCATCCAGGGCGCGGCGCAGGCCGGAGACGATCATGCCCCGGATCAGCGCGGGGTCGCGGAAGCGCACCTCCGTCTTGGCGGGGTGGACGTTGACGTCGACCTCCAGCGGTGGGACGTCCAGGAACAGGGCGACGACCGGGTGCCGGTCCCGCGCCAGCATGTCGGCATAGGCGCCGCGCACTGCGCCGACGAGCAGCCGGTCGCGCACCGGGCGACCGTTAACGAACAGGAACTGATGATCGCCCACGCCGCGATTATAGGTGGGGAGCGAGGCCACGCCGGAGAGGCGCACCCCTTCCCGTTCCAGTGCGACGATGACATGATTGTCCGCCAGCGCCCGGTCGGTGAGCGCGGCGACGCGATCCTCCCGCGCTTCGTCCGCCTGCACGCCCAGCACCCGGCGGCCGTCATGTTCCATGCTGAAGGCGATGGCGGGATGCGCCATGGCGAGGCGGCGGACCACGTCCAGGCAGGCGGCATATTCCGCCTTGGCCGAGCGCAGGAATTTGCGGCGGGCGGGGACTTTGCCGAACAATTGTTCGACTATCACCCGCGTGCCCGGCGGCAGGGCGGCGGGGCCTTCGTTCACCACCACGCCATTGTCGACGGTGCGGTTCCAGCCGTCGCTGCCCGCCGGGCGGCTGTCGATGGAGAGGCGGGCGACGCTGGCGATAGAGGGCAAGGCTTCGCCACGGAAGCCCAACGTGGCGACATTTTCGATGGCGTCGTCGGGCAATTTGGACGTGGCGTGGCGTTCCAGCGCCAGCGCGATTTCCGATGAATCCATGCCGCAGCCGTCGTCACTGACCTCGATCCTGTCGAGGCCCCCGTTCGCGATGCGGATGGCGATCCGGCGCGATCCGGCATCCACCGCATTTTCAACGATTTCCTTGAGCGCGCTGGCGGGTCTTTCGACCACTTCGCCCGCGGCGATGCGATTGACCAGATGTTCGGGCAGACGGCGTATTGACATTGATTAGTGACTAGCCCAAGCGAGCGCTTTCCGCGAGACACAAGCCTCAAGAAAATTTTGGTTAACCCAAGGGGGCGGGTGAAACGTGGGGCGAACTTTCCGACTGACCCGGTTCGCTTCGCCGGGGGGGTGGGCTGAACAGGAACAGGCATGTCGATCTTCTCGCGACTTTTCAAACTCTCCTCCCAGGACATGGCCATCGACCTCGGCACGGCGAACACCGTGGTCTATGTGCGCGGGCGCGGCATCGTGCTGAACGAACCTTCGGTGGTGGCGGTCGAGACGCTGAACGGCGTGAAGCGGGTCAAGGCGGTCGGCGACGACGCCAAGCTGATGATGGGCAAGACGCCCGATTCGATCGAAGCCATCCGGCCGCTGCGGGACGGCGTGATCGCGGACATCGACGTCGCGGAGCAGATGATCAAGCATTTCATCACCAAGGTGCATGGCGGCAAATCGCGGCCCTGGCGCTTCCCGGAAATCGTGATCTGCGTGCCGTCGGGTTCCACCAGCGTGGAGCGCCGCGCGATTCGCGACGCGGCCAGCAATGCGGGCGCTTCGCAGGTGTTCCTGATCGAGGAGCCGATGGCCGCCGCGATTGGCGCGGACATGCCGGTGACTGAACCGATCGGGTCGATGGTGGTCGATATCGGCGGCGGCACGACCGAAGTCGCGGTGCTTTCGCTGCGGGGTCTGGCCTACACTACTTCCGTCCGTGTCGGCGGGGACAAGATGGACGAGGCCATCGTCTCCTTCGTGCGCCGTCATCACAATCTGCTCATCGGCGAAGCGACCGCCGAGCGGATCAAGAAGCAGTTCGGCGTCGCGCAGCCGCCCGAAGACGGCGTGGGCGAGACGATCCACATCAAGGGCCGCGATCTGGTGAACGGGGTGCCCAAGGAAATCTCGATCAACCAGGGGCAGATCGCCGACGCTCTCGCGGAGCCGATCAGCACCATCGTCGAGGGCGTTCGCATCGCTCTGGAGAATACCGCGCCGGAACTGGCGGCGGACATTGTCGATCAGGGCATCGTCCTGACCGGCGGCGGCGCGCTGCTGAAGGGGCTGGACGACGAGCTGCGCGACGAGACCGGCCTGCCCGTCACCATCGCCGAAGATCCGCTGACCTGCGTCGCCATCGGCACTGGCCGGGCGATGGAAGATCCGATCTTCCGGGGCGTTCTCCAGACCGCTTAAGGGGGCAAGTGGATGGCGCGGCCACCCAGCCGACGTCCCGGACACAACCGGAAGGCGCAATATAGCCTCTTCGCCAGCTATGTGGTGGCGATGACGGGCGCCGCCGTCGGCCTGCTTCTGGTGGTTGTCGCCATTTTCGATCCGACTGGGTTCGCCGCGATCCGCATCGCGACGGCGGAGGTCACGCGTCCGGCTTCGTTGACGCTCAAGAATATGGTGAGCGGGGTCGCTTCGGTCGATGAGGTGCTCGCCTCCTTCTGGCGCGCCGGGTCGCAGAATGTCGCGCTGCGGCGGCAGGTGGAGAATGACCGCAACCGGATCATCGAGGCGAAGGCCGTGGCGCAGGAGAATCTGCGGCTCAAGAAACTGCTGAAACTGGTCGAGGATGACGGCAGCGAATTGCTGACGGCGCGACTGATCGCCTCCTCCTCCTCCAGCACGCGGCGTTATGCACGGTTGAATGCGGGGCGCTGGCAGGGGGTGCGGCCGGGCATGCCTGTTCGTGCGCCTGAGGGGCTGATCGGGCGCATCCATATCACCACGCCCAATACGGCCGAAGTGCTGCTGCTGACCGATACCAGCAATATCGTGCCGGTGCGGCGGGCCAATGACAGTGTACCCGCCATTTCGACCGGGCTTGGCGACGGAACGCTGGAAATCCGGGCGCTGGCGGCGGGGCGCAATCCGTTCAAGCCGGGCGACCTGCTGGTGACGTCGGGGATCGGCGGGGTCTATCAGCCCAATATTCCGGTCGCGGTGATCGTGCGGATAGAGGGCGAGATCGCCTATGGCGTGCCGCTCGCCAATCCGTCCAAGGTGGACGCCGTGGTGGTCGAGCGGTCCTTTGAGGAAACGGTGACGCGGAGCGACGCCAATGCGCCAGTCGAGCCGCCCATTCAGCCCGAAGCAGGGGCGAACGCTTCGGTAGATGCGCCCCCGCCATGATCGACCCGCATATGCAGCATGTGCCGCGCCTGGGCCGTCATCCGTCGCGCTTCCGGTTGGCGGGGACGCCGGTGATCACGGTGATGCTGGGGTCGCTGGTGACGACGCTGCCGGTGATCGCGCAGTCGCCGGTCATGCCGCCCTTCGGCCTGTTGCTGATGCTGTCCTGGCGGCTGCTGCGCCCGGAATTATGGCGAACATGGATCGGCGTGCCGCTGGGCCTGTTCGACGACATCGCCAGCGGCCAGCCCATCGGGTCGGCCATGTTCCTGTGGACCGTCACGCTGATCGGCATCGACGCCGTCGAACATCGCATGGTCTGGCGCAGTTACCGGCAGGACTGGTTAATCGCGGCGGCGGCGATTATCTTCTGCATCGCCGGCGGCGTTTTCTTTGCGCGGATCACCGGCGGAGGAAATATCAAGCTGTTGCTGGTTGCGCCGCAAATGCTTTGGACCGTGCTGCTCTTTCCCTTCGTCGTCCGGCAATGCGCCCGGATCGATAGCTGGCGCGTGATGGCATGAAGCTGCCCCTGCTCAAGAAGAAGACCGTCACCGAAGCATCCCTGTCCTTCACCTTCACTCGCCGGGCGATGGTGGTGGGCGGGTTGCAGGGGGCGATTGGAGCGTTGCTGGTCGGGCGGATGGGCTGGATCAGCGTGGCGGAGAATGAGAAATATAATCTGCTGTCGGAGAGCAACCGGGTCAATCTGACGCTGATTCCGCCGCGGCGGGGCTGGATTATTGACCGTAACGGGCGGCCGCTGGCGAATAACCGGACCGACTTTCGCGTCGACCTGATCCCGGAGCGAGCGACGGATGCGGAAAATACCATCCGCAGCCTGGCCCATCTGCTGGCGCTGGGCGATGACGAGGTGGAGCGGATCAAGGAGGAGCTGGACAAGTCGGCGGGCTTCCGGCCGGTGCAGGTGGCGGAGAAGCTGACCTACGACCAGTTCGCCGCCGTCAGCGTGCGGTTGCCCGACTTGCCAGGGGTCGCGCCCAGCCAGGGATTTTCGCGCAACTATCCGGCGGGGGCGACGGTCGGGCATTTGCTGGGCTATGTCGGCGCGGCGTCGGCCAAGGAATATGAGGAGCGGAAAGACCCGCTGCTGATTACGCCGGGCTTCAAGGTCGGCAAGGATGGGCTGGAGCGGTCGTTCGACCGGGAACTGACCGGCAAGCCGGGCGCGAAGCGGGTGGAGGTGACGGCGCGGGGCAAGATCGTGCGGGAACTGACCACCCGGCCCGACACGCCGGGCAATCCGATCAAGCTGACCATCGATGCGGGCTTGCAGGAATATGCCGGGCGCAGGCTGGCGACGCAGAGCGGGTCGGTGGTGGTGATCGACTGCCATAATGGCGATGTGCTGGCCATGGCGTCGATGCCCAGTTTCGATCCCAACAGCTTTTCCGACGGCATCAGCCATCTGGAATGGGACATGTTGTCGAAGGACGACCATGTGCCGCTGCGCAACAAGACGTTGCAGGGGCTTTATCCGCCGGGGTCGACGGTGAAGCCGATGGTGGCGCTGGCGCTGCTGGAGGCGGGGATTTCGCCCATGGACACGGTGAGTTGCGCGGGCGCGATCCGGGTCGGCAACACGCTGTTCCACTGCCACAAGCGGCGCGGTCATGGGTCGCTCAACATGCGGGGGGCGATCGCGCAGAGTTGCGACATTTATTTCTACCAGATGGCGCAGCGGATCGGCATGGATCGCATCGCCAGCATGGCCCGGCGCGTGGGCATGGGGCAGAAATTCGCCCTGCCCTTCCCCAGTCAGAGTTTCGGCACGGTGCCCGATCCGGCGTGGAAGCTGAAGAAATATAATCAGAAATGGCAGGTCTACGATACCGTCAACGCGACCATCGGGCAGGGCTATATGCTGATCAATCCGTTGCAGATGGCGGTGATGGCGTCCCGGCTGGCGACAGGGCGGCAGTTGATGCCGAACTTCCTCTTCGGGGCGGAGCGGCCTGCGCCTGAACCGGTGGGCGTGAATGAGGAGCATCTGGTGACGATCCGCGATGCGATGAGCGCGGTGGTGAACGGCGGCGGCACCGGCGGCGCGGCGCGCATTCCCCTGCCCGGCGTGATGATGGCGGGCAAGACCGGCACGGCGCAGGTGCGGCGCATCACCATGGCGGAACGCGGCGGCGGCGTGCGCAGCAACGCGTCCCTGCCCTTCAAGCTGCGCGACCATGCGCTGTTCCAGGGTTTCGCGCCGTTCGACAATCCGCGCTATGCCATCGCCTGCATCATCGAGCATGGCGGACACGTCAACCGGATCGAGGACGCGCCGATGATCGCGGCCGACACCATGACCTATCTGTTCGATCAGGCGAAGGCGATGGAGAAGCTGGAGACAATCGAGAAGGATTGGGGAGGCCCCCCTGCCGAGCGGATGGCACGGCAGATGGCGGCCTATCGTCTGGCGAAAGCGATTGAGAAGGGAGAGGCGCCGCCCCCGGAGGCGGCCAATGCAGCCAATGCGGCCGAGGTGGGCAACAGCGCCGCCGCTGCGCCTGTGGCTCCAGTTCCACCGCCCGCTCCGGCCGAAGCCGACGATGCGCCTCCTCCAGCGGATAGCGCGCCATGAGCATCGTTCCGGAACCTCTGGCCGAATTTCCGTGGCGGGTGATCGGCATATTGCTGGCCATCGCCGGATTCGGGACGCTGGTGCTGTACAGCGCGGCGGGGGGCAGCATCACCCCCTGGGCGATCAACCAGGGCGTGCGCTTCGTCATATTCACCGGCATGGCGCTGGTGCTGAGCCGCATTCCGCTGGAATTATTCGCCCGTTTCGCCTTTCCCGCCTATGGCGTCGTGCTGGTCGCGCTGTTCCTGGTCGAATTGATCGGCGGCGTTGCGGGGGGCAGCCAGAGGTGGATCAACCTGGGCTTCATGCAGTTGCAACCATCCGAATTCATGAAGCCGGTCATCGTGCTGGCGGTGGCGCGCTTCTATGCGCTGCTGCCGGTGGGGGAGATCAGGCGATGGAACGCGATTTGGCCGGCGCTGGTGCTGATCGGCGTGCCCTGGGCGCTGGTGCTGGTGCAGCCCGATCTGGGCACCGCGACCATGATCGCGGCGGGCGGTGTGACGGTGATGTTCCTGGCGGGCCTGCCTTTGCGGCTGTTCGTCGGATCAGGGCTGGCCTTCGCCGCCATCGTGCCCATCGCCTTCAGCTTCCTGCATGATTATCAGAAGAACCGCGTGCTGATCTTCATGGACCCGGAGAGCGATCCGCTGGGCGCGGGATACCATATCAGCCAGTCGAAGATCGCCATCGGATCGGGCGGCATCTTCGGCAAGGGGTTCCTGCAGGGCACGCAGAGCCATCTGGATTACCTGCCGGAAGGGCATACCGACTTCGTCTTCGCCACCATGGCGGAGGAATGGGGGCTGATGGGCGGCGTGCTGCTGATCGGCGCATTCATGCTGTTGTTCCGCTGGGGGATCGGCGTGTCGATGCGCAGCCAGGACAAATATGCCCGGCTGGTGGCGGCGGGGCTGACCACGACGATCTTCTTCTATGTCGCGATCAACCTGATGATGGTCATGGGGCTGGCGCCGGTGGTGGGCATCCCCCTGCCCTTCATGTCCTATGGCGGATCGTCGATGCTGACGGTCATGCTGTGCGTCGGCATCATCATGGCCATCGAGCGGTCGGGGCGGCGGCGCAGCCGGCCGGGCAATTGGGGCTGAAACGGCCCTGTCCGCAAAAATTCGTCTGGGCGAGCGATTTCCTGTTTGCAAAGTGCGATGCGACTGCTAACAGCCCGCCCACGCCAAGGCGACGGTCCATCCGGACCAGCCGAAAGCGGGTGTGGACGCATAGCTCAGTTGGTAGAGCAGCTGACTCTTAATCAGCGGGTCCTTGGTTCGAGCCCAAGTGCGTCCACCAAATTCTCTAGTGAAATCAATAGTATGCAAGGAAATCGCCGCAAGGTGATTTTCTCTTTTTGCGTTTTGCGCTACAAACTGCGCTACAGATTCCATGTGATGCGCGGCTCCAGGATGTTCAAAAAAGTGCCGGCACAGCTGATGCCCGGGGGCCGCATCCCGTCACGACATGACTGGCACCCGCATGGATGCACCGCGGGTACGGGCGATTCGCGTGTTCAGATAACGCGCGGAGTTCAGCCAGAGGCTGTTCTACACCGTTGGCGATGGGCGAATTGCCCCTGCGGTCCTAGGCGCGTGCCTCACGCGCTTTCAATAATGCGTCGCGATCGGCTTTACGCAGATCGATCCAGTCGTCGATTTCGGACGATATCCAGCGGTTTGTCCCGACGCCCAACTTTATCGGCGCGGGAAACCGCCCTTGCTTGATCAGGCGTGCTACATGCTGCCGGGTGAAAGGAATGCCCTTCGCCTTCAGGTCGGAGAACGCGAGCAGGTCAGGCATGGTAACATCCAATCTGACCGTCTGCTGACTCCAGAGGCGCGATTGGGGAAATGGAGCTACCGGCAGCGATCTCTCCACGGCTTGCGCTTTCTCCCTTCCCCCTCCTCTTCCGATAACTCTGAGATGATCGGACGATGCAGCGACCACAGGGTGCAAAAGGGCGCCACACTCGGCCAGAAGCATTCTGATTGAAATAGTGCATGGATCGCTGACCCGTCGGGCAGCGCGGGGAGACCACAACGCAATGTCAGGTTAGCATTTCACGGAAAGTCCCCAAAGGGGCCAAGATCGCATTTTTGGGCAATCCAGTGCCTACTTGTCGGCTCTCGGTGCTTTATAGCCTTACACGAGGCTAGGACGCCAAGGCTACCGCGCCAATACCACGCCGATCCTGAGGCGTGTCGCATTGCGGTCATAGTCGAACAGATTCTCGCCATAGCCGACGAAGAACTGCCTTCAGAAGGAAGACGAAGCCAAAGACAAATGCGGCTGTCCGCCCGGATTGGCGCGGATGAATGTCAGGCTGGCAATTGGGCATTGTCTTCCTCATGGCGCGCGCGATAGTCCTGCCCGGCAGCGTTCAGGCCCGCGAGCGCGAAACGATGCAAATGGTCCGCCAGCGCCCGGCGATCGATCCGCAATATGTCCCTGCCCGGTGCGGGCAGGTTATCGCCGGCGATCAGCAGCATGGCGCATGGCGCGGCCACGCTGATCAGGCAGCAGAGCAGTTCCGGCGCGCCGATGGGTATCCCGCTCACGTCGCTCAATATCCGCAGCGCGACGCGAAGCTTGGGCGGCGCTTCCTCGTCGCGCAGGACGGCAAAATGCGCGGACGGCGCCGCAAGTTCCCGAACCAGCACGGCAGTACTCCAATGCGAGGGCCCGGCGAGGCGGCCGACGATGGCATCGAGCAGCGTGCCAAGCTTTTCTTCGGGCATCACCTGGCTTGCAGATATCCGCTCGAGTTCCTCAAGCCGTACAAACCGTCGATGCGCCTCGACCAGCACGGCCCGGTAGAGGCCATCGCGATTGCCGAAATGATAGTTGATCGAGGCAAGGTCGACTTCCGCCTTCGCGGCGATCGCCTTGCTCGTGGTAGAGGCCAGCCCCTGCGACGCGAACAATGTGCCAGCGCTTTCCAATATGCGCGCGCGGGTCGCCGCACCGTCCGACCGGGGGCCTCGGAGGGGTTTGCCATTCATGATTTGCTCTTGAACCGGATCAGATTGTAGGACAAGTCGAACATTAAATCCGATTTAGACTAACATTCTTTTCGCCGCAGTCCTCACCGTCCGGAGTCGTCACATGCACAATCGCACCCTTAGTATCCTCGGCATGGCCGGACTGGCGCTGAGTGGGTGTGGCGGGAAAGATGCCGGCAAGACCGAACTTGTCCTTCAGGGCAATGTCGATGTGCGGCAGGTTTCGCTCGCGTTCGAGGACAGCGGCCGCATCGCACAAGTGCGGGCGGAGGAAGGTGACAGCGTGAAGGCGGGAAGCATCCTGGCCACGCTCGATACCGTGTCGCTCAACCTGCAGGCCGAGGAAGCCAAAGCCCAGGGCGAGGTGCAGCGGCAGAATCTGCTGCGCCTGCGCAATGGCTCCCGGCCGGAGGAAATCGCCCAGGCCCAGGCGCGCCTGACGTCGGTGGAAGCCGAGGCGGCGCGCGCGGAAGGTGATCTCGCGCGTCTTCGCGGCATTGCCGCCTCGACCCAGGGGCGCGGGGTCAGCGCGCAGGATGTCGATCATGCCAGCAAGACGGCAGTGGCGGCGCGGGCAAGGGCGCGCGAACAGGCCGAAGCGCTCCGCCTTGCCCGGCGTGGCCCGCGGGCGGAAGATGTCGCGGGTGGTGAAGCCCAGGTGAAGGCGGCGCAGGCGCAGGTCGCGCTGCTCCAGCACCGGATCGACCAGGGCGTGCTGCGCGCGCCGGTCGATGGGGTGGTGCGCTCGCGCCTGCTCGAACCGGGCGACATGGCCTCGCCGCAGAAGGCGGTGTTCGCCATCGCCCTCGCTGATCCCAAATGGGTGCGGGTCTATGTGAACCAGCCCGACCTTGGCCGCATCAAGCCGGGCATGGCGGCGAGCGTGGTCAGCGACAGCATGCCCGATCAACCGGTGCCCGGCAGGATCGGCTATATCTCGTCGGTCGCCGAATTCACGCCCAAGTCGGTCGAAACCGAGGAACTGCGGACCAGCCTCGTCTATGAGGTCCGGGTGCAGGTCGAGGACAAGGCCAACCGCCTGCGGCTTGGGCAGCCGGTGACGGTGCGGATCAATACCGGCAATGGCGGCGCGGCGCGGTGAGCGAGCCCGACATAACGGTCGCGATCGAGGGCTTGCGAAAACGCTTCGATGCGCCCGACGGCAAGCCGTTCGATGCGATCGACGACATCTCGCTGACCGTCCGCGCGGGCGAGCTGACCGCCTTCGTCGGTCCCGACGGCGCGGGCAAGACCACGCTCATGCGAATGATGGCGGGGCTGCTGCGCCCCGACGAGGGCAGCCTCAATGTGCTGGGCATCGACGTGCGCGCCGATCCGCAATCGGTGCAGAACCGCATCAGCTATATGCCTCAGCGCTTCGGCCTCTACGAGGATCTGAGCGTCCAGGAAAATCTCGATCTCTACGCCGACCTCCACGGCGTGCCGCAGGAGGTGCGCCGCGAGCGCTTCGGCCGGATGCTCGAGATGACCGACATGGCGCGCTTCACCGACCGGCCGGCGGGCAAGCTGTCGGGCGGCATGAAGCAGAAGCTGGGGCTAGCCTGCACGCTGGTGCGCTCGCCCGACCTGCTGCTGCTCGACGAGCCGAGCGTCGGGGTCGATCCGCTCTCGCGCCGGGACCTGTGGAAGATCATCGACCAGCTCATCGCCGACGAGCAATTGAGCGTCATCGTCAGCACCGCTTACATGGACGAAGCCGAGCGCTGCGGGCAGATTTTCGTTTTCCATCACGGCAGGATACTGGCCGACGGCCCGCCGGATGCGCTGCGAAAGAGGGCCGAAGGCCTCGGTTATGTGGCCGACGCCTTGCCGGATCGGCCCGCGCGGGTTCTCCAGGCCCGCCTGATCGATGCACCGGACCGGATCATCGATGCGGTTCCCAAGGGCGGCGACGTTCATTTCATTCGCAGGCCGCAATGCGACGAAGCAGCGCTGGCCGACCTGCTGTCCGACACAAGGGTCCAGCCACGCGACGCCGAACTCGAAGACGCCTTCATGCTGCTGTTGCGCGAGCATGAGAACGAGCCGGCACAAGCAGCCGATGATGCGAACACGAACAAGGAAGACGGGGATCGGTACGGTACGGCCGAAACCGCGTCGCCATCTGCCGGGGAACGGGACGGGCCAGTGATCGTCGTGCGGGATCTCGTCCGCAAGTTCGGCGATTTCACTGCCGTTGCCAGCACGTCCTTCGACGTGCAGCGCGGTGAGATCTTCGGGCTGCTCGGCCCCAATGGCGCGGGCAAGACCACCACATTTCGCATGCTGTGCGGCCTGCTCCCGGCGACCAGCGGTCATCTCGAGGTGGCGGGTGTCGATCTGCGCACGGCACGCGCCAAGGCGCGGGCACGGATCGGCTATGTCAGCCAAAAGTTCGCGCTCTACGGCAACCTCTCGGTCAGGGAGAATCTCGAATTCTTCGCCGGCGCTTATGGTCTGCGCGGCGAGCGGAAACGCGAGCGGGTCAAGGCGGTGATCGCGCAGTTCGATCTTGATGCGTCGGCGCAGAGCGGCATCCTGCCGGTCGGTTACAAGCAGCGGCTCGCCATGGCGGCGGGGCTGCTGCACGAGCCCGACATCCTCTTCCTCGACGAGCCGACCAGCGGCATCGACCCGCTCGCGCGCCGCGCCTTCTGGCGCACGATCACCAGCCTGGCGCAGGGCGGCGTCACGATCATCATCACCACCCATTTCATGGAAGAAGCGGAATATTGTGACCGCATCGCCATCCAGGATGCCGGCGAACTGCTCGCGCTCGGAACGCCTGCCGAGGTGCGCGAACAGGCCGGCGACGACGCAAGCGACATGAACGAGGCTTTCATCGCCATCGTCGAACAGAACCGTGCCCGCCAAACCAATGAGAAGGTGGCCGCATGAGCAGCGCCTCAGGCTTCCACAGGCGGCTGATCGCGCTGACCCGCAAGGAAGTGCGCCAGCTCCTGCGCGACAAGAGCAACCTGTTCGTCGGTCTGCTGCTGCCGCTCGCGCTCATCTTGCTGTTCGGCTACGGCCTGTCCTTCGACGTGAAGGATGCGCCGGTCGCGATCGTGCTGGAGGATCGCTCCCCCGCCGCTCAGGAAGCGGTCGCGGGGATCGGCGGCTCACCCTATCTCGTGCCCGTCGCAGCCGCGAGCATGGACGAGGCCGTCAGGCTGATCCGCGCGCATAAGGTCGAGGGCATCGTGCGTGTGCCGGTCGATTTCTCCCAGCGCCGAGCCGCGGGCGATGCGCGGATACAGCTTATCGTCAACGGCGCGGATTCGACGACAGCGTCCGCAATCGAAGGCTATGTGAACGGCGGGATCCAGACAGCCTCTCGCCATATAATGGATCGATCCGGTAGCGGATCGGGAGGCGGTATCACGCTGGTGCAGCGCACCTGGTTCAACGAGGCGGGCGTCAGCACCTGGTATCTGGTGCCCGGCCTCCTCGTGCTGGTGATGACCCTGATCGGCGCGTTCCTCACCTCGCTGCTGATTGCGCGGGAATGGGAGCGCGGCACGTTGGAATCGCTGTTCGTGACCCCGGTTCGCCCGCTGGAGCTCGTGCTCTCCAAGCTTGCGCCCTATGTGGTGATCGGCGCGATCGATATGGGCGTCTGCCTGATATCAGCGCGCTTCCTGTTCGAGGTGCCGATCCGCGGCTCGCTCCTCGTCATCATTGTCGCCTCGCTGCTCTACCTGATCGTCGCGCTGCTGCTCGGCCTGTTCATCTCGGGAACGACCCGTAACCAGTTCGCCGCCAGCCAGATGGCGCTGCTGGCGAGCTTCATGCCGGCGATGATGCTGTCGGGCTTTGTCTTCGACCTGCGCAATGTGCCGCTGGTGATCCAGATCGTCAGCCAGCTTCTGCCCGCAACGCACTTCATGGAGCTGGTGAAATCGCTGTTCCTCGCCGGGACGATCTGGCCAATGGTCCTCAAGAATTGCGCGATTCTCGCCGCCTACGGCGTCCTGCTGGCCTTCGTCACCGGGCGCACCTTGCGCAAGAGGCTGGACTGATGCGCGTTGCTGGACTGACACTCGGCGCCGACTTCATCGCCTGGCTCGCCCAGACCTTCGCGCTCGTCCGCAAGGAGATACTGGCGCTGGTCAAGGATCCCGCCAACCGCACGATCCTGTTCGCCCCGGCCCTCATGCAGGCCCTGCTGTTCGGTTATGGCGCGACCTACGACCTGACCCATGTGCCCTATGCGGTGGTCGACCAGAGCCGTAGCGCCGCCTCCACCGAATTGCTTGCGCGGCTCGACGGCACCGGCGTGTTCCGGCGCGAGGCGGCGCTCGCGTCCAACGCGCAGATCGGCGACCTCATCGACAGCGGCAAGGTGCTGCTCGCGATCAGCATCCCGTCCGACTTCGAGCATCGGTTGACCGTGGGCGATACCGCGCCGATCCAGATCATCCTTGATGGCCGCAACAGTTCGACGGCGGGGGCGGCGGCAGGCCAGATCGGCGCGATCGTTGCCGATTATGGCCGCTCGTTGGGCGGCAGCCCGCCGATCACCGTCGAGCGGCGGGCCTGGTATAATCCGAACCTGGAATCGCGCTGGACGCTGATGCCCGCAATGATCGCGGCGCTGAGCTTTTTGCAGACCCTGCTGCTGTCGGCGCTGTCCGTCGCGCGCGAGCGCGAACAGGGAACGTTCGACCAGCTGCTGGTGACGCCGCTGGGTCTGATGCAGATCCTGATCGGCAAGGCTATTCCCTCGATCCTCGTCGGCCTCATCCAGTCGACCATCATCCTGCTCATCATCCGCTTCTGGTTCGAGATTCCGATGAACGGTTCCTACTGGCTGCTCTATCTGGGGCTCGTCACGTTCACGGCCGCGGGTGTCGGCATCGGCATGTCGATCTCGGCCCTGTCGCTCACCATGCAGCAGGCGATGCTCTATACCTTCCTGCTGGTGATGCCGTTGATGCTGTTGTCGGGCATGCTGACGCCGGTGCGCAACATGCCGCAGATCCTCCAACTCATCACCTACGTCAATCCGCTGCGCTTCGGCATCGATATGGTGCGCCGCATCTATCTTGAGGGCGCGGTCTTCGCCGATGTCGCCCTCGACTTCGTGCCGATGCTGGTGGTGGCAGCCATTACCCTGCCGCTCGCCGCATGGCTCTTCCGCAACCGCCTCGCCTGATGAACTGGACTTTCGCCATGCCCTTCATTCCGCCCGCATCTAGCATCCCGATCCGGCAGGCAATTGCTTCTTCCCTGATGGCACTTGCCCTGGCCGGCTGCACCATGGGACCGAACTTCACGAAGCCGGCGCCCTCCGCGCCCGCCGACTGGACGAGTTGGCGCAGCGGCGACGCCAGCCTGCATGGGGCCATCGGCACGGACGCCACATTGCCTGCCGATTGGTGGCGGGCGTTCAATGATCCCGTGCTGGATGAACTGGTGCGCCGCGGTTTCGCCGCGAGCCCGGACCTCCAGACCGCCGCGCTGCACGTCGCGCAGGCGCGCGTCCAGCGTGGTAGCGCGGCGGTGCAGGGCTTGCCGCAGATCAATGCCAGCGGGCAGGTGTCGCGCCAGCGCCAGAGCGAACATGGCGCCAGTACGCGGCTGCTCAACGTGGTATCGAGCTCCTCGTCAGGTTCTGATCGGGATGCCCTGGTCAAGCTATTGAGCGAGCCGTTCACGCTCTACCAGACCGGGCTCGACGCCTCCTGGGAGCTCGACCTTTGGGGCAAGGTCCGGCGGTCGCTCGAGGCGGCCGATGCGGGCGTCGCGCAGCAGGCCGCGCTGCTCGATCATGCCCGGCTCAGCCTTGCCAGCGACGTCGCGCGCAATTATTTCGATCTGCGCGCGACCCAGCGCAAGATTGCGCTCGCGCGGGAGGACATCACGGCGCTCAAGGAACGCACCGATCTTCTCTCGGCCCGCACCACGGGTGGGATTAACAATCACTTCGATCTCGAACGCCAGCGTAGCGAATTGCAGGGGATCGAGGCGCAACTGCCCGCGCTGCTCGCCCAGGAAGCCGCGCAGGCCAACCAGATCGCCCTGCTGCTGGGGGAACGGCCCGGCGCCCTAGGCGATCTGCTGAAGCCGGTGGCCGATGCCGGCAAGCCCGCGCTGCCCGATCTGGCGCTCGGCCTTCCCTCCGAGATCGCGTTGTGCCGGCCTGATATCCGCGCGGCAGAAGCCCGGTTGCACAGCGTCACTGCCAATATCGGTGTCGCCAAAGCGGACATGTATCCGAGCATCCGCCTCGGCGGTGGGTTCAACCTCGAATCCTATCGAGCCGAGAACCTGTTCGACTGGGCGAGCCGCGCCTGGTCGATCGGGCCGAGCGTCAGCCTGCCGCTGTTCGATGGCGGGCGGCGCAAGCGCGTCGTCCAGCTTCGCGAGCTGGAGCAGAAGGAAGCGGCGGTCTCCTACCAGCAGACCGTGCTTCAGGCCTGGCAAGAGATCGACGATGCGCTCAATGGCTATACCGCCGAGCAGCAGCAGAACGCGATGCTGGCCGCGCGGCTCGACAGCGCGCGGGCCGCGTTCGATCTGGCATCCGCGCGCTATCGGGGCGGGGTCATCACCTGGCTGGACGTCATCGACAGCCAGCGGACGATGCTGCAGGCGTCGCGCGATCTGGCGGACAGCAATGGGCGCCTCGCAACCCGCTATGCCGCGCTCAACAAGGCGATCGGGAACGCATCGGAATCGACGGCAGCTAAAGCGAATTGAGTGCGGCGCCAGAAGCGGCGATGAGCAAAGCCACCGATGTTCATCAACGTAAGGTGTTGTCAGGATGTTTGCCGGGCGCGCGCCGCGATGCGCTTGCGGGCCACGCCGATATGCGCAACCGGTGCCGCCTTAATGCCACGTTCTTCATTGGATCGATGATCGACGCGGACATCATATCCCAGCGCCGCGAACTTATCGTTCAGGACCCTCGCCCAAGCGGCACGGATGTCGAGCAGCTTCCCGCGACTGTTCCATTCGCGCGGTTTCTGGCCAAACAGCCCGTCAACGATCGGACGGGTCGGTATCAGCAGATAGCCATGGTGGCGCTTGCCCCTGGGCGTGTCGCCCATCTCGATCAGCGTCAGGTCGGCGGCAAAACCCGCGACGCAAAATATCTCGCTGGCGAAACGCCGCAGGACCGCGATCGACGCCGGCAGGTCCAGTTCATCGGGCAGCGCGACGTCGAACTGCCTGGCGAGCTGCGCGTCCTTGCGGATTTCGGCTGCTGCCAATGCGTTCCAGAAACACTCGCGATCCTCCCACTGCGCGGGGGCCCCGGACGGCAGTATCAGCGCCGACCAGGCGACCGCCCGCTTGTTCGCGAAATTGGAAAACCGGCCGTAGCGCTCATCGTACAGCCGGCAGCTGTTTTGCCAGGCCGCGGCCGCGACGATGCTGCGTCCAGCGCCGCGGCTGATGATATTCACATGGAAATGAAAGATCGCCATCTTTTCCTCCTGTCCCAGCGTCACGCCCGAACCGGACCGTCAATTTTCATGACCGGTCCTTCCCGTCGTTCCGCGACCATTCCGGCAAGAGGTCCTGTTTCAACCCGGTGATCACCGCGTCCGAGATCGCCTCGATGCACTTGCGCTCGATGTAGGCGAGGTCGCCGTGGATCAGTTGCCGCGGGAACCGCATGCGTTGGCCCGCATAGAGGACAGGCAGCGCGATATGCGCGGTCGATGCACCGAGCCGGAGCAGTGCGATCAGATGATCCTCCAGCCTTATCCCCGGATCGCCGGACTCGATCGCGCGATACCAGCGCAGGCTTCCGCCCATTTCGGTGGCGACCTCCAGCTGCGTCAAACCGAGCGCCTTTCGCGCCTGCCTGATCTTCTCGCCGGAGAGCTTCTTGAGTTCCTTGAAGATCGACAGGTCGACGTCGGCGAATTTTCCATCGGATGCCATATGTCCTTCCTCCCCGGTTCGGCCCGTCGGGCTCTGTGGGTTATCCGGCGAAGGTAGAATCGCGAAGCGGTCGGCATCAAGAATAGATGCCGATGATTTTAGAGGAATATTTCTGCTCATTTGCAACGGATGCGCGAGCATATTTATTTTCTGACGCGCAATGGGCAGATAATTTCCCGTTTCCTCCACATCGGATCATTCAGGAACTTCATTGTCGAACCGGCACCGGATCAGGCCATGTGATCCCGAAAGCGAGTTTATAAGGCTAAGTTCGCATATTTACGGCTAATATCGCCATTTCAGGCACTACGCTGCCGGGTCCTGTTGCAATCCTCTTCGTTTCAAATCACTCAGATCGTGTTCCGAGGGTTCAAGTCGAATCGGACCTGATACTTCGGACCATTAAGTATTCATCAACCATGGCGCGGGGCGCCAGCATGGAGTCGTGCATGATGCCGATTGCCAAAGCGATGACGGCTGCCCTGGGCGCACTGATCGTCACGACGACGGCCTGTGCCGGACCCGGCGGACATGGCCGACAGACAGTTGTCGCGCCGGTGGCCGAGCAGCCGCGCATCGTGGTGGCGACGGTCGATGGGTTCGTTCTGCGCGCCGCCGCGACGAACCGGACGGAGCCGATGCCCGCAACCGTCACCGCCGATCACATCCCGGTGGGAACGGGCACGCATATCGATGCGCGCCTGCTCTCCCGCCCCGCCAGCACTCTTCAGGAGACTTCGCATGCGCATCCGTAAGTTGGGGGCCACAACCCTCGCTCTCCCCCTGTTGGTTGCCGCTCAAGGCGCGGCGTTCGCGCAAGCCGCCGATCCGCTTACCGCCGCCGCGCGCGACGCGGAAAGCGAATTGCGGCAGACATTCGTCAATCTGCAATTCGAGGATTTCGGGCCGGCGCCCGTCAAGGGCCCGATCTATCAGGCGACGGCAGGCGGCCGCATCATCTATTATGCGCCTGACAGCGAACATCTGCTGTTCGCGGAAATCTACGACCGCAACGGCCAGAACCTCACCGCGCTGGCGCAGAACACCGCTTCAGCGAAGAAACTCGCCGGGATCGACACCGGCATGGCTCTCGCCATCGGTCCGGCGGGCGCGCCCACGGTTGTCGAATTCACCGATCCCGATTGTCCCTATTGCCGCGCGCTCGAGCGCTTCTGGGCGGCGAAGGCCGCCGAAGGCAAGCCGGTACGGCGCCTGATCTTCTTCGTCTCCGGCATCCACGCCGAGGCCGCCGCCAAGGCCGAGCATGTCCTTTGCTCCCCGGACAAGGAAGCGGCGTTCAAGGCGATCTACGCCGGAGCCGCGCCCACGCCTTTGCGCACATGCGCGGAAGGTAAGGCCAGGGTCGAGGCGCATGCAGGAATCGTCGGCAAGACCGGCATCACCGGCACGCCAACCCTGATCGCGGACGGACAGATGATTTCCGGTTTCCGGCAGGCCGAGATCGAGGCGTTCCTCGACGGTAAGAAGGCGCTCGCCAATGCCGGCCGCTGATCGCCTTCCGGCTCCTCACATCGCGAACGCGCGGTGCATCGGCCCTGCCGCTGCCGCGCAAATCCCAATGCCGGCGGCGGGACCCGAACCGGGCCGTCCAGCCTCGCCGTCGGCCGACAGCGATCCTCATCGATGCCGGCAAGCAGTCCCCGGAGCGGCCCATCTTCCCTGGAGCAAGTGCATGTTGAAAACACTCGGCAGACAATCCGCCTCAATCGCCAATGTCGGCATTCCCGTAACCCTGCTCGCGCTGCTCGGGGCCGGTGGGGCTCACGCCTTCTCGGCGCCGGCGGCCGGCGACCTCGGCTACGACATCTACGATATCGTGGTCAATCAAGGGGTCAAAGGCCCGCTCGGCTTCGTCGGCGGCGTCGCGGCCTTCCTGTTCGGCGTGAGCAGGCTCTTCTCGAACATCATGATCGGCATCCCGACCATCGTGGCGGCCGTCTGCCTGATCAAGGCGGACTCGATCCTCCAGACATTCGGAATGGTCATCTGACGGATTGGTCCGCCGCCGCGCCTGGGCGCGGTCGGCGGACCTCAACGGGCCAGGGCGCATGAGGCGCACTGGCGGGACAACCCCCGAAGTTCAACCAGCTTCGCAGGGAGGTCACGACGCAAGGAGGAGAAGGCTCGTGGACGAGCGGCTACCCCAATATCTGCACAAACCTGTCCAGATCCTGTGGTTTGGATCGGACGAGTTCGTGCTCGTGATCACGGTGATCTTCGTCGCCGTGATCGTGGGCGGGATGCTCGGTTGGGCGCTCGTCGCGGGTCTTCTCCTTTTCGTTCCCTGGCTCCGCACCAAGCCGCGCGGCTTCATCCCGCACATGGCCTGGCGCTGGGGGCTTGTCCGCTGGTCCAACTATCCGGGTCCGACCCAGACCCGGTTCTACGAGTGAGGCGGGCCATGTTCGGACGCAAATCCCCCGACACACCCCCACGCGATCCGCTGATCGGCAAGCCCGGCAGCTATGGCATCCACCGCTACCTGCAGGGAGCGAGCAACCTGTTCGAGGAGAACCGACTGCTGAAGCTCGCCGTCATCGGCCTGTTCGGTATCACGGCGGTGCTGGGCATGGTGATCTACACCTCCAACCAGAACACCCGGACGGTCATCGTCCCCTTCGGCGCGGGCGGCGACCTCTATGTCACGGGCGGCGAGCCGTCCGAGGCCTATCTGCGCTCGATGACTCGCAATGTCGTGTCGCTTTCGGGAACCTATTCAGCCTACTCGGCCGACCGGCAGTTCCAGGAACTGCTGAGCATCACGCATCCGTCCACCTACAACAGCCTGCGCGACAGCCTCAACCGGCTGCTCGACGAACTGGCCAACAACCCCACGCTCTCGATCGCGACCTACATCCGTCCCGATCAGCCCGTGACCTGGACCCGGACCGAGATACTCGTGCCGGTCGAGAAGGTCCGGGTGATCGGCGGCGTGATCCGCAAATTCCGGGGCAATCTGCGGATTCGCTACGTGATCGACAATGGCCGTTTCTGGCTGACCGCCCTTACCGAGGAAAATTTCGATGCGAACCCCCGTTAAGCGGGCGTTGGCGCTCGCCCTCCTGGCCACGCCATTGCCCTCAATGGCGCAGACCGTCACCGCGCTGCCCGATCAAACCAGCACCATTCGCCTGTCCAATCGCGACATCAACCATGTCGTCTGCGCGGGCGGCGAAATCGAGGACGTCAGGTTTTCGGCCGAAAAGGCGATCGCCGTCGAGCGTGCCGGATCGGACGCCTGGATCAAGTTCCTCGTTCGCGAGATCGACGATGCCGGGATGGTGACGCGCAGCTTCGTCACCGTACCGTCCGAATTCTTCATCACCTGCAACGGCGCGGTCTATGCGCTCTATGCCGAGCCGTCGGACATTCCGGCGCAGACGGTGTTGCTCCAGCCCGGTGCTCCCCAGCGCGCCCGCGCCAATGAGGAACTGCTAGGGCCCCTGGTCGAAGAAGAACGGGCGGTCTCGATCACGCTCTCGATGCTCCAGGACCGGATCCCGGCGAGCTTCACCAGCGTCGCGCCGCGATCAGGTCCGATCCGGCTCCGGGCGCTGCCGGGCGCCACGCTGGAGGAACGACGCCGGATCGAGATCGACGGGTCCGGCCTCTCGGCATCGGAATATCTGGTCTCTGCCGCTGGCGGCGCGCAGCTCGACGAACGCGGTTTTCTCGACGGCGCGCTCGGCGCCAACATCTTCGCGATCACGCTCGACCGGGGCAATATCGAGGCCGGGGAAGCCGCGCGGCTGATCGTCGTTCGCCGGGGAGCCGGGCAATGAGCGGCGGGGACTCTCGCGGCGGTCGCGGGCCCCGCGGGCGCGGTCCTGACGATCGCGCGGAGGAACTCGACCTCGACGGCTATGAGGCGGACCGCCCTCGTTCTGGCGAGAATACGCGCGGCCCCGCGCTGCTCGATCTCAAGACGCGGTGGCAAACGCTGACCGCACGCCAGCAGCTGCGCTTAAGGCAGCTTGGCGTCGCCGGCGCGATCGGCGTGCTGGGGCTCGGCCTCTATACGGCGAGCGGCAACAAGACCGAGCAGGCCGCGCCATCGCCCAGCTCGAAGCTCGACATGGGCGCGGGGCTTCGCGGCGACAGCCTCGAGGTCAAGCTGCGCGGCGACCTCCAGAAGATCCTCGACGGACAGCAATTGCTCGGCGATCGCGTCACCGCCATCGAGGAAGGCAAGGTCGTGCCCGGCGCCGGCACGCCGCCCCATGCGCTCGACGGCGATCTGCCTCCGGCAATACCCGGCTCGGTTCCCGATTTTCCCGAACCGCCCGCGACCGGTGACATCGATCCGTCCGTCGCGAAGCCGCCCTCACCGCCTGCCGCGCCGCCCGCGCCTCCGGCCCCGCCGGTCGAGAAGACCGTGGGCGCGATCGGCGCCGCGACCAGCCCGGTCGCGGCCGCCGATGGGGCACAGGCCGCTAAAAAAAAGACGCGGACCATCTATTTGCCACCTGGTTTCATGAAGGCGCGGCTCCTCACCGGGATCGATGCGCTGGCGAGCCGGGATGCGACCAACAATCCCGAACCATTGATCGCGCGGGTGCAAGCCCCCGCCGTCCTGCCCAATGACGTCAAAGCCAACCTCGCCGGCTGCTTCGTCATCGGCAACGCCACCGGGTCGCTCGCGAAGGAACGGGTCGAGGTCCAGTTGGTCAGCCTCTCCTGCGTCGATTTCGACGAACGCTCGGTCGTCGACCAGCCCATCAAGGGCTTCTTCGTCGACGCCGACGGCAAGAAGGGCCTCTCCGGCAAGGTCGTCACCCGCGCCGGGGCTGCGCTCGCCCGCGCGTTCATCGCCGGCACCATCACCGGGGTCGCCGATACGGTCCAGAACACCGTCGGTGACGTCTCGACCTCGGCGCTGGGTTCGGTGCGCACGCTCGATGCGGGCGACGCCGCACAGGCCGGCATCGCCGGCGGCCTGTCGCGATCGTCCGAGAAGCTCACGGATTTCTATCTCGATCTCGCGCGTCAGGCGGGGCCGATCGTCGAGGTCGGCGCGGCGAAGGACGTCGTGGTCGTGATTCAGGAGGGCGTCACCCTCGAAATCAAGCCGACCGCCGGGAGCAAATTCTGATGCGCCGGCTCCTCATCCAACAGGGAGTATCGCCCATGCGGCCTCTATCGCCCGCGCGCCGATCGCGCGCCCTCTCCCGGCTTCTTCCGGTCTGCGCCGCCTTCATGCTGAGCGGCTGCGCCACGCTGGGTTCGGTCATGTCGCCCTATAGCGAGAAGTTCAGCTGCAAGAACGACGATCATGGCCAATGCATCCATCCTGAGAAAGCCTATGCCGATGCCGTTGCGGGCGTCGCATCGAAGTCCGATCCGGCGGTCACCAGGGACAGGAAACTGCTCAAGGACGGCAAGTCCGCACGCAGTTCGGGCGGATCAGGCTCTGGCAAAGCGGCATCGGGCGCCTTCGCCGGTTATCGCGACAGCGTCTATCGCGAGCTGCAGGGGCTGATCGAGCAGCCGGTCACGCCGATGCTCAAGCCCCCGCGTTCGGTCCGCACGCTGATCCTGCCCTATGCCGACCGGCAGCGTCCCGACCGGCTCTACATGCCGCGCTATGTCTATTCGCTGGTCGAGCGCCCGCAATGGGTGGTCGGCGACTATCTTGTCGCCCCGGTTTCGCCCGCGTCCCGCGTGAACGTGCTCGAACAGGTCCGGGACCACCTCGACGATGGCCAGAATGAAGTGGGCCCCCGGCCATGACCAGCTATCAATCGGGCATGACGCTGGCGCGGCTGCGCCGCAGCGTCGAGCGCGACAGCTATTCCGACTTCCTGCCGCTCGCTGCCTGGGTCGAGGAAGAACAGGCATTCCTCACCATCGACGACGGCTGGGGATATAGCTGGGAGCTGGTCCCCTCCCCCTATATGTTCGCCCATGTCCATGAGGCGCTGCTGGGGCTGCTCAACGTCAATTTTCCCGAAGGCACGATCCTCCAGCTCCAGAGTTTCGCCGACCCGCTGATCGACGATGCGCTCGACGCCTTTCTCGACCTCAAGACACGGCCCGATCCGCTCATCCAGGCCTCGGCCCGGCGCACCTTCGACTATCTGCGCGCCGGCACCATGGGCTTGAAGGCCCTGCATGGCATCCCGATCCGCGATTTCCGCGCATTCCTGTCGGTCAAGACGCGCGCGCCGATGGACAGCGACCTGCGCCGCCAGATCGAGGAGCAGCTCGCCAAGCTCGGCATCCGCCCGATGGCGCCGAGCGAGATCATCTCGCTCTACCGGCGCATTTTCAACGGCGTTCATGCGCCCGCGCCCGGCGTCTTCACCCAGACCGCCGACGTGCCGCTGCGCCGCCAGATCATCGATGCCGGGCCGGCGCTCCGCTTCGACGGGCCGGAAGTATATCTGGGCAACCAGGTGGCGCGCTGTCTGACGCCCAAGTCGCCGCCGCGGCGGATCACCGCCGAACGTGCCAATCGTCTCACCGGCGGCATGCGCGGGTCGTCCGAGGACAGCGACCAGATCGGCGGGCCGTTCCTCTATACGCTCAATGTCCTCTTCGATCACTCGGCCTTCGAGATCCACAAGCGCGCGCAGATTCTCTCGGCGCAGAAGGCGGCGGGGTCCTTCGCGGTCGAGGTCGGCAAGCAGATCGAAGAGATCGGGTGGATCCTGGACGAGGCCGGAAACACCCGGTTCGTCTCGGTAATCCCCACCATGTGGGTGTTTGGCCGCGACCGCCATCAGGCCCGCGAGATGGCGGCGCGCGCCAAGCGGCTGTGGGAGAGCGAACCGCTGCCGTGGATGGTCCAGGAGGAATCCTACCTCAACCCGATCCTGCTGGCGGCAAGCCTGCCCTTCGGCCTGTACCCCGAGCGACGCACGATCGGTATGCTGCAGCGCGATTTCCGCGTGCCGGTGCGCGCGGGCGTGCTGATGTCGCCGATCCAAACCGATTTCCGGGGCGGCGGGCGGCCGGCGCTGCTCTATACGGGCCGCAAGGGGCAGCTCATCACGCTCGACCTCTTCGATCCGCGTATCAACAACTACAACTTCATCGTCTCGGCGGAATCGGGCGCGGGCAAGAGCTTCCTGCTCAATAACCTGTGCCAGCAGTATTTCGCGCAGAACGCGCTCATCCGCATCATCGACATCGGCGGCAGCTACAAGAAACTCTGCACGCTCTGCTCGGGCCGTTACATCGATCTGGGCGAAGAGCATCTCGTCCTCAATCCGTTCGACCTGGGGCTCGCTCTCGACGGCGACGATCGAGAGTCCGCGATCTCGATGGCGGTGTCGATCGTCGCGGAGATGGCCAACGCCGGGACGCGCAAGCCCGTCACGACGTCCGAATGGAACCTGCTCAAGTCCGCCGTGCAATGGGCGATCGAGAGCGGCCGCGCGGAAGCCGGGATCGATGCGGTGCGCGAATGGCTCGGCTCCTATCCGGCCAACACCGTCTCCGATCTCGACCGGGTCGACCACCTCGTGCCCACGGCGCGCGAATTGGCCTTCAACCTGCGTGATTTCGGGTCGGACGGAGCCTACGGCCATTATTTCAACGGTCCCAGCACGTTCGACATCTCGAACGATGAATTCGTGGTGCTCGAACTCGAGCGCCTGAAGGCCATGCCTGACCTGTTCAACGTGGTCGTCATGGTGGTGATCAACGCGGTAACGCAGGAACTCTACCTGTCCGCCCGTGATCGCCCCCGCTTCGTGCTGTGCGATGAAGCCGCGCAGTTCATGACCCGCGAAGAGGGCCAGGACCTGTCGCGCCTCGCCGAGGCGATCAGCCAGGGCTATCGCCGCGCCCGAAAATATCGCGGCAGCTTCGGCATCATTCTCCAGAGCATGAACGATCTGCTGCTGTTCGGCGGCACGGGACAGGTGATCCTGGAAAATGCCGCGACGCGCTTCCTCCTGCAGGGATCGACCTATGACAAGGCGGTCGAAAACAAGATCCTCGACTATTCGGGTTTCGTCCTCGACCTCCTGAAATCGGTCCGCAACAACAAACCGAACTATTCGGAAGTCTTCATCGACAGCCCGCTTGGCCTCGGCATCGCCCGGCTCGTCGTCGATCCGTTCAGCTACTGGATCAACACCTCCGCGCCCGAAGACGTGGCCGCGTTCGAGGCGCTGGTCCGCGCCGGACGCTCGCCGCTCGAAGCGGTGTGCGATCTCGCCGGCGTCGATCCCGCCGGGATAATCGGCACGTCCTTCGATGACGCAGCGCCGCTGAAGCGGAGTGCGCTGTCATGACGCGGCGCTCCCCCTCCCCCGACCAGTTGCCACTCCGGCTCGTGGAGAGCCCGGATGAGGATATCGAGCGGATCATCGAGGCGCGCGTCGCCGCACGGGCGGAAGCCGACGCATTGCGCTGGCGCTTCCGCCTGGTGGTCATCGAATCCGTGATGATCGCATCGCTCGTGCTCGCGGCCGGGCTGGTGCTCGAACAGCCCGCCGGCATCGTTCTTCGCGGCGCGGCGATCGTTGGCGGCGGCTGTTTCCTGACCGGGCTCATCCTCATCGGCCTGACCGGGGCCGCGGGCCGCTTGCTCGCAAAACTCAGGAGGAAAAGATGATGCTGGACATACTCCCGCCCAGTGGCGGCAATGAGCGCCTGACCCTCGTCGTGCGCAGGCCGGACGAATCCCTTCACGACTACCTGGTCCGCTGCCAGTGGGAACTGGGCGACCGGGTCCGGTTCCTCGCGTCCGTTCGCGATGCGCAATGGACCATCCTGGAAAGCGAGCGCCAGCGCTGGCGGCGGCATGCTCTCCTGCTGACCTTCACCGGGCCGGTCATCGCCGCCCTGGCCTATGCCGGCCTAGGGTTGTGCGGGGCCGCAGACAGCGTGCCCGTGCCGCTCGTGGCCGGGCTGATCGCCTGTGCCGGACTCACCGGCGCCGCGCTGGCGATCGGCATCGCCCGCATCATCGACAGCATCCCGAATTGGCTGGTCACGCGGAGGGCACGCAGATGGGCATGAACGGCAGCTTCTCCGGATCGCCCGACCCGTCGTCGATCCGCCCGCTGGTCGGCGACATGATCCGCTGGCTTGCCCGGCAGATCGACGGCGGGATCGACGAAATCCCTCCTCGTCCCGGAAAACGGCCGGAGGATCTTTTGGTCCGTCCAGGGATGGCGCCGCGCCTGCCGGGCGAGACGCAGGAAGCCTATGTCGAACGCCTGCATCGCTCGAATGAAGCCGTGCTCCTGATCATGGCCCGCGCCGCGCTTGCCATGGAATATACGTCCGGTCGGGACGAGAGGATCGCGGCTCTGCGCTTTCGGCAGATCGTGGGCCTCGAAGCGGCGGCGGCCTCGATCATCGTCGGCCTGTTCCTGCTCGTCCCGGAAATGCCCCTGTTCATGCGGGCGGCCATTATTGTCCTGACGCCGATCGCGCTTGTGCGGGGAGGACTTTGGTTCCTGCACCGCGCGTCGAGGATGGCAAATGCCCTCGCCCGACATGCCGAAAGGTGGGGCCGATGAACGGCATCTTCTCCGGCGCGCCTTGTCCGTCATCCATTCGCCTGCTGGTCGGCACGCATCTGCTGATGATCCTCCAGTCTTCGCTGGTGCTCTGGTCGGCCCCCGACCTCGGCGGCAGCCAGGCGCTGATCTGGCTCACGCTGTTCCTGGGCGTCACCGCGTTCATCTGCGCGGTCTGCGGCGAGAGTCGCACGCCTGCCGTTCCCTGGAGGGAGCGCCGCCGTGGTCGATAGACGTGTCCCCCAAGGCTGGCATGTCGTCGCCATCCAGTCCACGCTCATCGCCGGGTGTCTGGCCGGCGCGCTGATCGTCGCGGGGGTGGCCCACGCCGAGACATCGACCATCGGGCGCACCTGGCTGATCGCCGAGCCCGACGCGATGGCCGAGATCGAGGCGCGCGCCGCAAAGCAGCCGCCCAATATGGCGGAAAAGTTCGGACCGCGTTCGGGCTGGAGCGCATTGAAAGGCGCGACGCTCGGTGTCGCGCGCCAGACCCAGGTTCGCAGCGTTGTGCCGTTCTACACGCTCGATCAGGAAATCCGGCTGCCGGACGGCAAGCTGCTCTATCCGGCGGGCTTCACCTTCAACCCGCTGACCTATGTGTCGCTGCCGCAGAAGCTGGTGGTCGTGCATCCCCGCGATCTGGGCTGGGCGCTGAAGACCGCCGCGCTCACCGACTGGATCATCCTCACCGGCGGTGGGGACGCAAAGGACGATGCGCTCTCGCTTGGCGAGAAGCACGGCCGCGCCCTCTTCATTCTCGAGGAGCGCGTGAAGGAGCGGTTGGGCCTCACCGTCGCGCCCGTGATCGTCCGGCAGGTCGGCCAGAAGCTGGAGCTGACAGAGGTGCGCGCCGATCGCACTCCCGTACGAAAGGCCATCCCATGAGTCGGCTCATCTCGATGCTGCGCACCGGCGCGGCGGCCCTCGCTCTGGCGCTCGTCGCGCCCGCCACGCCTGCGCATGCCTCCAAATGCGAGGCGGGCACGGTGTTCAATCCGATCACCAAGGTGCGCTGGAACTGCATCTTCCCGATCACGATCGGGGGCGTGCGGGTGGGCTCCTACGATAAGCTCGACAAGGAACTGGACGCCCAGTCGGCCTCCAAACCGCTCTGCGCCTGCCGCAAGGGTGCGACCTTCTGGTTCGGGGTCAAGGTTTCGTTCTGGAGCCCGAACCGCATGATCGATGTCGTGACCGAGCCGGGCTGCATGATGGCGCTCGGCGTCGATCTCATGCCGACCGGCGGCAAGCTCCAGGGCAGCCAGTCGTCGATCTCCGACGGCACCAACACCCGCAAGATGTTCGCGCAGGCGCACTACTACATCAGCCCGGTCTGGAAGATGCTCGACATGTTCACCGACCTGCCGTGCATCGAAGATGACGGGTTCGACGTCGCGATGATCACCGAGGTTCTGCCGACCTGGCAGTCGGGGACGCTCGGCGCGATCATCCAGCCCGAAGGCATATTGTTCGGCAATCCGGCGGCGGGTCTTGCCTGCATGGCCGACAGCGCCGCGGCGGCCGCTGGCAAGGTCATTGACCCTCTATTCTGGTGCATGGGGTCCTGGGGCGCGACCTATCCGGTCGCCGGCGATATTCATTTTGGCGATAGCGTCGAGGCCTGGGCCGGGCTCGCCGCGCGCTCGACCTTCATGATGGGCAGGCTGGGCGCTCTCACGATCCATTCGGCGGACGGCTGCTCGTTCAAGGCGCAGCCGATCTGGACCAAGTCCCGCTACAAGCTCCAGATCATGGAGCCGGTCAAGGGCGGTAAGTGCGTCAATATCGGGCGGCCCGGCGCGCTCTGGACATCGGGCAAGCACGCGCCGGGCAAGGACAATGCCCAATTCATGTTGTTCGAGAAGGCGATCTGCTGCGCGGGGATTTCCACGCCATGAGCAGATCGCTTCCCCCAAACCGTGCGTCTCGCGCGGGTAGCTGCCCCGCTCGTCACGGAACGCTCCCCACCGTGAGCGGGCGCGCGGAAGGAGCG
The DNA here is from genome assembly GCF_000722875.1 of Sphingobium chlorophenolicum. Classification (GTDB taxonomy): domain Bacteria; phylum Pseudomonadota; class Alphaproteobacteria; order Sphingomonadales; family Sphingomonadaceae; genus Sphingobium; species Sphingobium chlorophenolicum. The sequence continues at coordinate 305,662 of NZ_JFHR01000001.1, read as the reverse complement.
GCGGTGTGCCTTTCAACCGCCGCTCCCCCCTCGGTCAGCGCGGCCGAAAGCCCCCCGCCGGGGCCGGCAATGCCCCCTCCCGCCGTATCTCCGGTGGCGGCCGCGCTGACCATTTTTGAGGGACAGGCCGTCTTCAGGATACTCTCGCCCGGATCCAGCGCGTTCCGGGCGGGAGACATGCTGCGCTTCGCCCATGGCTCGCGAACCACCCGCGCGAGGACGCCATGGTGAAGCGCGGCATCCTCCTCCTCGCGGCCAGCGCTCTGGCGCCGGCGCCGCTCTCGGCCCAGACGGTCGAGGACCGCGCCCGCGCCGCCGCCGAAGCATCCCGCGCGAAGACCTCGGACAGCGATGCGATCCAGCAGAATTATCTGACGCCGGGGCTTGCCGGACAACCGATCTCGACAGTCGACAACAGCCGGACGTTCAACCCCAATATAGCGTGCCAGAAGACGGCGACGCTGCTCGAACTGATCGCGCAGCCGGCGGCGACCGGCGATATCGGCACGCTGCGGATATCGCGCGACAAGGATCTCGACGGCACGGTCGACCAGACATTGACCCTGCCGGTGCCGGTATCGGGCATTTGCGCCAATGGCGTCGTCTCCTGTCAGCCGGGCACCTGGAACCAGTGCAAGAGCTTCAAATGGGATGTTGCGTCAGGCGGCGATCTCAAGCTCGCGCAAGTCGACCTGACCGATCTCGCCGGTTGCTACTGCATCAACAACAGCTGCGGCAGCAACCTCGTCTGGGGCAATATGGCCTCGGTGCTGAAGGACCTAGGCGGCGGCGTCATCGGCGCGCTCACCACGGCCGATCCGCGCGTCGGCGTCGCGCAGGCGGTGATCGACGGCCCGGCCATCCGTTACACTGGCGCCCAAAGCACGGCCTGCTCGCCCAACCCCGCGCTCCCGCAGACGGCCTATCGCGCCAGTCCCGCCACGATCCAGGGCGATGCCGCGAGCGTCGCCGCATCGAACAGCATCTTCCAGGCGCTCAAGGGCTCGCCCGCCGGCGTCGGCAAGGCCGAGCAGATCCGGTCCTGCACGATCACGCGGGAGGTGTCGTTGAACGCCGTCAAGGCGGACGATGTGATCGCGCATCTCGGCGGCGCCTATGCGATCTATGCGCCCGCACCCGATCAGCTCACATTGCAGATGGGCTCGCCGCGCGACGACAGCCTGCGAGGCGGGAGCTGCCGCATCTTCGAGTTTTCCATGCGGCTGCGGATCGATGATCCCGATCGCCTCGCGCAGTTCCGGCTCTCGCACTATTTCTTCGACGACTGGCTCCAGCTTCGCATCGACGGCGAGCTCGTGCTGTCCAATCCGGCGAACTGGACCGGGACCGGCCTGCCGCCCGGCAAGTGCGAGCGGAAACGGACCTGGCATGCCTATCCCAATCTCGACCTCAAGCCGTGGCTGACCCGCGGCGAGCATGTCATTTCCATGCGCATCGCGGTCGGCGGTGAAGGAGAGGCCTTCGCGCAGTTCGATGCAATGCTCGATCTCAGTTGCAACCCGACCGAGCGGATCGTCGACCTGTGCGCGGGCTATGCCGGCGACGTCAATTGCGCGCTTCATGACGAAAGCGTCGATGGCGTCGAGACGTTCCGCAACGGCGTCGGCACCGGCCTTACGCCCCTCCCCCAGGCACGCCTGTTCGAGAGCGGCGCCTGCTCGCTCCGTCTCGCGCGGCCATGGTTCGAGCGTCAGCGCCGTTATCGTTGTACCGTCGATACCGGATCGATGCCGGAACCTGATCTGAGCCGCGGCGCCTATATCATCGACCATTCGACCGAGACCATGCTGGCCGACCGGACGAGGACCTCGGACGGGGGTTATGCCACCGCGTCACGGCCCTTCGCGCTGCCCGATCGCGGTTCGGTTCCGGCCTGCGAGCCGGTCTGCAAGACCCGCGCGCCCGCGCGCAATACGGCGGCTACCCTCGACGGAGTGGTCGGCACGAAACAGAATGCGCCTGTCGGGTGGGACACCTTCTACCATGCCTGCACGGCGGCAGGCGGCGGCGATGTCTGCCCTGTGGGTCCGGGCGAGGAAATCGTCTCGGCCTGCGGCTGCCTCGACGATTTTCCCGAAGCCGTCGTCATGATGCAGACCGTCCGCCTCGGTGGGGCCGACATGGTCTGCACGGGGGAAGTGCGATGATCGGGCGCCTCCTTCCCTGGCGGAAGCGCGCACAGCTGCTTGCGCTCGGCCTGTCCGGCTTGCTGCTCGCGGGGCATGTCACGCCAGCGCAAGCGCAAACGCTCCCGGTCTGCGCGGTCGATCTCGATGGCAACGGCGATGCCGGTGATCCTGGCGAGGTCGCGAACTGCACAATCATGGCGGATGAAGAATGGCTCTGCCCGATCCAGCAAGTGATGTGCGTGGCCGATGCCGAGGGCGCGTATAGCTGCCCGCTCGGCAGCCAGCACTCATGCCTGACGCCGGTCGGCGGCGGCACGCCGATGTGCTCGCCCAATGCCTGCACCGGCAGCGACGGCACCGGAATTGAGGACGATCCCATCGTCGACGATCCCGGCGCGCCTGCCGATGGCGAAGTCGACGCCGAAGGGCATTGCCTTGGCAATATCGAGATATTCGCGGGACGCGCGGTGCGCTGCCGCCCGGCGGGCCTCAAGACCACCTTTTCGAACTGCTGCAAGGACAAGGGCAAGATCGTCAAGGACGGGATGGGCTCATCCATCTCGTCGATCGGCACGAAGATCGCGGTGGCGAAAGGCGTCTTCACCGGCATGAAGGCCGCCTATGGTGCGTTTAAGGCGGGCGCGACCGCTGGCCAGGCCGCAAGCTCCGGCGCGAACGCGATCATCGCCGGGATCGATCCGACCTCGATCGCCATCAGTCTCGCCATCAACTTCATGATGGATTTCCTCCTGTCCGGCTGTGACAGCCAAGACATGGAAGTGGGCATGCTCCGGGGCTCGGGCATGTGCCACGAAGTCGGGACCTATTGCAGTTCGAAGATCCTCGGCATCTGCGTGCAGAAATCCAAGGGCCACTGCTGCTTCAACACCAAGCTTGGCCGCATCATCCAGGAACAGGGTCGCCCGCAGCTCAAGAGCTTCAACGGCTTGGGCTGGGGCACGCCGAAGAACCCCTACTGCCGCGGATTCACCCCCGAGGAATTCCAGGCGCTGGATTTCTCCAAAATGGACCTTTCCGAATATTATTCCGAGATCGAGGCCCGCGCCCAGGCCGACATCCAGATCGACATGAAGGACAAGATCGATGCGTATATGCGTGCGGTCACGCCATAGGCTGCGCGGTCTCTCCGCGCTCACCCTCCTCCTCGCCGCCTCCGCGCCCTCCCACGCGCAGGATGCCGCGCCACCGGTGAACGCCAGGGAACGCGCGCAGGCGCAAGGCGACGCGGCGATGGACCGGCTCGAACGCGCCACCGCCGCGCGAAAGGCCGAAGCGGAAACACGAGGTCCGACCGCGCTGCCCGCGCCATCGGAAGAGACCCGCCGCCGCGCCTTCGAGGGACTGCGCAAACGCGCCCCGTCGCCAGCGATGGACGCGCGGGCGCGCACCGCGCTCGACAAAGGGAGGCAAGCGATGGCCGCCGAGCGCGACGCCATGGCCAGACGGCTCGGCCAGGCGCTCGGTCTCGATGCGCCCGACATGGAGGCGGTCGCGGGCGCCACCGTACCGCCCGAGGCCAAAGGCTGGGTGCCGGTCCTGTTCGTCTCGTCCTCGATGCCGCTGACGACATTGCGCACCTATGCCGGGCAGCTCGAACGGGTCGGCGGCGTGCTGGCGTTCCGGGGAATGCCCGGCGGGCTGACGAAGGTCGCGCCGATGGCGAAGCTCTCGGCGGAAATCCTGCGCCATGATCCCGGCTGCGAAGGCCCGGCCTGCGCGATGCGCGACGTGCAGTTGATCGTCGATCCGCTCATTTTCCGCCAGCACGGCGTCACCCGCGTCCCCGCGCTCGCCATGGTGCCCGGCGATCCGGCGCTCCCCTATTGCGAGCGCGAGGATGATGCCCCGCGTGCCGCCCATGTCATCTACGGCGACGCGGCGCTTTCCGGACTTCTCGAAGAATATGCCCGCCTCGGCGGCAAGCAGGAGGTCAGCGATGCTCAGACTCGCCTTCAGGGCCGCTAGATCCGGCTGGGCCGAACTGAAGCTGCTGCCGCTGAAAGCCGCGGTCGCGCTCGGCAGTTCCGGCCTCGGCCAGCCACCCCGCCCCAAACAGCTCTGGAAGGCGTTCGGCATAGTCCTGCCGGTCGGCCTCCTGACCTGGTGGGCGATTCCCCAGGCAACCATCGTGATGAGTCCCTCGATCGACGCCTGGCTCGTCCGCAAGGCGCCGGGGCCGATCCACCGCGGCGATTTCGTATCGTTCACCCTGTCGCATCCGCTCGCCGGCCCCAGGCCGGTCGATGTCACCAAGATGGCTCTGTGCCTGCCGGGTGACCGCATCGACTGGATCGAGAAGCCGTCGTCTGCATCTGGCCCCATGCATCCCGGCGAATGGGATGGCTGGTACTATTGCAACGGCAAGCTGCTCGGCATCAGCAAGCCCTATGGGCACAATGGGCAGAAGCTCGACCATTGGCGGCCGTTCTATCCGACGATCCCCGCGGGCATGATCTATGTCGGCTCGTCACACGCCAGCGGGTTCGACAGCCGCTACTACGGCCCGGTCGAGATCGAGCGGCTGAAGCGCATGGAGAAGCTGCTGTGATCCGCGCCGCCCTCCTCATCGCGGCGGTGCTCCTGCCGATCCTGCCTGTCCATGCGCAGACCGTCGATCAACGCACCGGCTACTGGTGGTATCAGGCGCCGCCCAAACCCGCCGACGATGAACCCGATCCCGACGCGCTCGTCAAACCCCGCATTCCACCGATGGTCGAGCTGGCGACATGGACGCCGCCCAAGATCAGGAAGCTTATCGAGGAGCAACGGGATTACGCGGCGACCGTGCTGACGGTCGATGCGGTGGCGGATTTCTGGCGCCTGCAGGACTTCGCCCGGCGCAAGGCCCGCGCCTTCGCCGGCGTCACCCAGATCGCCATGCTGCAAAATCCCGAACTCAACGCCAAATCGGCGAACCCTATGGTCGGCGAGGCGCGCGATCAGCTTTCCGCGCAGAAGGATCAGGTCCGCCGCCAGTATCTGCGCAGCCGGTCCAATGAATTCGCGCTGGTCATGTTCTCGCGTTCGACCTGCGGCTATTGCCGTGTCCAGTGGCCGATCGTCCAGCGCTTCCAGGACGAGATGGGCTGGCAGGTCACGCTGCAGGACATCGATCGCAAGCCCGAACTCGCGCAGCGCTTCGGGGTCGAGGTCACGCCCACGACGATGGTGATCCGGCGAGGCAGCCAGCAGCGCATGGTGATCGCGAGCGGAGTCGAGGCCTATCCCAACCTCATCCAGATGGCCTACCAGGCAGTCCGGTTGCTAGCGGGCGATATCCGGCCCGAACAGTTCCTGACCGGTGCGGGCGAGGAAGACGGGTTCTTCGACGCGCTCGCCAACGGCCCGGTGTCGGCCACCGATCCGCGCGTGCTGGGGGGCGATCTGGTGGACGTTCGGATGGAGCCCCGGCCATGATCCGCTTCGCCCCCATCCTGCTTGTGGCGCTGGTCATGGCGAGTGCACCTGTTCAAGCGCAGGCGCCGACGCACGAACAGGCGATGCGCGCGGCGATCCACCCTGTCGCCACCGACCCGGAGATGCGCCAGTGGCTCGCCCGCGTTCCGGTGACGCGCGACTGGCCGCCCGACTTCGCCGAAACCATGAAAGGCCAGGCCCCCGCGTTCATCGTCGAGATGAGCACGGCGCCCGGTTGCATCCCCTGCGCCGATCTCTGGGCGCGGCTTGGAACCCTGGGGCAACGCTATGGCTGGAAGGTCCGCACGATCGGCAGCCAGGAAGCGATGCTGCGCTCCGGGCGTCTCGGCCTGCCCTGGGTCGGGCACCCTGTCGCCTGGGTCCGGCCCGTCTCCGACTCCAATCGCGTCATTCCCGTCGCGATCGGCACCGATCATGCGCCCAACCTCGCGCGCAATCTCTACCTCGCCGCCAAGATGCTGACCGGGGTGAAGCCCGCTGTCGGCGTGCGCGGCATGGCCAAGTTCACCGGAATCGTGGCCGCACCCACGCGTCCCTCCTCCAACAGGGCAAGGAACTGACATGGGGAGCCAGCCCCTTGCCCGCGTAAACGAAAGCTGCCCGCCATGGCAAACCCGCGCCGCCGCCTGACCCTGCTCGCCCTTCCCCTGCTGGCTTGTCTGTCCTTCGCCTCGCCCGCGTCCGCGCAAAGCTGGGCCGAAAGCTGGTTCGACAATGTGACCTACACCAGCCCCGGCTCCTTCGAGGACCAGACCCGCGGCTATATCACCGCGGGCGGCATGTCGGGCCGGATCGATGTCCATAACGACTATCTCATGTCGGTCACGCTGCCCAAGGTCCGCGCGGGCTGCGGGGGAATCGACATGTTTTTGGGCGGCATGTCGTTCCTCGATCCCGACTATCTCGTCCAGAAGCTCGAAAGCATCCTTCAGGCTGCCCCGGCTGTCGCTTTCCAGTATCTGTTGGAAACCCTCGATGAAAAAATGGGTAACATCATCTCGAAGATGGAGGCGGCGACCAATTTCCTGAACTCGATCCAGGTCAACGATTGCCGGCTCGCCAACCGCATGGTCCAGATCGCCCGGGGCGACGACAATATGTCGGGCATCATCGAGGAGATGACCGGCTACAAGAGCGTCCGCGAGGGCTTCTCCAAGAGCTATCAGCAGAGCCGCGAGAAGATCCAGGCGAACCAGGGCAATCCGACCGAGGATTTGCGCGATGCGCTGGAAAACTGCCCGGCGGAAGTCACGGAAATCTTCAAGACGGGCTCGCTGCTAGCCCATGCCGCCGCGCGTGTCGGCGCGTCCGACTGGGCCGGCGTCATGCGCGCCCGCGTTGGCGACGTCTATATGCGCTGGGACCCGGCGGACAAGGTTCCGCTGTTCACGGCCATCCCCGCCTGCGCACGGCAGGACACCGAGAGTGTCGACGATTTCCTGACCGGCAAGGTTCAGACCCGCGCGATCGCGGTGCCGCCGACCGCCGCCGACTGCTCGACCGACGGCAGCGGTAAGGGCGCGCTGGTGCTCGCACGCGGCCGGATGGAGTCGATCGCGGTCAAGATCCGCACGCGCGCCACTCTGACGACGGAGGAACGCCAGTTCGTCGCCAATGTGCGGACCCTGCCGGTCTATCGCCTGCTCGAATGGGGCGTGCGCCAGGGGCTGGTCGAGAGCGTGATCGGCGATACCGACGAGCTGGTTGCGCTGACGCTCGCCTATCAGATGCTCAACGACCTCACGCGCAGCATAGATTTTGCCGTGTCGAATGCCGAACGCGGCGTGACCGCCGCCGGTGCGGCCGATGCAGGCAGCGCCAGGATCTGCCAGACCCGCATCCTCGCCAAGGGCATCGAGCAATTGAGCGGGCTGCGCGACGAGGTGCTGCGCCAGCGCGCGCAGATGCGCCAGTCCTACATGGCTGCGCTGAACCAGGCGAACCTCTCGGCCAACTATGCCGGGGTCGTGCGCCAGCGCGACCGTGATGCGCGCGACGCCGCCGGCGCCGCCGCCAACCGCAACCGCTGACGGAGGGCCGCGTCATGCACCGCTTAGTTCGCGCGATCTCGGTCCTGATCGCTCTCTTCTCGGCCAGTCCCGCGCTGGCGATCGATGCGAGTTTCCACACCTATGACGGCTTTGCGGAGACGGTGGACGCCTTCCGCCTCGTCTCGATGATCTTCGGGGATTCGCGTTACGAGACATTGGTGCTGATCGTCGCGGTGGTGGGCATCGCGCTCGGCGTGCTGCTCGCGAGCATCCGCGGGCAAGGCATGGGGCTGGTCGCCTTCGGGTTCCAGATGCTGATCGGGGTCGGGCTGTTCGTCGGCCTGGTCGCGACGACGGGCACGGTCCACGTCTACGACCGCGTCCGCAACGCCTATCAGCCGGTCGGCGATGTGCCGAACCTGATCGTGCTGGTCGCGGGCATGACCAACATGATGGAACGCGCGCTGGCCGAAGTGATCGACGACAACACCACCGATCCCCATGCGAAGCTGGAGTTCGGCGCGGGCGGGCACAGCTTCGATCTGTTCCTCAATGCCGCATCCCCGCGCGGGCCGATGACGGACACCTTCCTCGACGCAACGATCAAGGACTATGTCCGCCAATGCTATCCGGTCGCGCGCGTCTCGCCCGCCTATGGCGTCGACGACGATCAGCTGTTCCGCACGGCGACCGATCTTCCTGCCGCCTTTGCCGCGATGGCGGGGCCGGCGACCTTCAGCACGGTGTTCACGTCCACCGACAAGGGCGGCACGACGGTGAGCTGCAACGAGGCGTGGGAACATATCTCGACACGCCTCTCCGAACCTGCGCTGTTCGACAATTATGTCGCGCAGGTCTGCACCCGCACCGGCTACGACATCGGCAACGCGACACAGCTTCAGCGCTGCCGGTCCAACATCGGCGAACTCGGCCAGATGATGATGGATACGCCGCTCTCGCTCCAGCAGTTCCTGACCAATGTGATGCTCGGCAGCACGGTGGGCGACGTATTGTTCGAGGATAGTCCGGCGACGGCGGCGCGCGTCATGGCCAATCGCGCCGTCGTCTCGTCTGGCCTCGCCACCATGTCGACCGCGAACGAGTGGATGCCGACGATCCGGGCGACCGTGTTCGGGATCATGCTGTTCATGATGCCCGTCGCGCTGCTTTTCATCCTGACCCCGATCAACCTGCGCGTCGCCAGCTTCGCCCTCGGCCTGTTCGTCTTCGTGGCGCTCTGGGGCGTGATCGACGCCGGCATCTATCAGCTGACGCTGGGCCGCGCGACCGATGTGCTGGCCGAGATGCGCGCCAACCATGTCGCGGCGAATGCCTGGATGCTGGCGCCGTCGTCCGCGATGAAGGCGCTTGCGATCTTCGGGAGTTTCCGCACCGCGTCCGCGGGCCTCGCCGGGGCCTTCGTGTTCACGGTTTTCCGGTTCTCCGGCAATGTGTTCACCTCGTTCACATCCGGCGCGCTCGGTGTGCAGGGTCAGGGCACGGCGGCGGCCGCGCCGCTTGCCACCAGCGAAGGCTATGCCGGCGCGCTCGAGGCGCAGGCGGGGGCCGCGGGCACGATGGCGCGCCGGGGCGCGGCCTCGAACTTCGGGGACTTCGGCGAACGCTCGACCTTCGGCGCCAACCGGGCGTTCGGTGCGGCGAGCAGCGTGCTCGGCGAACATGGCGGCGGCGCCAGCGGAACGGCCGCATTCGGCATGGGCAAGCTCGATGCGGCGCGCGAACTGGGCGGGCTCTCCCCTGCCCTCACCGGCCGCAGCCTCACCGATCCCGCGACCGTGCGCGCCGTGCGCGACAATGCCGCGACCAGCGCGATCCACAATTTCGCGGAGAAGGATGCGCTCCGCAGCCTTGGCACCGGCTATTTTGGAGAGGGACAGTCCGGGGAGCGTTCGTTCGCGGCCTTCACGCAGAAGATGGTCCAGTGGAAGGCGTTCGGGGATACGCGCGCCTATGACATGATGCTGTCCGGCGCGCAGCGGCATTTCGAGAGGAGCGGCTACGACCAGCAGGATGCCGCGCTCAAAGCCTCGACGGTGATCGCGCAGGCGTCGGCCGATCCGACCTTCGCCAAGCTGATCGCTAATACCTTCGACCAGGAGCAGATGCTGAGGAACGATCTGACCGGCGCGCAGATCCAGGTCGGCGCGATGGAAGGCAGGCGCGATTTTGCTGGCGACAATGTAAGGCGGATCGAGCGCGGCAATGTCGCGACCGAGCAGGCGCATAGGACCGGCAGCAATGAGGGCCAGCGCAACGCTTCCTCCATGCTCGGCCTCTCCGTTCAGGAAACCTCCCGACGCGTCGCCTTTATCAACGCGCTATCCGGAGAGGCTCGCTCCACCGCCATTTCCCAACTGTCGCGCGCAACGGGCAGAAATGAAGCGCAGGTCATGCGGGCGCTCGAAACCTACAATGCCGCCGTGCAGGTCGGCACCGCCGACGGTGCGACCGCCGAGGCCGCGCGCGAGGGCACCAGCGTCTATGGGCGCACCCGCGAGGCAGCGGGCTTCGATTTTGCCGAACGGTCGGGCAAGCTCGACGCGCAGCGTGAGGTCGGTCACGACGGGACACGGTCCGCCGCCCGGATCGGTGAGCAGCGGCGGCAGGCCGACAACGCCGGGTTCGCGGAAGGCGCGGCCGCGGCGGGCATGTCGGTGCGACAGGCCGCACATCTCGACAGCTTCATCCGCACGCTCAGCCAGGGTGCCGGCAATCAGGTCGATATGGCCGAAGGCGGCGCGGCAGGCATCGCTGATCGCGCCCGCAACGAACGGTTGACGCGGATCATCGACAATGAGCGCTTGACCCGCATGCAGAAGTTGCTGGCCGATCATGGGGTGGACATGTCGAAGCGCGAGATCGCCATGGCGCAGAATGGCGATCTGAGCCTCAATCTTACCCCGGAGACGGCGGCGCAGATGTGGCGTGGCGGGCTCATCAACGAAAGCCAGCTCGGCGCGGTCGCCAATGGCGGGCGGGCAAGGTTCTCGTTCGCCGACAACGATCTTCTCGTCTCCAGCTCGGTCGGGTTCCAGCAATCGGCACGCAACGACACCTCCACGCGGTTCGAGGCGGGCAAGCAGGCAGGCCCTGACACCATTGAACACTTCCTCAGCAGCGGCGAACAGGGCCAGGCGATGATGCAGAACTGGCTGCGCGGCGGGTTCGAGATGGATCGGCATGGCAACTGGCGGCTTAACCCGCAGGTGGCCGATACGCTTACGCGCGACGTCCAGGCGATCATCGCGCAGACCGGATGGCAGCGCGGGCTCTCACGATCCGCGCAGGACCAGACCACGATGGGGACCACTATCGGCGCTCATGTTGGCGGCACTATCAGTGCCAATGAGTCGGAAGCGACGGGCGGTCGCGGACAACCTAGCGGCAAAGGGCAACAATCGAACCAAAGCCCGATCACCCAAAAGGGACGCTCCACATCGGGGCGTGTCGGTGGGAGTCTTGGGTTTGAGAGCCGTGACGTTGGCACCACGAGCGAGACGGCGCAGTCAGCGATTGATATCGTGAACTACGACGTCCGCAATGCAATAGCAGCGGCTGAACGGGCGGCTGCCCGCTCCGGCAGCCCGGAAGCGGCCTTCTCGCGCGAACTATCGGAACGCATTCTTGGCCCGAACGGGATGCGCAATCGCTACCTGCAGGATGCGGATTCCGGGCGAGCTACGTTCGATATCACCGGTCCGCTCACCTCAATCGAACAGAATTCCGTCCTGAAAAGTGGTCGGTTCTCGACCGATCTCGATAACAGCCCCGGCGACGGGGACAGTAGCTTCAAGAAGCGTTAAAGTCGTTTGTGAGGCCAGTGAGAGCTCAAAGGATTTCCGATCCACAATGCACCAGACCTCGGATCGAGAATATCGGAGCTGGCATGGAGATCCTCCATTGCCCGATCATGCTCCTCCCATACATCGGCGATTCTAGCTACCGTTTCATCGGACAGCGAAGTTCCGTCACCCTGCTTTGGAAACTGCGCGAGCCAATGCTGTGCATAGCCGATTCCGAGCACCATAAGCGCCATCATCGGGAAGAACAGGACGTTGAGAAAACCGGCCGCCGCGCTGTCGTAGAACGCCTCAAGCGGCGCGATCCTGGTCGATGCAGCCATGCCGATCCACCAGACCGGAATTGCCGACCACCACAGCTTCGCGTACCACGGACGCCAAAGCCAATCGGCCGGTTTCAGCCGAGGCGATGCCGGTTCGGGCGCTTGAATATGGGCGGCGTTGTTCATCGCTATATCCTCACTGGAGGACTATAGCAGAATTCTGTCGGTGTTCCATCATTTGTGAATCGGCTCGATCTGGAAACCGATTGGGAACAACGCTTCTAATCTATCGGCATTGACCCATCTTTGCGAACAGGGATCGATGTGGCGGCGTCAATTCCAGAGAGAGGGTATTGGCGCCGCCGCAATAACCGTCACCAATGTCAATGCATGACGGTCGTTCTTGCCAGTTCCGGTAAATGTCGCGGTTGGGACAGCTTTTGCGGTGTCCAACACGGACTGCGTCTCAGCCGCTTCTGCTGGGCATATGACTTACAAGGTCGGCACGAGACCGTGCATTTTCCATATCTCGAGCATCTCCATCCCCGGGCAACCCCCTTCTCGGCACCTCCGCTGATGCGAGCGGCGGCGCGACCTGTAAGGCTGGCAGTCATGATGTTTTCAAAATCTGAAGTCCGGCTAACGGCTCGGAAACCATAAAATAGCGCATGGCACCTTCGCGCAAAGAGCCAGCGCACAACAATATCCAAGTTGGGGGTTGTTGTTGATGAAAATCCCGCGATTTCTGTCATGCTCCTCTGCAACTAAGAAGGAGGTGAGAGCATGGGGAGCGGTAACGAGCCGGGCAACGACGAATTAAAAGAACAAGCGCTGGAAATGATGGAGCAGTCCTTGGCGATCCTATACGCCTTGCAGGAACCCGCTGCTGCCGATCTCCACGATGTGATTGAGAGGGTCATGGGGTCGTCGGGCAAGATGGGGGAAGAAGGCGAGGTATGGGATTCTGTTTTTACCGATCTACCGCACCTGACCATGCGGGCCTTGTTCCTTCATCGCAATGACGGCTTTACCGTTGGCCAGATCGCACGCCGCCTCCGCATCAGCGAGGCCGACGCGGCGGAGCGCCTCGACCACGCTGTGCGCTATGTTCGCGCGCCTGCATCACCAAGAATATAGCCAGCGCTGGCGGAAAGACATTGCCCGGCCATTCCGCCAAAATCCATGTCGAACCGTAAGCCTTCAATGTACCTGCTGGTCCCAAACGCGAGCGGCTCCCTCTCCCATCACCTCCACCCTTTCCTCGCTGCTCCCGCACTTCACCTAACCACCACCCTTCCGCGCTGCTCGCCGCAAACAGGCTGACCTGCAGGCGTCGGAGGGGCGCCTGACCTATCCCGGCAGCAATTGCTTCTCCAACGCGGCAACAAGCTCCTGCCTCTTGCCAGGGTCCAACCGGTCCAGGTTACGTTGCTTCCACAAAACCGCGGGCAGTCGCCTCGCCTCATCAATGCCCGCAAGCGCCCAGTCCGGTTCACCACGCTTGAAGCCGACAAGGAATTGCCGATGAGTGTCAGGCATCCCGGCAACCATGCACGCGATGATGTCTTCACGCGCTGATTCCAGTTCCGCCAGAGTGATCGGCTGGTGAGTCATTCCGACGAAACCGCGCTCGAACTCCTCGGCGAGCGGTTTACGGGCGGGAGCGAGAACCTCGGCCATCGGGCGATTATGGCTGGCGAGGTAGACGAGAAATGCACGTCGCAAATCGTCTGTGACGCCTTCGTTCGCCAGCAAGTCGCGGACGTCGAAGAGGTCGCGAGGGTGCTGCCGGTCGAGCGCCGCCACGATTTTTCCCGCATAGAGATCGGCGAAGGACACCACCTGAATCTCAGCAAAACCAAAGGCGTCCTCGACTGCGGGAACGACACCCATAACGACGGGATCATAGACCGTCCCGCGCAACACTGGCGTGACCTCGATCTTGATCTGCACATCATCCGCACGAACGATGAGCTTGGTGACGATTTTTTCGTCAGCGGAACGCGACGCATGAATCCTGGCTCCGACCAGTCCTTCCTCGATGCGTTCCTTGATCCGCAGCATCGCCGCATCGATCGTGGCGAGCGAGGTCGCGCGGTCCTCGATCGGCAGATAGGTGAGGTCGATGTCCACCGAAAGTCGCGGCAGGTCACGCACGAACAGATTGATCGCTGTTCCGCCTTTCAGCGCGAAGATATCCTCCTTCGCGACGTGAGGCATAACACGCAGAAGAAGAGCGACCTGTCTCCGGTAGCCGTCGAGAAACGCCATACAGCTATTCTCCCGCCAGGTCGGAGGGCACGGTGATGTTGTAGCGCCGGTCGAGCTTCCCTCCTTTGACCAGGACGCGTTTGCCCGATCCGAGATCCAGGCGGGAAACATCGAGCTTCGAACGCCAGGCATGGCCATGGCGATCCGCGAAGAAGAGGAAGAGACGCTTCACTTTTACGCTCGCGCACGCCTCAAGAAGTGTCTGAAGGCGACGTGGGCTGAGGTCGCTCATTCCTTCCATCAGCATGTCGACCTGATGGAAGCTCTCATGGGGAAGCTCATCGAGCAGTTCGAGAACGGCGCGTTCCTTGCTCGAACAGCGGATCGGCAAGGTCGTGCCGGCGGTGCTGGACATCCGGGGCGCAGGCTCGGGAGGAATCTCGCCGTCGACTGGAAACAGCCGGAGGCTGTTATGCCAGCGGAACGAGACATCGAGTGGCAGGCTGTCGAGCCATGTCGGCGGCCGGCTTGGCCCATAGAGATGGACTTCGCGCACCGTTATGGAGAGATAATGAGCGTAGCCCTGCTGTTCGAGCGCTGTGCGCCCGCCAACTGTCAAAGGCAGGTCCAACAGGGATTGCAGTGAGATAACGGCCTGTTCCCAGGTGAGCGGTCCACGCGAGCGGCGATAGACGCGCCGGGTCGGGCTATCGAGCCATCCCGCGCGAACATATTGGCTCCGCAGCGATGATGAGTAACCATGGGCTTCCATCCATGCCGCGTCGACCAGCAGGCTCTCTGGGAGATCCCGTTGCAGCCGGTTTAATTTTCCTAATGTTTGCGAAGCCATGCTATGCATTTTGACAGATTGGGAAACTACTGTCGAGTTTATTAATTTCGAAATTAGCTAAGCCTTGCTTGGCATTATCAGAGCTCGGCAAACTGGATCGTGCGACCGTAGGTCAATACACTTATCCGCCCTAGGCATGGCGGTTCGCGGGCCAATTGACGGGATGCGCAACACGGCGACACCGACAGGACTGTCAAGGACTGCGCCGTTTCGCCCTGTGGCGCGGGCGGCGGGGTCCAGCCTCAATGATCCCTTGGTCGTTTCGAAGGATCTGCGCGTCGATGAGCGCCCTGGCGACAAGCTCTGAGCGCTTGTAGACGCCGTAACGCTGCTTTGCGTGGGAGACGAAATAGCGCACCGAGGTCTCGCTCAGACCGAGTATCTGGCTGATCTCCCAATCGCTCTTGCCGACGGCGACCAATGCCGTGCATTGAGCTTCGCGGCGCGTGAGCCTGGGTACGTCATGTCCGCGCGAGGCATGATGTAGTCTGAGGCCCGCCTTGAACCCGAAGGCAGCGACGATGTGGAGCGTCGTCAGTAGCGATGGCGAAGCCATGATCGGCTCCGCGCGTGCGAAAGTGCAAGACGCATGGGATTCGCTCGGTATGTGGAGCGGCACGGTGACACCGTGGACGAGACCATGCAGCCGCGCTTCTTCGAACAGGGCTGATTGTGTGCCTGTGAGATCGACATAACCGGGAATCTCGTCCCAGCTGAACGGGCGGTCCAGCAACTGGCTCACCTCATAGACTGGATCGATGACGTACGCGTGGCTCTCGGTGTAGAAACGCACGAACTCCGCCGGATAGTTGGTAATAACCAGCGCCCGTTCGACCAAGCGTGGGAGGCCGCCATGTTGGATCATCGCGACATAGGGGAAGCCCATTTTCGTGGCGGCATCAGCTAAGGCGGCGAGCAGCGCTTCCATTGAAGAAGCGACATTGAAGCGTGAGAGTGTCTCACGCAGTCTGGCATTGACATACATGGCATCCTCCTTGGGTTGTGTTGGCCGTGCACCGGCAAACGTGCCAGAAGAAGCCGTTGTGATACCTATGGGAGATAGGGGGCATTCACAGCCGTCAGCCAGCGCTATGGCTGACGCGTGAGGCTGCTAGGGCAATCGTGGATTCGCTGTTTCGAAAACCTGGCTCAGGATCCGTGACACCGCCGCCGGTATTATTCTCCTGCGAAACCTGCGCGGAACCGTTCGGCAATCGTTAGTCTGAAGCATCGTTACGATGCCCCACGCAATTTGGTGTTCTGACATTCGACTGCCTCCTCACGCCATCGTGCCGATGGTTCGCCGGAACCTCGCCAACGCAATGGCGAAGAAGATCGCGCCGATAGCAATGATAGCCAGGAACTGGGGCCAGACCACGTCAAAGCCCGCGCCCCGGTAAAGGATGGCCTGCGCCATCTTCACGAAATGGGTGGTGGGCGCGGCCAACATGACCGTCTGGACGAACTCAGGCATGCTTTCGCGCGGCGTCGAACCGCCGGACAACATCTGCAACGGCAGCAGCACCAGCATCAGCAACAAGCCGAACTGCGGCATGGAGCGCGCGATCGTCCCCATGAAGATGCCGATGGAGGTCGTGGCGAACAGGTGCAGCCCCGCTCCGGCGAGGAACAGCGCGATCGACCCTTCGACGGGAACGGACAGTACCCCTTCCACCATCGCGAAAAGCGCGAAAGCGCAGGCGACCAGGACAACGAGCCCCATGGCCCAGACCTTGCTGGCCATGATCTCGAATGGCGTCACCGGCATCACCAGCAAATGTTCGATCGTGCCGTGCTCGCGCTCGCGGATCAGGGCCGCGCCCGTCAGCACGATCGACAGCATGGTGACGCTGTTGATGATTTCCATGACCGCGCCGAACCAGCTTTGCGCCAGCGTAGGATTGAACCGCACGCGCAGCGCCAGCTCGACCGGGACCGGCGTGCTCGCACGCGTGCCTTTCATGAATTCGGCAACTTCGCCCTGCACGATCTGCTGGATGTAGCCGCCGCCCGTGAAAGCCTGGCTCATCCGCGTAGCGTCAACGTTGAGCTGCAAGCCGGGTTGGCGTCCCGCAAGTACGTCTCGCTGAAAATCGGGCGGGATGTCGAGAGCGAACGTATAGCGCCCGGCATCCAGCCCCTTGTCCACTTCGTTCAGTCCCACGATCGAAGGGGGCGTGAAGTGCGGCGGATAAAAGGCGCCGGTTATCCGGCTGGAAAGCTGCGACTGGTCTTCATCGACGATCGCGATAGGCGCCTTGTGCAGCGTTTCCGGCATGGCGGTTGCCGCGACGTAGATCCCCACCGAGAACGAATAGAGGATCAGGAACAGCATCATCGGATCGCGCCACAGGCTGCGCAGTTCCTTGATGCCGAGCCGGTAGATGTTGGCCGCGTGGCGCATATCAGCTCTCCTGCTTGCGCAGCAACGCGACACACAGCGCCAGGATGACGGGAAACGTCGCGAACAGCACGAGAAGGTCGGGCCAGAGGTCGGCGAACCCCAGCCCCTTGGAAAAGACGCCGCGGCAGATGGTGACGAACCAGGTCGCGGGATATATCGATCCGATCACCGCGCCCGCCCCCTCGAGCGAGGACACCGGGTTGATCAGGCCGGAAAACTGCACGGCGGGCAGGATCGTGCCGATGGCGGTGGCGAACATCGCGGCAATCTGGCTGCGCATGAAGATGGAGAACAGCAGGCCGATGGCCGTCGCCGACAGCGTATAGAAGAGAGCGCCCAGCGTCATCGCGAGGAAACTGCCCGTCAACGGCACGCCGAACATCGTGACGGCGAGGAACACCAGCAGGACATAGTTCAGCATGGCGAGCGCGACATAGGGAAGCTGCTTGCCCAGCAGGAATTCCACCTTGCTGATCGGCGTCACGTAGAAATTGACGATGGATCCCAGCTCCTTTTCCCGCACCACGCTCAAAGCCGTCAGCATCGCCGGGAACAAGAGCAGCATCATCGGAATCACGGCCGGCGCGATGGCCACAAGGCTTTTCACGTCCGGATTGTAACGATAGCGCAGCTCGATATTGACGAGACCCATCGATGGCCGCGCACCTGTTTCCTGCACGGCCATTTCACTGAGCCAGTGGGCATGCAGGGCCTGGACATAGCCTTGCACGGTCTCAGCCCGCTGCGGCATGGCGCCATCGACCCATACACCGATCTGCACCGGCACGCCCCGGCGCAGGTCGCGCGCGAAATTGGGCGGAATCTCCAGGGCCACGCTCAGTTCGCCCGAGCGCATCCGCCGGTCCAACTGGCTATAGTCGGTGATCGGCGGCCGTTCGATGAAATAGCGCGATCCGGCCAGGTTGAGGACGTAGTTCTCGCTGGTGGTCGTGCCGTCGCGGTCCAGCACGGCGAACGGCAAGTCCTCCACGTCCATGCTGATGCCATAGCCCATGATGAACATCAGGATGACGCTGCCGAGCAGAGCCAGAGTGGCGCGGATGGGATCACGGCGCAATTCCAGCCCTTCGCGCCGGGCATAGCTCATCATCCGGCGCCGCATGAACCATGGGGAGCGGGCCGGTGCAGCCGAAATGTCCTGATCGGCCGCGGCAGGCGCGCCCGCAGGAACCGGATCGTCCCTCTTTTCTGTCGGCGTCTCGCCGCTCGCATCCTGAAGATAGGCGATGAACGCTTCTTCCAGGTCCGCCGCGCCGCGGTTCTCGACAATGGCGGCGGGAGTGTCGCTGACCAGCACCTTGCCCGCATGCATCAGCGATATGCGGTCGCACCGCTCCGCTTCGTTCATGAAGTGCGTGGAAATGAAGATCGTCACCTTGTCGCGCCGGGACAGGTCGATCATCATCTGCCAGAACTGGTCCCGCGCGATCGGATCGACGCCGGACGTCGGTTCATCGAGGATCAGCATTTCCGGCTTGTGGATCATGGCGACGGCTAGGCTGAGCCGCTGGCGCTGGCCCAGCGGCAAGGCGCCGGGCAACGCATCCATGATGCCATCCAGGCCGAACCGCTGCGCCATTTCCCTCACGCGGGCCGGCACGTCTTCGGCGGGAACATGGAAGAGCTGGGCATGCAGCTCGAGGTTCTGCCGGACCGTCAGTTCCGAGTAGAGCGAGAAGGCCTGGCTCATATAGCCGACGCGCCGGCGCGTCGCCATGTCGTCATTCTCGACCTCGCGGCCGAACAGCCAGGCCTGGCCTTCGCTGGCTTTCAGCAGGCCGGTCAGCATCTTCATGGTGGTTGACTTGCCGCAGCCGTTGGAGCCGAGGAATCCAAAGATCTCGCCGCGCTCGATGCGAAAATCGACATGATCGACTGCCGTGAAATCGCCGAAACGCATGGTGAGCCCCTGCGCCTCGATGGCGATCTCGGCCTCGCCGCCGTCGCTGCGCGGCGGAATTTCCACCGGCTTGTGCCCGCGGCGGCGCTCCTCGGGAAGCATCGAGATAAACGCCTGTTCCAGCGACTGTTCGCCGGTGCGTGCATAGAAGTCGGCTGCGGTGCCGGTGGCCAGCACCTTTCCCGCGTCCATCGCGATCAGCCAGTCGAAGCGTTCGGCCTCTTCCATATAGGCCGTGGCGACCAGCACGCTCATGTGCGGGCGGTTCGCGCGGATGCGGTCGATCAGATCCCAGAATTGCGCGCGCGACATGGGATCGACGCCGGTTGTCGGCTCATCCAGCAGCAGGAAATCGGGATCGTGGATGAGCGCGCAGCACAAGCCGAGCTTCTGCTTCATGCCGCCCGAAAGCTTGCCCGCCGGGCGCTTGCGGAACGGCGCGAGGCCCGTGCTTTCGGTGAGGTCGGCAATGCGGCGCTCGCGTTCGGCCGCGTCCTGCCCGAACAACCGCCCGAAGAATTCGAGATTTTCGTCGATGGAGAGCGTAGGATAGAGGTTCTTGCCCAGCCCCTGCGGCATATAGGCGATGCGCGGACACACGGCGTTGCGGTGGCGGGCCTCGGCCATGTCGCCGCCCAGCACCTCGACCCGGCCCTCCTGGATGGCTCGCGCGCCCGCGATCAGGGAAAACAGGCTGGACTTGCCGACGCCGTCCGGGCCGATCATCGCCACCATGCGCCCGGCGGGGATTTCAAGATTCACATCATCGAGCGCCAGCACCTTGCCGTAATGCAGGCTCACGCCCGAAACGCGGGCGACAGCTTCCGTCATTGCGGCACGTTGACGGTCAGTTTCGCGGGCCATTCGGATTTCGGATCGATCCGCACATAGGCCATGCCCGGAAGGCCGGTCTTGACCTGGGTGATATAGCGATCGAGCAACTTGCGATCGATCTGCGCCTTCACGCGGAACATCAGTTTCTGGCGCTCGCTTTGCGTCTCCACCGTCTTGGGCGTGAACTGGGCCACATCGGCAACGAAGCTGACTTTCGCAGGGATCGCACGATCCGGAAGCGCATCGAGCACGATGCGTACATCGCTGCCCAGCGCCACCTTGCCCGCGACCGTTTCCGGCAGGAAGAAGGTCATGTAGACGTCGCCCAGATTGACCAGGTTGAGCACGCGCCCGCCGCCACCCACGACTTCGCCCGGCTGGGCGACGCGATATTGCACGCGGCCGGCCGTCGGCGCCTTGAGGTCGCTGTCGCGGATATCGGCCTCGATCCGCTGGATGGTGGCGCGCACGGCATCGACCTGCGAACGCGCGCCGATCACCTGGTTGCGCGCCGTCGTGATCGCCGCGTCGACGGCCGCGAGTTGGGCGCGAGCGGCCTCCACTGCCGCCGCCGCGCCTTCGACGCGGGCCTGATCGTCATCCCGTTCCTGCACGGCGGTCGCACCTTCTCGCGCCAGCGTTTCCGATCGCGCCAGCCGCTTGCGCGCCGCGTTCAGCTCCGCCTCACGCTGGCGGACGCCGGCGAGAGCCGCCGCCCGGTTGCTCTGCTGCTGCGCGACCTGGCTGGTCGCGATCTGGATGCCGTTCAGCGCCTGCGCCAGTTGCGCTTCGGCTTCGGCCCTCTGGGCACTCAGCACGTCCGTATCCATATGGGCGACGACTTGCCCCGCCTGCACGAACGCGCCTTCGTCGACCAGGATTTCGCGGATGCGGCCGGGCGATTTGGCGGAAACGTCGATTTCAACCGCTTCGATCCGGCCGTTACCGCCGACGATGCCTTCGGGCAAATCGCCGGGCTTGAGCACCTGCCAAAGGAGCAGAGCTACAACGACGAGCGCCGCCGCGATGCCGCCCCTGATGAGCCATGTCTTCCGGGACGCCGTCATCACCTGTGTTCTCCGCCTTGATCGTTGCTGTCGTGGACGACTTCGGCGGGACCCCCGCCAAGCGCCGCGTAGAGGGCTATGCCGCTCGCCAGATGAGCGCGGCGCAACTGGATCAGCGCCTGTTCGGTGTCGAAAAGGTCGCGTTGCGCGTCCAGCACTTCCAGATAGGCCGAACGCCCGTTGTCGAACCGCAACCCGGCCAGCCGAGCCCGTTCGCGCAAGGCGTCCAGCGAGCTGCGCGCGGTGTCGATCCGCAACGCCAGTTGCCGGCGCCGGACCAGCGCGTCGGAAACATCACGAAACGCGCCCTGCACGGTCTTTTCATAGCTGGCCACGGCTTCGACCTGCCGCGCTTTCGCCAGATCGAGGTTGCCGGAAAGGCGGCCCGCATTGAACAGCGGCAGGGCGATCGTCGGGGTGAAGCTCCACGCGCGGCTCCCGTCGCCGAACAGCCCGTCGAGATCGGAACTCGCCGTGCCGAAGGCACCCGTCAGGCTGATATTGGGAAAGAACGCCGCCCGCGCCGCGCCGATATCGGCGTTGGCCGCCCGCAATTGATATTCCGCCGCCACGATATCAGGCCGGTTGACCAGAAGGTCGGAGGGCAAGCCCGGCGGAAGGGCGATATCCGGTCCGGTTTCGGCAAGACCGAGGGGCCCAGGCACGATCTCCACGGGCCGCCCGACCAGCAGCGCCAGCGCGTTGCGGTTCACGTCGCGGTCCTGCTCAAGCGCTTGCAGCGCATCCTGCGCCTGCGCCAGCAGCAACTGCGCCTGGGTCATTTCCAGTTTGGAACCTGAACCAACTTCATAGCGGCGACGCATGATCCGCAGCGAGTCCTCGCGCGTGACGATCGTCCGCCGGGCAAGCGCGAGGCGTTCCTCATATTCGCGCTCCAGCAGATAGCCATTGGCGACCTGCGCGATCAGGCCGGTGGCAACGGCGCGCTTCGCCTCTTCCGTCGCCAGATAACGATTGCGCGCGGCGTCGTTCAGGTTGCGCAGACGGCCCCAGAAATCGATTTCCCAGCTCGCGCTCACCTGCGCGGTGACCTGCTTGATGTCATAGCTCTGCGTGCCTGCGCCCGGCAGGCTGATGATGGAACGACCCCGCGTGCCGGTGCCGACGGCGTTGAGTTCGGGATAGAGCGCCGAGCCCTCGATACGCCAGGCCGCGCGCGCCTGATCGACGCGGGCCGCGGCGATACGGATATCGCGGTTGTTCTCCAGCGCGGCCGCGATCAGCGCACGCAGATGCTCTTCCCGGAAGAAATCATGCCAACCGATCCGCGCGATGGACGCGCCCAGCGCGGCTGGCGCGGGATAGTCCTGCGGCACCGGCTGGGCCGGCCGGACATTGGGCGGCGCGAAGGAACAGCCGGACAGGAAAGATGGCACGATCATCGCCGCCATGACGGCCCGGAACCCGCATAAACGGCCAGTAATATGAGCGCGGCGAGCCATCTAGTCCGGTTCCATTCTGGTTCAAACAGGCGGTACGCCTATGGGCAAGCACCTCTCCGGACTATTAGTATCTACACTTAGTGGTTTTGATATTGCCCGGTATCACTTGCCGATCAAGCGCGAAAGCTGGAATGAAGCAGCGATGGGCCGCGAGCGATTCATGAAAGATGACGGCGCCGCATCGGGAACCGGCTCGCGTCTGCCTGCCCGCGATCCCAGGGGAGGAAGGCCGCCACAGGAGGTCGCAGCCCGGCTTGGACATCATATCCTCGAGACGGCGCTTGCCCAATTCATCGCCGGCGGCGTCGAGGGTACGAGTATGGAAGCTATCGCCGCCGCCGCACAGACATCGAAGCGAACGCTCTATTCCCGCTTCGGCTCAAAGCTCGCCCTGCTCGTCGCCGCCATGGAACACGGCCTTGCCCGCTATCTCGATCCGATCGCGGCATCGGTCCCTCGAGGAAGCACCCGCAAAAAAATCGCCTATATCGCTCGCAGGATGCTCGACCTGTCGCTTCAAGGCGATGTCGTGGGCATCGAAGCGCTCATCATCTGGCTGGCAAACCACAATCCGGGCATGATGCGGGCACAGCCCGCGATCGGCACCCAGTTCGGCATCGATCTGATGCAGACGATCCTTGCCGAGGCGAGCGAACCGAACAGCGAGGAAGCAGGCGATCTTCCGTTCCTCGCTGCTTTTCTCTTCGACGCGCTGGTCACCGTGCCGCGCCAGCGCATCCTGCAGCGCCATGATCTGCACAACACCACCCGGACAAAGGCTGCCTATATCGAGCGAGCGCTCGACCTCATGGCAAAGGCCATTCCGTTCCTGAACGAAGGGCGCGGTAACCGCCTCACATCCTGAAGCCCTCGCCAAGATAGCGATGCCGGACTTCGGGGTTGTCGAGTACCGCTTCTGGGCCGCCCTCGAACAGCATCCTGCCCTGATCGATGATATAGGCCCGCTCGACCAGTTCGAGCATCTCATGCACATTGTGGTCGGTCAGAAGGATCGCCACGCCTTCTCGCTTGAGCTTTCGCACCATCGCCTTGACGTCGGCGATCGACATGGGATCGATGCCCGCGAACGGTTCATCGAGCAGGATAACCGAGGGCGCTGCCGCCATGGCCCTGGCGATCTCGCAGCGCCTGCGTTCCCCGCCGGACAACCGCTGTGCGGGAACGTCGCGAATGTGGGCGATATTGAACTCGGCAAGAAGTTCATCGAGCCGCGCGGCAGCTACATCGCGATCGGCGATATGCAGTTCGAGCACGGCCGCGATATTCTCCGCAGCCGTCATGCCGCGGAAGATCGATCCTTCCTGGGGAAGATAGCCGAGGCCCAGCTTCGCTCTTCGATCCATGGGAAGCGCGGTGACATCCTGACCGCCAATCTCGATCCTGCCGGCATCCACGCTCATCAGGCCGGCAATCGCATAGAAGCAGAGCGTCTTGCCGGCCCCGTTTGGCCCCAGAAGCCCCACGATTTCGCCTGCCCGCACTTCGAGCGCGACATCGTCAAGCACCTTCCGCTTGCCAAAGGACTTCTCGATCCCGGCGATCGAAAGAACCGTCGGCGCGCGCTCGACTGCGACCGGTCCGATTGACGCGGGCGCAAGCGGCTCGCTCTCCGAACGCGCGGCCGGCGATACGAGTTGGGCATCATGCCCGAGATTTCCGCCAAGGTCCCTCAAAAGCCGGGTCAGTACGCGTCTCCATCCCGGCCGGCCAGCACCAGCGCAACCGCTGCCATCATGGCGATCTCGCGGATCATCCATTCTCCTTCAATTTCCCGCAAAATTGCCCGGGATGACGACCGCCGTACACTGTATCTCCAGGCAATGCATCGCCATCGTGAACTATACCTAGTGGCTTTACGCTCAATGATTGAGGCTCCTTTTTCTCCAGCAGGCCATGGCCGAATATCCCCGCGCCCGCGGTTGCGACTGGCCGTCAGACAGCCGTCCGGTCGCAACCAAGCTCCGTGCGGCTTGCATTCTATCTTACCTATGCAGTACCGTTCGGCATAAGAAGAACCGGGAGGGGCGGCCCAAACATCTGCTGTGGAATCCTGTCGGAGAGACGAGGCACCTTCCAGCGGAACTCGGAGTATATAGTCATGGCCACGTCCCCTCCGCCTTCCGACGATCCGCTGGACGGAATCAGCGAAACGCTCGACCGCACGGCATCGGCGGCCATCGCGCAGACGACTTTCGGCCTTTCGCCGGCCACGCTCCTGCTTGCCATGGCCGATTGGGGGATTCATCTCGCCACGTCGCCGGGCAAACAAATGCAGCTTGGCGCCAAGGCCATCCGCAAGCATGCCCGGCTTTTCGACTATCTGCAGCGCCGCATGGAAGACAGCGAGGCCGAACCGGCCATCGAACCATTGCCGCAGGACCGGCGCTTCGCCGATCCCGCCTGGAAAGAATTACCTTTCAATCTCGTCGCTCAGGCCTTCCTGCTCAACCAGCAATGGTGGCACGCCGCGACGACAGGCATTGGCGGTGTCTCGAAACATCATGAAGACATGGTGGAATTCGCCGCACGGCAGATGCTGGACATGCTCGCGCCGACCAACTTTCTCGCCACCAATCCCGTTCTCCAACACAAGATCGCGGAAACAGGTGGCCAATGCCTGGTCGACGGCTTCCGGCACCTGGTCGAGGACATGCAGCACATGGCGCGCGGCCTGCCGCCGGTCGGCGCCGAAGCCTTTCGCGTGGGCGAAAACGTCGCCACTGCCAAAGGCAAGGTCGTCTACCGCAACAAGCTGATCGAACTGATCCAGTATGAACCGACCACGGACACCGTGCGGCCCGAGCCAATCCTGATCGTGCCCGCGTGGATCATGAAATACTATATTCTCGACCTGTCGCCCGAGAACTCGCTGGTCCGCTGGCTGACGGCGCAAGGCTTCACCGTGTTCATGATTTCGTGGCACAATCCCGGCAGTGCCGACCGTGACCTCGACATGGACGCCTACCGGCACCTCGGACCGATGGCGGCGCTCGATGCGGTGACGGCGATCACCGGCGCGACGGGCATCCATGCCATGGGCTATTGCCTTGGCGGCACGCTGCTTTCCATCGCGGCCGCGGCCATGGCGCGCGACGGAGATGACAGGCTCGCCAGCGTCACACTGCTGGCCGCACAGACGGAATTCAGCGAGCCGGGGGAATTGGGCCTGTTTATCGACGAAGGCCAGCTCAACCTGCTGGAGAACATGATGTGGAGCCGGGGCTATCTGGACAGCAGCCAGATGGGCGGCGCCTTCCAGGTCTTGCGTTCCAACGACCTGGTCTGGTCGCGTGTGCTCGCCACCTACCTGATGGGCGAGCGCGAACCGATGAACGACCTCATGGCCTGGAACGCCGACGGCACACGGATGCCCTATGCCATGCACAGCCAGTATCTGCGCCGCCTGTTCCTCGACGACGACCTGGCCGAAGGAAAATACCGGGTGGATGGGCGAACCATCAACCTTGCCTCCATCCGCAAACCGCTGTTCGTGGTCGGAACCGAGCGCGATCATGTCGCGCCGTGGCATTCCGTCCACAAGATCCACCTGCTGACCGGGGCCGAGATCACTTTCGTCCTGACCAGCGGCGGGCACAATGCCGGCAT
Organism: Sphingobium chlorophenolicum; assembly: GCF_000722875.1. GTDB lineage: Bacteria > Pseudomonadota > Alphaproteobacteria > Sphingomonadales > Sphingomonadaceae > Sphingobium > Sphingobium chlorophenolicum. The sequence goes on along the minus strand of NZ_JFHR01000001.1, from coordinate 279,601 downwards.
CGTTTCGGAACCGGGCCACAAGGGCCGCCGCTACCGCGTGTTGACCCGCGAGGTCGACGGCACCTCCTACGATCCCGAAGAATGGGCAAGCCGCGCCGAGCAAAAGCAAGGCTCATGGTGGACGGCGTGGGGAGAATGGCTGGCCGCGCGTTCGGGAGAACCTGGTGCGCCGCCGCCCATGGGCGCAGCGGACAAGGGCTATGCGGCGATCGCCGATGCTCCCGGCCATTATGTGCTGGAGCATTGAGCAATGACTGACGGAACCATGATCGAGAACCGCACCTTCGACGAGATAAAAGTGGGCGATACCGCCAGTATCTCGCGCACGCTGACCGAAGAGGACATCCAGCTTTTCGCGCTCGTGTCCGGCGACGTGAACCCGGCGCATATGGACGCCGACTATGCCGCGACCGACATGTTCCGCCGCGTCATCGCGCACGGACTATGGGGCGGCGGTCTCATCTCCGCCGTGCTGGGCACCGAACTGCCCGGCCCCGGCGCGATCTATCTCAGCCAGTCGCTGCAGTTCACGCGGCCGGTAGGCCTTGGCGACACGATCACGGCGTCGGTGACGGTGGCGGAAAAACGCGCGCACCATGATATCCTGTTCGATTGCCGCTGCGTCAACCAGGACGGCGAGGAAGTCATCAGCGGCCAGGCCGAAGTCAAGGCGCCGGCCGAGAAGGTCCGCCGCCCCCGTGCGGCGCTGCCGGAGGTCAGCCTGCGCGACCATGACGGCTACCGCAAGCTGATCGAGATGACCGCCAATGGCGTGCCGGAACCGACGGCGGTGGCTCATCCCTGCAGCGCGGCCGCCATGCTGGCCGCGATTGAAGCCGCCGAAGCCAATCTCATCATGCCGATCCTGGTCGGGCCGGAAGCGAAGATCCGCAAGGCGGCCGAAGACGCCGGCAAGGACATTTCGCCTTTCCGCATCGTATCCGCCGCCCATAGCCACGAAGCGGCGGCAAAGGCCGTGGACCTGGTGCGCGGCGGCGAAGCGAAGCTGTTGATGAAAGGCTCGCTCCATACCGACGAACTGATGGGCGCCATCGTGCGCTCCGCCACGGGCCTGCGGACCGAACGGCGGATCAGCCATGCCTATATCATGGACGTGCCGGGCCATCCGACGCCGCTCATCATCACGGATGCCGCGATCAACATCGCCCCGACGCTCGATGAAAAGGCGGACATCATCCGCAACGCCATCGACCTTGCCCATGTCATCGGCATCGAGAAGCCGAAAGTGGCGATCCTTTCCGCCGTGGAGACGGTCAATCCCGCGATGCAATCCACGCTGGACGCTGCCGCCCTGTGCAAGATGGCGGATCGCGGGCAGATCACGGGCGGCATTCTGGACGGGCCCCTGGCTTTCGACAACGCGATCAGCGAAGCCGCCGCCAAGGAGAAAGGCATCGTCTCGCTGGTGGCGGGCAAGGCCGAAATCCTCGTCGTGCCCAACCTGGAAGCGGGCAATATGCTGGCCAAGCAGTTGACGTTCCTGGGCGGCGCGGACGCGGCGGGCATCGTGATGGGCGCGCGCGTGCCGATCATCCTCACCAGCCGGGCCGACAGCCTGCGCACCCGCCTCGCCTCCTGCGCGGTCGCGGTGCTGATGGCGCGCGCCGCCACCAAGGCCGCGCCCGGCCTGCCGGGAGCGGCGAGCGCATGAAAGCCGTCGTCGCCATCAACTCCGGTTCGTCCAGCATCAAGTTCTCGCTGTTCACGCTCGATGGCCGGGACGGGCTGACGCTCTCGGCAGGCGGCAAGATCGAGAAGATCGGCATCGCGCCCAGCCTGCGGGCCCGCTCCGCGACGGGGGAAACGCTCATCGAGCGGGACTGGCCGGACGGCGCCGCGCTCAGCCATGCCGACCTGCTTATGGACCTCTTCGCCTGGGCAGGAGACCATCCGCTGGAAGGGCGGGACGTGATCGCCATCGGCCATCGCGTGGTGCATGGCGGCCTGGACTTCGTCACGCCCCGCCTGGTCGATGCCGACCTGCTGGACAGGCTGGAAACGCTGTGCCCCCTCGCCCCGCTGCATCAGCCGCACAACCTCGCGGCGATCCGCGCGATCGCGAAGCTGAAACCCGACCTGCCGCAGGTCGCCTGCTTCGATACGGCCTTCCACCACGACAAGCCGGACGTCGCCTCGCGCCTGGCCATCCCGCGCAAGTTCCACGATCAGGGCATCCGCCGCTACGGCTTTCACGGCCTGTCCTATGAATATGTCGCAATGCGTCTCGCGGAGATCGACCCGGCGCTGGCCGCGGGCCGCGTGGTCGCGGCGCACCTGGGCAACGGGGCCAGCCTCTGCGCCATGCGGGACTGCAGGAGCGTCGATACGACCATGGGCTTCACTGCGCTCGACGGCCTGGTGATGGGCACGCGCTGCGGCACTATCGATCCCGGCGTGATCCTGCACTTTCAGCTCCGCATGGGCATGAGCGCGGCCGATGTGGAGGACATGCTTTACCGGCAGTCCGGCCTGCTCGGCGTGTCCGGCCTGTCGAGCGACATGCGGGCGCTCGCGGCCAGCGATGCGCCGGAAGCGGAAGAAGCCATGGCGCTGTTCGCCTGGCGCGCCGCGCGCGAGACGGCCGCGCTCGCCTCGTCGATGGGCGGGCTGGACGGCATCGTCTTCACCGCCGGGATCGGAGAGAACGACGCCGCGATGCGCCAGCGTATCTGCGCACGCCTCGCATGGCTGGGCGTGGAACTCGACGAACAGGCGAACGCTGCCGGCGCCCCGCTTGTCAGCACGCCCGGCAGCCATGTCGCGGTGCGCGTCATTCCCACCGACGAGGAACGGATGATCGCGCTCCACACCTTGCACGTGCTGGGGGAGAATCCATCATGAGGCGCGCGATAAGCCTTGCCACCATCGCGCTTGCCGTCCCTGCCGCGGCTCATGCCGCATCGCCCGTCGAAATCCTGATCAGCGATGCCGGGCAGGAGGACGAAACCGGCGCTGTCCTAGTCGATCTGCGCCTGCTCAATGACAGCGGCGATCCGCAGGGCATGGCCCTTCCGGACCGCATCGAAGCGCAGGTGGAGCAGAGCGGCGTCTCTCGCACCGCCTGGCTGGAGCGCATGGCGACGACGCCTCCAAACCCGATCATTCCACCTGGCGGTTTCACGCGCGCGACCTACCGGCTTGCGCGGAGGACCAATCTGTCGCTGGAAGGCGCCGCGATCTCCGTTCCCGCATGGGGCACGCGGCAGATCACGCTGGCATTGCGGCCCGCGGACCGAGGGGCGCAAATAGCCACGAACACCTCCGCGCAATCCGGGCCTCCCAACGCGCCGGGGTTGGAAAACAAGGCTGTGCCGCCTCCCTCGGACCGGTCGGCGGGCAACGCCTTTTTCGCCAACCTGTCGGCCTATGAACCGATCTATGCTGTCTATGGTCCGGGCACCGACAGCGCCGCACGCATCCAGATCAGCTTCAAATATCAGATTTTCGGAACGAGACGCGCCCAGGGCTTGCCACTTTCCTGGCGCGACGGACTGCATTTTGCCTATACCCAGCGCATGTTCTGGGATCTTGGCGCGGATTCCTCGCCGTTTCGTAACATCGACTATCAGCCGGAACTCTTCTACCTGACCCCTTCAGCTACGTTGACACGCGGCATCTCGCTGAGCGCACAGGGCGGCTTTCGCCATGAATCCAACGGTCGCTCCGGTCTCGATTCCCGCAGCCTCAACACGCTCTATGTGGCGCCGATGGCCGCCTTCCCGCTCGGCGGCGGCTATCGCCTGTCGGTAGCTCCGCGCTTCTCCCTCCTTGTCGGCGACAAATCCGACAATCCCGATATCCGCCGCTACAGAGGCAATAGCTCGCTCTTCCTGGAAGTCGGGAAAGATGACGGCCTACGCCTTACGACATCCACGCGGTTCAGCGTCTCCAGCGGCAAAGGCGCACTCGCCGCCGATTTTTCCTATCCGCTCTCGCGGCTATTGGGCGGGGGACCCGACTTCTATCTCTTCGGCCAGAGCTTCATCGGCTATGGCGAGAATCTGCTCGACTATGATCGCCATACGACCCGTTTTCGTCTGGGCGTGGCACTGGTGCGTTGAAACCCGCCTTCATGCACATCACGCACTTGAGCGACGCCTCCTGCGACATCAGCGCTTCCTGCTCGACTTGAGGTTGCACTCTGGCAATAGTCGACACGCTCACAGCAAAAGTTCCGAGTCACCAAGAAGGAGCCCTTCACATGCCGTCACAATCGAGGCGCTATTCCAGCCCCTATGGTATGGCCGACCCGGCATTGGAGACCAGTTGGGGCTGGGTCCTGGCTTATGGGCTGCTCGTGATCCTGATCGGCGTTTTTGCGCTCCTCAACCCAATCGCGACGGGCTTCGCGACAGGTGTTTTCCTTGCCGTGGCGCTCCTCATATACGGAATACTGGCTATCGCGGCCGGGTTGTCCTCGCTCTCCCGGCGCGCACGCTGGATCGAGATCCTCCTCGGCGTGCTGAGCCTCGTCGCGGCCGCCATCACTTTCTTCAATCCCTTCGCCGGGGCCTTGACGCTCGTCGCGCTGATCGGCGCCTGGTTGCTCATCATCGGCGTTTTCGAAATCGTCGGCGCATTCCAGTCTGCGCATGACCGGGGCTGGCGCCTGCTACTCGGCGTTCTCGACACTGTTCTGGGCGGTCTCCTCCTGTTCAGCGATCCCGCGACCGGACTTGCCTTCCTGGCATTGGCGGTCGGCCTGAGCTTCCTGCTGCGAGGAACCTTCCTCATCATCCTCGCCATGGGTCTGCGCCGCATCGGTAAGCTATAGACTTAGTGCGGCAAGGGTGCCCTGCCCCGAACAACAAAGGAAACGCCAGGATGATCGGAGGATACAAACCGCTTTCGGTCTTGCTCATCCTGGCGGCAACGGTCGGAAATGCTCCGGCATCGAGCATTTCCGGGACTATCTGGCGCAACCCTGCAAACAGTGTGCATATCCGCGCGCAACCGTGCGACGACAGGATGTGCGGTGTCGTCGTCTGGGCTAACGACAAGGCGAAAGCCGATGCGCGCAAGGGCAGCCCGGATCCTCTGGTGGGCGCACAGCTGTTTCGTGATTTCGAGCAGGAGCAGCCCGGCGTGTGGCGCGGCCGCGTTTTCGTGCCCGATATCGGCCGGACCTTCACCGGGCGCGTCACGGTACTCGACAGCAACAGGCTCGAGGCGAACGGCTGCCTCGTCGGGCGCATCGGGTGCCGGTCGCAGATCTGGACGCGCGTCGAGAAGTAGACGCATGGATTGACAGGCTGAAAGACACCTCTCCCATCCGGCTCGCTGACCCTGCGCAAATGCGATAACGCCGAAGGCGAAATGACCGCGTGCCTGATTCTCTTCCTGATCGTCCTTGGTATCAACCTGTTGCCCGCGTTCGGTCCCCCGACATGGTCGATCATCGTTCTCTATGGCCTGACGACCGATCTGCCTGTCGCCTTGATCGTGTTCATTGGCGCGCTCGCGGCCGCTCTTGGACGTTTGCTGCTTGCCTGGGGCTTTCGATTTCTCAAGGACTATTTGCCCGCGAAACAAAAGCGCAACCTCGAAGCAGCGAAAAAAGTCGTCGAGGACCGACCGAAAAGCGCGATTTTCGGGCTCGCGTTGTTCGCGCTCTCTCCGCTTCCCTCGGCGCAACTGTTCGAAGCGGCCGGCCTTGCGGGTATCAGGCTGGGGAAGTTCACAGCAGCGTTTTTCGTCGGGCGTCTCGTCTCCTATTCGATCTATGCCGCGACAGCAGGCGTGATCCGCAAATCGAGCCTGGGTGACGTCTTTACCGAGCGCCTCACCAGTCCGTGGGGCATCGCGATGCAGATCGGCATGATCATCCTGCTTGCTGCGCTCGCCCAGATCGACTGGAGCAGATTTCTGCGCTCCGACAACGATCCGCGCTCAAGCGCATGATCTCAAGGAAACAGGTCCCCGTCGCAGACGGTCCATTCGTCGGCAACACGCAAAATTGAAGACGGCGCCGAAAGCCTGCTTGGGTCAAAGCTGCGATTCCAGCGGCAGAAGGCCAATGGCCTGTGCGGTTAGTCTGCGCCAGAACGAGGCTTCCGGTTCCCGGTCGTATCGGACGGGCACGCCGTTCCGGCTCCCGGCCCATGCCACGTCGCCATCCGACGTCAGACAGACCTCATAGCTGCGGGAGGGCGCGGTATCGCGCTGCCAGATGGCAGCCATCTTCCGGGCCAGGGCCTCGGACTCGAAGAGGACGCCCATTTCCGTGTTGAGGGAAGCCGAACGAGGATCCAGGTTCATCGAGCCGATGAACCCCATATGCCCGTCGGCAGTGAAAGCCTTGGTGTGCAGGCTTGCCCGGCTCGATCCTCGCAGGGAAAAGTCCCGCTCCTGATGCTCGGGGCGCAATTCCCAGAGCTTGATCCCTGCCTCGAGCAGCGGAACACGGTAGCGCGCATAACCGCCATGGACCGCGGCGACATCGGTTGCCGCAAGAGAATTGGTCAGGACCGAGACCGAAACCCCCTTTGCCGCAATCGCGGCGAGCGCCGCCGTGCCTTCCTCGCCGGGGATGAAATAGGGCGAAGTGATTTCAAGCCTTTCCCGCGCCGCATCGAAGACCGGCAGCAGGTCGTGCATCAGCCAGTTCTTGCCCTCCTTGCCCAGCACCTTGCGCGGCGGATCGGCGATCACGCGGGCGGCGCGAGTCCAGTCGGGCCGCGTGGTCTCGGGATCGAGAAGCGAGAGCCGTTTGGCGATGCGCTCCAGATAGGGGCGCGCGGCAGCCTCATTGGCAGCGTTGCTCAATTCGGCGGCGATCCGCGTCAGCGCCGCGCCAGGATCTTTCAAGGGCGAAAGCCTATCGACCGGCAACGCCAGGCCGCTGTTCCAGTAATCGTCGAAGATCTTCTCCGTCTGGGCGACGGCTGGCCCCATCACCAGCACGTCCATGTCGCGGAAATTGGTTTGCGTCGCGGCATCGAAATAGGCGTCGCCGATATTGCGCCCGCCAAGGATGGCAACGCGGCCATCAGCGATCCAGGCCTTGTTGTGCATGCGCCGGGTCACGCTGAAGGCGCGCAGCATCATTTCGATGCCGCGCCGCAAGCCGCCCTGCCGCGCCCGGGTCGGGTTGAAGATACGGATCTCGATATGCGGATGATGCGCCATGGCGATCATCGCATCAGATGTATGGCTGGTGCCGATGTCGTCGATCAGGATCCGCACCCTGACGCCGCGATCGGCCGCGGACAGGGCCTCGGCCAGAAGAAGGCGGCCGGTCAGATCGTCGTGCCAGATGTAATACATCAGATCGAGCGAGCGCTCGACCTTGCGCGCCGACAATCCACGTGCCGCGAAGGCGTCGAGATTCTCGTCCAGCAAAAGCAGGCCGCTCTCACCGGGGTGCGCATCCGTCGTGGCGCCGATACGCTGATCGAGCGGCGTCCGGCCGCGTTCGATCGACAGTGCGTAGGAAGGCTCCCCCTGCGCGCGACTGGCGAACAGGCCGTAGACCCAAGTCGCGAGCATCGACGCCGCGACGAAGCCCAGGCAGGCAAGGATGACGATCCGGATCAGACGGCAGCATCCGCCTGCGGCTGCTGGCGCACGAGCAGGACATCGCAATCGAGACGGCTGAGCAGCGCCCGCGCCGTGCTGCCGAGCACCGCCACCGTCAGGGCCGATCGACCGTGCGTTCCGATCACGGCCAGGTCGGTTTCGCTCAGCTTCACATGATTGCGGACAACCTCGCAAACCTCGCCATAGTCGACATTGATATCCAGCCTGTCGCGTGCGTCGGCGGGCAGATCGGTCCTGTCCAGAAAGGCATCCAGATCATAGGCTATCCTGGCCTGCAGCGCAGCTGCCGGCCCTTCCCGGCCCCGAAGTGCCTCCAGCGGCACGTGATAGGCGTGAACGAGAGTGATCTCGGCAGCGGGGAATGCGGCCATGGCCGTGCGAAGCGCCTGGGCCGAGCAGCCGGAGAAATCGGTTGCGACCAAGACCCGGCGATAGTGGTGCTGGGTCTTTTCCTTCACGATAAGCACCGGCGCATGAGCATGGCGTATCATGCGCTCCACGGTCGTGCCGATCAGGAAATCCCCGATATCGTCATGGCGCGAGATGCCGGTCACGATGAGATCCGCCCCGCATGCGGTTGACGCTTCCAGCACCGCCTGCGAGACGGCGCCGGTGGCGAGGCGTGTCTCGACCGGAATATCCGGGTCCGCCACCTCCGCCCGCAAGCGGGCATGAAGGCGACTCTCGGCGGCCTGCAGTCCGTCGAGCATGTCTGCGGGATCGGGATCCCTCTGAACGTGGAGAAGAACCAGATGTGCGCGCCACTCGCTCGCCAGCTGTATCGCGCGGTCGCGGGCTCGGTCGCAGCGACCGCTAAAATCGGTTGGAAACAGAATCGTTCGCGGGGTCATATCGACGCAACATATCAGCAGTGGTCCGCCAACCAAGGAACGTGTCGCCGTGTATTTGCAGGACGGACAGAAATGTTCTTCGGCAAGGATTCGCTGGCCGTCGCGAAGCAGACCGATATTATGGCCTGATCAGAAGAGGATGGATAAAATCACAACACCAGACATCATATTGCGAACCCCGACGCTCACTGCCGTGGCAACGGCCGGCGCATCCCACGCACCATCGACACGCTTCTCGCGCCGAACGCTTCTTGCCGGCACCATGACTGCCGCGCTCTGCCTGACCGCCGCTCCGATCCGCGCTATGGCGCTTGATCCAGGATCGATCGCGGCGAGCGTGGAAGCGTTACGGCCAGGAGAGTTCCTGTGGGCGCCCGAAGCGGCTCCCGATGGTCCGGTGGTCATCATCGTCAGCCTCGCCAGGCAGCGGGCCTATGTCTATCGCAACGGCGTCCTGATCGGCATCTCGACCGTTTCCACCGGCGCAGCCGGCCACGAAACGCCGACCGGGGTTTTCACCATCCTCCAAAAGAAAGTCGCGCACAGATCGAACCTCTACAATGACGCGCCGATGCCCTACATGCAGCGCCTCACCTGGGACGGGATTGCCATGCACGCCGGCAATCTTCCGGGCTATCCCGCCTCGCACGGATGCATCCGGTTTCCCCTGACGTTCGCCGAGCACCTCTATGATGTCACGCAGCTTGGCCTGACGGTCATCATCACGCAGGCAAGCGAGATTCCGCGCTTTGCCCCAGCTCCCCGTATCCTGCAGGATACGGCCCGGCGCTCGTCGTTCGGGAATGCCTTTTTGACGGTCTGGCAGCCAGAGAAAGCACTCACAGGGCCGATCTCCATAATCGTCAGCGCGGCGGACCAGCGCGCCGTGGTGTTGCGAAACGGCATCGAAATCGGTTCGGCGCCTGTCGCCATCCGCGGCAAGATCTCCGGCCTTCAGGCCTTCAACCTCGCCTCCATCGACGAACACGGGACGCATTGGATGTTCCTCCCTGTATTTGGCGGTGCACAGACGGGGGAAGTCTCGCGGCAGGACCGGGAGCGGCTAATCCTTCCCGAGGACTTCAGACGGGGCCTGCTGTCGGTGCTCAAACCGGGAAGCACGCTGATCGTCACGGCCGATACCCTCGAAAGCGGGAGTACAGGCACATCCCTGACCGTGCTCACGGGCGAGGATGCCCAAGCGGATACAAACGAACGATGACGTTGCGCAATCCCGACTTCGCGTCCATCGCAGCGTCTTACCGCCTGATTCCAAACAGCCCCCTGCCATAATTGCGAAGACCGGCCTAATTACGACATACTCACCAGAGGATTTGACTTCGATGTCCCGATCATTGCGCGTTCCAGTTTCCCTTGCCGCCGCCATCCTGCTGGGGCTGTCCTCGGCGGCTCCGTCACTGGCTGAAACCGCGCCCGCTGCGCCGCCTTCGGCCGACGCCACGGCAATCGCGGTACCCGACGGATTTGAGTTGGCGCCGGACGGCACAACTCTTGTCCACGTGGCCAGCGGCCTGCGCTTCCCGGAGGAATTCGAGGGCTTTACCCGCCTCAGGGAACGGGCATTCGATCCGGGCGGCGAGTATATCGCCATCGGCTACGACCGGCCACTCGGCACCGGCGACGATCGCATCGTGGTGCGGATGGCGGTGGTCCATATCGACCAGATGTCGCCACGCGACCACTATATGATCATGCGTCAGGCTACGATGTCCCATTTTGCCGCGCCGACCATCGTGTCGGAAGGACCGGCGACGATCCCAACCAATCGCCGCCTCAAGGCCTATCGCGGAACTTTCACCGGCTATCGCGACGGCAAACCATGGCGTTCCAGCCTGACGACAGTCGACTATGGCTATTGGAGCGGACGCATGACGGCCGCCTATCCCGAAAGCGAAGCTGCCGAAGCTGAGAAATATCTTGGCGTGCTGCTGGCGGAAATCCGCGCGCAGCGCCCAAAGGCGCCGAAACGGTAGACTGGGGACGATGCCCGCGCGAAACCGCTCACTTTGACGGAGCAAGCAGCGAGAGGAGGCGCCGCCAATCTTGTTCGATCATCCGCCAGCGAAAAACGGCAAGCATGTGGGTCAGCAATCGGGAAAGATAATTCCTTTCCCGTGATCGGGCTACGATTTCGTGGACCTCCCTTTCGGTCCACGGCTTCCATTGTCCAGCGACGGCGATCATGTTCGAGCGGAAGGCCGTATCACTTCATCTCGCAATATACGCTCGGTTTCCGTTATCCGAATGGGGATTGCCGCAGTTATTGAGCGACGCAGTGCAAGTTATCCTTGCCCAGTTCGGCTCCCGTTCCGCTATTTCCTGGGCTGGAAGCTGATGCGGCTTGTAAGCCCCTCTAACGCGCCTCTCACTCATACGCGACGTTCCGCAGCGATCAAAGCGGCCTGATAGGCCGCATCCTCACCCATAATCGCACGCGCTGTCGCGATTAGTTCAGGACTCGCATTACGTGGACGACCCGTATCGAACGGGGGGCTGGATCATATTCGATCGCGAGTTACGTAATTTTTGCAGTCTCTTCACCCCGAAGTTTCGCAAGAAGACGGATTCCGAAATCGATCCCCGCGGTCATGCGAAGGCCAAAGCTGTGAACATAGCCGTCATGCACGTCGAAACCATATTGGAGGCAGCCGTCGAACCGGATGATCTGGAATTGGCGCTGCCTCTCATGAGCCGCCTGCAGGAGGCCATGATCACATGAACTAGGCCGGGTCTCTCCAATCTCTATGGATTCAAGCGTGACGGCCCCTTCACCGAGTGCCGATTTCAGCGTGGTGCGACAAATGTAGACCGATTCAAGTAGGGATTGCTGAGCTATGCCGGCTACCAATCATCGTCAGGGTTTCGTCAGGAAAGACTGTTGAACTTTTTCACGGCATTTTACGAAGGACACCATGAGCCGACTAAGATCCCATCCCGAACGCCATGCGGTGTCACGCATCGGCTGGCTACGCGCGGCAGTGCTGGGAGCCAATGATGGGATCGTTTCGACCGCGAGCCTCATCGTCGGCGTCGCAGCCTCCGGCGCGGGCAAGGCCAATATCCTGGTCGCAGGGATGGCGGCGCTGGTGGCAGGCGCCATGTCGATGGCCGCCGGCGAATATGTCTCGGTCAGCTCTCAGGCGGACACGGAGAATGCCGACCTCGCCCGGGAAAGAGGTGAACTCGCCGTTCAACCGGTGCTCGAGCATCAGGAACTGGCGGACATCTATGTCAAACGCGGTCTGAATGAGGAACTGGCCCGGCAGGTAGCCGACGAACTAATGGCAAAGGATGCGCTGGCCGCGCATGCCCGCGACGAACTCGGCATTTCCGAAGTCGTGACCGCCCGCCCTATCCAGGCCGCGCTCACATCCGCCGCAACTTTCAGCACAGGCGCCCTCATGCCCCTGTTGTTGGTCGCCGTCGTTCCGCATGATAGCCTCGTCGCAATCGAGGTCGCGGCAACCCTGTTGTTTCTCGCACTGCTGGGCGCGCTTGGCGCCTGGGCCGGGGGCGCCCGCCCCATGAAATCAATCCTACGGGTCACATTCTGGGGCGCGCTGGCCCTGGCTGCGACCGCGGGCATCGGGAGGCTGTTCGGAACAGTGGTTTGAACCACGCTGCTCACATCGTCAGGATTCGGTCAGTGAACACCCGTAGCCCTTCCAGCTGGAAAGGCGAACGTGATGACAAATTCTGAATATACAAGGACATTCAAGGTTTGGGACACGCCGCTACGGCTATTCCATTGGCTGCTGGTCCTAGCGATCTCGATCGCGTTTCTCTCTTCCGACGACGATAGTCCGATCGCATCGTGGCATATGGTCGCAGGATGGTCTGCTGCTGCCTTGCTTGCGTTCCGTCTGATCTGGGGCTTCGTCGGAGGCGAGCATGCCCGGTTCGTGAATTTCATTCGGCCAACAGCAATCGCCACCCATGCACGCGACCTTCTAGCTGGCCATCCTCGACGTTCCGTGGGTCATAATCCACTGGGCGCGATCGCAGTCGTGGCGCTGATCGGATTGACCGGAATCGTCATCTGGAGCGGCAGCAGCGTTGCGGCAGGCGGCATGGACAAAGACCTTCATGAAACCCTCGCCTACAGCCTGCTTGCTTTGATCGGGCTTCATGTCGGCGCCGTGCTGTTGATGTCGCTGCTCACCGGCGAAAACCTTGTTCGCGCGATGATCAGCGGCCGCAAGAAGAACAGCCTCTATCCGAATGTGCGTGAGGCTCGGGGACCAGGCTTGTTTGCGGCTCTACTTGGTGCCGCAGCGATCGTTCTGGCAATCATCGCCATTGTCATGGTGGATCCGACCGCCTTCGCGCCGCAGCAACGCCATTCCCATCACGGTTCGCACGAGGAAAGGGATTGAAAACATCGGTTGATGGTCTGGTAGAAAGCTTCAATCCTTCTTGCCTTTCGTTCCTGGTGGAAAGTCTACATTAAACCCATGCGCCTTCTCATCGTCGAAGATAATGAGCGAATGGCGGCACTGATCGCCGACGGTCTTCAGCGCCGGGGCTTCGTGTGCGATGTTGCCCATGATCTCGCACAAGCCGACGCTGCGATGGGCAGCGCGAGCTATGATGCCATCATACTCGACCTCGGCCTGCCCGACGGCGACGGGATCGACTGGCTCGCGAGCCGCCGAAAATATCAGCAGATGCCGCCTGCCATCATCCAGACCGCGCGTGGGGCGCTGGAGGATCGCGTCACCGGTCTCGATTCCGGCGCAGACGATTATATCGTCAAACCCTTCGAGATCGACGAGCTCGCCGCGCGCATCCGCGCCCTGCTGCGCCGGCCTGGCGTTCGAACCCAGCCCGTCATCGAAGTCGGCATGCTGCGTTTCGACACGGCAAGCCGCTCTGCCAGCATTGGCGATCGCGAGATCGACCTTTCGCGCCGCGAGGCGGACCTTCTGGAACTGCTGATGCGGCGAGCCGGCACGGTGGTCCATCGCGAAGTGATCGAGAACGCGCTCTACAGCTTCAACGATCCGGTGACCCCCAATGCGGTCGAAGCCGCCATTTCGCGTCTGCGCCGCAAGCTCGAAGACACGGGCGTGGCCGGCGCGCTCCATACCGTTCGGGGTGTCGGCTATATGCTGAAGGACGGGAAGGCATGACCGTGCAGCGCTCCATCTCACGGCGCCTCAAACGCGGTTTGGGCCTGATTGGTGTGGCGGGCACCGTTCTGCTGCTGGCGGCGGTCGCCTTCTTCTACAGTGTCACCTTCACACATCTCGATGCACGCGCGGCGATGATCCGCGCGATCAAGGAAATGCTTGAGCATGTCGCTCTGCCGCTTGTCGTCCTGCTCGTTCCCGTCGCGATCATGGTGCTCCGAGTGATCCGCCAGGCCTTCGCACCGCTGGAAGATGCCGCCGCCCGGATCGAGGCTGCACAGGGCCACGAACGAGGGTTCCGCATCGATGCGTCGCAAATGCCCGCCGAGGCGCTACCCTTCGTCTATGCGGTCAACGATCTGTTGGCGCGGCTCGATCAGGCCGCGCGGCGGCAGGAAGCGTTCGCCGCCGACGTCGCGCACGAGTTGCGCACGCCGCTCGCCCTCCTGTCTCTCGAACTCGACCGGCTTGACTATGACGACGCCGCGCGCCTCAAGGAAGACGTGGCGGCCATGCGCCGGCTGATCGACCAACTCATGCTGCTCGCGCAGATCGACGCGGCGGAGGCCGCCCAGACCGCTCCCGAACAGGTGTCACTCGCGGATGTGGCGAGCGAGGTCGTCAGCGCCGTGGCGCCGGGGATCATCGCACAAGGCAAGCTGATCGCGTTCGATACCCGCGGTCAGGCTGCGGTCGTGAACGGCAGGCGCGAAGCGATTGCGGCAGCGCTGCGCAATCTGATCGAGAATGCCGCGCGCGTGACGCCGGCTGGTGGCACGATCCAGGTCTTCGCCGGCCCCCACGCGCTATTGGGCGTGCGGGACGAGGGCCCTGGGCTGGCGCTCGAAAGGTTGCGCGACCTTGTGCAACGCCACCGCCGCGCCGACCATGCGAGCAAGGATGGCGCCGGCCTCGGCCTCGCTATCGTCGACCGGATCATGGCGGCCCATGGCGGCACGCTTGAGACCGATCCGGCCGACCGTGAACTGGTGCTGCGTTTTCCCGCGACCTGATCTTCAATCCTCATATCCCGTCAGGGTTCGGTCAGGAACGCTCCCTAGCCCGAGCGCATGTCCAGACGATACACCCTCATTGCGGGCGCCGCGACGATCGCTTTGATTCTATCAGGCCTGTGGTGGTTCGCCAGTCGACCGGTCGAGACGGGCAACTCCGCGCCGGCAAGCAACGCCCAACCGACAGATGGGATCCTGGCGGTGGATGCGCGCCGCGCCGCGCAGATGGGTATCCGCCTTATGCCCGCGACGGCAGCCGCGGATGCGGCGCTCGCCACCATCCCCGCGATGATCGAGCCTCCCGCCAACGCCCGGGTGGCGGTGGCCGCGACCTTTCCCGGCACCGTGTTGCGGACTCTCGTGGTCGAGGGCGACAGCGTGCGGCGGGGCCAGCCGCTGGCGATCATCGCCAGCCGCGACGTGCTGACGATCGGCGCGGACCTCAGCCGCGCGAACGCGCGGCGTGGCGTAGCCGAGGCCAATGCCGCGCGGCTCTCCCTGCTCAGCCGCGAAGGCATCATCGCAGGCGCGCGCGCTGACGAAGCCAATGCCATCGCAGCCGAGGCTCGCGCCGACGTTTCGGAAAAGTCGCGCATCCTGGCGATGGTGGGCGGTCATGGCGCCAGCGGCTCCTATACGCTGACGGCTCCTATCGCGGGTCGCGTCACCAGCGCCTCCATCCAGACCGGCAATCCGGTGGACGGCACCACCGCGCCCTATGTGATCGACGCGACGGATCGCTATGAAGTGGTCGGCCAATTGCCCGAACGGCTGATCGGGCAAGTGCGCCCCGGCATGAGCGTGCGGCTACTTCCCAACCTCACCGGCCGGATCGTCGCGGTGGGAACGGCCATCGATCCCGCGACCCGTTCGGCCGGCCTCAAGGCGGAGATTCCGGCCGGACCCGGTGTTGTCGCGGGGCGCGCAACCAGCATCGTCATCGTCGGCCCGGCGCCGGCGGGCGCGGTCAGCGTGCCCGATACGGCGGTCACCATGATCGACGGCAAGCCGGTTGTGTTCGTGACCGCGCGCGGCGGCTTTGCCGTGCGCGCCGTGACCGGCGGCAGCGGCAGTGATGGCCGCACGGTGCTGCTCTCCGGGATCAGGCCCGGTGAACAGGTGGTGGTTTCCGGTACGAGCGCGCTCAAGGCGCTCGCCACCGCGCAATAGGCTCTCCCGATGCTGCGTTCGCTTGTCGCCACCGCGCTGTCCTATCGTCTGCTCGTCCTGATCCTTGCCGCCGCCACGGCCGGGCTCGGGGTCTGGGCTTTTGTCAACTTGCCGGTCGATGCCTATCCCAACATCGCGCAGACCCAGGTGAAGCTGATCCTCAAAGCCCCCGGCATGACGCCGGAGGAGGTCGAGAGCCGCGTCATCACGCCGATCGAGACGGAGATGCTCGGCATTCCCAACCAGGCGATCCTGCGCTCGAGCGCCAAATATGCCATCGCCGACATAACCATCGACTTTACCGACGGCACCGACATCTACTGGGCGCGCCAACAGGTCGCCGAACGGCTGGCGGGCGTGACGGGCGATCTGCCTGCTGCCGTGACCGGCGGTCTCGCGCCGATCTCGACGCCCCTGTCCGACGTCTACATGTTCACGATCGAAGGGCCGCTGTCTCTCCAGCAGAAACGCGAACTGCTCGACTGGACGATCCGCCCGGCGCTGCGCACAGTGCCCGGCGTCGCGGACGTGAACGCGCTGGGCGGCTATGTTCGTACCTTCGAGGTCCGGCCTGATCCGGTGGCGCTGGCGAGCGCGAAGCTCTCGATCTCCGATCTGCGCACCGCGATCGAAAGCGGCAATCGCAATGACGGCGCGGGGCGCCTGACCGATGGCGAGGAATCGCTGATCGTCCGAGCCGTGGGCGCGATCCGCAGCGTGGAGGATCTGCAAACGCTGGTCATCGCCAGCCGGGACGGCCGCATCGTCCGCCTGGGCGACGTCGCCACAGTCGGCACCGGCAGCCTCACCCGCTATGGGGCGGTGACGCGCGGCGGCAAGGCCGAGGCGGTGGAGGGCCTGGTGATCGCGCTGCGCGGCGCGGATGCGCGGGCGGTGGTCGATGGCGTGCGGACGCGGCTTGCCGGGCTTCAGCACAGCTTGCCCGCAGGCACGCAGATCCATGTCTTCTACGATCGCTCCGATCTGATCGGGCGCGCGGTCGGCACGGTCGAGGAGGCGCTGCTGGAAGCGACCGTGCTGGTCGTCGTGCTGCTGATCCTGTTCCTCGGCGACTGGCGTGCGGCCACGATCGTCGCGGCGACCCTGCCGATGGCCGCGCTCATCACCTTCCTGTTCATGCGCGGCATGGGGCTGTCCGCGAACCTCATGAGCCTCGGCGGGCTCGCCATCGCGATCGGGATGCTGGTCGACGGCGCGGTGGTGGTGGTCGAGAATGTCGTCGAGCGCCTGAGCCATGCCCAGGGCGAGGACACGCCCCGACTCAACCACGTATTCCGCGCAACCAGCGAGGTGATCGTGCCGGTGTCGGCGGGCATCGTCATCATCGCGCTCGTGTTCCTGCCCCTGCTTTCGCTGCAGGGGCTGGAGGGCAAGCTGTTCGCGCCCGTCGCGCTCACCATCGTCTTCGCGCTCGCGGGCTCCCTGCTGCTCGCCCTGACGCTGGTGCCGGTCCTTGCCTCCTTCAGCCTCAGGAGCGGCCATCATGGTGAGCCATGGATCATGCGGCAGATCGGCCCACGCTACCAGGCGCTGCTCGACGCGGCGTTCGCGCACAAGAAGCTGGTCTATGGTCTCTCCGCCACCGGGCTGGTGCTGGCGGGCCTCGCTTATGGCGCGGCCGGGAAGACCTTCATGCCGACGATGGACGAAGGCTCGGTGATCGTGCAGCTTACCAAGCTGCCCTCGATCAGCCTGGACCAATCGGTGGCCGGCGACATGGCGGTGCAGCGCGCGCTCCGCACCGTGCCGGAGGTGGAGGACGTGATCGCCCGCGTCGGCTCCGACGAGATCGGTCTCGATCCGATGGGACCGAACGAGACCGACAGCTTCGTCCAGTTGAAGCCGCGCTCGCAATGGCGCGGGGACAAGGATTTCGTCGTCGGGGAAATGCGCAAGGCGCTGGACGGCCTGCCCGGTATCCAATCGAGTTTCACCCAGCCGATCGAGATGCGCGTCTCGGAGATGCTCACCGGCGCGCGCGGCGATCTAGCGGTCAAGATTTTCGGGCCTGACACCGCAACGCTCGCCGAGCTCGCGGGTCGGATCCAGCATATCCTGTCCGGCATCCACGGCTCATCGGAGGTCCTGACGGTCGCCAACGACAATGTGGACTATCTCCAACTCGACATCGACCGCGCGGCAGCGGGGCGGTTCGGGATGCCGGTCGACCAGCTCCAGGACGCGCTGCGCGGACAGGTCGAGGGCGTGCGGTCCGGGGTCGTGGCCGAAGGTCAGAAACGCATTCCGATCGTCATTCGCGGTGACGACGGCATCCGGAGCGATCCGGCCCGTTTCGCCGACCTGCAATTGCGCACGCCCGATGGCACGCTGGCGCGTGTCAGCGACATGGCGCGGGTGGAGCGCACGCAGGGACCGGTGAAGCTCGATCACGAGAACGGCTCGCGCTTCGCGCTGGTGCAGGCCTTCGTCTCCGGCCGCGATCTGGTCGGCTATGTCGATGAGGCGAAGGCGCAGGTCACCGCCAAGGTACGGCTACCGGCAGGCTACAGCATCGTCTGGGGCGGTCAGTTCGAGAACCAGCAGCGCGCATCGGCCCGGCTGATGATGGTGGTGCCCGTAGCGCTGGTGTTGATCTTCCTCGTCCTGCTGGCGGCGCTGCGCTCATTGCGCGCCGCGCTGCTGATCCTCTCCAACATCCCCTTCGCGATGGTCGGCGGGCTGATCTCGCTGTGGCTGTCGGGCGAGTATCTCTCGGTCCCGGCGTCGGTGGGGTTCATCGCCCTGCTCGGCATCGCCGTGCTCAATGGGTTGGTGCTGGTGGCCTATTTCCGCCAGTTGCGCGCCGACGGGGTGGGTATGGCCGAGACCGTGCGCCTGGGCGCGCAGCGTCGGCTGCGACCGGTGCTGATGACTGCCGGCATCACGGCCTTCGGCCTCGTCCCCCTGCTGTTCGCCAGCGGGCCGGGGTCCGAGATCCAGCGGCCGCTCGCGATCGTGGTGATCGGCGGCCTCATTACCTCCACTTTGCTGACGCTGGTCCTGCTGCCGATCCTGTTCGAGCGCTTCGGGGAAAGCGCCGGGGAGGCCGCTAATGCCTGACCTGCTGTTCACCCTCCATTGCGCCACCCGCGATACCGAGCTTCTCGTGGACGCGATCCGCGCCGTCTCCCCCACGCCAATCCATGTCCGCGGGGAAGCTGTGCGAGGTCGCGATTTTGGCGATGCGGGAACCGCCGAGCGCGTGTCGGGCGAATTGAAGCGTTCGACGCTCGAACTGATCGTGAGCGCGGACGCGGTGCCCGACCTGCTCCGCACCGTAAAAGACGCGCGGCGCGATCTGCCGGTCCGGTGGCGCACGACGCCCCTGCTCGATCATGGAAGGATCGCCTGATGCGGATCGTACTCGCCGCTCTCGGCCTTCTGACGGCCGCGCCTGCCCTGGCCCAGCATACCGATCTGCCGCCTGCCGACAAGGTCAACGAAGCGCTCGACAATCACCCCAGCGTCGCCGCCGCAATTGCGCGCGTCGAAGCCGCACGGGCACGCGGCGATATGCTGCGCAAAGGCCCCCACGAAGTGACGGTGAGCGGCAGCTACATTCGCCGAACCGTCGATCGCGAAGGCGGGTTCGACGAATTCGATACGACAATCAGCCGCCCATTCCGCCTGCCGGGCAAGGCCGCGCTCGACCGCGAAGCCGGTGCGCTCGGCATTGAGGTCGCGGAAAACCAGATGGAGGATGTCCGCCATCAAACCGCGCTGCTGCTGGCCGGCTATTGGCACGACTGGCTCACTGCGGGAAGCCATTATCGCAACGATCTCGACAGCGTCCGCGGGCTGGAGGAGGCAATCGCCGCCATAAAGCGGCGGGTCACGCTGCGAGACGCCGCCCAACTCGACCTCGACCAGGCGCAGGCGGCGCTGGCTCAGGCGCGCGCGCAGGCCGCATCGTCACTCTCGCTGCGCGAACAGGCGCGCGTGACCTTCGCAGCGTCCTTTCCGGAAATCCCGCTCCCCTCCGAACCACCAGAACTGGCCGACCCCATGCTGCCCGCCCAGGGGCTGGAAGCGATGCGCGACCTGGTAATCGAGCGCAGTCACGAGATCCGCGCCGCCGACAAGGAAGCGCAGCGTCTGAACGTGACTTCGCGTCGGGTGCGAGCGGATCGCATCGCAGACCCGAGCTTCGGCGTCCGCCTGTTCAGCGAGCGCGGCGGCGCGGAAGCCGGCGCGGGCGTGG
Source organism: Sphingobium chlorophenolicum (assembly GCF_000722875.1). Classification (GTDB taxonomy): domain Bacteria; phylum Pseudomonadota; class Alphaproteobacteria; order Sphingomonadales; family Sphingomonadaceae; genus Sphingobium; species Sphingobium chlorophenolicum. The sequence continues at coordinate 259,632 of NZ_JFHR01000001.1, read as the reverse complement.
TGGCTTTAATCCCGCTCGGCGGTGGCTATCGCAGAGCCGCAGCCGATCAGGCGTCAGCCGAGGCCAATGCCGCGCGCATGGAACTCGCGGCCGTGCAGCGCAGCATCGAGGCGACCGCCAATGCCGACCTTTCCAACGCGCACACCCGGCTCGATGCCTGGCGCAATGCCGACGCTTCGGCGCGCAGCGCCGGCGACGCCGCCGAAAGGACGGTGCGCGGTTACCAACTCGGGCAGATCGACCTCTCCGATATGCTCTATGCCCGCCGGCAGGCCAATGACGCGCGCCGAATGGAAATCGAGGCGCGCTCCGAAGCCGATCGTGCTCTGCTCAAGATCCAGATCGATTCCCACAGCATCTGGGCACCAGATGAAGCGGGGCACGACTAGCTAACATACGGCAAGCAAACATTCTCGACATGAAACGAGCCTGCACTTAGAGGATGCTGCGTGACCGAAGCTCGCAAATTCCTTGTCCGGCACCATTGGCTGTGCGCGCTCCTGCTAGGCGCTGCGCTGCTCGTGAAGGCGTTGGTGCCGGCGGGTTTCATGCCGGTCGTCTCGAATGGCGTGATCCTGGTCCAGCTGTGCTCGGGGCAAGGGCCTCAGAAGATCGCAATCAAGTTGCCGAGCAAAGGCGGCGAGCAGGACCATGACGAGCACAAGAAGGCGGAAGCGCCTTGCGCCTTTACCGGCCTGTCCTCGCCATCGCTCGCGGCCGTCGATGCGCTGCTCCTAGCCGTCGCCCTCGCCTTCATCCTCGCAACGGTTTTTCGGCGTCCAAACCGCCTAGTCCTCCGGCGCGGCACCTATCTGCGCCCGCCGGCGATCGGTCCTCCCACCACCTGATTCCTTCGACATTCCCCGTTGATGGGCGCCCCTCGCCGGGGCGCCGCATGTGAATCAGGATTCCGACATGACGATTATGCTTGATTCCGCGCATTGCGCGGCAACCACCATGCCTGCCTTCGCTCGCTCCACCAGCAAGCAACCAACTTTCAAGGTTCGCCTCGCCGGGAGCTTCGCTTTTCCCGCACTCGTCGCTGTGCTGGCGGGCGCCCCCATCTCGCGAGCCTTCGCCCAGGACGGGACGCCGCTGCCAGAGGTCGACGTTAGCTCGGCGAGCGAGGCGGGGTCGACGGTTTCGGGTGAGCGGCTTTCCCCCTCGCGCCTGCGCGACCTTCAGGTCGGCTCGAGCGATACCGCAGCGATCCTGCAAAGCGTACCCGGCGTCAGCGGCTATGGGGCCGGGGGCTTCTCGACCTTGCCGGTGATCCGGGGCCTTGAAGCGCAGCGCTTGACCGTGCTGGTCGACGGCGTGGCGATTGCCTCGGCCTGTCCGAACGATATGAATCCGCCCCTGTCCTACACCGATCCGCAAACCGTGAGCGCGATCGACGTCATTACCGGCGTTTCGCCAGTCAGCTATGGCGGCGACAGCATCGGCGGGATCATTCGCGTCGAGAGCGCTCCGCCCCGCTTTGCTAAGCAAGGGGAAACGCTGCTGACCGGCGAAACCTCGGCCTTCTATCGCAGCAATGGCGACGGGTTCGGCGGCGCCCTGTCAGTGACGGCCGCGAGCGACAAGGTCAGCCTGACTTACAATGGCTCCTACACTCAAGCCGACAATTTCAAGGGCGGCGGCTCGCTGGGCGTCGTGCGATCCAGCGAATATGCCAAGACCGACCACAGCCTCAATCTCGCAGCGCAAGTCAGCAACGGCCTGATCGAGCTGAAAGGCGGCTATCATTTCGCGCCCTATGAGGGTTTCCCGAACCAATATATGGACATGACGTCCAACAAGTCGTGGTTCCTGAACGGCCATTATGCCGGCGTCTTCGATTGGGGCAATCTCGATGTGCGGGCGAGCTGGCGCGACACCGACCACGTCATGAACTTCCTCGCCGACAAGGGCGGGACCGCGACCGGCGGGATGCCGATGAACACGGAGGTCCACAGCGCGAGCTATACCGTCCAGGCGGATATATTGCTCGGCGGCGGCACGCTGCGCCTGGGCAGCGAATTCCAGCATCAATGGCTCAACGACTATTGGCCGCCCGTTGTGGGCAATATGATGATGGGGCCGAATGCGTTCATCAACGTCAACGGGGCCAAGCGCGATCGGCTCGGCACCTTCCTCGAGTGGGAAACGCGCTGGGATAGCGGTTTCTCCCTCATCGCCGGCATCCGTAACGATCAGGTCTGGATGAACACCGGCAAGGTCGCGCCCTATGGCACCGGCATGATGCAGATGGCCGATGTCATGGCGGCAGCGGCGTTCAACAAGGCCGACCGCAAGCGCCACGACAGCAATTGGAGCGGCAGCCTGCTGGTCCGCTACGCGCTTTCGGACGGGGCGGATATCGAGATCGGCTATGCCCGCAAGGTTCGCTCGCCCAATATCTACGAGCGCTATAGCTGGGGCCGGGGCAGCATGGCGAGCCGCATGATCGGGTGGTTCGGCGACGGGAACGGCTATGTCGGCAACCTCGACCTTCGCCCCGAAAAGGCCGATACGCTGAGCGCCGCCCTGGCCATTTCCGGAGGCGGCAAGGATGGCTGGTCGTTCAAGATCGCGCCCTATTACACCCATGTCGACGAATATATCGACGCCTTTAAGCTGGCGGACTTCACCGACATGATGGGCAGTCCGACCGGGTTCGTTCAATTGCAGTTCGCCAACCAGAAGGCAGAGATCTACGGCATCGACATATCGGGCGCCGTGCCGCTATGGTCATCGTCGTCGGCCGGCACCGCGCGTCTGACCGCGCGCGCGAGCTGGCTGCACGGCCAGAATCTGACCGACCACGCACCGCTCTATCACCAGATGCCGTTCAATGCGGCGCTGAGCCTCGAGCATCGGATCGGCGGCCTCGAAACCCGGATTGACCTCGACATCGTGACGGAAAAGGATCGCGCCGATCCGACCCGCAACGAACCGCGGACGGGCAGCTACGCGCTGCTCAATGTCCAGCTCGCCTATCGCATCGACAAGGTTCGCCTGACGCTCGGCGCCGACAATCTGTTCGACAAGGCCTATTATGCTCCGCTTAGCGGCATGTCGCTCGGCGATCTGAAGGCGACCGGCGTGCGCCGCCCGGTTCCGGGCCGGGGGCGATCGGTCAACGCCGGGATCACGATTGCGTTTTGAGCGCCCATGCTCCCGAACTCGCACGACATGAACGAGGAGCCGAGGGCAGGCTATGGCCAGCCCTCGGCCTGGTCGCAGCGCCTGGGCGCGGGCCTTGCCGCCGCGTCATGCTGCCTGCTGGTGCTAGTGGCGCTCAATGCCAATCTATCGGGACGGCTGCGAATGACGCAGCCTGTGCAGGTGAGCCGCTTCCGGTTGTTTACCCCGTCGCCACCGTCACCACCGCCTTCAACGTTGTCGCGATCGCGGACAGACGAGGCCCGCCTATCGCCGGAGCGGCGCCCTGCGCACCCGCCCGAGCTGGCTACGACGGGAGAAAGAGGCGGACCAGCTTCGTCGCCTATACCCGCTGCTCCAGCAATCGCCTCTCCGTTCGCTGTCGCGCCGGTAAGCAGACCGCCCGCGCCGGAACCCGAGGTCGCGCCGCCGCAAGCCCAGGATGATAAGAAACAGTCCGCGCTTGCGGCCTATCAGCGCCAGCTCTGGGCGCGAATAGCCGCGCGCAAGCCCGCGGGGATCCACCTCGACGGGGTCGCAACGGTCCGCTTCATCGTCGGGGCTGACGGCGCGCTGATTGCCGTCGAGCTGGCCGGCAGCAGCGGGAATGCCGCGCTCGATCGCCTGGCGCTCCGCACGGTGCGCAATGCTGCTCCTTTTCCAACACCGCCTATGGGCGTGGAAAGCGAGCAGTTGGTCTTTACGATACCATTCAGCTTTCATTGAGGCCGCATGGCGGACGAGGATGGCTCGATCGTCAATAGGGCGACGCGCACACGTTCCAGAAACAAAACACGGTGATCGTCGCGAGCCTTGATGGCAGCCTGCGCCTCATCGACAAGAGCCTGTCCGGCACGTTGCCCATGCGTCTCGATCAGTGCGAGCGCCGCCGCTATTTCCTCGGAATTGGCAGCGTCACCATCGGATGAACCTTTCCCCGGAAGCCGAAGCGATAGCTTCTTGCGCGCCATATTATCACCCTTTTCTTGAATGCTCTCAGGCCCGTGCGCTCACCAGCCAGGCCTTCGCCCCCATATGAACGCCATTCTCATCGCAATGGCGCTCGAACAGCTCGACAAGATGCTGGTGAATGGCCTTGCGTACCTCTGCCCCGTTCTGTCGAACAAGATCGCCGATCTGCATCCCCTCAAGCACGAAGCGAGCGGCGCTCTCGGGATCACTGCCGGGGCCGCCCACGCGCTGCTCACCTGTCCAGGCATCGAATCTGACCTCGCAGAAACCCGCGCTTTGGAGAAGGTCGATCACATAGTCCTGCTCGCCGAGCGCGAATGGTCCCGGCGCGCGCGACTGCGGCGTCGGCAGGTCCATATGCTCCTTGATGATGCCCATGACACTAAGCTGCCACGGATTGTCAGCGATGGACGCCCAGACAGCGATGTCGAGCCGCCCGCCATCGCGCAACATCCGGCGCAGATTGGCGAAAGCGGGATAAGGCTCAGCGAAGAACATCGAACCGAAGCGCGAGAACAGCCGATCGAACGGCGCTTCCTCCAGCATCGTCGTCGCGGCATCGCCCTGCTCGAAGCGGATATTGGCAAGGCCCGCGCGCTGTGCCCGTTCCCTGGCCATCCCCACCAGATCGGGTGAGATGTCGAGGCCGAGCGCAAATCCGGTGTTGCCGACGGCCGTGGCGATCTGCCGCGTGGTCCAGCCACCGCCGCATCCGACATCGACCACCGTTTCGCCGGCGTTGTATGCGGCCTGGGCAAGCAACGCCCTGCCGATCGGCTCGATCATGCTTTCGAAGCGGTCGAGCTGGGCGAGCCAACGCATGCCCGCCTGGCCGGCCCAATCGTGCGCGGCCAAACCTTCCCTGTTCTCGCCAGCATCGTTCATCGATGTACTCCCATCGTCGTTTCAAGAATCAGCCCAGGATCGCGGCGGTACTTTGCCACAGCATGTAGGCGGCAACCGCAAAGATCAGCAGTGCGAATATCGTATTGAGCGCCCCCTTGTGCGCCGACAGCCGCCGAGAGAGCGCCGCGCCCACAAGGCCGCCGATGACGCCGCCGGCGATGAACGCCGCAGCAAGCCCCCAATCAACCAAGCCGGAAAGGGCATAGTTGAGCGCGGCCGTCAGACCAAAAGCGGTGACGGCGACCAGCGACGATCCGACGGCGTTGCGCATCGGCATCCCGGTCGAAGCCATCAGTCCCGGCACGATCAGGAAGCCCCCGCCGATGCCGAAGAACCCGGAAAAGAGACCAGTGGCGGCCCCATAACCGATCACCTTGGGCGCATTCTCGCGCCGGCATTGGACATCGGGATTGCCGGGATCGCCCCGGCTTTTTAGCATCAGCCCGCCAACCAGGACCATCAGCAGAGCGAACAGGAACAGCAGCTTCTGTCCATCGAACGCTTTACCGAGTGTCGATCCGGCATAGGCGCCGGCGACACCAGCAGCGGCGAACATGCCGGCGCAACGCCATTTGATCGTCCGCTGGCGCGCGTGGGGAACGAGATTGGCCCCGGCATTGGCGGCGACCGCCAGCGCGCTGGTGCCGATCGCGACATGCGGCGAGGCGACGCCGACCAGATAGACCATGAGCGGGACGGCGAGGATTGAGCCCCCACCGCCCACCAGCCCCAGCGTGAATCCGACGAGCGAGCCCGATCCGGCACCAAGCAGATATTGGATGGATTCGAGTGCCATGGCCTTACAGCGCGTTTATCGGCAGCTTGAGGTAGCGCATGCCATTGTCTTCCGGCTCGGGCAGGTGGCCGCCGCGCATGTTGACCTGGATGGACGGCAGAATGAGGCGCGGCATCCCGAGCGTCGCATCGCGCGCCTCGCGCATGGCGACGAACTGGTCCTCGCTCACCCCGTCGCGAACATGGACATTATGCTCTCGCTCCTCGCCGACCGACGTTTCCCAGGCATAGGTGTCGCGCCCGGGGGCCTTGTAGTCGTGGCAAAGATGAAGGCCGGTCTGATCGGGGAGCGACAGCAGGCGGCGGATCGACCGATAAAGCGTGCGCGCATCGCCGCCCGGGAAGTCGGCGCGGGCCGTGCCGTAGTCGGGCATGAACAGCGTGTCGCCGATGAACGCCGCATCGCCGATCACATAGGTCATGTCGGCGGGCGTATGGCCCGGCACATGCAGCGCGATCGCCTCGATCGAGCCGACCCTGAAACGGTCGCCGTCATCGAACAGCCGGTCGAACTGCGAGCCGTCGCGAGCAAAGCGCGTTCCCTCGTTGAAGATCTTGCCGAAGACCTCCTGCACGGTGAGAATATGGCGACCGATCGCCAGCGTGCCGCCCAGCTTCTCCTGAAGATAGGGCGCGGCCGACAGATGGTCGGCATGGGCGTGCGTCTCCAGCAGCCATTCGACCTCGAGCCCTTCGCTCCGGATATAGTCGATCACCTTGTCGGCCGACGCGAAGGAGGTGCGCCCCGAAGCCGGATCGAAATCGAGCACGCTATCGATGATCGCGGCCTTGGCCGTGGCGGGATCTGAGATGACGTGGGTCACGGTAAACGTGTCCTCGTCGAAGAAGCTGCGGATGACGGCGGGCCGCGCATTGCTCGCGGCCTCGACGATGCGGGTGGCTTCACGGATTTGCGGGTCGGCCATGGCCTTGTCCTTTCCTGTCTGGCCCGGCGTACCGGCTTCGCACTTGGGACGCGAAGCCGGTCCAGCTGCCTCAGAGGGTCTTCTTGCTGAAATACCAATCGGTGTAGTCGTAGCCTTCGTCCTTGCGGGCCCTGGCGGCTTCGGCCGTCGCGGGCGGCGGCACGATCACCGGCTCGCCGGGCTGCCAGTTTTCAGGCGTCGCCACCTTGTTGGCGTCGGACGTCTGGAGCGCGGTGAGCAGGCGGACGAATTCATCGACCGAGCGGCCGTTCGACATCGGATAATAGACCATCGCGCGGACAATGCCTTCGGGGTCGATGATGAAGGTGGCGCGAACGGCCGAGGTGTCCGAGGCACCGGGATGGATCATGCCGAAGGCCTTGGCGACGTTCATCGACAGATCGTCGATAATCGGGAACGGGATCTCGACGCCGAACTTCTCCTCGATGCTGCGCATCCAGGCGATGTGCGAATGCACCGAGTCGATGGAGAGGCCCAGCAACTCGCAGTTGAGCGCCTTGAAGCGGTCGGCGGCCTTGGCGAAGCCCATGAATTCGGTCGTGCAGACCGGCGTGAAGTCGGCGGGGTGGGAAAAGAGAACGAGCCACTTGCCCTTGTAATCGTCGAGCGAGCGTTCGCCGTGGGTCGTCTTGGCCTTGAAGGGAGGCGCCGGTTCGTTGATCCGCGGCATGGAGGGAGTGACCTGGTCTGTCATTTTATCGTCTCCTATGACTGAGTGAGTGACAGACATTGAATACACATTTCTATTAATCGTGATAACACGATAAATCTAATTCCTTTGATCGGATTTTTCAATCACTTCTGCAATCGGCCGAATTAGGCCGGATTCGCAGCGCACGGGACCAGAGGCGCGAACACGTCAAAGCATCGTTTATGCTAAGTATGGGGTCATCACACCCCGAATCAGGCGGTGACGAGCGCCTGCCTTGTCCAGGCGACGAGTCGCGCACGGTCCATCGCCCCGGCCTGTCGGGCGACCTCGCGGCCACCCCTGAACAGGATCAGCGTCGGAATCGACTGAATGCGGTAGCGCCCGGCAATACCCTGCTCAGCTTCGGTATCGACCTTCAGGAGCCGGACATGCGGCTCCAGCTCCGCAGCGGCCGCCTTGAACGCCGGCGCCATGGCGCGGCAAGGTCCGCACCAACTCGCCCAGAAATCGACGAGAACCGGCAGGCTTCCGCGACCTACATGCCGATCGAATGCCGCCTGGTCGACATCGACCGGCTGTCCCTGGAAAAGCGGCATTCCGCATTTCCCGCAAATTGGCGCCGCGCCGATCTTCGCTGCAGGAACGCGGTTGATGCTCGCGCAAACCGGGCAGGCTACCAGCGGGACATCGGACATGCGCTTCTCTCCTGTGGAACGCCAATACCGCTTAATCGTTTACCCGCATGATGTAACCGTGTAAGGGAGAGGGTTCAAGACTTGCCTCTCTGCAGGAGTGAGAAAGTTGAACTCGAACGCAGACGACAATGCCGTGTGCTCCCCTATCCAGATCGGCGATCCCGCGCCTGATTTCCGCGCCCGCACGACGATGGGCGACATGACCCTGTCCGGCCATCGCGGCCGCTGGGTACTGCTGTTCTCTCATCCCGCCGATTTTACGCCGGTTTGCACCAGTGAATTCGTCGCCCTCTCGCGCGCCAGCGATCGGTTCAAGGCGCTCGGCTGCGACCTGGTCGCGGTGTCGGTCGACAGCCTCTATTCCCATCTCGGATGGATCAGGGCGATCCGCGAGCATTTCGGCGTGACCATCGCTTTCCCGATCGTCGAAGATCCCTCGATGGTGATCGGCCGCGCCTATGGAATGCTCGCGGACAACGCCCCCGACGCGGCCACGCTGCGCTCGACCTTCTTCATCGACCCCGAAGGCATTGTCCGCGCCAAGCTCTGCTATCCAGCCACCATCGGGCGATCGGTGGAGGAGCTGCTTCGAGTCCTGACCGCGCTGCAACGGGTCGACAACGACAACATAGTGACCCCCGAAGGCTGGCATCCCGGCGATGACGTGCTTCTTCCGCCCTATCAGGACCAGCACGGTGCGCTCGATGCGGCGGGCGATGGCTGCTGGTTCCACCGCACGCAGCCCGACAAGCATGGGAAGACAGGCAAGTGATGACTTTCACCGATACGCAGCTTGAAGAGGCTGCCAGCGTCCTCAAGGCGATCGCCCATGACGTCCGCCTGAAGCTCCTGCGGACGCTCCTCGAACATGGCGAGAAGTCTGTAGGCGAACTCGAAGCCCTCACCGGCATCGGTCAACCGGGCCTGTCCCAACAACTCGCAATTTTGCGCAAGGCGGAACTGGTTCAGACGCGCCGCGATGCGAAACTCGTTTTCTATAGCATCGTATCGGCCAATATGGAGGGAACAGCGAAATTGCTATGCGCTCTAGCGGGAACTCCGATAAATAGAGGAGACACTGCCGCGAAAACAAAGCGACCTTTTCCCCAGGGATCGGTCGCTACCTTCGCCAAGATTTTGTGACGATATTGTCCTGGACGATGTCTTCCAAGAAAGTTCTGAACATCATCGCTGCAACGTTAGAGAGCATTTCGAGGCTTGTGGAATACCATAACTGCAAGCATTCGCCGTAAGCGCCTCGCCTGATCCGCTCCAGCGCCCGGCTCATGGGAGCAATTTCGCGGTCAAGAAGCGAGGTCTGGCCTTCGAGGGCGGCATCGTCCTCCATTTTCCCTGCTTGAGCTCAACCAGTTCGCGGACGTCGCCCACGTCCTTGCAAGAACTCCATGGAATCAATCTCAGCGCCACTATCGATCCGGGCTTCACCGATCAAATTCGGAACCATACGTAAGGACAGACGAAGATCGGCGAGTTTACAGATGATTGGCCTGCGACCCGCGCATAACCAGCCTATTGGACCGCCGGCGAGAGAATGAGAGGACCGATGAGTAGCGTACCCACCATAACCTTCCACGGCGCTGCCGGCACAGTCACTGGTTCCTGCATGGAACTACGCCATGGCGGAAAGACGATCCTCATAGATTGCGGCTTGTTCCAGGGATCCCGGACGCTGGAAACACTCAATCGCGACCCCTTCGCGTTCGACGTGCGCAAGATCGACGCCGTTGTCCTGACGCACGCGCATATCGACCATAGCGGCCTGCTGCCCAGGCTCACGGCGGAAGGGTATCGCGGGCCGATCTTCGCGACACCGCAAACCCGCGACCTTCTGTATTACATGCTGCCCGACGCCGGACGAATTCAGGAGGGCGATGCGGAGCGCCGCAATCGACGGCAGGATCGCCGGGACGAGGAGCCGATCGAACCGATCTATACCGAAGCGGATTCCAAAGCGGCCTATGAACAGGTCGAGACAGTAGCGCTGCACGACTGGTTCGCACCTGCCGCCGGTTTTCGGGCGCGCTTGTGGAATGCGGGCCATATCCTGGGTTCCACATCCGTGGAGATCGAGGTCGGTGGCGTGCACTTGCTCTTCTCCGGCGACCTGGGTCCAGACCACAAGGCCTTTCATGCCGATCCCGAGGGTCCGGCAGGACTCGATCATGTGTTCTGCGAGAGCACCTATGGCGACCGCGTCCGCGAGGACGTGACGATCGAGCAGCGCCGGACTTTGCTGGAAGCCGAGATCAATGCAGCGCTTACGCGCGGCGGCAACCTCGTCATTCCCGTTTTCGCGCTCGAACGCACCCAGGAATTGCTCCTCGATATCGCGACCCTGATCAACACCGGACGCCTGGCGCATCCGCAGGTGTTCATCGATTCGCCACTTGCGACCCGCGCGACAGAGGTGTTCGCCAAACATGCCGGGGAACTCGAAGACATGGGCTCGGGTGAAATCTTCCGTCACCCCTCGTTCCACTACACTGCCAGCACGATGGAATCGATGCGGCTCAACGACATGTCCGGAGCCATCATCATGGCGGCATCCGGCATGTGCGAAGCGGGACGCATCCGTCACCATCTGCGGTACAATCTCGGCCGCCGTGAATCGACGATCCTGTTCGTCGGTTTCCAGGCCGCAGGCACCCTTGGCCGGACAATCCTCGATGGCGCGAACCGCGTGCGCATCTGGGGGCAGGACGTCGCGGTGCGCGCGCAGATCCGGCGGATCGACACTTATTCGGCGCATGCCGACCAGAAGGATCTGCAGCGCTGGATAAGGGCGCGGAAGCCGATCGATGGCAGCCTGTTCCTGGGACACGGCGAAGAGGGCTCGATCGAGACGTTCCGCCGCCTGATGCAGGCGGACGATGCCGCGGCATCGATTGTCACGCCGAAGATCGGGGAAACCTATTCACTGCCGTCACGCGCCCCGTCCAAGCGCCTGAAGACCGGAAAGCCGGAACTACAGGAGGCTGTCGGCCGCGATTGGCAGAATGACTATGCGGATTTTTCGACCCATCTGAAAAAAGAACTGCAGAATATCGAGAGCGCGTCGGGCCGGCGCGAGGCACTCGCCCGCATGGCCGAGATTCTGCATTCCTATCAGGCCTATCGCGAGCATCGTAAGAGCCGATCGAGCTGATCGGCGAAAACAAAGTGACCAGCCCCAGACATAAACGGGTGCGGCCACCCGCGAATTCGCTATATATCATAGTTTCATCAAAGGAGTAATTATGTCGAATACCCCCCACACCCTGAGCGAGGAATTCCCCGGTCAGATGGACAAGATTCACGCCTTGAAGGCTTCGGACTCTCGCTTCGCGCAGCTTCTTCTCGATTATGATGTCGTGAATGACGAAATCCACGTGGCTGAAACCAATATCGAACCGACCTCGCAAGATCACGAGACCGAACTTCGCAAGCGCCGCCTCGCGATCAAGGATCAGATCGCCGAAGCCCTGTCGCAGGCCGCCTGATCTGCCCAAGGGCCGGATGCCGCGCGTTCGGCCCTTACGACAATAGCCGGCCATGGCTCTGCGTCGCCACAAATTCACGGCCAGCAACGAAAGCGCGCATCCCCGCTCAGGAATGGACCTGAACCAGCTTCGAACCAGTCACGAGCTGCCCGCTCATCGCTCCTAGCGAAACACCATGAGCGCGGCGATACCGGCAGCAGATGCCAGAACTGATGCGAAGAGTGGGCCGGACGCCTTCCAGCCTTGCTTTGATGGCCCTGCCAGTACCAGCGTGAGTACAGCCTTCCACATCGTGTTGGCGAGCACGGGCACCGCAAGCACCAGTCCGGCCGTGTCGGGTTTCAGCATATCCTCAGGCAGCCCCGCGAGCGTGAGTACGGCTGCGTCCACATCCCACATGCCCGTAAGGCCAAGCACAACGACAATGCCCTGATCGCCGAACCGCGCGAGCGCCCAACGTGCCGGGACAGCAATCAACGCAACCGCGCCCGCCAGCAGAAGCGCCGGCCCGAAATCCAGCGGATTGCCCAGCTTCACCTCGCTGGCGCCATCACCATCCACCTTGGAGCGTAGCGCCAGAAGGGTTGTCAGACCGCCGACGACGAAAGCCGGAACCATTGCAAGCGCGAGCGATGTGCTGGCGTAGGGGATGAGGGTAAAAGAGAGTATCTGGACGCGCGCGAACATCACGAGCGAGGCGAGCGCAATACCAGCAATCAAGGGGCCTTGCGGACCATCATTGGCGCGCAAACGCCGGGCATAGGCAACAGTGACCGCCGTGGACGATACCAATGCCCCGAACAAAGCGGTTATCATGACCCCCTTGTCCGCGCCGAGCCGACGACTGGCGACATAGCCGGCGAAGGAGAGTCCGAGCACGACGACGACGACCATCCAGATTTGCCGCGGGTTCCAGGCCTCAAAGGGGCCGTAGCTCGCATCCGGCAGCAGCGGCAGGATGACCAACGCGACGATCGCGAACGTGGCGATCGATTCGACCTCCTTGTGGCTCATCCCTTTGAGCATGGCGTGGGATTGCTGCCTGAGCGTCAGGATCAAGGTGGTTACCGCCGCGACGGCCAGCGTCTCGCTCACCAGGCCCTGCCCGGCCATATATCCCAAGGCGAAGGTGATAATGCCGACCAACGTATTGGTGATGGACAGGCTGGCCGTGCGGGCTTGTTCGCTGCGATATCCAAGAACCAGGCTGGCAGTGACCGCCAGCCCGATTACCGCCGCAAGGCTTTCGGGCATATGGCTGGCAAGGCCGCCGGCAAGACCGAGCAGGCCAAAGGTGCGCAAACCGCTGACCCGGCTGCCATCCGCTGCCTCGCGCTGCCGCCAGCCTCGCTCGATACCGATCAGCACGCCTACCGCGAGCGCCGCAGCAAGCGAACGAAGCAGTTCCATATCAAGCGATATCAAATGATCACTCCACGGCAAGGTAATCGATCGGGAACGGTAGTATGAACGCGGCAGATAGGCTCCTCCTTATGCGCGACGTGGATTGAATGGATTTGATTACGCGCGCCAAATCGATCCGCCCCCAGGCCAGCTACAGATATCCCTATATTAGCGGCGATCCTTCAAGTTGATTGTTCGACCCTTGCCGACGAGACTCAAGAAAATCGGTCGATGACTCACCACCACGACTCCGGTCCCTGTCTCGCGAAGCCACGCGTCGAGGTGGCCCGCAAGCCGCGCCTCCGTCGCCATGTCCAACCCCTCGCTCGGCTCGTCGAGCAGCAGCCACGGCCTGCCGGCAAGCAAGGCGCGGGCGATCGACAACCGCTTGCGCTGGCCGCCCGACAACCGCGCTCCGCCGTCGCCGACCCATTGGTCAAGCCCATGCGGCATCGCGCGAATATCGACAGCGAGGCAGGCGACTTCCAGCGCCGCCCAAAGCCGTTCGTCGCTGAGGCCGGGGCGCGCCACACGCAAATTGTCGCGGATGGTTCCCGACAGGAGCTGGGCATCCTGGGGCGAGAGCGCGAATGCCGCTCGCACGTCCTCGGACGGCAGGGAAGCAAGAAGCTGGTCATCAAGAGCAATGCCGCAATGCTCGCCAGCGGGCCGAATACCAGCGAGCGTTTCCAGAAGGCTGGTCTTGCCGCTGCCGGATTTGCCTGAAATCCCCAAGCGCTCGCCCGCCATGATCCGGATATTCATGCCGTCCCGGTCAAAGGCAATGGTCCGCGCGGGCGCCATGGATGCCGTCGCCTTTCGGACAGGCGCAGACGGTTGACCCGCCATGCCCTCCAATCGCGAGAGGGCGGCCGCGACCAGCGCGCCGCGCGACACCCCGCGCACATAGCCGGAAAGCGCTTCGATCGCGCCCGCCGCCGCCAGCACGGCAAGGACCGTCACCGGCAGGGAGGCATGGGAGAAGATCAGCATCGCGCCCATGGCGATGCCCCCACCCAACACGAGGCCCGCATCGATGATCGCTTCGCCGCGCGCGAACCGAGGTCGCGCGCTGTCCAACTCGGCCGTCTCGACCGCGAGGCTTCGCCCGATCGCCGGAGCGAGATCGTAGGCAAGGATTTCGGGCGAAGCGGCGGCATAGTCCACCATGCTCGCCTTGAGCCGCGCCAGCGCCTCCGCCATATCGGTCGCGGCGCTCGCCAGCAGGCGGGGGGTCGCCAGATGCGCCCAGAGGACAAGACCGGCAAGCAACGCCAGCAAGGCAAGGCTCGTCCAGGGGCTGGCCAGCCACGCAAGGGCAAGGCCGATGGCAGCGCCGGCGAACGCGGCGGGCAATGCCGGCTTACGGACCAGATTGTCCTCCAGCGCGCCGATGTCCTGCACGAGCCGCGTCACGGCATCGCCCGCCGATACGGCCCGCACGTCGCGCACCGACAGGATGCGGTCGAACAGGCGCGCGCGAACCGCGGCGAGCGCCATCAAGGCCGCGCGGTGGCCATAGAGCCGTTCGCCGTAACGCGCCGTCGTCCTTACGATCGCGAGCAGCCTGATCATCGCGCTCGGCACCAGGTAGTTGAAACCCTGCGCGGCCAACACGCCGCCCAGCCCGGCCAGTGCCGCGCCGGTGATGAACCATCCAGACAGGCCCAGCAGCAGGACCGCGGCGATTGTCGCAGCGGAGGCAAGCAAGCCCGCGATTCGGAAGGCGCGGCGTTCGGGGCCGATAGCTTCAGCGAGCAGCAGGTCCATATCCGCGCGGCTCATGAAAGCACCATTTCTTTGGTGGCGATCGCGGCCAGCTCGGCGCTGTGCGTCACTATCAGGACCGTGCGGCCCTTTGCGGCGGACGCCAGTATCCCGGCGATGTCGGCCGCCGATCCCGCGTCGAGATCCGCGGTCGGTTCGTCGAGCAGCCAGAGCGGCGCGTCCTTGAGCAACACGCGCGCGATGCCGACGCGCCGGCGTTCCCCACCGGACAGGCCCGACCCGCGATGATCGAGCGGCAAGGCCAATCCCTGTCCGCGCGCTTCGATCATCGGCCCAAGGCCTGCCAGATGGGCCACGGCTTCGACTGCCGCATCGTCGGCATCGGGACGCGCAAGACGGATATTGTCGGCCAGCGTGCCCGGGACGAACGCAACCGTCTGGCCCGCCCAGCCGACATGGCCGGGAAGCGCAACCTCGGCCGCATCCCGGCCGTCAACCAGAATCCGTCCCCCACCAATGGGGGCCAGCCCCAGCAGCGCATGGAGCAGGCTCGATTTGCCGACCCCGGTGCTTCCGCGCAGGGCAAGGCTGGTGCCCGCCGGGATATCCAGCGTGAAGGGACCGATGGCCGTCTCGCCATAGTCGATCACCACGCCGTCAAAGCGCAGCGCTGGCGGCCCTTCGATCGCGGGTTTCGGCGCGGGCGGAGAAGCGGGCGCGAGCGCTTCAAGGCGTTCCACCGCAGCCTCCCCGACCTGCTTGTCGTGATAGGCGGCGGCAAGGCGGCGCATGGGAAGATAGAATTCCGGCGCGAGGACAAGAACAAACAGGGCTTGGCCCAGGGTCAGCTTTTCGGGAGCCGGAAAGGGCAGGATGCCGAGCAGGTTGAAGCCGCAATAGAGCGCGACCAGCGCCACCGACAGCGCCGCGAAGAACTCGATGATCGCGCTCGACACGAAGGCGACCTTGAGCACATCGATCGTGCGCGCGGCGACCTCGCGGGTAGCGTCGGCAAGGTGGCGGCCGATACGGTCCTGCGCGGCGAAGGCGACGATCACCGGGAGCGCGCGCACCCGGTCGACGAACAGGCCCGACAGGCGACTCAGCGCATCGAGCTGGCGCGCGGCGGCCCGCGCGGCCGCCGTTCCTGCGAGCGCCATGCCCATGGCAAAGGGAATCAGCGTCGCGAGCATGATCACGCCGGCGACCCAGCTCCCAAATACGGCAGCAATCGCGATTATGAGCGGGGACAGGACCGCGGCGCGGCGCAGCGGCAGGAAGCGGGCATGGAAGCCGCCCAGGTCCTCGATCCGGTCGACGGCATCGGCGACCGCCTCGCCCAGCATCCGGCGATCCCCCGGCGCGGCGACGAGAATGCCTGGATACACCCGCTGGCGCCAGTTCGTCTTGACGCGCATAGCAGCCGCTTCGCCGGCGTTGGTCGCACCGATCTGCATCCCGGCGCGAAGCAGGGCGGCGGCTATCAGTCCGCCCGCGGCAAGCGCAAGATGGCCCTGCCCCGCCCCTTGCTCCATTGATGCCACGGCTCCGGCCAGCGCCGCCGCCATGAGGATCGCCGCGCCGCTGTCGCCGATCCAGAAAAGGGCCGCAGCCTGTCTATCTAACGGGTTGCTCATATACTCAATTACGAGTAACGAATAATCATAATCTTTTCAACCGACTCAGGACACCCATGGAAGCCGGGCCGGAACGCAAGGAGTCTTGCCATGGACATGGCTGTGATCGAGCTTTCACGCCTCCAATTCGCCCTGACGGCTCTCTACCATTTCCTGTTCGTCCCCCTGACGCTCGGCCTCTCCTTCATCCTCGTCATCATGGAGAGCATCTATGTGATGACGGGCCGTGAGATCTGGCGCACCGTCACGCGCTTCTGGGGCAAGCTGTTCGGTATCAACTTCGTGCTGGGCGTCGCTACCGGCATTACCATGGAATTCCAGTTCGGCACCAACTGGTCCTACTATTCGCATTATGTCGGCGACATCTTCGGCGCGCCGCTCGCCATCGAAGGGCTGATGGCCTTCTTCCTCGAAGCGACGTTCGTGGGCCTCATGTTCTTCGGATGGGACAAGCTGTCCAGGGTCGGGCATCTGCTCACCACCTTCATGGTGGCTCTCGGCTCGAACCTATCGGCGCTGTGGATCCTCGTCGCCAATGGCTGGATGCAGAATCCGGTGGGATCGCGCTTCAATCCCGAAACGATGCGGATGGAAGTCTCCGACTTCATGGCGGTGCTGTTCAATCCGGTCGCGCAGGCGAAGTTCGTCCATACGGTGAGCGCGGGCTATGTCTGCGCCTCCGTTTTCGTGCTGGGCGTCTCGGCCTGGTATCTGCTCAAGGGCAAGTGGGTCGCGGTCGCGCGGCGCAGCTTCACGGTCGCCGCCGCCTTCGGCCTTGCCTCGTCGCTGTCGGTCGTCGTGCTCGGCGACGAAAGCGGCTACGCGCTGACCGATAACCAGAAGATGAAGCTCGCCGCGCTCGAGGCCATGTGGCACACTGAGCCCGCGCCCGCGGGCATTGCCGTTGTCGGCTTTCCCAGCGTCGCCGACCGCGAGACCTATTTCGAGGTCAAGATCCCCTATGTGCTCGGTCTCATCTCCACGCGCAGCCTGACGGGCGAAGTCTCCGGCATCTTCGAACTGGTCGCCAGGGCGCAGGACCGCATCGAGAACGGCATCAAGGCCTATGATGCGGTGGAAAAGCTGAAGGTGGACCAGAAGGACATGGTCGCGCGCGAGGCATTCGAGGAAGCCAAGGCCGATCTTGGCTATGCCCTGCTGCTGAAACGCTTCGTCGCCGATCCGCGGCAAGCCACGCCCCAGGACATCGAAAAGGCCGCATGGTCGACCGTGCCCAATGTCCCGGTGATGTTCTGGGTGTTCCGGGTGATGGCCGGCCTCGGCTTCTTCTTCATCGCCTTCTTCGGCGCCGCCTTCTGGATGGCTTCGATCCGCAAGCTGAACTGCGACAGCCGCTTCTGCCGCACCTTCCTGCGCGCGGCGGTCTGGGTCATCCCGCTGCCGTGGATCGCCATCGAATTTGGCTGGATCCTGGCCGAGATCGGCCGCCAGCCCTGGGCGATCGATGGCGTTCTGCCGACGTTCCTTGCCGCCTCGAGCCTGACCGTCGCGCAGCTCTGGACGACGATCATCGGGTTCACGGTGATCTATGGCGCGCTCGCCGTCATCGAAGTGCGGCTGATGCTGGCGGCAATCCGCAAGGGACCGGACCAGCATCGGCCTCCGGCGCCATCCCCCGAAACCCACAGCGGCTACGCGCCCATCCCTGCCGAATAAGGAGAACAGGTCATGGCACCTCCCATCGACTATGAAACGCTCCGGCTGATCTGGTGGCTGCTGATGGGCGTCCTCCTGATCGGCTTCACTCTCACCGACGGCTTCGACCTCGGCACCGCCGCGCTGCTGCCCTTCGTCGCGAAGACCGACGCCGAACGGCGTCTCGTCATCAACTCGATCGGCGCGACCTGGGAAGGCAACCAGGTCTGGTTCATCCTCGGCGGCGGCGCGATCTTCGCGGCCTGGCCGTTCGTCTATGCGGTCAGCTTCTCGGGCTTCTATCTGGCCATGTTCCTCGTCCTCGCCGCGCTCATCCTGCGGCCCGTGGGCTTCAAATACCGCTCGAAGAAGCCCGATGCCACATGGCGCTCGCGCTGGGATTGGGCGCTGTTCGTCGGCGGGTTCGTGCCTGCGCTGGTGTTCGGCGTCGCGGTCGGCAATGTCCTGACCGGCATCCCCTTCCGGCTCGATAGCGATCTGCGCTCCTTCTACGAGGGCAGCCTGCTCGGCCTGTTCCATCCGTTCTCGCTGGTCGCCGGGCTGCTCTCGGTCGCCATGATCGTGCTGCACGGCGCGAGCTGGCTTGCGATCAAGATCGAACGCGGCGTCGTGCATGACCGCGCGCGCGCCTTCGGCAAGGTCGCGGCGGTCGCGTCGATCCTGCTGTTCGCGCTGGGCGGGGTCATGGTCGCGAAAATGGGCATGGGCTTCCGCCTGACCCATGCGGCCGATCCGCTCGGCCCGTCCAATCCGCTGCTGTCGGGAACGGTCGCGGCGCCGGGGGCCTGGCTCAACAATTATGGCGCCCATCCCTGGATGCTGATCGCCCCGATCCTCGGCTTCGCGGGGCCGCTGCTGGCGTGGATCGGCATCCGCAAGGGCCGCGAGGTTCTGGCCTTTGGCGGCTCATCGATCGGCGCGATCGGCATCATCGCGACCGTGGGCCTCTCGATGTTCCCGTTCATCCTGCCCAGTTCGATCGACCCGGCCTCGAGCCTGACGGTCTGGAACGCCTCGTCCAGCCATGTGACTTTGTTCATCATGCTGGCCGTGACGGTGATCTTCCTGCCGATCATCCTGCTCTACACCGCCTGGGTCTACAAGGTCCTGTTCGGCCGCATCACGCTGCGCGATGTCGACACCAACCCCGACTATTACTGAAAGGACGACTTTCCATGTGGTATTTCAGTTGGATTCTGGGCGTGGGCCTCGCCGTCGGGTTCGGTATCCTCAACGGCATGTGGCATGAATTCCACGCCGATCCCGATGAGGACATTGCGGCCTGACCGCGACGGATCATGATTGCCATCGGCCCTCTCGCGCTCGCGTTGGAACGGCTGTTCGCGATTCTCGGGATCATCGCCTTCCTGGCGGCGGCGAACTGGATAGGCCGCCGTCGCGGCGTGGATTGCGATACGGCCGCGTGGCGGGCATTGCTCGCTGGCCTCGTTGCAGCTCGCGCGGGTTTTGTGGCGCAGAACTGGCATGCCTTCGCCATCGAACCCGCAACCATCCTCTATGTCTGGCAAGGAGGTTTCTCGCCGCTCCCCGGTCTGGTGACTGCCGCAATCGTGCTGGGCGTGTCACTACGGCGATCTCGCGCCCTAGCACCTTTGACACTCGTCTTCGCGGGCTGCGTCGCGGTCACATCCGGCGCCACGGCAGCGGCCCTTGCCTCGGCGCAGCGACCTCTACCGCAAGGAATCGTTCTCCAGTCGCTGGACAGCGGAACGAGCCTGCTCGACGATCGCCGGGGCAAGCCGTTCGTCGTCAATCTCTGGGCAACCTGGTGCCCGCCGTGCCAGCGTGAAATGCCGATGATGGTCGTAGAAGCGGCACACTCGGCCGTGCCGATCCTGCTTGTCAATCAGGGCGAGGATGCAGACAACGTACGTGCGTGGCTGGACAGCAAGCGCCTTGAAGCGGCGCACGTCCATCTCGACCGCGACCTGCGCATAGCTGCCGCGACCGGCTCGGCCGGGCTTCCCGCGACGCTGTTCGTCGACAGCAAAGGCGTGATCCGTGCGCTCCATGTCGGTGAAATCTCGCGGGCCGCCCTGCTCGCGGGACTACGCGATCTGAAGTAGAGTTTCGATCAAGGAGAAGACCATGACCAGACAAGTGAATATTGGAATCGGCGAGGAAGATCGGGTTGCGATTTGCGAAGGCCTGAGCCGCCTCCTGGCGGACACCTACACTCTCTATCTGACCTCGCACAACTTTCACTGGAACGTGACCGGGCCGATGTTCAACAGCCTCCATGCCATGTTCATGACGCAATATACCGAGTTGTGGAACGCGATCGACCCGATCGCCGAACGCATCCGCTCGCTCGGACAGCCCGCACCCGGTTCCTACGCGCAGTTCGCCAAACTCAGTTCCCTGCCCGACGCGCCGGAAGTGCCGCCGAAGGCGCTCGACATGGTCGACATCCTCGCCAAGGGGCATGAAGCGGCCGCCCGCACGGCGCGCACGCTGTTCCCTCTGGTCGAGAAGGCGAGCGACGAGCCGACCGCGGACCTGCTCACCCAACGGATCGGCGTGCATGAGCAGGCCGCATGGATGCTGCGCGCCCTGCTCGAAGAGTAAGACACGCTCAACGACTGGCCCCGGCCGCGCAATCTCTGCGAGGCCGGGGCCGTTAGCGAACTGCCGCCATTGAAAGGACGAGACCTTGGCTACGTCAAAGCTGGCAAACATCCTCCTCGATGCGCTCGAAGACGAGCGGAAGGCGGAGGCGACCTATGCCGCCGTGATCGAAAAGTTCGGCCCTGTCCGGCCCTTTTCCAACATCATAGAGGCCGAACAGCGCCATGCCGCCGCACTTGAGCGCCAGCTTGCCCGGCTGGGCATCGACGTACCGCCCGATCCATGGACGGGGAAAGTGGCGGCACCAGCTTCTCTCGCGCAGGCTTGCGAAAGCGCGGTCCAGGGCGAGATCGAGAATATCGCGCTTTACGACCGGCTGATCCCGATGGTCGACGACCCCGCGGCGCGCCAGGTGATGGAAAACCTGCAGGCCGCCTCGCGCGAGCGCCACCTTCCAGCTTTCAGGCAATGCCTGGAGCGGGAACGCGATCGCCGTTCGTGACGGCCTCCCTCAATCGCGATCACTCAGGCACAGGCTGCTTTTGGGATCCGTAATCGACGGTGGATGGCATCGACAGAGGGCGCGAGGCATGACCTGTCGGCGTCAGCGCCTTTGGCGTTCCTCGAACAGCTGCGCTTTCTCGTACATTTCCTTCGCCTCGGCGAGGCACACATCACGTCTGTTCAGATAGACATCGCTGTTTCGGACTGCCGGCTTGAGATCCGGTTTCGGAATCATTCCATAAGCCTTTGTGTTCTCGATGGACGCTGAACCTCGGCGAGCGCGACCTCGTCGCTCACTCCATGACCGCGGGCGAGATAGTCCTGCGATCCCATTTCGTTGAGGCGCGAGATCGTCCGCTCGAACTCGAAGGCGTCGTCTGCCGCGCAATACAGCGCGTCGGGTTCGCGATCGGCGGAAGCCAGCAGCTTGACGCCATTTTCATAGAAGGCGTCGATCAGTGTCTTGAATCGCGCCGCTTCCGATTTCCGGTTTGCGTCGAGAACGGGGATCCCGACCAGGATCACGGTGTGATAGCGGTAGGCCAATGCAAGATAATCGGGAATGCCGCGCGGTTCGCCGCATAGCCGCTTGAATGAGAAGACGGCCACGCCTTTCAGCGACTTGGGCACGAACAGTTCTCGTCCGCCCTTGATTGCCAGTGTTTCGGAGGGAACATGCTCCCGGTCCTCGACCGGAAAATCGGTCAACCGGAAGAACGCCCGGCTCAGGGCTTCCGTCGCCGCATCGCCATTGGGCACGTGCCAGGTCTGGAACCCTCCAAGGCGCTGCATGCGATAGTCAGTCGGCCCATCCAGGGTGAGCACATCGAGCCGATCCTTGAGGAGCGCGATGAATGGCAGAAAATGTTCGCGGTTGAGGCCGTTCTTGTAGAGGTCCTGAGGCGGCCGGTTGGATGTAGCGACCACGGTAACGCCATGTCCGATGATCCGGGTAAACAGCCTCGACAGGATCATCGCGTCAGCCGAATTGGTTACGATCATTTCGTCGAAGGCGATCAGCCGCGCTTCGGCCGCGATGGCATCGGCGACCGGCAATATCGGATCGCCGGTCTCCTTGGCGCGTTCGGAGCGTAGCCGGTCATGCACCTCCTGCATGAACTCGTGGAAGTGGACGCGCCGTTTCCCGGCGATCTCGACGCAGTCGAAGAAGAGATCCATCAGCATCGATTTGCCGCGGCCGACCCCTCCCCAGAGATAGACTCCCCGCACGGGATCGGGTTTGCGCCTGACGAAACGCGACAGGAGGCCCTGACGGCGCGCCTGTGCTTCCAATTCCGCAACCGCCTTGCCGAAACGCAGAGCGACCTGCCGCTGGGCGTCGTCAGGGCGCAGCTGACCCGTTGAAATGGCGTTCACGTAACGCGTCAGGACTTTGCTCTGAGGCAAGACAAAGTTCTCCGGCAAAAAGTTGAATTTGAGAAGTCGCGCATCGGCCCGACAGCCTCATACCCTGGTCAATCTCGAGACTGGCCACGGCCGAAGCTGAAGATCATGTATCGGCGTCGTCCGGAATTGCTCCCGGGCGTTCCCTGCGAAACCCATGCATGCCGAACCACCACTGCAAGGCAATGATGGCTCCCTTGGCGGGCTGAAGCAGCCCGACCATCAGGAGCAACGCCAACGGAAGCAGGATCGCCATCAACATCGGCACGGACATTTCCGCGCGACTGGTCACGGCGATAATGAGCGGCGCCATCAGATGCCCCGTCACGAAGATCGAGACATAGGCCGGGAAATCATCAGCTTGCTGATGCGTCCAGTCCTGGCCGCATTGCGGGCAATGAGGGATCGGTTTCAGGAACCGCATGAACAGGCGCGCCTCGCCGCACCGGGGGCATCGCCCGCGCAACCCGCGCAGGATCGCGGCCCAACCTGTGACCGGCAAGACAAGCTTGCCGGTTACCGATCCCTGTTCATGAGCGGGCATGGATTCTGGCTTTTCGTGAAACTTGTCAAAGGGGAACCGGATGAGGTCAGGCATCGAACCATCCGGGAGGGGCCGCCGCGCGGATGCTTTCGTCGACATGAGCGACAAACTGCGTGAAGTTGCGCTTGAAGCGGTCGACCAGGGAACGCGCCGTGCCGTCATAGGCGGCCCCATCAGCCCAGGTGGAACGCGGGTCGAGAATACTCGAATCCACACCCTCTACAGCAACGGGGACCACGAAGCCGAAGTTGGGATCGGTGCGGAACTGTGCGCCTTCGAGAGTCCCGGAAAGCGCAGCATTGAGCAGTGCGCGCGTCACCTTGATCGGCATCCGCGATCCCGTTCCATATTGGCCGCCGGTCCAGCCGGTGTTGACCAGCCAGCAATCGACATTCCCCGCGGCGATACGCTTGCGAAGCAGATTGCCGTAGACGCTGGGATGCCGCGGCATGAACGGCGCGCCAAAGCAGGTCGAGAACGTCGCTTCGGGTTCGGTGACACCGAGTTCGGTGCCCGCGACCTTGGCTGTGTAGCCGGACAGGAAATGATACATCGCCTGTTCGGGCGTTAGCTTCGCGATGGGCGGGAGCACGCCGAAGGCATCGGCCGTCAGCATGATGATGTTCTTCGGCACCGGCCCCATGTTCTCGGCGGAGGCATTGGGGATGAAGTGGATCGGATAGGCGCCCCTGCTGTTCTCGGCGAGCGAGGCGTCGTCGAGGTCGAGTGCGCGGGTTTCCGGATCCATGACGACATTCTCGAGGATCGTACCGAAGCGGCGGGTGGTCGCATGGATTTCAGGCTCCGCCTCGGCCGAGAGACGGATCATCTTGGCGTAGCAGCCGCCTTCGAAATTGAAGACGGCGCTGTCCGACCAGCCATGCTCGTCGTCGCCGATCAGCGTGCGCGAAACATCAGCGGACAAAGTGGTCTTGCCGGTGCCCGAGAGGCCGAAGAAGATCGCGGTGTCGCCATCGGGACCGATGTTCGCCGAACAATGCATCGGCATGACGCCCTTTTGCGGCAGCACATAGTTCAGCACCGAGAACACCGCCTTCTTCATCTCGCCGGCATAGCCGGTGCCGCCGATCAGGATCAGCCGGTGGGTGAAATCGATCGCGATGATGGTTTCCGACCGGCAGCCATGGCGTTCGGGATCGGCGCGGAAGCCGGGCAAGTCGATGATGGTGTAATCCGCCGTGAAATGCGTGAGTTCATCCGCCGTCGGCCTAACCAGCATGGTGCGCACGAAATGCGAGTGCCAGGCCAGTTCCGTGACGACCCGGACTCCGACACGGAATTCCGGCTGCGAGCCGCCGAACAGATCCTGGACGAAGACGTCGTCGAGTGCGGCAAGATGCTTGAGGAAATCCTCGCGCAGATTGGCGAAGGCTTCTTCCGACATCGGCTTGTTGGAAGCCCCCCACCAGACATCATCCCTGGTGACCTCATCACGGACGATGAATTTGTCCTGGGCCGAACGGCCGGTATGTTTTCCGGTTTCAACCACGAAGGCGCCATGCTCGGACAGGCGGCCTTCACCGCGCCGCAAGGCGATCTCGACGAGTTCGGGCGTATCGAGATTTTCGTGAAGCGTCCCACCGGATTTGACCGTGATGTCCAAAGCTGCGGGGATCTGCGTGATTTTGCTGTGTGGCCTTTCGGATCGGGTTGGAAGGAAGCAGGCGGATCGGGCGTCGCCCGAACCTGTTCCGACGGGAAGTTTCAGCCTGAGCTTCGGGCGCCGAAGACGATCGGGTTGCGACACCGGACTCGCCGCCGCCGGGGCATCCGATGGCGGCGCCTGTCGACCTGCACCTTTGCGGCGGTGCTTTTTCTCCACGATCATTTGCTCATCTCCGATCTGGAGGCTCGAAGGTCGCAGCCCTCAAGACCATCGGCTTTCTCAGACGCGGAAATACCTCACCCCGACAAAGCGCGTGTGATCGATTATCCGGTACAATGCACATATACAACTCCCTCCTAATTTGTTAAGAGTGATATTTGATGTATTAAACATCATGGAGCCAACATGATCACGTCGCAGCAAATGCGCGCCGCGCGCGCCCTCCTCGGACTTGATCAACGCCAGCTCGCCGCGCTGGCCGGCCTCTCCCTGCCGACCATCCAGCGCATGGAATCATCCGATGGCCAAGTGCGCGGTGTGGTCGACACGCTGGTCAAGGTGATCACCGCGCTGGAAGGCGCAGGCATCGAACTGCTGGGCGAGAATGCGCCCAGCACGGGCGTGGGCCGCGGTGTGCGTCTGCGCGAAACGACCGCGGGAAAGTCCGGCGGCCAGGGGCAGTCGCTTCTCTATGACAAGGCGGAGGAACCGGTCAGGTGAGCGCGAAAGCCTATACGCCCAAGCTCATCACGACCTTGCGCGAAGGGTACACCGCTCAGACCTTCCGCGCCGACGCCATAGCGGGCCTGACGGTCGCGATCGTCGCGCTGCCTCTTGCCATGGCCCTGGGCATCGCCAGCGGCGCTTCTCCCGACAAGGGGCTTGTCACGGCCGTGGTGGCGGGGTTCCTGATTTCCGCGCTCGGCGGATCGCGGGTCCAGGTCGGCGGACCCACGGGCGCCTTTGTCGTCGTCATTTTCAATGTTATCGCCCAGCACGGCTATGATGGGCTGCTGATCGCGACGCTCCTGGCAGGCATCATCCTCATTGCCGCCGGTGCGTTTCGCCTCGGGCAGATGATCAAATTCATCCCCCATCCGGTCGTCACCGGATTCACCGCGGGGATCGCCGTTATCATTGCCTCGAGTCAGGTGAAGGACTTCCTCGGGCTCTCGATGACCGAGGTCCCGGCTGAGTTCCTGCCCAAATGGCAGTCCTATCTCGCCGCTCTGCCGAGCACCAGTTGGGCAACTCTAGGCGTCGGGGTCGGAGCACTTGCGACCATCATCGTGCTGCGCAAACTCGCGCCCAGACTGCCCGGGTTCCTGATCGCGGTCGTGGTAAGTTCCCTCGCCGTCGCTCTGCTCAAGCTCCCGGTCGACACTATCGGCTCCCGCTTCCCGGACATTCCTTCCGGCCTGCCGATGCCGTCCCTGCCGGAATTCACCTTCGCCAAGATCAATGCGGTGATGCCTTCGGCATTCACCATTGCATTTCTCGCCGGCATCGAAGCCCTGCTGTCGGCCGTCGTCGCCGATGGCATGGCCGGAACGCGGCATCGCTCCAACCAGGAATTGATCGGCCAGGGCGTCGCCAATATCGGATCCGCCCTGTTCGGTGGGCTACCCGCGACGGGCGCGATTGCGCGTACCGCCACCAATATCCGCTCCGGGGCCAGAACCCCGGTTGCCGGAATCATGCATGCCGTGTTCCTTCTTCTGTTCATCCTGTTCGCCACGGACCTGATGGCATTCGTACCCATGGCCGCGCTTGCCGCGATCCTGTTCATGGTCGCCTGGGGCATGAGTGAATATGAGCGGTTCATTGCCTTGCTGCACATGCCCAACAGCGACCGGGCCGTGCTGCTACTGACATTCGGCCTGACGGTACTGGTGGATCTCACCGTCGCAATCGGCGTCGGCGTAACTCTGGCCTCGCTCCTCTTCATGGCCCGCATGAGCGAGGCTGTCGAGGTCGACAGCAGCGGCCGGCAGGACATCGATCTCGATTCCGAAGACGTTCACCAGCGCGACGCGTTGCCGGAGGGTGTCGAGGTGTTCCGGATCACCGGCCCGTTCTTCTTCGGCGTAGCAGGCGAACTGCTCGATACGCTGCGCCGCGTCGGTCAGTCGCCCAAAGTCATCATCCTGCGCATGCGGCTCGTTCCCCTGCTCGATGCAAGCGGCGTCCAGGCGCTCGAACAGTTCATCGAACAAGCGCGCGTCGCCGGCGCAACGGTCGTGTTGTCCGGCGTGCAGCCGCAACCGAAGTCGATGCTTGCGCGCGTTCACCTGGAAGCTGGTTCGGACAAGCTTTTCTATGCCGCGGACTTCGCCAGCGCCCAGTCGCTCGCGGTCAGCTTGCTCGAAGCGCCCAAAACTCAGCCGCACTGATCGGCGCACCCTGCTGCGGTTCGGGCGAACATATTGTCGAAAGGAAGGAAATTTGAACGACGTCGTGATCCTGTCGGGTGTGCGCACCGCTATCGGGGATTTTGGAGGCAGCCTTAAGGACGTCGCGCCGTGGGAGCTTGGCCGCATCGTCATTGCCGAAGCCATCAAGCGGGCCGGAATCGAACCAGGCCATGTCGAGCATGTTGTCCTTGGCCAGGTCATTCAAAGCGAACCCAGCGATGCATATGTCTCGCGAATTGCCGCTATCGCGGCGGGGATTCCCGATCGGACCCCGGCGCTCACCCTGAACCGCCTTTGCGGATCGAGTGTGCAGGCGATTATTTCCGCCGCCCAAATGATCGCATTGGCCGAGTGTGACATCGCCGTTGCTGGCGGTGTCGAGAGCATGAGCCAATCCCCACACGTTCTCAAGGGCCTGCGCTGGGGGCGCAGGATGGGCGATGAAATGATGATCGACGCGATGAACGCGACGCTGAGCGATCCGTTCGGTGCAGGTCACATGGGGGTCACTGCCGAGAACGTTGCCGAACGTCATGGCATCACCCGGGCCGAGCAGGACGCGCTGGCGGCCGAAAGCCATCGCCGGGCAGCAAGAGCACAGCAGGAAGACCGTTTTCGCGAGCAGATCGTTTCCGTCGAGGTCAAGGGCCGTAGCGGCACCTTTATGTTCGAGGCCGACGAGCATGTGCGCACCGACGTTTCCAGCGAAGGCCTCGGCGCACTCACGCCCATCTTCCGCAAGGATGGCGGGACCGTAACGGCGGGCAACGCCAGCGGCATCAACGACGCTGGCGCGGCTCTGGTGCTGGCTTCCGCCGCCGCCGCCGAGAGACACGGCCTGACACCCCGCGCCAGGGTTGTAAGCTGGGGACATGCCGGTGTTGCCCCCGAAGTGATGGGGCTCGGTCCCGTCGAAGCCGTGCCCATCGCCCTCAAGCGGGCCGGACTATCGCTTGACGACATCGACGTGATCGAGGCGAACGAGGCTTTTGCCGCGCAGGCTTGCGCGGTCGCCAAACTGCTCGATTTCCCGCCCGAGAAGGTCAATCCCAATGGCAGCGGCATTGGACTTGGGCATCCCGTCGGGGCAACCGGCGCCATCATCACCATCAAGGCGCTTTACGAGCTCGAGCGTATTGGCGGCCGCTACGGGCTTGTGACCATGTGCATTGGCGGCGGACAAGGCATTGCACTCGTGATCGAGCGATTGCCGAGCCAGGATGCGTAAGAGGCGAGCATGAGCGAACCGGATCGGACAGGCAGACGGCCCAGCTCCCTGGATATCGGCAGAGCGCAGCGCGCGCTGGTCCAACTGGCCGCCATGCTGGCGGCCCTTGCCGGCGCGATCAATGCAGCCGGCTTTCTGGCATTCGGGCACGTCTTCCTTGCCTCGCCCGAGGCCAACGCCACTGTTCTGGGCACGAGCCTTCCCGGTGGCTTTGGTATCACGAAATTTGTGGGCGGAATGATCTTCAGCTTCGTGGGGGGTGTGGTCCTCACGACCTTGATTACGCACTGGCTAGGCCGGTACCGGCGCACAATCGCGCTCGTTTGTACCGCAATCGCGTTGGCCGCCGCCTATCTGACATTCCTCTCGCATCTGGCGATCATCCCGGCCGTGCTGATCGCGATGGCCATGGGTAGTGCTCATTGCACTTTTGAGAGGGATGATCCCGACCTGCAGGAGGCTATTTCGCCCTCCACGCAGGTCGTGCGGTTCGGGGAGGCATTGGCCGGCGGACGGCATCACGCGAACTATCGCCAGCTTGGCTTGCATGCATCCTTTTGGCTGGTCTTCCTTATTGGCGGGCTTGCAGGCGCTGTTGCGTGGATCACGCTCGACGCCAGAGCCTTTGCCGTGGCTGCCCTCGTCGCCGCATTGCTGGCAATGCGCGCCTGGCTGATTGAACGCGATCTGTTCGGTGCCTGACGCACATTCCTGACCGATGGAGAACTCCATGAGCGAAGATGAATATGTCTACGATGAAGAATCCGGTGAATGGATGGCTGCATCCGAACTGAAGGAACGGCGCGCCACCGCGGACCGGATCGAAGTCCGCGATGCCGTGGGCAACCTGCTTGCCGACGGCGACCAGGTCACGTTGATCAAGGATCTGGTCGTCAAGGGCGCCGGCCAGACTCTGAGGCGGGGAACGCTGATAAAGTCGATCCGCCTCACGGATGACCCGCAGGAAATCGACTGCCGGTATGAAGGCATCAAAGGTTTGGTGCTTCGTGCGGAATTTGTCCGCAAGCGCAGCTGACCGGTTATTGCGGTTGTTCGGCGCAAAGCTTCTTGAGAAGGATCAAGGCATTTTTCTCATCTCGCTGGCAATATGAAAATTGATGGGAGGTTCGCCATGAGTACAACCGATATCCGTAACCGCTTCTCTTCCCTGTCGATCACTCTGCACTGGCTCATGGTGCTGCTGATCTCGGTCGTTTACGCTACCATTCTCCTGCGGGAGAACTATCCCAAGGGAACCGACATCCGCGAGGGGCTGAAAACCTGGCATTTCATACTCGGACTCACCGTTCTGGCGCTGGCGATCATCCGCCTGCTGGCACGCCTCAGCCAGCGCACCCCCCCGATCACGCCGGAACCGCCGTCATGGCAGACGCTTTTAGCCAATGCGACGCATCTCGCACTCTACGCGTTCATGCTGGCGATGCCCTTGGCGGGCTGGGTGATCCTGAGTGCGTCGGGCAAGCCGATTCCATTCTTCGGTCTGGAACTGCCGGCTCTTGTCGGCCAGAGCAAAGCCCTGGCGGGACAGATGAAGGATTGGCACGAGACAGTCGGGACCATCGGATATTTCCTGATCGGCTTTCACGCCCTTGCCGCTCTCTTCCATCATTACATCGTCAAGGATGATACCTTGCGCCGAATGCTGCCGGGCCGAACCTGATGGCAAAGCACTCTGGCGATCACGGCGCCGCTGAGCGGTAGGCGACAGCTGCCGCAGCGCTGTAAAATCGGGCCAGCGCAAGCGCGCGCAAGATCGTCATGGGTGCAGACCTCGCTGCGCGCCCTCCCCGCCTTTGATCGCACGCGCCAGGGCTGCCTCCTCCCACCGGATCGAAAAGGCGCCCCGAAGCTGGCCGGAAGCAAAACCCGTCGCCTGATCTGCGGGATAATGCGCGCGGATCGCCGCCATCACCTCCGGGGCGACATTCTCGCCATGGCAAGCGAGGCACATGGGCATGGTCGGTATGGCGCGCATATAGCGATATTGCCCGCCCTCATACGCCGACCAGCGCCTGGGCTTGCCGTCGACGCCAAACGGCGCGGCGGCCCAGCTCTCCATGACGCGGCGTTCGGTAGCGTCAGGACTGGCAGCGGGATTACGCGTGCGCAGCGCCGTGCGCCGGACGGTCGCTCCGCTTTCCTCGGAGATCTGCGCGGCGAGCGCGGGCGCTATGCTCGAACAGACGCTGATCGCGCCTTGCGGACCATCCGCCGCCATCGCGGCGGTCAGCGCGCTCAATAATTCCTTCTGGAAGCGGTCGGCCAGGATATCGGAGCGCGCTTGTGCCTCCTGCACCATCACCGCCGGATCCGACGGCGGCTCATTCGAGGCGCAAGCCCCGAGAGAGACCATGGACAGGAGCGGAAGGACGGCGCGTCGCATCGGATTTCTCAGGATTGTCCAGCACCGGGACCGAAGCGATCGCAGAGCATGTCGATCAACTTGCGGACGTCGCTGTCAGCAAGGCTGTAGTAGATCGTCGTCGCCTCGCGCCGGGTCTTGACCAGACCCCCTTCTCGCAATTTCCCCAGATGCTGGGACACGCTGGATTGCGATTGCCCGCACAACTCCACCATCTCCCCGACGGAGAATTCGCCCTGGGTCAGCCGGCACAGGATCAGCAGACGCTGTTCATTGGCCAGCAGCTTCAGCACGCTCGCCGCATGGGCGGCGTGCTCGGCGAGTTGTGCAAGGGGCGTCTCAAGCGGCATCATCTGGTCGCGGGTTTCCCATCATCTCGAAGCACGATGTAAATGGCCGGAATAACCAGCACGGTCAGCAGCGTCGAGGACGCAAGGCCGAACAGCAGCGAGATCGCCAAACCCTGAAAGATCGGATCGGTCAGGATCACGGCCGCGCCAATCATCGCCGCGGCGGCCGTGAGAACGATCGGCTTGAACCGGATCGTGCCGGCTTCCAGCAGCACGTCGCGCAGCGATTTGTCCGGCGTGGCCGAATGGCGGATGAAGTCGACCAGCAGGATCGAGTTGCGCACGATGATACCGGCGAGCGCGATGAACCCTATCATCGAGGTTGCCGTAAACGGTGCACGGAACAGCATGTGGCCAATGACGATCCCGACCAGCGTGAGCGGCACCGGCGTCAGGATCACGAGCGGCAGGCGGAAGCTTTTGAACTGCGCGACGACGATGATGTAGATCGCCAGCAGCGCGACCATGAAGGCGCCGCCCATGTCGCGGAACGTGACCCAGGTGATCTCCCATTCGCCATCCCAGAGCAGGGACGGCACGCTCTCATCCTCGGGCTGACCGTTGAGACGGATTTCCGGCTTCTGGAGGCCCTTGGCCGCCCAGTCATAGGCATCGACCGCGCGGTTCACTTCGATCATGCCGTAGATCGGCGCTTCATAGGCTCCGGCCAGCTCGGCCGTGACCATGTCGGCATATCGACCGTCACGGCGGAAGATCGCAGGACTCCCCGTCTCGGTGCGCGCTTCGACCACCGCGCCAAGGTCGATGAGCTGGCCGCCCGGCGTCTGTGCGACAGGCATACTCGACAAGGCTTGCGTCCAGCTGCGGTCCTTCTGTTCCAGCGCGATTGTAATCGGTAGTGGGCTGCGGCCATCGCCGCGCGGCGCGTAGCCGACAGTCTGGCTCCCCATGAGCATACCGATGCTGTCGGCGACCTGCCGCTGGGAAAGGCCGTAATAATCGAGCCGGTCGCGCTGCACGTCGAGGCGGAGCTTCGGGCGCGCCTCGCCGAAGCTGTTGTCCACGTCGACGATGAAGGGGACGGACTTGAAGATCTTTTCCAGCTCGGACGCTGTCTTCTGGCGCGTGACTTCGTCGGGGCCATAGACCTCGGCCAGCAGGGTCGCGAGGACGGGCGGTCCTGGAGGCGTCTCGACCACCTTGATAGATGCGCCATTGGGCAAGCGCAGCGCCTTCAGCCGCTGGCGCAGGTCGAGCGCAATCTGATGGCTGGACCGGCTGCGATCCCCCTTGGGCAGCAGCGTCACCATCACATCGCCCTGCTCGGGCTGCGAGCGCAGGAAATAATGGCGGACAAGGCCGTTGAAGTTGAACGGCGCCGATGTGCCGACATAGGCCTCCATCGCCGTCGCTTCGGGCAAGCCTCGCACCACGCCGGCAACATCTTCCAGCACGCGGCCCGTGTTTTCGAGCGCGGTGCCTTCGGGCATATCGACCACGACCTGAACCTCCGACTTGTTGTCGAAGGGCAGCAGCTTCACGGTAACGGCCTTGAAATAGAACATCGAGCAGGCGACCAGTGTCGCCACGCCCACCGCGATCAGGAAATTGCGGGCGGACTTCTTCGTATCGATGACGCGATGCGCGACACGGGCATAGAGCTGCCCCAGCTTGCCGCCGCTCTCGTCATGGCCGTGGCCAGAGCCGAGCGTCTTGCGGGCAAAACGGATCATCAGCCACGGCGCAATGACCACGGCGACGAAGAAGGAAAAGATCATCGCCGCCGACGCATTGACCGGGATGGGAGCCATGTAGGGGCCCATCAGGCCGGAAACGAACAGCATCGGCAGCAGCGCCGCAACCACGGTCAATGTCGCGACCACCGTGGGATTGCCGACCTCCGCCACCGCCTCGATCGCGGCCTGGGTACGGTTGCGGTCATCGTCCATCGCCCAATGGCGCGCGATATTCTCGATCATGACGATCGCGTCGTCGACGAGGATGCCGATCGAGAAGATCAGCGCGAACAGGCTGACGCGGTTGATGGTGTAGCCCATGAGGTTCGAGGCGAACATGGTCAGCAGGATCGTCGTCGGAATGACCACGGCGGTCACGCCCGCCTCGCGCCACCCGATCGCGAAGCCGATCAGCACGACGATGGAGACGGTCGCCAGCGCCAGATGGAACAGCAGCTCGTTGGCCTTCTCGTTCGCCGTCTCGCCATAGTTGCGGGTGACGGCGACCGTGACGTCATCGGGGATGAGCTTGCCTTTCAGGCTCTCGACGCGCTCGAGGATCGCATCGGACACCACCACGGCATTGGCGCCGGCGCGCTTGGCGAAGGCGATGCTGACGGCGGGGGCGCTATGCCACTTGCCGTTTTCCTCCTTCGCCCAGCGCCACGCCCGCGCCTGATCCTCGCGCGGCCCCTGCGTTACGCTGGCAACGTCGCGCAGATAGACGGGCGAGCCGGAGGCAGAGCGCACGGTCAGAAGTCCGACCTCCTGCGCCGATGACAGGGTGCGGCCCGCCGTGACGCCGACCGCCTTGCCGTCCTCGCGGATATTACCCAGCGGAAAGGACCGATTGGCCTGGCTCGCGGCCTCGATCACGCTCCCCAGCGGCACGCCATACTGGCGGAGCCTGGCCGGATCGGGCGCAATGCGGATTTCCTCGGGGCGGCCACCGACGAGGAAGCTGATCCCGACATTGTCGACCTTGGCGATCTCGGTGCGCAGCTTCGCGGCGAGTTCGTAGAGGCTGGCATCGTTCCACTGCCCTGCCGCGCCGGGCTTGGGGGCAAGGGTCAGGACGACAGCGGGAACGTCGTTAATGCCGCGCACCGTCACCTTGGGATCGGGGATGCCGACCGGCTTACGATCCCAATTGGCGCGCAGCTTCTCCTCGATGCGGATCGCTGCATCCTCCGGGTTCGACCCGACGAGGAAGCGCGCCGTCACCATTACGCCATCGTCCTGCGCCTGGGTATAGACATGCTCCACCCCGTCGACGCTCTTGACGATGGTTTCGAGCGGAATGCCCACCAGCTCGGTCGCATCGGCGGCGGACAGGCCGGGCGCCATCACCTGAATGTCCACCATCGGCACGCTGATCTGCGGTTCCTCCTCCCTTGGGATGGAAAGAAGAGCCAGCAGACCGACAGCGATCGCCGCCAGCAGAAACAGCGGCGTCAGGGGGGAAGCGATAGTGGCCCTGGTGAGGCGACCGGAAACACCGAGATTCATGGCCGCGGAGCCTTGGCCGGCTTACCGGGGGCGAACAGCACGTCGCCGGCGGCCGCACCGCTCAATATCTCGACCAGGGCGGGATCGGCCGTCGGCGCGATCTGGACCGGCACCATGCTGAGCCGCTTGCCTTCCGCGACGATCTGCACCTGATCCATGCCATAGCGCGTGGTGATGAAGGAGCGCGGCACGACCAGCGCCTTGCGCGTGCCGATCTCGACCGACGCGCTCACGCGGCGGCCGATGAATTGGGTGGAAAGCCCAGGCAAAGTCGCATCGACGCGGACCTGGCCGCCAGTGATCGCGGGATAGACCTGCGCCACACTGCCTTCGCGCTGCCCGGACGGCATATCCGCTTCATTGACGATCACGCGCGCACCGGGATGGACCTGTCCGGCAACCGACTCCGGCAGCATCAACCGCAGCACCGGCGGCCCCGCGGTAACCGTCGCGATCGACATGCCCGGCGCCACCGGTGATCCGGCGGGAATATCGGCGCGAAGCACCCGACCGCTCGCCGGGGCGATCACCGCCCCCTGCCCCGCGACGCTGACGCTTGCGCCCTGCTGCGCCCGAGCGGCAGCAACCTGCGCATCGGCCGCGCGCGCGGCCGCAACGGCCTGATCCAGGCGCGCCTTGGCATAGACGCCTTGGCCATAGAGATCGCGAATGCGGGCGAGATCGGCATTGGTCCGCGCGGCTTCGGCCTGGGCGGCGGCGGTCTGGGCGCCATAGGCGCTTGTCTCATAGCCGAGCCGCGAATCGACGATCATGCCGATCCGCTGGCCCTTTTGCACCGTGTCGCCGGCACGGACGGAAAGCGACGTGAGGATGCCGGGGATGCGGGCGAGCACTTCGGCCTGGTCGCGCGTGGCGATCTCCGCGCCGACTACCTTCATGTCCGGGATTTCGGTTGCGGCGAGCCGCAGAGTTTCCCCGGCGGGTAGCGTCGCCGCCGCCTGCTCCTGCTCCGGCTTGCTCCCGCATGCCGACAGCGCCAGCGCGGCGCCCGCCAACCAGAGCCACTTGCCCCTGCCGCTCATCATGCCGCCGATACCCCTCTTTTTTGGTTCTCTTTCAGGCTCTCAATCACCAACGACCGGGAAGCCGGCGTCTTTCCACGCACCGATCCCGCCAGCGAGGTGGGTGTCGATCGCGCTCTGCGCCGCCGCGCATTGATCGAGTGCCTGGCCCGAGCGCTTTCCGCCCGCGCATTGCAGCACGACAGTCCGGCCCTTGGGATCAGGGATGTTACGAGGTGAAAAGCCCGACAGTGGCATGTTTATTGCGCCCAGTATGTGGCCGGCGGCGAACTCGCCTGTCTCGCGCACGTCGATCAGGAGCGCCTTGCCGCCCTTCAGCATGGCGTCCAGCTCGGCGGGGCCGATCTCACGGTGGGCATCACGTTTCTTGAATCCGAACATGGCAGCTTCCTCAACTTTGTTATTTGCATATAACGTGTAATGATGATATTCGTCAATGCCATTGAGACATGGAAGGATCGCAGATGGGCAAGCCTTTGATCGTGGTGCTGGGCGCGGGTCTGGGAGGCACGATCGCCTCCTATGAGATCAAGGCTGCCGTCAAAGACCGCGCCGACGTGATGACGGTATCCGATAGCGATACCTACAACTTCATCCCGTCCAATCCCTGGGTCGCCGTGCGCTGGCGCGAGCCTGAAGCCATCCAGGTCCACCTCCCTCCCGTGTTCGCCAAAAAGAAGATCGGCTTCACCTCGGTCGGCGCGAAGCGGCTGCATGCCGGCGAAAAGCGACTCGAACTCAATGACGGCTCATCCATCAATTACGATTATCTTGTAATCGCTACCGGCCCGGAACTCGCGTTCGACGAGATCGAGGGGCTGGGTCCGCATGGCGGCCATACCCTCTCCATCTGCCAGACGCCCCACGCCTCAGCCGCCGCCGATGCGTTCGATGCCTTTGCACAAAATCCCGGCCCGATCGTCGTCGGCGCGGTGCAGGGCGCGTCCTGCTACGGCCCGGCCTACGAATTCGCGATGATCCTCGACACCGAACTGCGCAAGCGCAAGATCCGCGACAAGGTGCCGATGATCTATGTGACGCCCGAACCCTATATCGGCCACCTTGGGCTCGACGGCGTCGGCGATACCAAGTCGCTGCTCGAGAGCGAGCTGCGTGATCGCCACATCAAATGGATCACCAACGCCCGCGTCACCAAGGTCGAGCCCGGCGTCATGCACGTCGAGGAAGTCGGCGAGGACGGCGCGGTGAAGAAGACGCACGACCTGCCCTTCGGCTTCTCGATGATGCTCCCTGCGTTCCGGGGCGTCCCCGCGGTCAGCAATATCGAAGGGCTGGCCAATCCGCGCGGCTTCATCATCGTCGACAAGCACCAGCGCAATCCGGCCTTCCCCGAGATATTCGCGCTCGGTGTCTGTGTCGCCATCCCGCCGACCGGCCCGACGCCGGTTCCGGTGGGCGTGCCCAAGACCGGTTTCATGATCGAATCCATGGTCACGGCGATCGCCGCCAATCTCTCGCTGGTTCTCGACGGCCAGGAGCCGACGGCGGAAGCGACGTGGAACGCGGTGTGTCTCGCCGATTTTGGCGACGGAGGCGTCGCCTTCGTCGCCCAGCCGCAGATCCCGCCGCGCAACGTCAACTGGTCGTCCAGCGGCAAATGGGTCCATCTGGCCAAGGTCGGCTTTGAGAAATATTTCCTGCGCAAGGTCCGCAAGGGCGAGAGCGAGCCCTTCTACGAAAAGCTCGCCATGCACGCGATGGGCATCCGCAAGCTGCGTTTCTGATGCCCCGGCTTCTGGTTTCCCAAGCGAAGGAGTGAGACTGATGACTCTCGATCGTGCCGTGATGGCGTTCGCCGGTTGTGTCGTACTGCTCGGCGTCGTCCTGTCGCTGACCGTGCATCCCTGGTGGATCGCGCTCACCGCCTTTGCCGGCCTCAATATGCTTCAGGCAAGCTTCACTGGTTTCTGCCCGGCTGCGATGGTGTTCAAGGCGTTCGGCGTCCGTCCGGGAACCGCCTTCAAATGACGCTCAGGCGGACGATCCCCCTCCCCCTGCTCGCCGGCCTGCTGGCGAGTGTCGCCATGCCCGCGCAGGCAACGACGCTTGAAGAAGCCATTGCGGCCGCCGTGAACCACGCGCCGGAAATCGAGGCGGCGGGGGCCGATGCCGATGCGGCCGACGCCCGGATCAGGGAAGCACGCGGCCAGGGTCTGCCAACCGCGACGCTGAGCGGGACGATCGGCTATGGACGACTCGATCCGCAGGGTTTCTTCGGGCTTCCGGCGGCCAACGTCACGCCGCGCGCGGCGCAGCTCACTATCGAACAGCCCCTCTTTATGGGCGGCAGGGTCAGCGCCGGGATCGCACAGGCGAAAGCGGGCAGCGAAGCAGCACGCGCCGGTGAAACGATGACCCGCAGCCAGATCGTTGTCGCGACGGTCCAAGCCTATGGCGACGTGCTGACCACGCACCGAATGATAGCGCTCTATGAACAGATGGTCGGCCAGATGGAGGAGATCCAGCGCCAGGCCCGGCTCCGCTTCAAGGCAGGCGAAAGCCCCAGCACCGATGTTGCGCAGGCGGCGGCGCGCCTTGCCGAAGCACAGGCAGCCCTTGAAGGCGCGCGCGGCTTTGCCATCTCGGCCGATGCGCGATTCACCAACCTCACTGGCCTTGCCCCGCAGGATCTCCAGCCCATTCCGGCAAGTCCGGTCCTGCCTGCCTCGCTCGATGAAGCGCTCGACAGCGCCCGCGGGAACAACCCGGCGCTGGCGCAAGCCGAAGCGGCATTGGATGCCGCCCAGGCCGGCGCGCGGGGCGCGCGGGCCGAACGCCTGCCCACGATCGGCGCCTTCGCCGAAGGTTCGACGGTGCGTGACCAGTTCTTTCCCGATTATCGCTCCGATGCCGCCACGGTCGGCGTGCGGGCGCGCTGGCAGATATTCGCGGGCGGGCGAGTCTCAGCCAAGATTACCGAATCCGATAGTGCGGTCAGGGCCGCCGATGCGCGTATGCGCGCCGCACGCGCCGCCGTCGATGAACAGACGATCAGCGCCTTTTCCGGGGTGCGCTCGGCCGCCCTGGTCGAAGCGGCTGCTTCCCAGCAAGCCCTTGCCGCCGGACAGGCGCGCGACAGCGTGCGCCACGAGGTTCGCGTGGGGATGAAGCCCCAGCTCGATCTGCTCGATGCCGAACGCGAGGCAACCGCCGCAGCGGTCAGCGAAGCTCGCGCGCGAAGCGATCGCATCGTCGCGGCTTACCGACTGCTTGCCCTTCTCGGACGCTGAACTTTACAGGAGACGATATGCACAAGGACTGGCCGAAAATGGCGACCGAGCTGAATGGCGCCATCAAGGAAGTGCGGCTCGGCACGCCCGACGTGATGCAGGCCTTTTCCGCCATGGCGACTGCGGCCACCAAGGCCGGGGCGCTCGATGCCAAGACCAAGGAACTGATCGCTCTTGCCATCTCGGTCGCCATCCGCTGCGACGGCTGCGTTGCCTTCCATTCGAAGGCCGCCGTCAAGCATGGCGCCACGCGCGATGAAGTGATGGAGACGATGGGCATGGCGCTCTACATGGGCGCTGGCCCCAGCCTCATGTATGCCGCGCAGGCGGTCGAGGCCTTCGATCAGTTCTCCGATCAAGCGAAACAATAATACGCCGTGAAATCGAAACAGCCGAACACTTGACCGGCAGTGCGCCGAACCGGTCGCGAATTTCGCGACCGGGAACCACGATCATGAACTGGTCGGTGGAGTACGCTCAAGTTCAACGCAAGGTTCAGGAGGCTGCACGGACCTGCGAATAGAGCCGCCGGATGTCTTCGGGTCGCGCAAGATCGTGCCCCGGATTCATCACGGCCGCCGCGCCTGCCGCGATGCCGAAGCGGAACGCTTCTTCGATCTCCCAGCCTGAGGAGATAGCAAAGACCATCGCCGAAAGGAAACTGTCGCCCGCGCCGACCGCGCTTCTGACCTCGATGTCCACTGCGGGAAGCAGGAGTTGGCGCTCGGCCGAGGCAAGGAGAGCGCCCTCGTGCCCCATCGTCACCGCCACATATTGCGCATGACCGCCCCCGACGATCTGCATGGCCGCCCGTCCCACCGACTCCGTGTCGGGAAGATCCCGACCGGTGAACTGGCGCAACTCGCCAATGCTGGGCTTGACGAGGAAGACGCCGCCTTGCTCAAGGCCTCCGCGCAGGCCAGCGCCTGAACTGTCGAGCACGACCGGTATATTGCGTTCCGTCATCATCGCGACGACCTGGCCATAGAAATCATCCGGAATGCCGGGTGAGAGCGAACCGCTCGCGACCAGATAGTCACATTGTGCCGTCTGGAGCTGATTGAGGCACTGCCGCCATTCTGCAGGTTCGACCATCGGTCCGGACGGAACGAGGCGATATTCCTTCCCGCTTTCGCGCTCGAGCACTGCGGTGGCCACCCTGGTATGCCCCTTGATCGGGATACGGTTGCGCACCAGCTGGTGCAGGTCGAGCAGACCATCGAGCGCGTGGCCGGTTGCACCGCCCGAAAGATAGTAGCTCCGCGCGTTCCCGCCGAGCCGGACATAGACACGGGCCACGTTGATTCCCCCGCCACCCGGCGAATAGAATTCTGTCTTCGTCCGCATTTTACGGGTGTGGTAGACA
This sequence comes from Sphingobium chlorophenolicum, assembly GCF_000722875.1. GTDB lineage: Bacteria > Pseudomonadota > Alphaproteobacteria > Sphingomonadales > Sphingomonadaceae > Sphingobium > Sphingobium chlorophenolicum. The sequence goes on along the minus strand of NZ_JFHR01000001.1, from coordinate 219,663 downwards.
TGATCGACTTCATAGGCGACGTCGATCGTCGGGTTCAGGGTGAGGGTCGCGATGTTCATCATGGCCGCCATTGAGGGACCCGGATGGGCTCGGGTCTATCCGGGATTTCCCTAATCGTTACGCTATCGCGGGTCCACGAATGCGAAGGCTCCGATCGAAAGGGTGCGAAGTTCTACCGGGATCGAAAGACCCGCGTTAGCAACCTGACAGCAGCAGCCACCGCCTGCGACCCAAAATCACTGGATAATAGACGAAAGGCGGGAAAATCGCGGCGTTGTCAAAAGATGCCCTCGCGCTTTCCTTATCGGTTAAATCCGATCATTGATCAAATAGGCAAGATATAGCAAGTAGGCACTCACAAACATTCCACCCTCGAACCGCGAAATTTGGCGTCCGCTGATGAATACGGGAATGCAGGCCAGCGCGACCCCCAACATGACCGGGATGTCGACCCGGATCAGTTGCGCGCTGACCTCGATCCCGTTCGACGGAAACAGGCAGGCCGCGCCGAGAATCACCAGAATATTGTAAACGCTGCTGCCGATCAGATTGCCGATCGCGATGTCGCGCTCGCCACGAATCGTCGAAATGATCGTCGTAACGAGTTCAGGAGCGGAAGTACCGATCGCAACGATCGTCAGTCCGATAAAGGCGTCCGATACGTTCCACAACCGGGCAAGCGCGACCGCACCATCCACCAGCCAGTTGGCGCCCACGACGATCACGACGAGGCCGATGGCCAGCATCGCCATTGCGGAGAAACCGTGGCGGCGGGAAAAGCGCGGCGCCGCGAATTCCCGCGCGAACTCCAGCTTCACCGTGATGCTTTCCCGCCGGGCGACGCGAATGACGGTCAGCGTGAAGGCCATTCCCATCGTGATCAAAAACAGCCCCTCAAGGCGCGAGAGCACACCGTCCCAGGCAAAGACGAGTAGCGCGGCCGACGCGATGACGATGACAGGCAGTTCCAGACGCAGCGTCTGCATCCGAATGGCAAGTGGTTGCAGCATCGCGCTGAGGCCGAGGATAAGGAGGATGTTGACGGTGTTGGTGCCGGCGATGTTGCCAACCGCGAGCGAGCCGTTTCCCTGGAGCGCCGCCTCGATCCCGACGGCGAGTTCGGGCGTGCTCGTTCCCAGCGCCACGATCGTGAGGCCGATGAGCAGCGGCGAAACGCCCAGCCGCGCGGCCAGCGCCGAGCCTCCCCTCACCAGCCACTCCGCACCAGCGATCAGGGCGGCGAGCCCCATGAGGCTGGAAACGATCGCCAGCGTCATCCGGCCGGGTTCACCTTGCGCCTGGCGGGATCGGGTACGAGGAGGACATCGCCCGGGACCGCATCAAGGATCTTGCGCGCCGTACTGCCGATCATAGCCTCATAGACGAGGCCACCGCCATGGGTTCCAACGACCGTCAGGTGACGTGCGGCATTTTCCGCACGGTCGCGAAGCAGCGCTTCGGGAACCCCGTGCTCGATCATGCGCGTGACGTTCCGGGCCGCCACATCAGACAGTCCCGCTTCGGCAAGGAACTTGTCGGCCGCAGCCTCGCCATAACCCTCGAATTGCCGTTCGATTTCCGATCGGCCGAGATAGCCCGCGAAGGGCACATCGTAGGCGTGGAAAAGGGAGATAGCCGCATCGGGAAAAAAGCGGACGGCGGTCTCCAGAGCGATCCGGGCGGGCGCGGAGAAATCTGTCGCGACCACCATGGCGCGGTAAGGCTCGAAAGCGCGGTCGCGTACGATCAGGATCGGAACGGGCGCCTTGCGGATCAGCCGGTCCACGGTATCGCCGAGCAGCATCCGGGCCAGCGGCCCATCGCGAGCCACGCCGGTGACGATCAGGCCCGCCTCGCCCTTTCCGGCGATATCGAGGACGACCGGTGCCGGCGAGCCGGTTTCGACGTGGACCGAAATGTCGATTGGCGGCGCCTCGCGAACAAGGTCGTGGTAGATGCGATGGCGCGCCGCCCGCACCGGGTCTTCGAGAGGCCGACGCCAGGACGGCAGATCGCCGAGTCGGACGGACAGCATCCCGTCTTCCGGCGGGTTCAGCGCGTGGATGACCATAAGCTCCGCCCGCCATGCCTGGGCTACCAGCAGGGCGCGATCGAAGGCGCGGTCGCAACGATGGCTGAGGTCGGTCGCGAGCGCGATGCATTTAGGGAAACCGTCACGCGTCATGGCATGTCCTCCTGATTATTAAGTTCGCTAAACCAGCCCAGTCGCCGCATCACATGCTTCTCCACCTCCAGCGACAGCATGAGAAGCATGCCGCACGCCACCAGCAACACCCAGTCCGCGAAGCCCAGCGGCTGCGAGTGGAAAATCGCGTTCATGAACGGCGCATAGGTGAAGAGCGCCTGGCCGATGACGAGAACGCCGATCGCGATCAACACGGCGGGAGTACCGATCGCGCCGCGCCATGTCAGGGACGTCATGTGGAGATAGCGGACGTTGAAGAGGTAGAAGATCTCCGCGATGATGAACATGTTGACGACCATGGTGCGCGCCATCTCCAGGCTCCGGCCTTGCGCCAGAACATGGAAAAAGATTCCGAGAGTGACGGCCGCGAACAGCACAGAGACGAGAAGGACACGCCAAAGCAGGAACGGCGAAAGCAACGGCGCGCCGCGCTCCCGTGGCCGGCGCAACATCGCACCGGGTTCCGTGGGCTCGAACGCCAGCACGAGGCCGAGCGTGGCGGCGAGGACGAGGTTCACCCAGAGGATCTGCGTCGCCGTCATCGGCAGCGCGAAGCCCAGCAGGATCGCCAATACGACCGCCAGTGTTTCACCGCCGTTCGTAGGGATTTCCCAGGAAATGACCTTGCGAATGTTGTCGTAGACCGTTCGGCCTTCGCGAACGGCGCTGACGATCGAGGCAAAATTATCGTCGAGCAGCACCATGGAAGCCGCTTCTTTCGACGCTTCGGTGCCCTTGATGCCCATGGCGACCCCGACGTCGGCCTGCTTGAGGGACGGCGCGTCGTTCACGCCGTCCCCCGTCATCGCGACGATCTTTCCCTGAGCCTGCAGCGCACGGACGATCCGCAATTTATGTTCCGGGCTGGTCCGGGCAAAGACCGAGACATCCGCGACCGCTTGCTCCAGTTCGGTGTCCGGAAGCTTTTCCAGTTCCAGCCCGGTCAGCACGCGCGGGTCGTCGGCAAGGTCGAGTTGCCGGGCGATCGCCAGCGCCGTCGCCGCATGATCGCCAGTGATCATCTTGACGCCGATTCCGGCGGACCGGCATTCGGCGATGGCGTCCTTGACCTCCGCACGAGGCGGATCGATGAAGCCGACAAGGCCCAGGAGGCACACGCCAGTCGAGAGATCTTCGAACGAGATCCGTTCGCTGCCGGCAGGCATTTCCTTCGCGCCGAAGGCGAGAACGCGCTCGCCATCGCTTCCGGCGGTAGCGATGGAACTCTCCCAATAGGAACAATTGTCGGGCGCGGTCATCGCCAAGAGCGCTTCGGGCGCGCCCTTCACGAACAGCAAGCGCGTGCCGTTGGAACCCCGGCAGAGCGTCGCCATGAACCGATGCGCGGCGTCGAAGGGAATCTCGTCGAGCCGCTCCCATTCCGCCCGCTCCTGCTCCGGATCGATGGCCGCCTTCATTGCCAGGGCGAAGAGGGCCCCCTCCATCGGATCGCCCTCGACACGCCATTCCGCACCGACCTTGCGCAGCGCGGCATCGTTGCACAGCAGCCCGCAGCGGATCAGTGGCATCGCATCGGCCATAGCCTCTGCCTGGTCCCCGGACCCGACGATCCGGATTTGACCATCGGGAACATAGCCGGATCCGCTCGCGATCATCGTATGCCGCTCGGTGATGACGCGGCGGGCCGTCATTTCGTTGCGTGTGAGCGTGCCGGTCTTGTCGGTGCATATCACCGAGGTCGCGCCGAGCGTTTCGACGGCCGGGAGCTTTCGGATGACGGCGTTGCGCCCCGCCATCCGCCGCACGCCGATCGCGAGAGTAATCGTGATGACCGCCGGCAGCCCTTCCGGCACGATCCCCACGGCGAGCGCGACCACGGCGATCAGCGCGTCGATCCAATCGTAATTCCGCGCCAGAACGGCAAAGGCGAACAGCGCAAGCCCCCCCGCGAGTACGAACCAGGTGAAGCGCCGGGCAAAACCGTCGATCTGCTTCAGCAGCGGGGTTGCCAGTTGTTCGACCGACTGGATAAGCGAACTGATCCGTCCGATCTGCGTGCGAGATCCGGTGGCAACAGCGAGCCCGCTTGCGTGCCCAGCCGCAACCATCGTGCCCGAAAAGGCCATATTACGCCGATCCGCCAAATCGGTCTGCTCGGGCAGCACCGCTTCCTGCTTTTCGGCAGCCACCGATTCGCCCGTCAGCAGCGCCTCGTCGATAAGCATTCGCCGCGCATGGAGAAGCCTGAGATCGGCGGGAACGCGATCACCGGCCTCGATCATCACGAGATCGCCGGGCACGATCTCGCGGACGGGAATCGTTTGCCTCACGCCGTCACGCACCACGCTGGCCTTGGGCGCGATCATCTGCTGGATGGCCTCAAGCGCCTGTTCAGCCTTTCCTTCCTGGATATGCCCGATCACCGCATTCACGATCACGACGGCGACGATGACCACCGCGTCGATCATGTGATCGAGCAGCGCTGCGGCCAATGCCCCGGCAAGAAGCACATAGATCAACGTGTTATGGAATTGCGCGAGGAACCTAAGGAACACATTGCGACGCGCCGACCGGGGTAGCGCGTTCGGCCCAAAGCGGGCCGATTGCCGATCCACCTCCGGAGAAGAGAGACCCGCACAACCGACGTCGAGTGCCGTGGCAACTTCGCTGGTTGACAGCATATGCCAGCGCACTTCGGAAGTTTCCATGGGTCCTGACATCAAATCTCTTTCGTATTACATCAAACCATCTCGTGTTGAGCATGCGGAGCGAAGACCGTGCGGACCGGTTTCATTCCCGGCCCGCGGTTCCGCGCTTGCGTGCCGCCGATTGAATGGGCTTCAATGCGCAAACAGCAGCGGCAGCGGCGCGCCAGTGAGCAGGTCGCGCGTGACGCCGCCCAGGATCATCTCGCGCAGGCGAGAGTGGCCATAAGCGCCAAGCGCGAGCATCCCGGCGCCACGCCGGTGAGCCGCTTCGACCAGCGCCTCCGCATCCGACACGTCACCGCCCTGGATGGGAACTACGGTCGACGTAAAGCCATGCCGGGCGAGATGGTGGGCGACATCGGCTCCCGGTTCGGAACCGTGGCCCTGGACCGTCGGCTTCGCATCGAGGATGAGTATATCGATCCTTGCCCCAGGCGCCGCGAACATGGTCGCGTCGCGCAGCGCGTGCGTCGCCTCGCGGGTCGCATTCCAGCCGATCGCCAAGTGATCGATGGCGGCCGGTTTATAGCCGGTGGGCAGGATCAGAACGGGACGCCCAGATGCGAACAGGCAACGCTCAAGCGTATCACGTCGAATTGGCGGATGGTCGTAATTGTCCGAAGGACCGAACAGGACGAGGTCGGCATAACGGGCATAGACCGCGGTCTTGGCGAAGATCACCGCCGGCTGGTCCGAAATCGTCCTCACCTCTACGTTCGTGGAGCGGGCGAGCATCGCGATCCGCTGCTGCTTCGCCTCCACCGCTTCAGTATAATCGGGAAGAAGTACATAAGGCAGTGCAACCGTCAGGGCATAGTCGCTCGCGGGGAGAGCCGACAGCACGACGATGGCAAGGCTGGCGTCGTGGAACTCGGCAAAGGCAAGCGCATCGCGCAAAAACCGCTCGTCCTTGTCTCCGGTATCGACGACGGCGAGAATGTCCTTGATAGCCATATGTCCCTCCAGCTTTGAGCTATTCCTGCTACCCAGCGCCGTGATGGGATTCATTCGGGTGTTATACGTAGCCGACCGGCGCCCCCTTCCATCTGCCGGGCCAGCGCATCGCCAAGCAGTGCGCCAAGAGTGATCGCGTTACTGGCATGCGAGATACTTTCGGTCGTAACCATGCGGCAGCCGACTTCCCTGAGCAAAGCCTCGGCACCAGCCGCGAAGAGGCCGTGAACAGCCAGGCAGATCGGCGGAGGGAAGCCCTGGTCGATGATCTCGTGCGCGGCGTTGGCAAGGGTGTGTCCCGACGAAATCACGTCATCGACGAGGATCGGCGTGCGGCCTTTCCATGCCCCCAGGTCCGAGGCCGCGATAAGGACGTCCCGATCACCGCGCCGCGATTTCGCGAAGACCGCATGGGGCGCTCCGATAAGCCTGGCGATTGCGCCCGCCCACTGCTCGCTCTCGCTGTCGGGTCCTATGATGAGCGGTGCATCGACATTGGCCCGGACCCAGTCCGCCAGAAGCGGAGATGCCGCGAGCGAAGCCGTCTCCATCGAATAGATCTCCCCCAGATCCGCGTAGCGGTGGAGATGCGGATCGACGGTCACGAGCCCATCGAACTCGGATGAAAGGAGCTGGGCGAACTGGCGGGACGTCAGCGCTTCGCCATCCTTGAACCGCCGATCCTGTCGCATATAGGCAAGATAAGGCGCCACGAGATGGACCGACCGCGCCCCGCTCTCGCGCAGCAGCCTTGCAGCAAAGAGCAGCCGCATGATCTGGTCGTCGGGCCGCGCGAGCGTGCATATGACGGCCACGGCTGATCCCGACACCCCGGAGCGGAGCCGGACATAGCTCTCCTGATCGGGAAACCGGCGAACCTCGAGCGTGCCTGTCGCCCACCCGGTATGTTCCGCGATGGATGCGGCCAGCCGTTCGTTCCCGGGCATGGAAAACAGCATCGCCGTCATGGCACGATCGCAAGCATGTCGGCATTGGCGGCGGCGTAGGTCAGCGCATAAGCCATTTCACCCTGCGACTGGGCGTGGAGGGTCAGCAAAGGCTGGCCAGCGATAACGTCGTCGCCCAGGCGAACATGAAGAAGCATGCCCGCGGCCGGCGAGTCGGGCGCGCCCGCCAGCTTCGCAAGGCGCGCTATCCGGCGATTGTCGATATGGGTGACGCGGCCGCTATGCGCCGCCAGGATCGGATGGGTGAGCCTGGCCGTGGGCGGGGTGCGCATGCCGCCCTGGGCCTGGCATATCCTTTGGAACCTGTCCCAGGCGCTGCCGTCGGCCAATGTGCGTTCGGCGCGCGCGCGTCCCTGGCCTTCTTCCGCGACCTTCCCGAGTTCGAGCACCACGCCGGCGAGCGTGCAGGCGCGGTCCCGAAGGCCCGGCGGAGCATCGGCATCGCCTGTCAGCACCGCCAGCACGTCGCGCGCCTCCAGGGCGGGCCCGATCGCCCGGCCGACGGGCTGGGTGCCATCGGTCTGGACACAGCGGATAACAAGGCCAAAACGGGCGGCGACGGCGCCAAGCGTGGCTTCCAGCCGTTCGGCCGCCGCGACGCTGCGCACCTTGGCGGTCGGCCCGATCGGAATGTCGAGCACCACATGGGTCGCGCCCGCCGCTATCTTCTTCGACAGAACGGAGGCGATGAGCTGCCCCTCCGTATCGATGTCGAGCGCGCGTTCCACGCCGATGAAGATGTCATCGGCGGGACTGAGGCAGACCGCGCCGCCCCAGGCGAGGCAGCCGCCCTCGACCGCCACCACGCGCTGCATGGCGCCAAGGTCGAGATCGACCCGGGTGAGCGTCTCCATGGTATCGGCCGTTCCCGCCGGGGACGTGATCGCCCGCGACGACGTCTTGGGCATGGTCAGACCGCAGGCGGCAGCGATGGCGACGACGATCGGGCTCGTGCGGTTGCCCGGCAGACCGCCAACGCAATGCTTGTCGACGACGATCTCGCTCGGCCAGCGCAAACGGTCGCCGGCCTCGACCATCGCCCTGGTGAGATGGTAGGTCTCGTCCTCGTCGAAGGGAAGCGTGGCGGTAGCCGTGAGGAAGGCGGCGAGGTGCACATCGGCATAGCGGCCCGCCACCACGTCACCGACGATGCTGGTCAGCGCGGCCCCGTTCAGCCTGTGTCCGTAGATGCGCTGGCGGACGCAGGCGATCGATTCGAGGGGCGGCGCATGACCGACCTGGACAACGGTTCCCTCCTCCACGCCAAGCGCGACCCAGGCCGCTTCGGACAGACCGATCTCGTCGCCGGCCAGGAAGTCGCCCTCCACCTGATAGAGCGTGGCCGCGATCGGCTGGCTGCCGTTGCGGATATAGACCTGGGTGTGCGCGGCAAGGCCCTCGGCATGGCACACCGGGCTGTCGGTCCGCATGATCGCGACCAGCTCATGATGCGTGTGAAGGCGCAGCCGGCGCGCGCGCGCGAACGATGGTTCCGCCGGTTCGGAACTCCCTATATTCGGATGGAATTGCTGCGCATCGCCCGGAATATCGCTGGAAACCCCGATCACGTGTCGATCACCACCTTCAAGGCATGAGTATCGGCTGCGCGCGCGAACGTCTCATACGCCTCCAATATGTCCGACAACACGAAACGATGGGTGACGAGCTGTTCGGGCCGCAGGCGCTTGGCCTCGACCGTCTTCAGGAGCATCGGCGTGCTGACGGTGTCGACGAGCCGGGTGGTGATGGTGATGTTGCGCGACCAGAGTTCCTCCAGATGGAGGTCGACCTTGGCGCCGTGGACACCGACATTGGCAATTACCCCGCCGGGCGCGACCAGTTCTTCGCATAACGCGAATGTCGCAGGGATCCCGACTGCTTCGATAGCCGTATCGACCCCCTTGCCGTCGGTGAGCTCTCGAACCAGGCTCACGACCGGATCACGTCCGCTGTTGAACGTGTCCGTCGCGCCGAACTTGCGCGCGACGGCGAGGCGATTGTCGTCGAGATCGATCATGATGATCCGGGCCGGTGCATAAAATTGCGCAGTCAGCAGGGTCGCCAGGCCGATCGGTCCAGCGCCGACGATCGCGACGCTGCTGCCCGGTGCAACCTTCCCGTTCAGGACGCCGCACTCATAGCCCGTCGGAAGAATGTCGCTCAGCATGACGAGGGCATCCTCATCGGCCCCCGGCGGGATCGCGTGAAGGCTGTTGTCGGCATGGGGGATGCGCACGAATTCGGCTTGCGTGCCATCGATCCTGTTGCCCAATATCCAGCCGCCCTCGACGCAATGCGAATACATGCCGCGCCGGCAATATTCACACCGGGCACAAGAGGTGATGCAGGAGATCAGGACATGATCTCCGGGCTTGAAGGCTCCAACCGCGGTTCCGACCTCCTCCACGATCCCGACACCCTCATGTCCGAGGATCCTGCCCGGCTCGCACGTCGGCACATCCCCCTTCAGGATGTGCAGGTCGGTGCCGCAAATGGTGGTCTTCGTGATCCGCACGATCGCATCGCCGGGTGCCTGCAAGGCCGGCCTCGGGCGATCCTCGAGACTCTTCTCGCCGGGGCCATGATAAACGAGAGCTTTCATGATCTCCTCCGTTCAACCGTTAGACGGGTTCGCCAGTCAGTGTACGAAAACGATCGGCAGGCGCTGATGATCGATCAGTTCCCGCGTCACGCCGCCAAGCACGAACTCGAGTGCGCGCGAACGCCCATAGCCACCGATCACGAGCACATCGGCTTTCTGCTCCACTGCGTAATTCTGAAGGACAGCCGACGTATCCTTACCGGATGAGCTGATCGGACAAACGCCGCCGCTATGGCCATGTCGCGCGAAAAGGCGGGCGATCTGGACACCGCCCCGGTGCTCCCCGGATTCGACACCCGGATCATCGACAATCGCAACGTCGATACGGGCATCGGGTTCGGCCAGATTGAGAAGCGCCCTCGCGGCGCGGAACGATTCAAGTGATGCGTTCCAGCCCAATACGGCGTGATCGATGGGACCAGGATTCCAGGAGGCCGGCAAAATGACCGTCGGCACGCCCGTAAACAGAAGCGCCTCGGAGATACGGCGCCTCAAGCCATCCCTTTGCCAGCGCCCGACACCCGGAATCAGCGCGATATCCGCGTACTGGCCTTCAGCCTTCACGAGACCGGGTATCAGCCCGCTGGCCTCGAACACCGAGTGAACCTCTACTTCGATCGCGGTATTCCTGGTTCGTTCGCGAACGGCCGCCAGATGTTCGTCGCGCTGGTCCTCGGATACCGTGATGGCCTGCGCGAAAGCCATCGCATCAGCCGCCGCGGCGAATGCGAGATTTTCGGTCACGACGACGATCGTAAGCGCCGCTTCATGCATACCGGCATAGGCAAGCGCCTGATCAACGGCGGTCAGGGAATGCTCTGCACCGTCCACGACGACGAGCACATGTTTGATCTGTGAAATGCTGCTCATGATCGCATCATGGCCCCGGCCATTGATGACCGCACTCCGTAACTTTACAGAGGCACCGCGTGACGCGCACTCGCCCCTGGGGCCGTGAAGAGGGCGCTTCGCGGCGAGTGCATACTCAAGCCTTCGCGTAGTTCGATGGCACCAGGACGGCCGCTCCAACAACGGCGCCACTGCGCAACCGCTCAAGCGCGACATTGGCTTGAGCCAGCGGAAAGACCGTCGTCACGGATTTGACGTTGGCTTTCTGCGCGATCTCGAAAAAGCTTGTGCCGTCTTCGCGGGTCAGATTAGCCACCGATGCAATGGTTCGCTCACCCCAGAGGTCAGCATAGGGGAACGACGGAATGTCGCTCATGTGGATCCCTGCGCAGATCACCCTGCCTCCCTTGTGGACTGCACGCAGCGCGCGCGGAACAAGATCACCGACGGGGGCAAAGAGGATCGCCGCATCGAGTTCCACGGGCGGGTCATCCTCCGATGATCCGGCCCAGGCGCAGCCGAGTGATCGCGCAAAAGCCTGTCCCTCGTCGTCTCCCGCCCTGGTAAAGGCATAAACCGCCCGGCCCTGCCACAGCGCAATCTGGGCGATGATATGCGCGGCGGCGCCAAATCCGTAGAGACCGATCCGCGTTCCCTCCCCCGCAGCGCGCAGGGACCGCCAGCCGATCAGCCCGGCGCACAGCAAGGGCGCGGCTTCTTCATTGGAAAAGGCGTCGGGTATCCTGAAGCAGAAGCGAGCGTCCGCAACCGTATGGGTCGCATAACCGCCATCCCGGGTGCATCCCGTGAATGCGGGACTATCGCACAGATTTTCATGACCTGTTCGGCAATAGTCGCAATGGCCGCAGCTATGTCCGAGCCAGGGAACGCCGACGCGATCACCGATCGCGACATCGGCGACCCCTTCCCCCGCCGCAACAACGATGCCGACAATTTCGTGCCCGGGAACGATGGGGAGGCGGGATTCGATCTCCCCATCGACGATATGCAGATCGGTTCGGCAGACGCCGCAAGCAGCGACCTCGATGAGAAGCTCGCCTCGACCAGGCGTTGGAACCTGTCGCGCAACGAGCCGCAGCGGCGTGCCGACCGCTTCGAGCTGCATCGCGAACATCTCGGTCATAGTGATTTCTTCGCCTGTTCGCGCCGCGGGGTCACGCTGCCGACGCGGCACGCGCCGCCATGCCCTGCGCCATGTTCGACAAGGCTTCGGCCATCTTGACGCCCAGGGCAGGATCTACCGTCGAATCAGCGATGGCGCGGCGCATCGCGTCACACCACTGATCCGCTGTCTCACCAGTGATCGGCAGGCGCGCATGGGCCGACATCATGCAAACGCCAGGGTGATCATCAAACCAATCTCGCGGTCCGCCCAGCCATGCGTTGAGAAAACCGGCAAGCGAAACGCGCATCGGCCCCAACTCCGGGGCGTGTAGCGCACGCAACTCCCGATAGGCGTCCTCCTGATCCATCAGATCATAGAAGCGGTCTACGATATTCCGGACGACGACGGCCCCTCCAACCAGATCATAGGGCGCCTGCTGTTTCTGTTCCGCTGCTGTCACACGTTTCTCCTGTTATGCTGCGCACTCCCTTTTGGTCGAGCGTCGTTTCAAATGCGCTTTCCCACGCCCGTCAGCCTGGCAAGCGCGCCAGTCAGCGCATGTTCCCGCAGGGGCTTTTCCAGAACCTGGGCGAACCCCTGCGCCAAGGCACGCTCGGTCAGTTCGGCCGATGGGAACGCGGTGATGAGTATGGCTGGACCCGGCCAGCCACGTTCGCGCAGGCGGCAAAGCACCTCGATGCCATCGCTCTGCTCCAATCGAAAATCAGCAACGAAGCAGCAGGCATCCCCCGATAACGGATCGTCCAGAAGCGCCGCACCAGCCGCATAGGCCCGGACGTCAAAACCCTGCGCACGAAAGAGAAGCTGCAGTGAACGGCGAACACCGGCGTCATCCTCGACCAGAAGAAGACGCGGGCGTTCCCGCAACGGGGCCGCAATATTCTCGCCTGACATCTCACACCATCGGCCCAGCGGCATTGCTGGTCCCTCGGACGATGTCAGGAAACGATCCCCGGGTCGCTACGTAAGTGTCCCGATCCTCAGCCCGTGATCCCCGCGGAAAACGCGATACGGAGCGCCTCCGACAGGCTGCGAACGCCCAGCTTGGTCATGAGGTTGGCGCGATGCACCTCTACGGTGCGCGGCGAAATCCCAAGATCATAAGCGATCGTCTTGTTTGGCAGTCCTCGCGCAAGCCCCTTGAGCACATCCTGTTCGCGCCCGGACAGAGCGGCGATGCGGATCGTTGCGTCGGCGGCGCGGGTTGCCCTGCCTTCAACGTCGGCAAGCCGTTCGAAGGCACTTTCAATAGCCGCGAGCAACACCGCCTTCTCGAACGGTTTCTCGATGAAGTCGACTGCGCCGGCCTTCATCGCGCTTACAGCGATCGACACATCGCCATGCCCGGTCAGGATGATGACGGGCATCGCGATACCGCGTTCGTTCAATTCCTTTTGGACTTCGAGCCCATCCATCTGAGGCATACGCACATCGAGGAGAATGCAGCCCTCGGCCGCGTTCCTCACGTCTTTCAGAAATTCAACACCGGAGGACCAGGTTTCGACCGAGAAACCTGATTTCTTGAGCATGAAACCGGCAGATCGACGGATTGCATCTTCATCGTCGACGATGTGGACGATCCGCTTATCCTCCATAAGATTGCTCCCTATCTGCCCTGACCAGTGTGAAATGGAATTGCGTGCCGCCCCCTTCCGCAGGCTCCATCCAGATGCGCCCGCCATTGGCTTCGACAATCGTTCGACAAATCGAGAGACCCAACCCCATGCCGTCCGACTTGGTGCTGACAAAGGCCTTGAAGAGCTGGGCAGCGACCTCGGGGGCCATTCCCGTGCCGGTATCGGACACCGTGACACGCACAAAACCCGCCTGGTCGGGACCGGTGCGGATGGTGAGCACAGGCCTGGCGCGCGCATTCATGGCCTCGACCGCATTGCGGATCAAGTTCACGAGGACCTGCTGGATCTGGACCTTATCGACGAGGACCGTCGCAGCTTCGTGATCGATGTCCATGCGGGTTTCGATCGATTTCTCGCCCGCGCCCATCAGGCCGAAGGCAGCCGCTTCGTTAATGAGGTTGGGCAAGTTCTCGACAGTCTTCTCGACCTCCCCCCTGGCAACGAAATCACGCAAACGGCGCACGATATGACCCGCGCGCATCGCTTCCCCCGCGGCGTCTGTCAGCGCCTCCCGGATGTCGGGCAGATCATCGGGATCTGGCTGGTCGAGCAGGTCCCGGACCGCTTCGAGATAGTTGGCTACGGCGGTGATCGGCTGATTCAGCTCATGGGCGAGCGTCGACGCCATCGTCCCCATCGCGCTGACGCGCGCGACGTGGATCAGTTCGGATTGAAGCTGCTCTAGCCGCTCCTGTGTCCTTTGGCGATCCGTCAGATCGCGAATGAAGCCGGTGAACAGCCGCTGGCTCTCGCCGGCCGCTTCTCCAACCGACAACTCCATCGGGAAGGTCGTCCCATCCTTTCGCAGTGCAAAAACCACGCGTCCGATCCCGATGATGCGCCTCTCTCCTGTACGCAGATAGCGCTCGAGAAAACCGTCATGGCGTTCGCGATAAGGCGAGGGCATCAACATGCTGACATTGGAACCCAGGACTTCCTCCTGAGTGTAACCGAACAAACGCTCGGCCGCCGTGCTGAACGACACCATCGTGCCGCCTTCATCGATGACGATCATTGCATCGGGGACCGTCGACAAAATCGAACGAAGATGCGCTTCACTGTTGCGAAGAGAGCTCAGCGTTGCTCGCTGGTCGGTGATGTCGTGGACAATTGTCGCGAAACCGCCCAACGATCCGTCGGGTTTTTTCAACGCGGTGATGGAAATGTGAGCCAGAAACTCACTGCCATCCTTACGAATCTGCCACTCGTCGATCTCGATCTTGCCACGGTGTTGTGCTTCGGCAAGCAAGGACGTCGGCTTGCCGCTGGCGACGACATCGGCCGGATAAAACCGATCTGTAAGCTGGCCGGCCATCTCGGCCTCTGTCCAGCCTTTCAGACGCTCGGCGCCCCCGTTCCAGATCGTGACCCGTCCTTCAGCATCGAGCATATAGATCGCATAATCTTCCGCCCCATCGATGAGCAGGTTCAGTTCTGCGGCCAGCATCCTCGTCCCGTCCGCGAGATCGCGAGCGCGTGAGAGAGTACGATGGTGATTCCGCCAAAGCAGAGCCATGGCGGCGAGAAACAGGAACAGGGCAACCCACTGTTCTGCCACGGTCGGCCAACCGTCAACGATTGCGAGCGTCGTAAGGGTAACGAGCGTGACGCCCGCCAACACCACGATATCCGGCCTGAGCGCCACGAGCACCATACCGGCCACGCCGAGAGAGACGAAATAATGAACGCTCTCGTCGATCTGCCGGCCAAGCTGCCATCGTGTGACCACCGCGATGACGGCGATAGCCAGTCCCGCAAGGGACGCGGTCAAAAGCCGGGCATGGATCGAACGGTCAACCAGTGGCGCAATGGCACCCGCTTGCCATGAATGGAGGAATTTCCCGGATCGCGGAGCGGTTTTAATGATGACTCTGCCTCTTCGTCGTCAGAAGGAAGCAGCAAGCGCTGATACCCCTTTCTGTCTCAAGCCTATCAACAGCGCCTCGTGCGATCCATTAAAATTGGCAACCATCTCAACGATGATGTTACTTGCTTTGGAGTTCAGCGCTGGAAACATGTCCAGACCGTCGCATCCACGAGCTTCAAACCGTCGGCGTTCTTTAGGCCGGGCTCTTCGGATTGTCATCATCCGTGCGACTTGCGCGCTGCTACCTGAACCAATGGACCCGCGGGTCCATTGTGAGATGGTGAGCGCCCCAAACGCCCCTCAGTAACTTTCCGGATAGAGCCCACCCAGGCAACCGCATAGCCTCCTCCTCGCTCGAGGGCCGGATCGCTGTTGGCCTGATTCATCGGCCATCCCCCCCCGCCCAATCCGGACCTCGAGCATTCATTTCGCAGGAGGTCCGCCATGAATGATCAGGTTCCAGCGACCACGTCCAAGGCCAATCCGATCAGCCCAATTCTCGATCATCCGGTTGATTGGCTTCGCACGGAGATTGACCGCCTCTTCGAAGATTTTGGCCGCCCCGCCGCCAGTCTGTTCGGTGTCGGCAATCGATCTTCAATCGCGCCAGTTCCGGCTGTTGAACTTGTCGATGAGGACAAGGCCTATCGCCTCACCGCCGAGCTCCCTGGCCTGTCCGATGATGATATCGATATCAGCGTCGCTGACGGTCTCCTGACGATAGCCGGCGAAAAGAAGGAGGAGACCGAACGCAAGGACAAGGGCTATGTATTCAGCGAACGGCGATATGGCTCCTTCCGGCGCCAGGTATCCTTGCCCAGCGACGTTGACCCGAACGCGATCACCGCTGCATTCAAGGATGGTGTCCTCACCGTCACACTGACCAAGGATGAAAATGCGCCAGCGCGGAGTCGGAAGATCGAAATCGGGCAGGCATAGCAGTTTGCCGGAGGCTTCGACGGGACCTCGGCACCACGCAGACCCGCAAGCCGACGTCATAACCCTTCTCGAGGGACGAGCCTTCGGCTCTGGAGAGCCCATGCGTCGGATCGACACGCATGCGGCGCGTCTATTCCTCGTCGGCGATCGCGCATGGAAGCTCAAGCGTGCCGTCCAGTTCGACTATCTGGATTTTTCAACCGCCGATAGACGCCGCGCCGCCCTGGAAGCGGAGCTACGGCTTAATCGCAGGACCGCGCCGGAACTCTACCTGGCGGTTCGCCCGGTATCCAAGAATTCGGCGGGCTGCCTGAACCTCGATGGCGACGGAGAACCTGTCGATTGGCTTCTGGAGATGCGCCGCTTTCCCGATGACGCCTTGCTCGATCATGTGGCAACCCAAGGTGGCCTGACCGATGTGCTGATCACGCAGCTCGCAGACCGGATCAAGGCATTTCATGATGGCGCCGAGACGTGCCTGTCCGGATCGGGGCGCAGCCGTTTGGAAGCCGTCATTGCCGGGAATGATCGAAGCATGGCTCGATTCCCCGACATTCTTCCCGCTCGGCTCGTGAGAGACCTGATCGACAGGCAAGTCGCCCTGCTGGCCCAGCACTCCGATCTGCTCGATTCACGTGCGCGAAGCGGGCGCGTGAGACATGGCCATGGCGATCTGCATCTGGGTAACATTGCCGTGATCGACGGGAGCCCCGTCCTGTTCGACTGCCTGGAATTCAGTCCCGAACTTGCGACCGGCGATGTCCTTTACGACCTTGCGTTCCTACTCATGGATTTATGGGGCCGCGGCCTTCATTGCGAAGCGAATGCCCTGTTCAATCGCTATCTGGACATTTCCCCTCAGGACGATGCCGGCGTGGCCCTTGTGCCGTTGTTTCTTTCGATCCGAGCCGGGATTCGCGCCCATACATCGGCCGCACAGGCGAGCGATGGTTCAGACGAAGCTCTGACCCAAAAGGCCAGCGCCTATCTGACGCTGGCGCGCGCAGTGCTCGAACCGGTGCCCGCGCGGCTCGTCGCCATTGGCGGGCTTTCCGGATCCGGCAAGTCCACAATAGCGAAACTGATCGGCCATTCCCTCGGCGAGGTTCCAGGCGCGCGTATTCTGAGATCCGATGTGCTGCGGAAGCGACTTGCCGGCGTGCCGCCAGAATCGCCGCTTCCCAAAGACGCATATACCCTGTCCGCGAACGCAGCGATTTACACAGAGCTGAGACGGCTGGCGGGACACATGCTTTACGCCGGGCATTCGGTGGTGGCCGACGCTGTCCATGCGAAGCCTGAAGAGCGCACGGAGATCCATCAGGTCGCACTGCGACGAGATGTGCGGTTCGATGGGATATGGCTCGACGCATCACCCGATATGCTGACGGCGAGGGTATCCGCCCGGACACATGACGCTTCCGACGCCAACGGCGCCGTTGTCGAATTGCAGACTCGCTATGATCTGGGTGAGATCGACTGGCACCGCGTCAACGCGGCGGATGACCGCAAGACGGTCGCAACGCAAGTCATGGACGTCCTGGATGTTCGCCATTTGTGACGGGGAATGATGCAGGCCGCGCATGTCGCCCCAGCCGAAGGGATTCTCCATCCGGTGAGGTCGCGATGCCGATCATTGTTCGGCGCGCGCGCAATCGATGCACAATGCTGCCTCCGGCCGTGCATCCAGCCGAGCCGGTGCAATCTGCGACCCACAACGAACGCATTCGCCATAGGTGCCCTTCGCAATTCGCTCCAGGGCACGATCGATCGAAGCGGCCTCCCGCACGATCAAGCTTGCCTCGGCTTCCAGACCCGCATCATCTTCGACTTCGACGGCCTGTTCCGATGAGTCCGCATTAAGGGGCTCAGCCAGATCCGCATTCACTCGCGTCAGCCGAGCGCGAAGTTCCGACAGTCGCTCTGTCAGGCGCTCTTCTATGGCGGCTGTGTCAGTCACGGAGATTCCTTCAGAACAGTAGGTACCGAAATCGGCTTGGGGTTCGGTGCAGATTTATAGCGCCTTCTTCAGACGCAGGTAAGCCGAACGAAGTTCATCAGCGAGCACCTGGAGCGCGGCCTTGATGTTACCGCCGCTCTCCTGAAGGCGAGCTTCTGCAACGAAATGGTGCCATTTGGTTTCGAGCTCGTCCCACTCCTCGCGAGCTTCCATCGCGCCCAGATGCACCTGGACCTTGGCTTCGTCCCGGAGCTTGGCAAGATCAGCCTTAAGTTCTTCAATGGTGCTCATCGGTCGCTCCCCGGCAACAAGGTGTTGAGAAGTGTTCCTGTAGCCGAGCCTGAAGCACTGGGCGCTACGTAAAGCACCGGATACACGTTGGCCCCGGTCCTGGATTGCTCTTCAGGCTCGCTGCGCAACCCGCACGACGACTATCCGCGTATGATCGTTCTCGGGGAACGGGATTCCGCGTGCGTCCCAGAGCGTCCCTTCAACCTCGATTACCGGTTCTTCGCTCTCCAGAGTATCATCCGTCTCGATCGTCACATGAATAGACCCACGGCCTCGCCGCAGGGTCAATTCGACGCTCTCCCAGTCCCTGGGCAAGACGGGGCGCACCTGAAGTTCGCCGCCCACGAGCCGAACGCCAAGAATCTCCTCTACCGCCAACCGCCATGTCCAGGCTGCGGCACCCGTGTACCAGGTCCAGCCACCTCGGCCGAGGTGGGGCTCCATGCCGGCAATGTCAGCCGCCACGACATAAGGCTCGGTTCGATAATGGGCGGCGCTGCGAGCCGTCGCGGCATGCTGAATAGGATTGATTCGGTCGAAGAGCGCCTTGGCCCCATCACCATCCCCCGTGCGCGCGAACGCGAGCGCGAGCCAGCTTGCCGCGTGGGTATACTGGCCTCCATTCTCGCGAATTCCCGGCGGATAGGCCTTGATATAACCCGGCTCACGCGGCGTGCGGTCAAAGGGCGGATCCAGCAGACGCACGAGACTGTCGTCATCCCGAACCAGATATCGTCTGGCCGAAGCGAGCGCCGATCGGGTACGCTCGACCTTGCCGGCACCCGACAATACGGACCACGACTGCGCGATGGAATCGATGCGGCATTCCTGTTCTTCCGACGCGCCCCATGGACGGCCGTCGTCGTCGAATGCGCGCAAATACCATTCGCCATCCCACCCCGACCGTTCCACCGCGGCCGCAAGCGTCTCTGCGCGGCCGTTCCAATGGTCGCGGAACTCGTTCCGGTCCGCATCCACACAATGACGCGTGAAATTTCGGATGGTCGCGATGAGAAACCAGGCGAGCCATATGCTTTCGCCATGCCCCCGGTTGCCCACGCGATCCATGCCGTCATTCCAGTCCCCTGCACCAATCAGCGGGAGGCCATGAGACCCGAGGCGGTAGGCGTGGGAAAGCGCGCGCTCGCAATGAACGAACAGGGATTGCGTGTAGTCACTCACCTCGAAACGCGCATAGCGATCGGTTTCTTCGGCCGTGAGCGGGGGCGCCCGCAGAAAAGGAACCAGCTCGCTCAGGATGGTTTTGTCTCCGGTCGCCTCAACATAATGAGCAACGGCGTACGGTAGCCAGACCAGATCGTCCGAGCAGCGCGTGCGGACGCCGCGATCCAATGGCGGATGCCACCAATGCAGCACGTCGCCTTCCTCGAACTGATGGGCAGCCGCGGCAAGGATATGCTGCCGTGTTGCATTCGGATCGGCATGGATCTGTGCCAGAACATCCTGCAGCTGGTCGCGAAAACCGAAAGCGCCGCTCGCCTGATAAAAGCCCGCGCGAGCGCGGATGCGGGCGCTGAGCGACTGGTGCGGCAGCCACCGGTTGACCATCAGGTCAAAGGCGGGATCGGGCGTCTTGACCTGCACCGCGTCCAGCCTGTCCTTCCAGAAACCGGCACACTCCCGCGCCGCGGTCTCGAAGGCCGATGGGTCCTGCCAGCGACGGACAAGGTCACGCGCGTGATCCAGGTCGTCGCCCTGCCCCAGCACAAAGCAAACTTCTGCGGTTCCTTCAGCCGGGATATCAAGATGGACCTGCAGGGCGGCGCAGCAGTCGTCACCGGCAGCATGCTGCCGGTGACCAAGATCCCAGTTCAGAAGTCCGAGGGGACTGGTGGGGTCGGCGTCATCGCCGTGAAAATCGTAGCGTGAGGTGGTGAGCGTGTGGACCGGAAGTGTCGAAGCAAGAAAGGAGATGCGGTCGGCAAATTCGTCGGTCCAGGGATTTTGGCCGAGAATCGCGTGCGAGATCGGATCATAGAATGAGCGGCGCAGGGGCGCCTGTTCTCCTTGCACAGCGCCCATCAGCCATTCGGCATAGTAGGTAGCCGTGATCCGGCGCGGACGCGGCAACTGATTACGCAAGCGAAGCCGGACAAGCTTCACGGTGTCGTGCGTCGGCACGATGACGGAGAGCTCCTGTTCAAGGCCTTCGCTATGCCGGTGCCAGGACGTACGGTCGGGGCCGTGATCGATGCGGCATGCCGTGTCTCCACCGGCCGGAAGCGGCGTCGGCGTCCAGAGCCGTGCGTTTTCCTCATCGCGCAGATAAAGGCGTTCGCCTTGAGGATCTTCGACAGGGTCGTTGAACCACGGCGTGAGACGGTTTTCACCACTGTTTATCGCCCAGGTGAAGCCCAGACCGCCCTCGGTCACGATCGTCCCGAAGCCGTCGTTGGCGAGGACGTTGGCCCAGGGCGCAGGGGTCGGCGCACCGGGTTCCAGATAGATAGTATAGTCGCCCGTATCCGGATCGAAGCCTCCCCACCCATTATCGAATTGCAGATCAGCCGGGCGCGGTACGGGCGCCGTCATGATTGTACCGGAGTTCGCCCCGACCGGCGCGAACAGCGGGCCCGGATGCGGCGGCTGGTCGTATCGCGCAAGCTGGTCGACTAGGCTGCCGCCGGCTTCGTCAAGGATGAGGCGGGCAACCTGATCGAGAAGCGCCGCCCGCTCGCCATCGGATGGACCGATGCCGACGAGGTGTATCCCGGCATGGGTGCCAAGGCGATCCTGTAGCCCGGCATCCTTCAGCACTTCCAGAAGACGCTCGCGGACGGGCTCGATATAGCCCGACGTTCCTTCATGCGTCACCACCAGGTCGATCGGCATACCACGCTGCCGCATGAGCTTGTGGAAGGAGAGAAGCTGTCGAAGCAGGTCCTGCTGCTCCGCGGTTCCGGAACGCAGCATCAAAATAGGATGGTCGCCCGATATCCCGAGCGCCCAAAGGTCCCCGCGCCGAAATGTGCGCGCGCCGGCCGATCCCGGCTCTGCCGCTCTGGTGAGAAGAGTGGACAGCAACGCCTGCGCCTGCGGCACGATGTGCGGCTGCAGGCCCAGCTTGTGCATCTCGCGCGCCGCCGCACTTGCCGTATCGCTCACAGCCCAGTCGAGTGACGGCAGGGTGGTAAAGCGCTCGGCAAGTTCGAGGGCCGATTGCCGGGATCCAGCCGCAATGGTGACGAAGGCGAATTCACGTCGCGCGCGCGGAGGCAGTTCCACCGTCATCCTGATCGCGCAGATCGGATCAAGCGTCCAGCCGAGCGGGCCACCAGGCAGTTCCCCGGTCAACAATGCGGGCCGCCTGGGGCACCCATATCGTCCGATGAAAGCGCTGCGATCGGCTTCGAGACCGAGCAGGGTAACGCCATCTTCATCCCCGATCACACGGGTCAGCAGGACGGGCGGACGTTCCGCCGAACTGCGCGGCCGCCGCGTGAAAAGCAGGCCGTCATTGCCAGGCAAGGCTTCCGCCCCCACGAACAGCTTGCTGAAGGCAGGGTGGCGCGCCGCGTCCTGGGCCGGAGCCAGAACGATCTGCGCGTAGCCCGTGACTTCGATGGTCCGGGGCTTATCGCTATCATTGACAAGAGCGACACGCCGGATCTCCAGGTCGTCGGCATTGGCGACATTGATCGTTGTCGTGACCGACAAGCCGTGGGCGCGCTGGTGGAACTCCACCTGATGCGCTTGGAAGATCACCTCCGGCGCGTCTTCGGGTCGAGAAAAGGGGCCGCCCGTTGCCGACCAGGTAACATCTGCATCCCGGTCGTGCAGATAGATCCAGAAACCTGCGTCCCCACGGGTCAGGGCATGCTGGTTCCAGCTCAGCCCACCTGCACCGTCTGTCCGAATGCGGCTCGAAAGCCGGCCATTGCCGAGAATCTGCCACGCGTGCTCCCCACGGCGCCGAGTGGGTGCCCAGCCGTAAAGGCCCGGAATCAGTTCGTCGGGTTCCGGCTGTGGCTCACGAACCTCAAGCCGCGCGATCTCGGGCGGCAGCTCCCATGGAATCCTTTCGTTAAGGAGCAGGTCGACGGTGCGGATATGAGGATCGGTGTGGAACCAGCGCACGAGCATGTCATCGCACAACGCGTTTCCGAGCGCGGCAAGGCTCATGCCATGATGATGAGCCATGTAGGAGCGCACGACGGCAAAGCGTTCACCGTCAGGCGCCCGCTCGGGCGTGAAGTCGACCGCTTCGAAAAATCCGTATCGGCCGATGAGGCCAAGATCCGCCAGAGTTTGAAGGTTGCGCGTCGCCAGCGCGGGCCGGATCGTCAGCGCCAGCGCCGTCGCATAGGGGCTGATAACCAGATCGCGCCCCAGACCTCGCTGGAGGCCGAGCGCAGGGACGCCGAATGCGTGATATCGGTAGACGCGGTCCTCGCCCATCGATGCGAAGGACGACTCCGAAATACCCCAAGGCATATCATGTGACCGCCCGAATGCGATCTGGATAGCAATCGCGGTCCGGTCACTCATTCCGAGCAGGGTTTGGGGATCGCTCTGCAGGAAGATGTTCGGCATCAGATATTCGAACATCGAGCCGTTCCACGATATCAACGCCAGGCCTGCGTGCTGCTTGGTGATGGGCCGCCCGAGATGGAACCAGTGCAGAGGCTCTATGTCGCCCTTCGCGATGGCGAAAAAGCTGGCGAGGCGTGCTTCGCTGGCGAGCAGATCGTAGTGGTGCGGATCTATTCGATCGGCGCTCACATTGTAGCCGATATGAAAGAGCCGGCTGCCGGCATCGAACAGGAACGAGAAGTCCATGGCGTGCGCGGCGGCGTTAGCGCGACTGGAGAGGTCATCGAGGCGGTCATGAAGCGCTTGCCGGGCCGCCTGGCCTTCCTCGATCGCCGCCTGGAGATCGTGCGCCCATTGCCGGCTTTCCGCCGGTAGCTGGTCTCTCGCCGCATTGAGGACGCCAATTGCTGCCGCGGCGCCCGCGTGCGTGGACGGCAGCCGGTCGTTCGCCAACAGGTCGGCGACTTTTGCCGCGACGTTCGAACACTCTGCCGGATGCGCCGCGAGCGTCTCCCACCAGGGCGAGAACAGCCGAAGGTCTCGCCGCATGCCGGACAGATGATGTTCGAGCCGCTCCAGCCAGGCTTGGACATTCCGCAGGGAGGCGATTTCATCCTCGCCGACGCTTTCGGCCATCAGGGTAATCTGCTCGCGCAGGCGAGGAAGATCGATCGACAGGAGATCGTCGATCCTCTCGGCCCAGTCTTGCCTCCCTTCCTCAATCCTGCGGGCGGTTTCCCGCATAGCCTCAAGGATCGAGCCGGCGGCGGAGGCCGCTTCGAGGTCGATCGTCGCAATCGCTTCGGCGAGCAACTCGATATTGTCGTCAAACCCTCGCCACAAATCCGTGGCGACCGGTGGCAAGCTTCTGGCTTCCTGAAGGGCTCGCGCGACGGTGATCAGACTGACCGCGAGATTTCCGCTGTCGACGGTCGAAACATATCGGGGCTCCAGGGCCGCGAGCGTTCTCGTCTCGTACCAGTTGAGAATATGGCCGCGGTAGCGGTCCAGGCGATCCAACGTATCGAGCGTGTTGTGAAGCCGTGTCGCAACCTCGTTGAGGCCGATATGTCCGAGGCGCCAGGCAGTGAGGACCGATACCATCATCATTCCGATGTTGGTCGGCGAGGTTCGGTGCGCGATTTCCTCGTCGGGCGGCTCCTGATAGTTATCGGGTGGCAGCCAGTTGTCCTCGGGGCGCACAAAGGTCTCGAAAAAGAGCCAGGTGCGCCGCGCCATCAGTCTCAGGAACTTTCGATCGTTTTCGGACAGCGTGTCCTTTGCCGGCTCAATCGGACGGCTGATCCGGATCGCGATCTCAGGCGCAATGAACCAGAGCAGCAGCAGGGGAGCCGCGACAGGCAGGGAAGCGGGCGCCGCAAGGAACAGACCCGCGCCGATGATCAGCGCGAACACCGGAGAGGCGGCCATGTCACGCCATGCCGCCAGTCGCGGATGTCGCGCCGCGTTGCGCGTCGCCATGTGGGCGGCCGACGTCCATTCGAGCTTTCTTTGGCCCGAATGGAGACGCCATAGGGTGATGGCAATGGCATGCAGCGCTATCATCGCGTCACTGACGAGAAAGACGATAGCGAGAAACCAGCGACCCGCGTGATCCGCCAGACGTCGCAGCAGGTTCTGCATGACGCCGCGGCGGCGGCCCTGCGCGAGGCCGGTCACGAGGTCCGTAAAGAGATATGCACCGGGCGCGATGACGGCAAGCAAGGTCCAGACCCAGGGCTGCCCATGGAGAAGAAACCATCCACCCACCAGCAGCGCCACAATACTCGCTGGAATTATGCTGCGCCGCAAATTGTCGAATATCTTCAGCCGATCGAACCAGCCGAGCCGGTTGCGCAGCCATCGGCCATCGCCGCCGGGCACGAAGGGAAAGAGCCATGGCAGGATCTGCCAGTCCCCACGGACCCATCTGTGCCAGCGCCAGGTGAAGTCGAGATAGCTGGTCGGGAAGCTCTCATAAACGATCGCATCGCTGACCAGCGCCGCTCGCCCGTGCAGTCCTTCGAACAGGTCATGGCTGAGAAGTGTATTCTCGGGAACGCGCCCTTCGAGGCTCCGATGAAAGGCCGCCACATCATAGAGGCCCTTGCCCACGTAGACGCCTGTGCCGAGCAGATCCTGATAGACGTCGGATACGGCGCGCGAATAGATATCGATGGTCGTGTCACCGCCATAGAGGCGCGAAAACAAGGATTGGCCGGTCGCTTCCGGCGCCAGCTCAACGCGCGGCTGAAGAACCGTATATCCTCGTTCGACCGCGCCGGTCGCAGCGTTGAAGTGGGCGCGGTTAAGGGGATGAGATAGCGTCCCCACCAGTCGCCGGACGATGCCGGCCGACAACCTGGTATCGGCATCGGCCGTCATCACGAAACGGCATCGCCGCAACCGTTCGATGCTACCGACGGTCACATTGAAGGGGGACGCATCTCCGTTCAGGATGAAGGCGTTGAACTGCTCAAGCTTTCCGCGCTTTCGCTCCCAGCCCATCCAGCAGCCCTGGGCCGCGTTGAACCGTCGTGGCCGATGCAGCAAATGGAACGGCCCATGTCCCTTGGCATTGGCAAAGCGCGCGTTGAGTTCCTCGATCCCGCTGGTCAGCGCGCGAACGATATCGGCATCGACCGAGACACTTTCCTGTGACGCATCGGCGAAATCGCTGAGCAGCACGAATTCGAGCGCGGCATCGGGATTGGAAAGGCGGTGTGCCTCCAGGCGCCGAAGCAGCGGCGCGATATCCGACAATCGCGCGACCAAGACAGGCATCACGACTGCCGTCGCCGAACTTTCGGGGATGCCGTCCTTGAAATCGAGCTTGGGGAGTACGTTCGGCCGAACGATGTGGGTCACGAGCCAATTGACGAAGGTGATGCTCAGGATCGATGCGGGTAGCAGGGTGAGCGCGATCCCTAGAAGCCAGGATCCGGCGGTGGCGCCGGTGGAAACCAGATAGGCTGCGGGTAGAGCAAAGCCCGCAAGGCCCGCGAGCAGCAAGGCGGCTGCATAAAGCAGGCCTGGATAACGCAGCGCGCGTCGCAATATCGAGCCCGGCGTCCATGGACGAGGATCGATCGCGTCGGCAAAGGCAGGCCGTCCGATATCGATGAGCCAGAAGCCTACATGGCCCGATGGCGCTTCGTCGCTGCTATAGCACTGGCGCAAGGCACGCTCGGCGACATCCCATTCCGGGAGTCCCGACTGGTCGGCAAGCTGCTCGACCGCATGGCGATATCGATCGCGCGTATCGAAGTCCATATGTGGATAGACGCCTGCCGGGTCGCGCCGGAGGATGGCTTCGACCTGGCTCGTTCGATCGAAGAAGTCGTTCCATTGAATCGTCGCGATCACGCCAAGGTTCGCGATTGCGCGCGCGACGCATTCCGTATCGTCAAAACCAACCATCGCCGTGTCGGGCGTCTCGACGATCTCAAAGGGCGGCTCGACCTCCGGGAAGAGGTGGCTGAAACCTCCGATGAGCAATTCCAGGCAGACTATGCGCAGCATGGTCGGGAAGGCCCAGGTCTCGGCGATGCTGAGCGGCATCTTCTTTTGATATTGCTCTACGAACAGCACCGCGCCATTCAGCGAGACCTGCAGGTGAGAAGCCTGCAGCAAGGCATGGGCAAGCTGATGCACGCGAGGGCGACCGAGCCCGTCCCCGGAGATCGCCGGAAGTTTCGCGTAGAACTCTCCGGGAAGATCCTCGCGGATCTGCAGGATGGCGCGTTGTATCTGATAATCGTTGTCGAGCAGCCATTCAGCCGCGGCGCCTGCGCGCTTGTCGGCCTTGGCGGCCGCCTGTCGGGCCTGCCTCAGCCAGGTCTTCATCTCCTCGAGATGCGCCCATGCGGGCAGCGGCACCGACTTGCCGAGCAGTCCTGTCAGGCGATGACGGTCGGCGACCTCCTCCGCCGCCCCGGCGAGCGGATCGCGCTCCTCATAATCGGCCATCAATCAGACCTGAATGGCCGTTGGCAATCTCACGCTCTGGCTGGCGGCAGGCGAAGTCATTTGCGCCTTGCGACTCGCCGAAGGCAGGACGAGCATCGGGACACTGCAATGGGCCATCAGATAGGAGGCAACCGTTCCGTACGGGACGTCCCTGACATGCTGATGCCCGTGCCCGCGTGCGGACATCACCGCGAGATCAGCCGCTTCGCGATCGATCAACGCGCAAAGCGTGTCGCGAACGTCGCCGCCACGGATGACAATCGCGCGAGCGCGAAGGCCCATCGCCGAAAGATTGGACCTGGTCCGATCCAGATAGCTGCGCGCGGCCTGCTCGTTGCGTTCGATCAGGTTTTCGCGCAGCGTCTCGTCTTCGGTTTCCAGGGGTCGCGCCTGGATCATTTCGGGCGTGGGGACGACATGAACGAGCAGCAGCTCAGCGTCGGCTGCCTTCGCGAGGCGCACCGCAAGGGGCAGCACGCTTTCGGCCCAGCGCGAGCCATCGAGCGGCACCACGATCCGTCGATAGGCCGAACCCGGGACGGGCGCTTCCACCGGAACAAGCAGGACAGGGCCTGGTGCCTGGGACAGCACCTTGTGGACTGTGCCCCCGACGCCGTCGCGGCCGGCTTCCTTTCGTCCGCGCCTGC
The DNA here is from genome assembly GCF_000722875.1 of Sphingobium chlorophenolicum. Classification (GTDB taxonomy): domain Bacteria; phylum Pseudomonadota; class Alphaproteobacteria; order Sphingomonadales; family Sphingomonadaceae; genus Sphingobium; species Sphingobium chlorophenolicum. Next base: position 192,404 of record NZ_JFHR01000001.1, on the reverse strand, counting down.
CCAGCACGACCATCCCTTCGTCACACTCCCGCACGTACCGGCAGATTTCCTCCGCCGCCGGTCCTTCTGCGAGCTCAATGGTCGTTTGAGATGAGGACGGTTCGATCGTCGCAGCACAACGATCGAGCACCCGCATGGCCTCGCGGCGACGAAGATTGCACTCGATGGGGTCAGGCCGTGCGTCGGGCGACGCGTCTCTGTCCAAGACCTGAAGCAGCGTTACCGGAACGTCGAGCGTTGAAGCCAGAGCAAGAGCGTGTGGATAGATCCACGCGTTGCGATCGGTGCAATCGATGCACGCGACGACGCCGGATGTCTTCGCGGACATTCGGGGCTGGGAGAAGGATGGAAAGGCAGATACGGCAGACATAGGAAAACCTCCTGTTGCCGTCCGTCTCCCCGCTACCGGCGGCGCTCATTCCGACTGTTGCTATCAACGTCATCTGGCCGGACCCTGTTCCCCGATTCCAGCCAGCACTCAAAGGCTATCGGCGGTTCCAGGATGGGGCCATTAGGGCTTTTACGAATGCCGCCGGACTCAGACGACGTTCTCGGGTAACCTTCCCGAGCTCGCGATTGCGCGACAATATGCGGGTGAACCCAGGCGGATCAGCACCGGTAGACGCAATTTCCTGTACCTCGCATCAGTGTCATTTCACCCGGCGCTCAGCCCGATTGTCCCTCCGCCTCCGCGACGGCCTTGATCGTTCGCACGAAGCTGTCGGGATTGAGCGACATGGAATCGATACCCTCCGAAATCAGGAACGCCGCAAAGTCCGGATGGTTGCTCGGCCCCTGGCCGCATATGCCGATCTTGATGCCCGCCGCGTGCGCCTTGCGAATGGCTTCCGAGATCATGCGGGTGACGGCTTCGTCTCTTTCATCGAAGAGATTGGCCAGAATCCCGGAATCGCGGTCGACACCCAACACAAGCTGGGTGAGGTCGTTGGAGCCGATGGAAAATCCGTCGAAGCGCGTAGCGAACTGCTCGGCGAGAATGACGTTCGAGGGTATCTCGCACATCATGTAGATTTGCAGCCCATTCTCCCCGCGGCGCAAACCGTTCTCGGCCATCGCTTCGAGCACGCGATCCGCCTCGGCCGGCGTGCGGCAGAAGGGGACCATGACGATGACGTTCGAGAAGCCCAGTTCCTCCCGGACCCGCTTGAGCGCGCGGCATTCGAGAGCGAAGCCTTCGCGATACCGTTCATCGTAATAGCGCGAGGCGCCGCGGAAGCCGAGCATCGGATTCTCCTCATCCGGCTCGAAGGCGTCGCCGCCCACAAGGTGCGCATATTCGTTCGTTTTGAAATCGCTCAGGCGCACGATGGCGGGGTGCGGGTAATAGGGACTTGCAAGCTTCGCGATGCCGCGCGCGAGGACATCGACAAAAAACTCCGATGGGTCGGAATACCCCTTGGTCAGATCGCGTATTTGCCGTTGAGCTTCAGCGCTCACGCGATCCGGGTGAACCAGTGCCATCGGATGCACCTTGATATGCGCGTTGATGATGAACTCCATGCGCGCAAGGCCGACCCCTCGGGCAGGAAGCCGCCACCACTGGAATGCCGCCGCCGGGTTCGCGATATTGACCATGATGTCCGTCCGGGTGGCCGGCAGGGAGCCGATATCCACGTCCGTCACGGAAAAATCGAGTATGCTGGCGTAGATTGTTCCGACGTCACCGTCAGCGCAGCTGATCGTGATCTCGCTGTTCTCGGCAATGATCTCGGTCGCGTTTCCGGTGCCGACGATTGCGGGAACACCGAGTTCGCGGCTGACGATGGCAGCGTGGCTGGTGGTGCCGCCATGATTGGTCACGATCCCCGCCGCGCGTTTCATGACCGGAACCCAATCGGGGTCAGTCGTCTCAGTGATGAGAATAGACCCGTCCCGGAACTGGGCGATGTCGGCGGCGGTCCGGATGACACAAGCCTTGCCAGCAGCGATGGCTGTTCCCACCGCCGCGCCCGTCAATAGCGGGTCGCCTTTCTCCTTGAGGCGGTAATGCCGGAATGTCGAAGTGCTGGCCTGGGCCTGAACCGTTTCGGGACGCGCCTGGACGATGTAGAGTTCACCAGTCTCGCCGTCCTTCGCCCATTCCATGTCCATGGGACGCTGGTAATGGTCCTCGATTGCCACGGCCCACCGCGCGAGCTGGACGATATCGCTGTTATCGAGAACGAAGCTCTGACGCTCCTGCTCGGTTGTCTCGACGATCCTCGTACGGTGGCTTCCGCCTTCCCCATAGACCATGCGGAACGCCTTACCGCCCAACTCCTTGTCGATGATCGGTTCGGTCCCCGGCTGCGCGAGAAGCGGTTTGAATACGACATATCTGTCCGGGTTTACGCTCCCCTGGACGACGGTCTCGCCCAGCCCCCAGGCGGCGCTGATGACGATAGCATTTGGAAAGCCAGTTTCGGTATCGATCGAGAACATGACGCCCGATCCGCACAGGTCCGAGCGGACCATCTGCTGAATGCCGATCGACAGCGCAACCTCGAGATGATCGAAGCCTTTCGCATCGCGGTAACTGATCGCGCGATCGGTGAACAGCGAGGCGAAGCATCGACGACAGGCCGCCAGAAGTGCGGCCCGGCCCCGGACATTGAGGAAGGTTTCCTGCTGGCCCGCGAAGCTCGCATCCGGCAGATCTTCGGCGGTCGCGCTGCTGCGCACGGCAACGGCGGGACGCTCTGTGCCGGTACGCCGGCCAAGTTCCGCATAAGCGGACACAATCTCCTCGGCGATATGGGAGGGCATTTCCGCTTCCAGAAACAGACTCCTTATAGCCTGCCCCGCTTCCTGAAGGGTGCATCCGCCGGAGTGGAAGGCGGAGAGATGTTCCGTAATGCGGGGTGCAAGCTCATTGTCGTGAATGAACGCCCTGTAAGCGTCCGCAGTGGTGGCAAAGCCAGAGGGCACCTTCACGCCCTTCTGAGCGAGGGCCGCGGTCATCTCGCCTAAAGACGCGTTCTTGCCGCCTACGGCCTGCACATCAGCGATACCGATGTCTTCGAACCACAAAATCATCGGCTTGGACATAGCTCATCTCCAGCTTGCGTAAGGTGCCAGAGGCCGCCTCAAGGTTTCACCCAGCCACCTCTTTTGTGGTCACCATCACCGCGCCGACTGGCAACGTCACTACGTAAGGCTCCTGAGTGTATCGATGGACTTCGGCTCGATCATCAGATTGACCGGATCAGCTCCGGCCGGATGGCCCAAGATCGAGAGCAGGTTATGGGCAACACAAATGCATGATCGACGAACTGCGGGCGCGGGCGTAATACTCACCCTATCGCGCCATTGCCTGCCTGTCGTCAGTTTCACCGATCAGCAGATCGCAGGCCGTCCACCAAGCCTGCCAAGCTGTGCAAGTCCGCCAGCCCCATCGAAGGAGTACACTGACGTAAGAGGACGGCGAACGACGCATCGCTGAATTGGGGCGGAAGCTGCAAAGCGCAGGTGGCCAGCGCACGATCTTAGGTACGATCCCAGTGTTCGCTGAAAAGGGATGACCTCGGAGGGCAGATGCAGCGAACGGGCTGCCTGCCCAGCCTTGGAGTCCAGCGTTGAAAGCTATTCAACCGCTTGTATTCATCGCCCAAAACTACCTCACCAGGTTCCCGCGGCTTGCCGCAAACACGTCCGGGCCAAACCGCCGACGCATGTGGCTTGCGACCTTCTTCGCATAGGCGACCTGCCTCGCCTCGGTTGGGCTATGATAGACGCCAACCGCTTTCCAATAGTCTCCGGTCGCTTCCAGCCCGGACAGGAATATCCAGCGTGCCGCCTCGACATTAAAACAGGGATCGTAGCGCAGCCAATGACGGATCTGCTCCTGGGGTCGTTCGAGCAGTCGGGACATTTTCGGCACCCAGCTACTGTTGATCTGAAGCGGCCCGAGATCGTGGGTGCCGTTGGTATTCGCGATCTCCGCGCCCAGCCAGCCAGCCTCCTGTGTCCGCAAGCCCCAAAGCGTCTTTTCAAGCCAGGCACGCCCCCGCGCGGCGACGCGGATGCAACGGGCGATTTCGGCGACCTCACCAGGTGCAGCTTGCTTCGCCAGCACAGGAGCCGGCGTCAGTATGACGGACAGGATCGCTATACTGGTGAGCGCCCTTCCCGCTACCGAGGCCTGGAAAATCATTGATCGACACGCCCTCATTGCACTATCCGATCACGAAAATCGGAGGGGCCACGTCGAAGAAGATCGCGAGACGGCAGACCATCCGGCTCGAACGGAGCGCCGGTCAGCAGCGCAAGCAATCGCTGCCCGGAGACGATTTCGATGCCATCGGCGCTCGAACAGATCGTGCGGCTCATCCCGCCGGTGCGACCGGTGTGGATGAACATGCCGCGCCGCCGCCGCGCAGCGCAAAGCATGGCGAACTCACGCACATGTTCAGGCTTGATCGCATCGCGATACCGCTTCGCCTGGATCAGCCAGCGCCGGCCATCGATGATGACCTCCCCGTCGACGCCGCCGTCCCCGGTATAGCGGCGATTACGGATGACGCGGTGCCCGCGCTGCTCGAAGGCTTCGAGCAGTAATTCCTCGAACGCCAGCGGATCCATCGCGCGCAGCCGGGCATAGTGCAAGACGGCGGGCTGATCGCGATCCGGTCCGCGCAGCTGCTCGCACATCGTTCGAGCCTGTCGGCGTCGCCAGCGATGACGGATCGGAACGCGATAATGGCGGTATAGCAGGGCAACGAGGGCGGCGCAGGCGATCGCCATCAGCAAAAGTTCCATCATCTTCTCCTATCGGTCATGCCCGCCGCCACGATCGCCATGATCGTGCTGCGGCTGAGGTTGGGATTGGGGTTCTGGTTGGTGGACAGGCTCGCGCGTACCCGCGCGATCGGGCTCCGCCGGCGCGTGCTGACGGTCCCGTTCGATCGTGCCGCGCAGGAAGCGGTCGACCAGCGAGGCAGCCTCCTGCGCGCGGCCGGCGAGGATCTCGGCAAGACTGTTCGGGCGGGGTTCGGAGCGGCCCTGCCGTTTCCGCTCGCGCTGCTCCCGCTCGGCATTACGGGCGGCGCGCTCGCGGGCATTCTCCTCGCGGGAGCGGTCGTGCCGGTCCTTGTGGCGAAGTCCCCGCATCTTGTGGCTGTCGGCCCTGATCCGGCCGAGCCCTTCGAGCGACGAGGTCTTCTCGCCCGATCGCGAGGCGAGCTTTTCCGCGAGACGTTGCTGGCTCTCGGTCCAGAGCTTCACGCCATAGGCGGCGCGAGTGATGGCGGTGTAATAGTTCTGACCGTTGACGAGGCCGGATTCCACAGGCGCCAGCGCATAGACGCGGTCATAGGTCTTGGACTGCGACGAATAGACGGTTTCCGAATACCCATGATCCCAGGTCCGGTGGACCGAGAGATCGACCTGCTGGACGCGCTCGCCGCGGTCCCATCTGATCGTCGCGATATTGCCCTCGAGCGCCAGAACGGTGCCGCGTTCGGCATTCTTGACCTCGAGTTCCTTGTTGACCAGCCGCCACTGGATGCGGTCGCCCTGGGCAAGGTCGCGCTTCTCAGGCAGGAACACATTGACATGCGCCGCCTTGCCGAGGCCCGGACGCCATTCGATCTGGCGGCCATGCTCGTCGACCAGGCGCACGACCTGGCGGCCATGATTGTTCCGGCCGACCCCGACGACGCGATAGTCGGCGTCGCGTGCGATCCCCAGCCTGGGATTGTCGCGCGTGAACTTGAGCACCTGGCCCGCGCTGTAGAAGCGCGCCATCTGCTTTTCCTGGTCGGTCAGGCCGGACGGGGTCAGCACTTCGAGCCGATGGTCTTCGGCCGCGACGGTGCCCTCGCGTTTCAGGACTTCGCGGATATGGCTGTTGACGATCAGACGGGTCGCGTTGTCGAGGACGAGGATATTGGTTTCGCCCCGTATCTCCGGTTTGAGCCGGGTCCAATCGGCGACCATCGCCTTGGCGAGGTTCTCCGCGGTGTCGCCGGTGGTCACGCGATCCAGCGCGGCGAGCGACGCGGCATAGTCGCCCTTGCGCGCCATGTCCGCGGCCTCCTGCGTCGCGTCGGTCAGGTGGCGCCGCGACTCCTTGAGCTGGCTAGTCGGCAGCCCGAGTTGCTGGAGCAGCCAATAGGCCTTGCCCTGCTCGATCGCGCCCGTCTGCTTATTGTCGCCGAGGAATATGAGACGCGCGCCGGTCGCGCGGCTGATCTCCAGCACGCGCAGCGCCTGGCGGTTGCCGAGCTGGCCCGCCTCGTCGAGCGCGAGAATATGCCTGTCGGTAATGCCATAACCGCCGCTCGCGAGCAGCGAGGCGAGCGTGCGGGATTCGATGCCCGCCTTGTGCCCGAGTTCCGCCGCCGCCGAAGAGGTCGGTGCGAGCGCCACGGTGGTATAGTCGTCGCGGGTCGCATCGACCAACGCGGCGACCAGGGTGGATTTGCCTGCGCCGCCGACACCATGCACGCCGACCGCCCGGTTTGTGCCGCTGCCGATGGCGATCAGCGCCGCGGTCTGTTCGGGCTTCAGCCTGGCGGCCGTCGCAGCCTCTTCCAGCCGTTCACGGGTGGCAACCGGCTTCGCATCGCCCATGGCCAGCGACAGATGCTCGGACAGGGCGAGTTCGAGTTTGGCGGTCCGGCGCGATGTCCGGCCGCGCGGAAGCGGCTGGTCGCCGGTCTGGCGCACCGTGACCAGCAGCTTGCCCTTGTTCTCCTGCGCATCGTAGAGCGGCCGCACGTCGCCCAGGCGGACCTCACCGACATGCGATGCGAGCGCGGTGCGATAGAGACGGCCTATATTGTTGACCGCCTCGCGCGTTTCATTCTGGCGGATGCCGAACAGAGCGGCGCGGCGGGCAACGCGCGGATCGGTCTCGATGGTTCGTTCACCCCGCTCCTGCGCCGCGGCCTGGAGCCTGTCGAGATCTTCACGATAGGGTTCAGCACGCACGCGCCATTGCTCGCGCAGGTCATCGAGGCCGATCGTCTCCTTGGCCTTTCGGGTCGCGAAGAAGGAGATCCGGCGCTGGGCCTGTCCCTCAAGCCCGTGCTCCGCGGCATGCTCGTTGATCTGCTCGGCGCGCTGCGAATAGTCACGGATAAGCTGGCCGGGCATGCCTTCGACCTCGAACAGCCCCTTACGCGGATCGAACACGATCTCATGCCCCAGCGCGCGCACGTCGCGGGCAATCTCGTTGCGATAGATCTGACCCATGACGAGCTGCTCGGCATACATCGAGCGCGTCTCGAGACTCGACATGCGGTCGCCATTGAGATGGTTGGTCATGTTGAGAATGACGACATGGGTATGGAGCTGCGGGTCGTGCTCGCGGCTGGCATATTCGGTGAAACGCGCGAACAGCAGCCGGCCCGTCGTCTCGTGGACGATCTCGCCGTCCACCCGGCGGCGCAGCTCGGCATGTTCCTCGGCATAGGCAAGCGCAACCCCGACCGCCCGCTCGTGCGCGGCAAGGATGCGCTCGTCGCCCGTGACCAGCGCCAGGATCGAGATCGACTTGGGCGCGCTGATCGTGAAATCCCAGCCGGGATGATGCTGGATGCCTTCCTTGCGCCGGCGACCGAGCTGCTGGTCGCCGACCTTGCCGGCGAGCAGTTCCTCGAACTGCTTGGGGTCGACAGGCCCGGACAGGCCGAGGCTGGCGGCGAGCTTGCCGCCCCATTCGGAGGGTTCGTTGCCGCCCTTGGTATAATAGTCGCCGATTGTATAGTAGCGGCCGATATTGGCGGGTGTCCCCTTGAGGCGGCGAGGATGGATCATGCCGGCTTCGCCTTCTCACGCGGGCCTTCGGAACGGCCATGGCTGTCGAGCCGCACACGGATCGTGCCGCGCGTCGCCCCCAACAAGGGGATGGGGGTGGCAACCCTGTTCTCCTCGTCGGGATGATCGTCGATCGGCGCTCCCTCGTCCGTCATGCCGGAATCGCTGTGGTCGGTGGGTCCGAACACCTCATCCTGCGGCACGGCGTCCTGGGGATCCGGCAGGCTGGGCGGCTCCTGGGTCGGCTCCCGCGCCGGCGGGGGATTGGCCTCGCCGGTAAAAAGATCGCCTTGCCCCGTTCCGGGAGACGGCGGCGTGTCCGGATGTCCCGGACCCTGCCCTCGCCTCGCGGCCTCCTCCCGCGCCTGGCGCGCGCGGCGCTCTGCCCACGCCTGGGAGATGATGGCCTTGCCGAGCGGCAGCCTTTTGGGGGGCTCGGTGCGTTCAACGAACGCGGCCGCGATCGAAGGCAGCGGATTGAAGCGATCGGTGAAACGGACGACGGGGAGATTGCGCCCGAAACGGAGGAAACCCGAAAGGTTCGGCAGATGGGTGACCTCGGTGTCCAGAACCAGCGGGCGGGTCACCTGCATGCGACTGAGGTTCACCCCGTCGCGCATGTCATTGACGCCGTAGCTCATCCCCTCGTTGGCTTCGACCTGCTCGACCCGGCCAAGGTTTTTGGAGATAAGTTCCGAGGTGTCGCTATCGTTCGCCCGGAGCGCGACCCAGGTCGAGCAGTAGCCGGTGATGGCCGCCGCATCCTCCTTGCCGTAGGTCGCGGTCAGCTGGGGATAGGACTGGAACCCCAATATGCCGCAGCCGCCATATTTGCGCGCACGGGCGAGGAAGTCGGATAGGCTGGGGAGCTTCTGGAGCGTCGGCAATTCGTCAATGACGCAATAGAGCCGCCGGTCGCGGTCGGGCGTGAGGCTCATGATCGCGCTGATCGCGATGTCGAGCCAGACCGTGATCAGGGGGCGCAGCGAAGGAAGCTGGTCGGCCTTGACGGTGACGAACAGCCAGCTGTCGTCCTTCTCGTCCTCGACCCAACGCCGGATCGAGAAGCCGTCCTCGGTATCGTCGAGATAGGCGAAGCTGCGCATGACCGAGGCAAGCTCGGCCTGGACGCCGGCCGAGGTGCGCTCTCCCTCGGCGGAGATGAAAGCGGCGGCATCGGTGCCCTTCACATAGGCGGCAAGATCGGCGAGCGGGGAACGCAGCACCCGATCAAGCAGGACCGAGATGAGCGTGTGCTTCTGCCGCGCGAGCTTGCGCAGGACGGCGACCAGCGTGCCGCGCGCGGCCTTGCTCCAGAACGGATCGCCATGTTTGTCGGGGATCGTAGATTCCGCGATCTGGTCGTAATGATACTCCCGCGGAACATCGACCCAGGGACTCCAGATGTCGGTGCGCTTGTCGAGCGGGTTGAGCAGGATGTCCCTGCCGGGGCGATAGAATTTCTCAACGAAGCTCCCGGCCGTGTCATAGACGATCGCCCGCTTACCCTGCTTGCGGATGCCTTCGAGCATGGTGGTGATGAGGTTGGTCTTGCCCGTTCCTGGAGCGCCGACCAGCAGGATATGTTCGGGCTCGAAGGCTTCCGGCACGGCGACGCCGCCGATTGTGAGCGCCCCCTTCTTCTGCCCCCGGAGCGCGCGCCGCACTTCCGAGGCCGTCCCGAAGCGGGCGCCGCGCAGATATTCGTTGGAGCCGAGCCCCTTCCCAGTTCTGGTAAAATAGAACCAGGCACTGACCAGTCCGAAGAGGGCGACCACACCGGCAATGGCCGCCCCGTGGATGAGGTCCTTTTCGAGTTTGTGGAGCGCCTGCTTCGCGACACCGGAGTCGGCGAGGGTGTCGGCCGAGGTCCAGTATTGGCGCCCGTCGGGGGTGCGGAACAGCACCGGGTCATTGGTCCCCGGCGCCGCATCCGCCTTGATGGTCGCCTCCACCAGCTTGGCGAGGACGAAGCGCTGATAGTCGGTCGACTTTTCGAACGCATACCAGCAGGTCCCCATCAACCAGAGGATCAGCCCGGCCAGCACGGTCTGGAAAAAGACCTGGGTGGTCATGCGGACATTGTGGACGATCGCCTGCCCGCCCCGCGTCCAGCTCCCCAACGTGTCGTTGCGGAAGATGCTCATGGCCGGCCCCTCCCCCGAACGGCTGGCGGTGCGCTACGGCATGCCCCCGGATTTGGGATGGCCCTGACCGGCAGGGAATAATCGCAGGCAATCGCGCGGCCGGACGGGAAGCCCGCCGAGGGGGAACGCGAGGCCGGGCATGTGTCCGCGAGGTGGGGATCCGCGCGCCGGGTCATGGCTGTTCGTCCGGTGAGAGCAGCCCCTTTTCGAGGAGCAGCGCCCTGGCGTCGGCCATGCCCTGTTCGAGCGTCTCGGGCGACCGGCGTCGCACCGATGCCGCGAGGATAGAGAGCGTCTGCAGGACGCAGGAGAGGATTTCGTCCTGCGTCGTGTAGACGTAGCCGCCGCGGGGATCGGCGGTCTGGTCGATCGCGGGGCGGAGGAGTTCGGCGACGCTGACGCCGACTTTACGGGCACGGCGCTGCAGCCGCTCGTAAAGGGCATCGTCGATCCGGATTGTGACCCTTGCCAAGGTGATGCTCCGACTGGAGCTTCGACAAGGAGGTCACGACGCACAGCAACTATAGCGCAGACAAGCGACGATCACAATAAAATCAGCGTGGCGGACGTGTCTGCCAGCCGGAAACGGCGGAATTGCGGGGCTTTTTCGGGCAATAGTACTGAGGCGGCAGACGCGTCAGCCAAATAACGTGAAATCTGGCTGACGCGTCTGCCAACGGAAACCATTGATTATAGGGCAGTTTCAGGCCACAGCACCCGTGCGTACGGTGCATTACAAACCGCGAAGCGCGTGCGTCGCTTGCCCGCAGCAACGGAGTTGCTGCGTCATCCCTACCGCTGCCGGGCGCACCCATTGCGGTGGTGGTCGATGTGGGGAGATAGGTCGCGCTATGCGGTGGGGTCGCTTGTGGCGCGGGTGCGCCTGTGCGACAAGGATCGCGTGACGAGCGGGCCAGCCTGAGAAGGAAACTGGTCATGCCTAAAATGTCTGAACGCGATAGGCTCGCTGATCTGGAAGATCGCGAGAAGAGGATTGCGGTCGAGAAGGCTGCGCTACGCAAGCGGCTACGCGATCGCTATGCGGCAATGGTGACGGCGCTGCCGGTCGAGCAATTGACGGAACGCGAGTTCCGGGACGTGCTGGGCCATGTGTTGCGGTTGGGCGGCGCTGCCGCGCTGGCTGCGCTCAAGGGGGCGTCGGGTGCCTCCGATGCTTCCCATTCGGGGAAAGCGCCAGCCGCGCCAAGGCCCGCAAAGGGGGATGACGGTGGGGCGCTCGGCCCTTCGGTGGGGGCGTGAACCTGTCGGCCCTTCCCCTTTTGGTTCTTCCCGCCGCCGCGCCGTCAGGCGCGGCGGCGGCCGGGGGCACGACAAAAGGCCAGCGCGCGGGGATGCGCGCCAGCCTTGGCGGGTCTCGTGTGATGGGTAGCGCGGCGCTGGGGGAAGCGCCGCGCCGTTTGGTTTCAGGCGCTGCGCCGTGCTTGCCTGAACGTGTCCCCCTCGCCGTTCTGCGGCTTGCGGGATGCGGGGGCATCCTTGGGCTTGCGGAAAGCATGGATGGGAACGCCTTGTTTCCGCATGGTCTGATAGAGATTGGCTTGGATGCCGGACCCTTCGCAAAGGACGGCTTCCACCGGCTCAAGCTCGCCCATCTTGCGGTTTCGCTGATAGGGAGCCTTGCGCCCGCCTCCATAGAGGCCATAAGCGACAACGGGGACGCCTTCCCGCGCTGCCCATGCCGCCGCGATGGCGTCCGCCCCTTTCCGCTGCCCGGTGGTAACAAGCGTCATATGCGGAACGCGGGCCTTGATCTCTGTCAGCTTCGCCCAAAGCGGTTCCCATTCGTCCCAGATGGCGGGGCCGGAAAAGATGACGACGGGGCCTTGCGGCTGGTGCTTCTCGCGCTTGGCAAGGGCGCGTTCCTGCAAGAAATCCAGCGCATTGATATAGCTTGCGGTGGTGACGGATGACGCCTTGCTGCCCTTGGTCGGTGCCCATGCGCGACGCCAGCAAGCGCGATACATGGCGGCGGCATAGTCGCGCATCGTTTCGATGGCGGCGCGCTGTTCCGCAAGCGAGCGGCATTGAAGCTGGGTATCCTCAAGGTCTTTGTTGAATACCTCGCCCGGTTCCATGCACCGCGTCATATCGCGGATTTTGTCGGCTAGGCGATCCTCCCGGCGCTCCACCGTTCCAGCGACAAAATGGAAGCTGTTGACGATACCCCAAGCAATATCCGGGGCGAGCGGGTCAAGCCGCGTGTCCGTCAAGAGGCAATAAAGCGACGTGATAAGTTCGCCGCAAACCTTCTGCGCGGTGAACGGTTCGGGCATCTCATGTTCGCCCGGTTCGTCGCCGTGTTCGATGATGGACAGCGGCAACGGATCGCCAAAGGATGCTTCAAAAGCGGGGGTTGCGGTTTCCTCCGCGATAAGTTCCGGCAGGTCGGCAAATGTGCTAACGGCCTTCTTAGCTGACTTCTTCGTCATGGGTCTGACTCCTGATGGCAGGATGATCGGTTAGGGTCCGGGGAAGCGTTGCTGCGCTCCCCCGGCCCGTCTTGGTCCGGTTCCTAGACTCTCACCTCGTCGTCAAAATCGGATGCGGCCCCTTGGCTGGACAGTCCGCCGCTTCCATCGGCGGTGCTGTCACCGAAACCGTAGTCATCGCCACGGTTGCCGGAAGGCGCATTGTCGCGGGGGGTGCGAATGGCGGGGCCGAAATCGTCGCGCTCCTGCCTGCGCCATGCCACCCGATAGCCTTCCTCCACCGAGCCGAAAAGCGCGATGGGCAGGGCTTCGGGCATCGACGGGTCATCAACATGGCCTTGCAGGAAAACCTCGCCGGTTTTCTTGGCGACGGCTTCCCAAAGCGCGCCGACCTGAACGACACGGCCCCCGACATTGGGCGCGATGATCTCATAAGCCGGGGCCAGTTCGTTTTCGCTTTCCACCGGGCGCAAGGCCAGCTTGGGCAGGTCGATTGCGCGGGTGGCAATCCATCCGATGATGCGGCCCTTGTTAAGGTTAAACTCACCGATATTCATAGCCTTTACTCCAAACGATGCTTCCGGGGCCAATCCCCATCTGCACCTATACTTATACCCCCTCCCCTTTTTCGAGTATATTCTATTGTTTTCTTGACAGTATTTCATCGCATTTGGTGAGCCAGAGCCAATAATACGGACGCGGTAGCGTCTCGAACAAAGAAAAATATGGCGAAGCCATTCCTTCCTGATCAGCGGAGGACGCGACGGTGGCCGTCTGTCATCGCATTCGGAGCCGCCGTCGCCGGGGCTCAAGGGTCAGGGCTGGTCGGGGCAAGCAAGGGACGTCGCGCTGCGGCCTTTAGAAAAGCTTGGAGTAGAAGGGGCCTGCCGACCGCTTACCCCAAGCGACAACGTCGGCAGGCCCCTTCTACTCCTAGGTTTTCTTGGCCGGAGGCAGCCCTTGCTTGCCCCGACCAGCCCTGGCACGCCGAGACCCTGCGAGGCGGCGCAGAATGTGATGACAGACATCGTGCGACGCTGATTGCGGGCCGAGGCGTCCTCGCCGAGGTCCGCGGCGACGGTGCCGCAAGCGCGACGTTTGAGGAAGGAAACAGAGCGTGCCTCTGGGGATGCTACGCCGGCCCGAGCCAGAGAACGTCGAGGAGGCTGGGGCTCGCCTTGCGTCCCTCGACGACGACGACTGCGTCCACCAGCGGCGGGAAATCCTGCGCGCCATTGAGGCGCCAGACGTGGCCATCCTCCATATCGAGGAGGAAACCGCGCTCGGTTCGACGCAGGCGTCCCCGGAGACGCAGGGGTGCGACCGTCCCGATCACGGCGCGGGATGCCGGCCGATCGGGGCGGCCCATGCGGAAGACGGATTCATGACCGCGTTCCCGTTGCGAGGATCATTTCCATTGTGACTATGTTTGCCCTATGTTCCAGTGATGGATGAAAGGACTTTCCCCATGATCGCGGACTATCTCGCCACCTTCGATTTCAACCTGTCGCTGATCGATGCGGTCAACGACCCCGACATCGCGGATGTGCGCAGCCAGATCGCCGCCCTCGCGCTCGGGGAAGATCTCGACAGCGGCTACTATGCGACCCAGGAACTGGCTGAGGCCTTTCTGGAGGCGGCCCGCGAAGCCAATGCCGAGATCACCGATCCCCATAGCCCCGCGCGGGAGAAGCTGGTGGATATCCTCGACAGCGGTCCACCCTATCAGCGTAACCTGTTCGACGCGGTAGCCACGTTGCCGTTGGCGGACGCTGCGAGCCATCTCGCCTGGCTTACGGGTGTAATGCGTGATCGCGCGGACATGTATCGGCCGGTCGAGGCGGCGCGTCTATCGACACGCTGAAGACCCCGCACCCACCTGCGGCATCCGGTAATTTCGCTCGGAACCGACTGGCAGTTGCTGCCCGGTTGGTTTAGAGGAGCGTGTCCGCCGGTGGCGGGCCGGAGAGTCGAAACTCCGAACAATAGAGTCGGCGCATGCCTTGCGGCCGGATTGCCTGTATTATGTCCAGGCTCCGGCTAAAGATCAGGCACGCGTTCTATTGTTCGCGTCTTTCGACCGTCCGGCTCAGGGGCCGGCATCCTCCTCCGGGGAGGGTGCCCGCCGACTGAGCGCGACGGGACGGAGAAGCACACATGACAGACGAAGAGCCAAGGCTGGAAAACGCCATCAAGCACATGGAGGCGGCACTTGAGTGCCTCGTCGACCCCAAGGACCAGGTGGTGGCGATAAGGCTTTCGCACGCACTTGACCTCGCACGGGAGCGATTTCTCGAAAGAACCTGAGGAAGGATATCCTTCCCCCAACTGGTCAGGATAGCGCCAGTGTCGTGGGATCATCCTCCCACGGATTGAATATGGCCGCACCGCTGTGACGCACATCCTTGACGTTGCGGGTCACGAGATAAAGCCGGTGCTCGATCGCGGTGGCCGCCAGCATCGTGTCGACAACGCTCGGTGTATGGCCCGTGCCTAGCTTGACGTCGCCGGAGATTGCTCCCCATCGCCGGATGATCGCGTCATCAAGGGACAGAATGCGACCTTTGAAACGCGCTTCGAGTGCATCGCGAGCCCCGATATAGCGTGACCGCTCAGAATGGTCGGCAGGTATGGCGTGGATGCCCTTGTCATATTCACCGAGCGTCAGGATGCTGAGGAACAGCGCTTCTTCGGGCTGCTCCGACGCCCATGTCTTCACGCTCGGCGCGCCGCCCGGATTGATGAGCGCGGCAATCACATTGGTGTCGAGAAGCCAGCCGATCACAAGACGATATCCCGTCCGCTATCGCGTTCGCGCGTCAGATCGACGCCGTCGAGGTGCAGTCCTTCGAGAAAGGCGACGAGCGGCTTCTTACGCTCGGGCGGCAGCAACCTTTCGAGTTCGTCGGCGCTGATGATAACGACGGCATCCTTGCCGCGGACCGTGACGCGTTGCGGCCCTTCGCTGCGGGCCAGGCGAACGACCTCGCTGAACCGCGCCTTGGCGTCTTCGAGCTTCCATCCGCGCGCCGCTGGTGGAAGCCTGGAACCACCTTTGCGTGCGGGGCCGTCACCGGCCCGTTTGGGTGTAGTCATGAGAATTCTCCATCTGACCAGCTAGTCAGATATAATGGCCCAGCTGTATCGGCGCAAGCTCGATCCGGCATCGGCGGGTCCCGTGCGTCATGCTGGCCTGATCCAATCGCGGGCGGGTGCCCATCCGAGAATGTCACTGCCGCTGTCGCCGACGGCCTCGCCCGATATGTCCCGCCAGGGCGATCGAGGCCGATAGACCGGCATATAGCGGGCGGTGAGCACTTCGAACGTAGAGCAGATATAGCCGCTGAGACGGATGGCAAGAACGGGCCGATCGTCGTCCGGAAGGCCTGTGAAGACCGAAAGGAAGCCGGGCGGGATCGGGAACAGCGTGCTTTCGATCATGGCGCGGGCAAGCCGCGTCTCCAGTTCGCCCGCTTCGGAGCCCCAGGGATGAGCATCGATGTCGAAGCGATCGACGGCATCCGGCGACGGGCGGATCGAGAATTCACCAGACCAGCAGCGACTGTCCGGGTTCAACGCGGGGACCTCTGCCTTGGCGGCGTTATTGCCCGTATCGGCACGAAACCAATCCGCCATCGCCGGCGTAAGCTGGCCGGTCAGGGCCCATGCCTTGATAGGGTCCGGATCGCGCTCGGGAAATTCGACAAGCCACCATTCGGCGCGATGATGGAGAATCACGCCATAGCAATGACGCTCGGCCGAATTGGATTCGGGACACTGGGTCACGGATACCTCCTTTTTGCGGGCTTGAAGGCCGCAATTGCCCCCATCGGCACAGCCAGGCCGTGCGGCGACGGTGATCGGTGGTTGCAACCGCGCGTCGTTCACGCCAATCTGGCGGTCAATCTTGTGAATTCGCAGCGACAGGCGTAATCGGAGCGTCTCGGACCTGTGAAAAACGGGCGGTCGCCTATCGCCGCTTTGAAAAAGAAACAAAGTGCTCCGACAGGGATGCTCGTGATGAACCTGCCTATCGTGTATCAGCCGCATGCCGTTTCTGATGACGGCGCAATGAGCTTCATGCTCTTTATGGCGGATGCCTGGGCCAAGATGCAGCCGAAGAAGCTAACGCTCGCAGATATGGACGAGTATTGGAACTTCTGTCGGGATGACGAGGTGAGGCGGGCGAGGAGATGATTCGATCGATGGGCAAGACCCTGCGTGGCGTCCTCGACCTTATAGGCCGGTGAGTTCTTCGCACACCGCATAGGTCAGCGACCGAGGCTAAATTCACCAGGACCTGCGTTACTACGTGGCGCTATAGGTTTCAGCCGCCCACTGCGCGACCCACCCTTCGGTGATTTGCTCGTGCGCGATCTCCCCTTGTTCGATCAAAGTGCGGATTTCCGCCCGGGCGAGATCGAGTGCTCTGTCCCATGCGTTTCCGGCCGAAAGCGCAGGTTTCGTGAGCGGCAGATGATGCTGGAATGCGGCGTCGCCCCCGTCGAGCCGGGCCTGCTGCCGGCGTTGCCATCGCTCCATATGACCGGCAACGAACTCGTCGGTCTTCGAAAAGCCTTCGCGCCACGCCTCGATCCGCGCGGCCAGAGAATAGGCGCAGGAATCGAGGCTGGCGATGCGATGCGCAAGCGGCCGCAAATAATGGAGGGCTGTTCCCTTCACACCGAAAAGGTGGAAGCGGAGCGCAGGGTCTGCGTCCCGGTCGAGCCGGCTTAGCACCGCGAGAAGCCCATCAGGACCGGACACCGTGCGGCGGCACATGGAGCCGATACCGACAACCATGCCTGGCCGAAGGATACCGGCAATGCCGTCGAGGCATCGCAGATAGTCGTCGGGATGCCGTCCCTGGATGACGGGCATGAACCGGGCATCGATTCCGCGATCGGCGGCTCTTGCATGACAGGCATGATTGAGCGCGATGGTGCGCGAGATACGGTCGAGGACTTCGTCGCGGTCGCGGGCAATTTCCTCTTCGGTGCACAGGTCGAGGCTCGCGAAGCGCCGAAATGGGTAGCTTGCGGCCAGTTCGATATAGTCATCGGCCGTCCAGGGCAGCCCGCGGTAGCGATGAGCGACGACAAAGCCGGCGGAGTCGAGGTCGATCGACACCAGGCGCGAGGCATTGGCCAGCGAACGCAGGTTCCAGCCCGCCCAGCGCGCATAGCCCTCGCGGCGATCCCATCGCGACAGCGCGTTCGCTGAAATGAGGACCGGATAGCGCATCTCGATCGCGCGCTGGAGAAGCGGGCCACGATTGAGATGCGGGAGGCCGACGATGATCTCTATGTTCATGCTGGCCTCCGCGACGTCACGCTTCTCAAGCGAAGGGTCGGTGAGACGAAAGACGGTTACGCTTGCGGGAGCCGGAAATCCTCCTGCCCTTCTAGAACCAGCTATTGCAAAGGTTGCAACGACTCCACCAGTAACCGTGCTTGTCGCCGACCTTATAGGCGTTGATGTTGAACCGCTTGCCTGTGGGGCTCGTGGGATCATCGTAGCACTCGGCTGCGCCGCAGTTGGGGCAGGTAATGCTGTCGATTACGACGATTTCGGGGATGTTCGTGGTTTGCTGGCTGCTGGACATGGTTGGTGAACTCCCAGATGAAACTCATCCACCAACCACCCCCTTTCCCCCTGTGGAGAGCGCGAAGGGCGCCATGTTGCCGCCCTGTTGTTGCACCAGTCTGTCGCGCCAATGAGCGGGCCGATATGGGGCCGGGTTAGCCCAACCCGGTCACCAGCGCATGGGCATCGGCTTCGCAGGCCGCCGCTCCAAGCCAGACGGAACTGCCATCGCGGCGTCCGGCATAGAGTCCGAAGAACTGCGGCGCGACACCCACCGTTTCGGCGGACATGCGGGCGCGCGAGTCCTGCACCAGGCCGACGATATCGACGTGGCCATTCCAGTCGACAGGCAGGGGCAGCAAGGGACTGAATGCCTGGTTCTTCGAGAGCCCCTCGGACCATTCGGGATGATGATCGTCGAGAAAGGCGGCCACGATGCGGAATGCGCCGCTGTGGTCATTATGGATCGCCTCCAGCAGCGGAGGCATCGCGAGCAGCTCGTCCATCATGCTCCGCACATAGATTTTGAAGACAGGATCCTGCCGCCGGCTTCGTTTGGCGGTAGCGAGTGCCGTCTGGAGTTCGAAGAGTTGGGCGCGGGCGTGTGCGAGCGGCGTTCCGGTTGTCAGGTCGGGTTGATCGAAGATGTTCCCGAAGCGCCCGCCCGTCGGTGCCGTGCAGGTCTGTTCGAAGATCGTTACCGACAGCGCGTCCCAGCCCGCGGTCGATATGGCTTCCGGATTGGTATAGAAGTCGGGTTCCATGCCGGACAATTGATCGAGGGCATCGACCCTTATCCGGGCATTGGCGATCCGACACGAACCTGCTTTGATATCCTTTTCAAGCGCGATCTGGAGTTCGATTGCGGGAAGCGCGATACGCCGCGGACCATTGGCGGGGTCATGAGGAAAAAGGCCACGCCTTTCGATCAGCTGGTCGATCTGCGATGCGTCGCGTTCATCGGAGCGTTCCTCGAACATGTCGGCGGCAAGGGTATGCCAGACGGAAAGCGTGAATGTGTCGAACGGAACGATCTGGCGCGCGGCCATGCAGTCGTCCTCGCTTTCCATATATTCGACCCAGAGATCCCCTTCACCAAGGGCGTCGTTTTCAGGGTCATAGGCAAGCCTGCGCGCAACCATCAGCTCGTTGCTGGACAGCGCGACAAGATCGGCGGACGGCTGGGAGGAAGTGTCGACGGCGGGTTCGGTCGCGGGACCGGATGGCTGATGGATGGGCATGGGTTGTTCCTTATGGAGATCGGAGGATCCATGATGGCCCCTCGCCCATCACCTCCTTCCTCCTCTTCTGCGGTCCAGACCCGCTAGAAAATGCGTCTGGCGGCAAGCTCGTCCGACAGGCGCATGGCGGGTTTCCCAAAGTGTGGTTGCTGTGCGTGATCTCGCTCATCGTATCGAACGGGTGGAAGGACAATCTACAGGTCCGACCGGCGCCAGACATTCTTGGCGCTATCGGCGTGAAAGGCTGCGAGGCCCTGTCCATCCAGTTCGGCCTCGACGCAGCAGGCAAGATCGCCGGTCTCGCCGATGCCGGGCCGCTCATAGACATAGAGGTCGAACAGTGCCGTGCCGTTGGCGAGCGTATGACGCTCACGGATGCGCGACCAGGGATGTGTCGTGTGCAGATCGGTATCTTCCCAGTCGGGATCGTCGGTGATCGCACGAATGTTGAGGCCAGCGGCGCCGGTGGCGAGGTTGACGCGTTCGGCAATCTCGATTGCGAAGCGACGGGCGGAACTATGCCGCCGTGCAATCTGTTCGGCGGTCGAACGAAGCTGGCGGATATCATTGGCCGTCAGCCGGACGGTGGCTTGCATGTCGAAGCTCCTTCAGTTCGCGGGGATGTCCCAGCGCATTGCTGCTCGTCCCTATCGGTCGGGAAGCGTGATCGTGACGCCTGCGAGGAAACCGCTTTCGTCGACGGCCACGCCTTCGGGCAGCGCACCCATGCGGAGGAAGTTCGCGATGCCATTCTCTTTCAGGGCGCGCGTCACCATGGCGAGGAACAGGTCGCTGTTCGCATAGGCTCCGAATTTTCGTGAGCGGCGAAAGGCGTTCATATCGCAGAGGTGGCGCGCGATGCTGGGGATCTTGATCCGGCGATACGCGATGGTGTCGTCCGTGTAATAGATCGTCACGATTTTCGCCCGGAACTGGATGGTGAGCATAAGAACCTCGCAAGAAATGGCGGGATTGCGTCCAACGATGGACCGTCAGCGATCAGGAAACGCCGGCGTTGAACCGCTCGAGCCAGCTTCCGATGGTCGGGAGTTGATCGGGCGGCAGCCTCGCCACGACGTCGAGGAAGCCGATGAGATCGGTGGACGCTTAGGCAACGATATGATCGAACTCGTCGGGATCGAGCAGGCGCCGGTCGCAGATGAACTTCGTCATCGAGCCGGGCCGCACCTCCCATTCGCGAAGACTTTGCGTCGAGGAGTGCCAGAGTCATTCGCAGCTGCGCTAGCGTGGCGCCGCCCGGGTCAGACCTATGCGGAAATCCGCTTCAGCATGTCCGCCGGCGTCAGGATCGTAATCGCTGGCAATCCCTGAATGTCCAGCAAATCCCTGTCGCCACTCACAAGCCAACGGGCCGATCCGGCAATGGCGGCGCGGATGAACATATCATCATCCGGATCTCGGCTGCTGACCGGAAGAGCATCGTCATTCAGTTCCACCCAGTCGGCGATTGCACTGAAATCGTGTAGAATCTGATTTCGACGCTCGATGGTCAGATATCTGTCGAATTTCGGACGCCAAAGACGGGAACGAAATTCCTCGAAAGTGGCCTCGGCGAAGATCAGCCGGGCATGGGCGATCACCCAGAGCGTCACCCTTGCGGGGGTCGAATCTGCTGAAAGCGCGGCGCTGATGAGGACATTCGTATCGATAACGAACCTGTCACCCTTCATCGGACAGCAGACGCTCCAGTTCGCTATCGGTAAGGCCCTTCTTCGCGGCCTCGTTGGCGGTTTCGCGTAGCGTGCTGGCGAGCCTGTCCGCGTAGAACGCCCGCATGGCTGCATAGTCTTCCGGGGAAACCATCACACCCACAACCCGATTGCGGCGGGTTACGCGCACCGGCTCGCGCTGTACGCGGTCGATAAGTTCGCCGAAGCGGGTCTTGGCTTCGTTGGCGGTGATGGTCTGCATAGCTGCCTCCATTCGACCGAATTGATCGAATCGTTCGATTCACTATCTAAGAAGGAGAAGCCTGTCTTTCAAGCGGTCTGTGCGCCGGCGCTTGCGCGCGCGCCGTGCATGACGGCGCTACCAGCAGTCCGAAAAATCGGGAGCCAGCTGATAGGCGCTGTCCCTACCCGCGACGGCAATATGTCGATGTCAGAAGAGGGCATGATCACACTCCATCGCTATGGATAGATGACGCCAAAAACGCCATCCGTTCCGCATCGCTGGCGAGGGTGACGAAACGGTCTTCAGGGCGAAGATAGACGACGACATACCGCCCGCGCTCGCATAGTCGCCGGATGTTGGCGCGACTGCCCTGACTCGCTCCGTCCCATATGACGAATCCGACACCGGCGAGGCGGCACATTTCCCGATCTTTTGCGCTATGGAAGGCGCGCGTGCCCGCAGGAGCATCTGCTCGGATCTGCCGGACCGGCCATATGCCGATATTGTGCCGGGGGACGGAACCTCCGCAGAAGATCGTGACGTGACGCACACCGCAATCGGCAAGAAATCGTTGGACGGCCGCATCCGCGCCAGGGGCGTCGCCGATCACGACGGGTAACTCCTTGTCGATGACGGCGCCGAGCCGCTTCATTACGCTGGCCGGAAGCTGTCGGATGGAGAGCGATCCGGAGATGAATATGGGCGGCGTGGATACGCGATGGTATGTGGCAGAATCGCTGGCGGTCATGGCAAGCTCCCAGGGAAGTTCACCGCCAGCCCCTCCTACTCCCCTCCTTGCGGGCCCTTTCGCAATGGCCGATCCTGTGGTCCCCTCCGAGGGCGCGCGCATATCTTGCCGGCGCGATCCCGTCATTCTCGATGTTGCGCGATGATCCGTCGGGCGAGCACCTCGATTTCCTGACGATCGGCGGTTTGCGTGCAATCGCCCGGATAGACGATGAGATCGTCCGCCGCCGCGCTGCCCTTGCTGATGTATATCCGCCAGACATTCCGGCGAATTTCTGCCTGCTCACGCGCTTCGGTCAGAGGATTTAACAGGTCCGCCCACTGGCGCCGGTCGGGGTCATCGGAGAGATCGGTCCAGTCACTCAACATCCCCCAAACGGTATAGCCGTCGATCTGGGCATGATGCTCGCGCGTTGCACGCCGCTCGGCCTCGCGTTTCGGTGCGTCGCGTCTTGCCTTGGCCTCCGCCTGTTTCCAGCGGACCGACGACAGACCCTGTTCGAGGCCCTGGATGACGCCGGCCGCCACGGCTTCCTGTCGCTTGGGCACGATATAAGAGTGGTGCGCGGCCGCAATCTGTTCAGCGCCGTATCGCGCGAGCGCAAGCAATGCCTGCAGTTCGGTCTTGCTGAGAGTGACCCGAAGGCCGCTCGCCATCGCGTGCGTTTTCATGGGCGGCGTTCCTTGTGCCAGGGTTTGAGGCCCGCGAGCGGGAGCTTGTATTCCCGCGCGGTGTGATGACGCTCCTCGGAAAAGAAGCCCCAATGGCCGGTCGATGAATATCGCAGGAAGAAGAGCTTCTCGTTTTCCTCGGTCCTGATCCACATACCCGGCTCGATCGGGTATCGATCGGCAGCGTTCATTGGCGCCTCCTCGACGATAGGATTTGTCTCAGGCGACGTGCAGAACGAGATTTTCGTCCCTCGCCGGCCGGGTCTCCGTGACGCGGAACGGCTGGAGCGGGCTGCCGGTGCGGATGACATACTGGTTGCGGCCGGTGGCGCTGCGGCGCTGAATCGCGCAGGCATATGCGTGCTCGGCGCTCGCCAAACGCTCGCGAAGGGGAGAGAGTTGGGCCATGATATCCTCCATGATGTTGAGGTGAGGCAGCTTTGCTGCCCGGTAGGCAGGCATAGCCGATGCGGGATCAGCCTTGTCGGGACGGGCCTTCCTGATCGTCGGAGGCAACCGGGCGACCGATGCTGTCGATCACGATGCGAGCCGATTTCTCCCAACCGGCCTGATCGAGGATATCGGCGGCTTCCATCCTGGCAGCATCGAGTTCGCTCTGGGTAGAAACGAGCGCTACTCGCCTGAGCGCGCTAAGCGCCAAGTGCATCTCGATCATGGGGAGACCGCCTCCACGGCGATGCGGAAGGCGGAATGATCGTCCAGAACGAGGTAGATTTGCGTGCCCATTTCGATCTCGCAGATCGCGAGGCTGTCGATATTGGCGCTGGTTCCGTAAACTTCCGAGATCACATGCCGCGGGCGGTCATTGGCACAATCGCCGCCCTCGTCACACTTTTGGGCATGGGTTTCCAGCAGCTCGGAGATCAGAGCAGCAATCGTGCTGGAGCGGGTCGGATTGTCGCTGCCGCTGTCGGTCCTGTCGATTACCTCGCGCAGAATCGGCGTCAGCGCGTCATTGATCTGGAAAAGCAGATCCGACCTTTCACTATCGCGAAGACCGTCCAGCACAGTGTCGGGAATGAGGTCGTTGACCGCATGGGTAGCGTCATCGACCAGCGCGTCGAATTGATCGTCGTTCATCGAAAATCTCCTTCGCGGGCGCGACCGGACGCGGCGCACGAGGTGTCCGGTGCTATGTCGGGGATGGACGGATTGTTGGCGGCCTCAGAGCCGCTTCATCATCCTGGCCCGGACGCTCTCGATCCATTGCGCCGGGTTGCTATGGTGGTCGAGGCACTCCTGCGATCGCGCGAATACCCTCTCGGTATCCGGCTCGATCATATCGAGCGCGTCGCCATATTCGGGGTGATGCGCGCCTTTAGGCTCGGCGCTTATGATCCCAGGCTCGCCGCGATCTGCGATGAAGAGCGGATATCGGTTTTCCAACAGCACAAGCGTAACCTCGACCGAGCTATCCTCGATCTGGAGGCAGGGCGGGCTTTCACCCGGATCGAAGATCATGCGAATGCATTCCCCGATGTCGGGATCGTCCTCGGTCCCGTACATCTCCTCGAAGTCGCCCTGATCGGCTGTGCCGTTCTGCTCCTCGTAGGTCCCGTATGCGTGCTGCCAGAGCTCCTTGGCGTCGAACACCTCGACATGGAGGGTGACGCGTGCGTTGATGCGTTCCGCCATGATCATGCTCCTGCCCGCAAGGTTTGCAGCGTCTCCTTCATGAGCCACCGGGTCGAGCCGCCGAATATCTCGGTATCGGTGACGACATAGTAGCCGCCTCCGAAACCGTCAGCGATGTCCTTGTCGGCCACCTCCGCCCATTGAAAGCCGAACGGCAGCGCGGATTTGCAGACTTTCTGGATCAGCGATGCGAGGGCCGGAACGTCGGCTTCATGGCCGCTGATGAACGCGAACTGTGTCTTGGCCTCCGGGTCGCCTTGAATGATGAGATCGGCATCGAACTCGGGAAAGCCCGGATCCGACCAGAGATCGAGAAAGTCCGCGAAAGGATCTTCCTCCTCCGGTTTGTTCGGGAAGGTGTTCCTGAATCCCTCGCTAAGCGACGCGTAATAGGTCTTCACCGCTTGCATCCCGTTAGACGAGAGTTCGGCGAAGTCGCTGGACAGTTGGGTCGATACGGCGAAGCATTCCTTGAGCAGGATTGCTTCCTGCGGCATCAGCGGAATGGCGAACGCCGTTTGCAGATAGTGATTGGCCATCTTTCAGCTCCTGGATGGAAAGGATGGAACAGCACCCGGCAGGCTAGATCGCCGGCCCGGACGGCAGCCGGTGGTCGATCTCATCATCGGTAAGGCGTTCGAGCAGTTTCAAAGCGGAACCGCCGTCCGGTTCACAAATGACGATCGTGCGTTTGCCCCGGTCTTCCGGGGGCCACGCATCGGGATCGGCCTCGCCTGCAAGACCACGAAAATCAGCGTGCGTGCGCGACCAGATCAGTTCGAGCTTCTGCTCGCGGTTCATGCCCCGAGCGGCGGCTGTCTCATGGGCTATGATTGCCGCCCGCATCGCGTCGGGGCTATGGCGATCTCCAAGATTGCAATAACCGGTAAACCAGCGCTTGCGTCCGATCGTGATGGCGAAGAAGACCGAACCGACGAAACCGGCCTTGAGTTCAGACCAGGCGAACATCCCGGCGCGCATGAAGAGCGGCGGCAGTTCCCCGAGCATGGATTCGTAGGATTCGAGTTCAATCTCGAACCATGTATTCTCAAATGCCTTCCCCGAAATGCGATCCTCGAACGGGCAATCGGGAACGCGGTTGAACAGTTCGAACATCTGCTCGCGCGTCGCGACGCCGTCGAAAATCTTCCTGAATGGCAGAGCCTGGGTCATGGGACGATTCCTCATGGACATGGCGTGCCGCGGCGCGCGTGATGACGCGCCGGGCAGGCCGGAAAGAGAATGGGTTATTCGGCGGCGCTGAGAGCGGCCTCGTCGTCATTGTCCGCGAAGCTGGCCTCGACCAGATAATTGACAGCCTGCATCCGGATTGCCCGATCCTTGGGGATCAGCCAGGCGACATGCTCGCGGATCGCCTCGCGGACTCGTTCGAGGACCGCGGCATCTTCGCCGAGCAGCAACATGTTCGCGGTAAAGCGCGCCTGCATGTCGAATGCCGCCTGCTGGGTATGATAGCTGTCGGCATCACAATCGTCGACGTGGTAGAAGCAGGCGGCTTCGAGCAGCCAGGCGAGTTCGCTGGGTGTGATCGTACAGTCGGCGCTGAGCAGGATGGCGACGTTCTCCAATTCGGTCGAGCAGTCATCGGGAACGATCAGCACATCCGCAGGCAGCGAGAGGATTTCGGCAGGTTCCTCGGAAACGGCTGACGCCTGCATGGCGATTTCGAGTTCGATCGCGTCGACGCGCCCGGAGACCAGGACCTGCGACAGCTGCGTATCAGCCGCATAGTCGAAGACGTCGCCCTCGCCCCGGTCGACCCGGAAGGACCATCCGAGCACGCGCGGAAGTTGATCATACCAGGCGTATCCCGCGAAATCGTCGACGGGCTCGACCGGGGTCGCGCCGTGCAATTGTCCCGACGCGAGGGCGCGCGCGGCGCACTGCTCGATATGGGCCTGGTCGGTCGGCATCAGGATCATCGGTTCACCCGCCACCCGCTCGCCGAACATGGTGCTATCCGCTTCCGCGGTGCGCGGCGTCCAGGCCGAGAGCCAGGGCGCGGCTTCAGGGAGGAACACGCCGAGCGCCTTGGCCCGCAGCCAATGGGCATGGGACAGCCGATGGTGACCCTTGTGGGCGATAGTGCGGAAGATCGCCGCCTCGCAGGCCTCGTGCAACGCCTCGAGCGCGGGCCCCTGCACCATTTCCTTGCGTGCAGGTAGCACGAGTTGCAGGTGGCCTGCATCTATGATGTCGACCTTGGCATACCAGCCAGGATCTCCATCCCCGTCATGGATATGCGGCAGCCGGCAAGGCACCGTGAGACCATGGAAGTTGATCCGCGCCAATTCGCGTGGAACATGAATGGTGTCGCTGTAGATGCCGATGTTGCACCCGTTCCATTTCTCGACGCGCGCCGCACCGGCGAGGAAGCTTTCGTGGGGTTGCCTCTTGCCGTCGAGCCAGACCGGCACCGGGCAGAAGCGCGCGGCGTCCTTCACTGCCTGCTCGAGTGCGTTCACCCAGTCTTCGGCCATGTCGACCTCGATCTCGGTGCCCTTGTCGATGGCCGTCGGCGCAAGATCGAGCGGCATGCCGCTTTCCCAGGCGTCGGGGGTGATGGTCACCTGCCAGGCCGCGTCCAGTTCGGCCGCGTGGGAACGGACCGTGACATGGCGCCCCGCAAGGCTGAATACGCCCATGCCCGCTGGATCTTCGGATCGGGCGATCTTCTCATCCCAACCGGAGTCGCCCAGCGTCAGGAACTTGACCGGATCGGCGATGCCGCACCCGTCGTCACGAATACGCAGCACAGGCCCCCGATCGCTCTCGATCCGGGAAATATCGATCCGGGTGGCGCCAGCCCGGCGTGCGTTCTGGATGGCCTCGATGAGACACGCAGAGACCGATCCGTCAAAAAACCTTGTGATCCTTGTCAGCAGGGAATCTCCGACCGTGGTTTGGATAGTGGTGGGGAAAGTCATGTGAGTCTCCGGAAATGCAGCGATCTCATCGTCGCTCCCACATCCCGCCCCCTCCCCTTCATGGCGCAATTGCGCGGTCGAGACGCGGGAAGTCGACGGAATCCTGCGATCGAGGAATGGGCGAAAATGGGATCGGCTGACCGGGCAGTCAGGCGGCGATGCGCCGATAGACGGACTCTCCGTTGGAGAAGCTGCCCAGACGGACAAGCGTCGCGAACCGCTGCTCGAATTTTGGCCCGATCCGGTCGAACCATTGTTCTGCCAGCC
Source organism: Sphingobium chlorophenolicum (assembly GCF_000722875.1). Taxonomy (GTDB): domain Bacteria; phylum Pseudomonadota; class Alphaproteobacteria; order Sphingomonadales; family Sphingomonadaceae; genus Sphingobium; species Sphingobium chlorophenolicum. The sequence goes on along the minus strand of NZ_JFHR01000001.1, from coordinate 165,015 downwards.
CTTCCCGGCCGGCGTCGATGTCGTTCCGCAAAACCACCCAGTATGCGATGCAGCCACAATATTCCGAAATGCCGAAGCGGGCATAGCCGTTCATGGCGACAATCCGGTCTTCACGGTCGATCCAGCCGTCATGGGACCATGCCGAAGGATAGAGTGCGAGCACCTGCTCTCGAAAATCCGCGACGATGAAGTCCCAATCGTCCTGTGCGGCAAGTTCATCGAAATGGCGGGTGTCAGGATCGTCATCGTCCTCGATCCAGCCCGCGTCCCACTGTGCGAACGCGACATGCGCTCCGCTGGGATAGGATACCGAGCGCCCCATGATCAGTTCCCCTCGTCGGCAGACGGCCGCCATGCGGGCGGCTGGGCGGTGACTGGTTCGTCGGTCGGAGCACGATCGGGATCTTTCGGCACGGGTTCCGGCCTGATCGTGGGATGAGCAGGATCGGACCAGTCGATATGATCGATGATCCAGCCTGGCACGTAATCCCAATCGAAAGACAGATCGTAACTGTCGGCAACCACGCTCCACGCCGCCTCGACCGCGCTGGTCCAACCCACGACTGTCAACCGCAGGTCAGCTGTGCCGACCGCATTGCAGGTTCCGCAGATGGCCAGCGCCAAGGCGATGGCGCCCGGGTCTGAACTGGGATGATCGCGCAATGTCAGCACAGCCTCCCAGAGGCAGGCAGCGGTCTCAAGAGCGGATTCGACACTGGCCGTCGGCATGACGCGGCGTTGGGTTTCCGCAGCGGGCACGATCTCAGCCTGTGCGAAAACGCTGCGCGGCTGGACCGCAATCCGTGATGGCTCTGCGGGCCGGGAAGAGACGCCGGTTTTCATGCTGCGGCCTCCTCGGCCGCGGCATGGCGGGCATCGGCTTCCAGAGCGTCGAGGTCGATCGGCAACGGCTTGCCCGGTTTGTCGGTGATGACGACGACGGCGTCCGGCTGGTACATTTGGAGGCCGAGCCCAGCGATACGGATGCGGGCGACAGGCTCGCCGGACCGCACGCGCTCATGCCCCTGCCATTTCATTCGCACGGGGCGACCGTCGGCAGCTATCTCCACCGTTTTGAACACGTCATAGTCGCCCTTTGAATTAGCCGAATAAAAGGCCTGCTCCGTCTCACGGACTTCGTTGGGCTTGGCAGCACTTTGCTTGCCCTTGCGGGCTGCGATCATGCGCAGGTTCCATATCTCCTGAAGTTGTTCGGCCTGCTCGCGCGATGGATTGATCAGCGGTACTGTGCCCGGCTTACCCGCCCGGCGAGCCTTTCTCTCCGGCACGGTGTAGCCGCAAGCCTGCATCAGGTCGCGCCAGTCATCCTGGTTCAGTTCAAGAGAGGATGCCGACGCGATATGCGCCGGAAGCGGAACCGGGCTTTCGAGCCGGAAACGGCCCGCAGCGATCACGGTGCATTTGGGGCTTTCGGCGCCATGCTCGCGGGCAAAGGCCTGGATGATGACCGGGGTGAACTCGCCATCATAGCGAGGCACATCGCCCAGCATGGAACGCTCGAACGCGAGCCGGTGCAGGATGTGCTCGATCCAGCGGCGGCGGTTGGGGCCATTGACGGTGACCATTGCCCCGTCGATGCACTGTTGCCGTGCGTCGCCGGGCGCGATCTCGCCCTTGTCGACCTTGTAGTAGAGATCATAGCCCGACCAGAGTTCACGGGAATCCCTGTTGCGGAGCGCGTCGCGGATCTGTTCGTCGGTCGTGATTTCGTCCCAGATCGCCAGTGCCGTATGGGCTCTATTGATGCCGCGCTGAAAGTCTCGCAGCTCTGCCAGCAAAGTCTTGATCCGGTTGGCGCGGACGCGCGGGTCATTCTTCCTGCTGGCGTAATGCTCGGCGCTGCTGGCGCGGCCGAGCCAGTAGCCTGCCGCTTTTTCCGCCTTTACGGACGCCGTCATGGCCGAGTGCATGCGTTCCTGGGTCTTGCGCGCCCCACGTTCGCTATGATGGCCGACCAGGATCGGCTGGCCCATATAGAAGGCCTGCGACAGTTCGTCTGCGCGGCGTGCGAAGGCGTTGGATTGCGCATGGCGCTTGTCTGCAAGATCTTCGAGCCGTTCAGCTTTCATCGCGGCGCGCTCGGCCAGGGTCATCTCTTCCGCCTCGATCTCGCCAGCCAGTTTGATGGCCAGGTCCTCGCGTTGCGGAGTCCACCTGGGAGCGACGAAAAGCTCCTGCTTCGGAGCCCATTTGAATCCGGCCTCCTTGACCTGTGCATAGGTTTCCGCATCGAGGCGCGATGACGCGTAAATGCGGATCTTGTTGTCCTCTGGACTATAGGTTGCGGTAAAGCTGATCATCGATCGTCCTTTCGAGGGCCCCGCGGTCATCAGATTTCGGGGCGAAGCGGTGCATCTGTGTTCCCCGGAATCATGAAGCCCGGCGCGATGGCCGGGCTTCATGGAAAACAAGGAATGTCGGTGTCGGGGAGCTATTCGCGCAGGTCTCCGGCGGCGAGATCGCCAATCCAGGAGGCCCCCTCCTCGAAATCGGCGTCGTCATCTTCGACCAGGGCGGCGAGCGCGACAGCGCCCGTGCGGCCGAGCTGACCGAGACGCTGAATGGCGGCATAGGCAACCGGAGCGAGCTGCTCTGCGGTTGCGGTATCGATATCGGAAGTGGTCATGCAGAAATTCTCCAGATTGTAGAGGGCTGCGGTCGGAAACGACCCGCAAGGGGTCATGCGATCCGGCGCGTCCGACCAGTCGCACCAGGATTTCTAGGTGGCCGGCTCAACCGCCATTTCAGGCGAATTCGACGCCGACCTCATTCACCGCGGGTTTCCGCTAACGCTCATGGCAGGCATTCCGCCGTCATCTGCTTCGTGGCTCGGTGGTCCGCAGCATTGGCTGCATCGAGGCGGGCTATCCATTCCGGATCAATGCAGGCGCCCTCAACTGCCCAACAGCTGACGGATGCGGAGACGGGATCGCCATTGTCCTGTGGGACCATGAGGAGGCCGTCGGGATCGGCGCCCTCGACATCGTAATCGACAATGCGCACCGTGATCGGCCGGTCGGCGACGACACCCTGAACAAGACCGCCATCAAGCGTGATGACGATATTGGCTTCGAGAGGGAGCTGCTCGGCGCCATTGATCCGCATGCAAAGATCCTCGATCTCGTCCGGGTTCAGTGGTTCGTGTCGGCCGAGATTGCTGGCAATGTCAGGATCGGACCCACAGTGGCGTCGCTGGTGGTCGCGCAACGCGGCAAGCACGGTCGAGAGTTGCCGATCGTTAAGTGCGAGAACCGATATCCCCTGGAGTTCGGCCTTTTCGATCCACACATTGAAGCCTGCGGTTTCGGCGAGATCATCGGGGTCTATGTCGGCAATTTCGATGCTCTGTGCGGTGAGGTGGCGGAATTGCACGCCGACCAGCCCCAATTGCCAGCTGCTCGTATCGACTGGCGGCAAGCCCTCGGCATCGAGGTCGGCGCGGAGCTGGTTCACCATATCGGTCGCGGCGATCTGTGCTTCGTGTTCGCTGGCGTGATAGCTCGCGATCTTCGACGGTGCTGAGAAGTGCGTTCCGTTGGCGACGAAAATATCCATGTCGAATTCTCCGGGTAATGTGGATGCGGGATCGGTGCGCGCATCAGGCGGCGCAGCGGCCAGCGTCCTGACGAAGGCCGAGATCGAAGGCGGTGAGGTTGCCGTATTTCGGCTCGAGACGATCGAAAGCGGACGTCAGGTCGTCGATGTCGATCCAGGTGAAGGCGTCGCCGGGATCGGAGTCGAGCTGGAAGACGATGGGTGTGAAGGCCGCGGTCATCTCCGGGAAGCTGGCCTGGATGATCAAGGTTTCGATCCGGCGCCCGAGGGCGGCAATGCCGGAGGCGAACTCCGCTCGCTCGGCATGCGCCATCGTGAAATAGCGGTCGGGCGCCAGCAACGGTGCGATACGGACGCATGGGAGACGCCCGACATGTTGTGGCCCGGCAACCGTGCCGGTCAGTGCCCGGCGTTCGGCCGTGACCTTGTCGGCGGGGACCAGCGCGCGATAGGCATAGTGCGGCAGCGTCCCCGCGATGCGGGAACGGGTGACGATGATTTCCATGGTGACTGTCCTCAGGCGAAGAGCCGGGTCGCAGCGGCGTCCGGTTGGGGAAGATCGAGATCGCGGCGGATACGTTCAGCGAGCCTGGCAGGCTCGATCAGTTCCGCTACGGAAGCGAAATGGTTGCGGCCACCGACATAGTCCTTGGTCCCCGAGCAGGTGCGGAACATGACCTCGTAGCCCGGTCCCATGCAGCCCAGATCGAACTGGATATAGAGATGAGCGGCATGAATCGTAATTTCGCCCGAGCAGGCGATACCCGCCATGTTGGAACGCAACTCGAATTGCCCGCGTTCGAGACCGAGCGCCTTGGCGAGCCGCGTCATCGCCTTGCGGCCCTGTTTGTGAAAAATGGCCTTCGCGTCGCTGTCATAGTCGACGCCGCGTCGCGCCAGCGTCACCAGGATCGGCGTGCGTTCGACAGCGCCGACGGCTTCGACGCAAGCACGGCGCAACTCGGCCTGGGACGGACGGTTCTCGGTCGCAATGTTGCCGAGATGACGCGCCAGCAGCAGAACCGCCGGATCGCACTCCGCATCGACCTGGTTGCGATGGCACTCGTCGATTGCCTGGATCAGGACGTTCAGCCCTCCGGCAAGCGTGGTCAGCGCGGAAGGGTCGAGCGCCTGTTGAAAGCGAAACGCGGCGTCATAGGACATGAGGTTCTACTCCTGGGGCCTGGGCGCATCCACACGCCCGCCTCAATCTCTCCCCCCTCCCCCTCGATCAGACCGTCACCATTCGTAACAGGGGAGCCGATCGGTCGTGGAAGCATCACGGTCCAGGATCAGGTAGTTGCAGCCCAGTCCTCGCGCGAATGTCAGCGCATGGAAGAGATCAGCCGGTATTTCCGATTTATCCCCGAACGAGGACGGAGCCGTGGCTATGACCCAGCCATAATGGGTATCGGCTATGCTGACGGGACGGTGGCACGGATCGAGTGTAATCCATTCGTCGATCTTTTCCGTCGTCGGCCATGATATATGGCTGGAGGACAAGGCGATATAGTTCCCGATCTCGAGGCGTTCGGGATCATAGCCGAAGTCGGGATCGATCCATTCCATGCGGCTGGTCAGCTGGTCTTCGGGATGGAGGTTGAAATAGTCGCGTATCACCATGGCATCGTCGAGGGACCCCGGATCGCGGCTGTCGTTGATTTCGCCCCATTGTGAGCGGCAGAAGGTCGCGACCTGCACCTGCAGCCCTCGATAACTGACCGCGACGACATTGGTGGTTCCGTGGCCATGCCCGATCGTGGCGAGATAGACGGGAATGGACCAGGCCACGGGCGCCCGGTCGATCGATAAAATTGCGGTATCGAGGTCGGCGATGATCTCCGCAATGTCGGCGTCCCCTTCGGCATGGGAGGCCAGCGCAGCCCTGGCGCGCGCCAGCAAATCGAGGTGCATGGATCGCGGATGATCTTTCATCACAATCTCCTTCTTCATGGGTGATTGAATAATTGCGCGGAGATCGCGCCCGGTCGTGGTCGCGGGATCCGCAACGCCGGGGGACATCAGCGGCTTGGGCATGCCGATGGTCTTCTCGATTTCATTGTCGCAATGCCAGGCTCAGAAGAGGCTGAGCTGGCGTGGCGCGGCACGTTGTTCCGGGCGTTCCACTGTGGACGGCGGCAGAAGTATGTCCATCGGAACGGGATGATTCTCGATTGGACCGGTGGTTGCCATCAGCTCGGTATCGCGCCGTGCAAGTTTCGCCGACCATCCGCCCATGATGTGCGCTGGCGTATACCAGTAGCTGCGTATTTCGAGTGAAAGCGAGTTTCCGACGACCACCACGGCAGGAATGTGCAGGAGACTGAACTGGATATACGCCATGTGGGCGACCCGCGCGTCGATATCGACGGCGGTCACATGGAGGTGCCGCTGATAGTTGATGCCTTGCGCGCGCATGGTTTGTGCAAGGGCGATAACCGTTGCACCCGCGCCGCAGGCAGGTTCCATTGCGCGCACAAAACCTTTGCACGCTATCAGATCCTGGATCAGCTTCGGGCCCCCAAGCGTCGCCTCTGCCATCATTTGACATATGGGCCACGGCGTGAAGAATTGCCCCTTGTCGGCGCTCGATAGTTCAAGGTTGTTATACACCGTGCCGAGCGCATCGCGGGGTTCGGCCTCCAGCGCCATCATGATCTCCGCAAAGACCTGAGGAAAAAGCTCGACGATATCGCGCTCATACTGGCCGACGATATCGAGATAGCGCTTCTCGCGTGCTTCGCGGTTGCGCAGATCCATGCTGTTGGAGATGCTGATCGCACTCGCCTCCATGCAATCCGAAAACAGTCGGTGCAAATCATGGCAATAGGCGCAGGATCGCAACAGCCTGGTCACGTCTGCGACGTGGCGTTCGTGAGGAGTCATGATGATGTCCTGATTGACGGCCGCACGTCAGCGGCTCCAGGGGCCGGCAGACCCAGGTTCGCGAAGTGCATGGCGCACATCGAGAACGGGCAACGCGTTCGAGACGCACGCCACCATGCCAGACCGGGATGGCCGATATGGAACGGCGACGATGACGGTCGACCGATCAGGCGTCGATCAGGGTTTCGCACCGGCTTCGCGGCGACGAATGCACAGGCAACCGCGGCTCGAGGTGGTTCCGGACGAAACCGCTCGTGATCCCCAGCTCGCCGGATGCGACCCTGGCAAGCTGCTCCTCGAAACTGAGCTTGCGCATCGCGGCGGCTTCGCGTGCGGCCCTTGCCGCCTCGCGCCGGGTGTCCTGCCAATGCGCTTTCGCCTCGGCGAAGCCCATCGTGCCGAGGAGACGCCGGAACGCGTACATTTCCTGAGACGAGACCGGAGGCCAGGACGGATTGCGCACGGGCGTGCGGCGAACCCGGCCGGGCCGCCGGGGAGGCGGCAGGGCCTGACCCTCCGCGGCCAGTTCAGCGGCAAATGCATCGCGAAGATGATAGGCGGTCGAGGCGCCGATCACGAGTTCGCGCGCGGCTCGCTGGACGGGCATGCGATCGAGGAGCATCGCGCGCAGTAGCTCTTTCTGCTCATCGGTGACGAAGCGCGCGCTCTCGGCATGGACATGGCGGACCCCGGCGGCATCGCATCCGGGGAGCACTTCGCCCCTGCGGCGCAGGCGGCGGAAGAGCCGGGTCCTGATGCGTGTGCAGCTCGTCCGTGACACGCCGGTGTGCTCGGCGATCTTCTGGGTGCCAAGTCCCTGCAGGAAGAGTTGCTCGACCTGTTTGCGTTTCGCCGGCGACAGCCTGGCGCCGCTATAGGCCTGGCCGCCTCCGGGCGGTGGTAGCAGCGCCTTGCCGCGTGCAAGCAGTTCCCGATTATATCGGCGACGCTGCTCGGAAACGCAGGCCGCCGACACGCCGAGGCGCAACTGGATGTCGATGCCCTTGAGGCCCTTCTTCAGGGCATAGCGTAGGCGCTCGATACCTTCGACGGTCAGGCGACCATGCTGATCGCGCTCCGCGGGACGGTATCCACGCCGGACACACAGCGCCGTCGTAACCGCGTTGGAGGCGCTGGCCTCACAGACCCCGAAATGCTTGCCGATCGCGCTGAACGACCAGTTTTCGACCTCGCGCAGTCTGACGGCCTCATCGAGGGCTTCACCCTGAAGGCGCGATTTGGGCGCGGAGCTTCTATGGGCCGTCGTCAAGCCAAGCTTGTTGGCCTTGACCTGCAGGGCATGGACGCTGCGGCCTGGTAGCCGCGGCGCGATGCCATGTCCTTCGGCCGGATACCAGGCGCGCAGAATGGCGATTTCCTGCGCCGTCCATGGCGCGGATCTGGGAGTGGTCATGGGAAATGTCTCCGAAGAAGGGAGAGCCTGGTGGTCCGTGGTCCCTTCGGACACACTCGCCTGCTCCTCTCCCTGCTTCCCCCTCCACTCTTTATTGCCGTCCATGCCGTGGGCGACTTTCCTGGTTGTGTTCGCCGTCACCCTGATCGGTCAGCTCGTCGAGACGTCAGAAACAGGCTGATCCTCTTCAGCGAATCCAGGGCGCACGCAGGCGGCTGCCCTCGCGGAAGCGATCGGCGCCCAGGGTCGCAGCCAGGTCATCGCGGATGGCCGCGAAGGGCCGGACCACGTCGATCACGGTAGCTGGCTCCAGGATTTCGCCGTAGCGGGTTCCGATCCAGAGAAGGTCGCGATCATCATCGTCAACATCGTCGTCCTCCCGCTGGACGATCGCGAAATAGCTGTTCAGGGGCGCGTCCCATCCAATGGCGATGCTCAATGCGCCATGGGTGCTGGCCGCTTGCGCGAGCGGATCGAGTTCGTGCCGGCTCATGGTGCGTCCATTCCCTCATCCTCGGGTGGGCCGAGACGGTTTTGCATCGCCTGGCGAAACTGGCGCAGCATCTCGGCTTGCTCGGGGTATCGTTCCTCCCACTGGGCGCGAGGGATCAGGAAGCCGACATCGACCAGTTCGCGCCGGAGCGCCTCTGTCACGGTCTGCTTGACGGTTTCGGGAATGGCGAGGGGAAAGGACTGAAACTGGCACAACCAGGAGCAATCGTCGGGTTCCTGGTGCCGCCGGAAATGATCGGCGTCGAAGATGAGATCGGTCCGAACGACCGCATCATCCTTGACCGCGATCACGAATTGACCGCCGGCCGGGGTTCCGTTTCGCGCGGAGGCGATCATGCGTTCATGCCAGGTGTGCGCCGCGGCCAGCGCCACGCCATAGTGGGAGCCGTAGGCAGCGTGGAGGATCCAGCTGACGGGATGGCTGGCGGCACCGAAGTGGAAGGTGATTTCCATGCGGGTGACTCCTCGATTGGAGATGGGACAGAGGTTTGGCGAAGCGGGTTTTTCCGCGGCCAGTGTTCAACTATGCTGCGGGATCGTGGTGGGTTCGCCGGTGCGCTCATCCGCAGGCATACGGACAACGCTGAGAGATGCGCTTTGTCTATGATCGGCTCTCGTTGCCCGCCTGATTTTGACAATCTTTGCCAAATATGCCATATAGTCTCTTAGAGGTGTTCCCATGGCGACAATGAATGTTTCCCTCCCCGATGCGATGAAGGAATGGGTCGAAGGTCAGGCCGGGACAGGCAGATACAGCAATGCCAGCGATTATGTGCGCGACCTGATCCGTCGCGACCAGGAGCGGCGGGAGAAGATCGCAGCCATGCAGACCATGGTCGATGAGTCTCTCGCCTCCGGCATAAGTCCCAATTCCATCGATGACATGATGAAGGAAGCCCGGCGTCGCGCAGGCGTCGGTCATGGCCTATAGACTCACGCGTAACGCCGAAAAGGATCTCATCGGTATATATGTCGGCGGCGTCGGAGAATTAGGAGAAGCCGTCGCGGAAAAATATCAGGCCGGTTTGCATCGGGTTTTTGGATTTCTCTCCGACTTTCCCTATTCGGCAAGAGCGCGCGCGGAAATTTCACCACCGGTCCGGGCACATCCCTACAAGTCCCATATCGTCGTCTATATCATCGAAGGACAGGACATCCTGATCCTCGGCGTCCGTCATGGACGGGAAGACTGGCAGGCATCCGACCAGCTTTCCTGAAATTGCGTTCACGCCTGTGGAACAGGTCTCGCTCTATGACTGGTGCCGGTCAGGCCGCTTGCGGAACCTCAGCGCCTTCGTTGCTCGAAGGCGGTGCCAGGATTGCGTCCTCATCGTTCCCCGGCTCGAACTCCCCTTTGGTCGTCGCCAGGTCAGCCTCCAGTTCCGCGAGTTCCCGCAACTTGTCCTCGAGCAAGGCGGCGTCGGGAAACTCCTGGTCGAGACGCGCCTCGAAGGCCGGAAGGCGCCGCTCGTTCGCTTCGAGATCGGCCTGCACGGCGGCAAGTTCGGCGTCGAGATTGAGAATGGAGGATTCGAGCCGGCCCAGCGCCGTGGTCCATCGCGTCTTGTCGGATACTTCGAACGCGTTACGCTCGCCGTGGTGGAGTGCCGCGACAGACGTGCGGATGCCGCGCTCGCCATCGTCGTCCACGGCCTCATAGCCTGAAAGTTCCACATCGATGCCGTTGACGGTGCCGAGCAACTGCCGGGCCTGGCCGCCGTGCAGTCGCAATTCGAAGGCCTGCCTCAGAATGCGTTCGCCGGCGGCCTTGCGGTCGGTGACCATGGTGCCGCCGCAATCGAACAGGACCTCGTCGTGACGCGGAAGAACCCGGCGTGCGATATCGGCCTCCAGCTTCGCGATCAGGTTGGCGCCGTCGATGATGGCGTCCGCGGTTCGCTTGATGGTCCTGCGGATATTATACTGGTCGTCGATATGCGCGTCGCGCAGGCGTTCGAGCCTTGCGACCTCGGCATCGAGCCCAGCCTTGCGCATCAGGCGATCGTCGCCGGACGCCAGCGCCTTTGCGAGCGCGAACTGATTGACGTTGGAGCCGACATCCTCGATCCGGCGAATGGAGCGATCGCCCGACATCGCCATGTTGATGAAGCGGGCTTTTCTTTCGAGCATCTGCCAGTTGGTCGCGTCCATCGAGCCACTGGTCGCATAGCCGTATAGCTCGATTTCGTCGTTCTGGTTCCCCTGGCGCTCGATCCGGCCTTCGCGCTGCTCGATATCAGAGGGTATCCAGGGAACGTCGAGGTGATGCAGGGCTTTGAGGCGCTGCTGCGCGTTGACGCCCGTTCCCATGGTGGGCGTGGAGCCGATGAGAATGCGCTTGCGCCCCTGATTGAGGTCGTTGAACAGGCGCTGCTTGGCGCTGTTCTTCTTATAATGCTGCATGAAGGCGATCTGATCGGCCGGTATGCCCATCTCGATCAGCTGCTCGCGGATCCAGACATAGGCGGAGAAGCCGCGTGTCTCGATGGCGTTCTCGGTGCCGAGATCGGAGAAGATCATCTGCACGGCGCCGGGCAGCGGATAAGGTCGCCCGGTTTCCGGGTCGGTGTAACGATTGTCGGCCGTATCGCGCCAGATACGATGGACGTTCTCGATCAGGAGATTGAGCTTGTTGCCCTCCTCGTTCCCCATCATGGGGTCCACGAAGCGGAGATCGATCGCCGAATGCCGCCCGTCGGTGATCACCGAAAGCAGGATATCGTCGCCCTTCTGGGGTCGCCCGCTGCGGTTCTCGATCGCCTTGATGCGTCCGGCCAGCACCTTCTGATAGGCCTTGAAGGGCGCCCCGGACTGGGCGACGATGATCTTGCGCTTGCCACCCTTGATGGTGGGCAGCCGGACATATTGGCGCAAATCGTCCTTGAGTACGACATCGGCAACGCTGCGGTACATCGCCATCAGGTCGGCGACGTTGACGAATTCGCAGAAGCGCGTGACCGGCTTGTAGCTGCCGCTCGGCTGAAGTTCGAGTTCGGTGCGCGTGTCGCCGAAGTTCGCGGCCCAGGCGTCGAACTCGTGCAAGCCCTTGGCGTGCAGTTCGTCGGGCTGCATGAACCGCTGCAGCGTATACATCTCGCCGAGCGTGTTGGTGATGGGCGTGCCCGACGACAGGATCAGTTCGCGCCCGGGATTGATGTCGGCAAGGTATCGGCCCTTGACGAACAGATCCCATGCCCGCTGCGAGCCGGCGGGATCGACGCCCTTGAGGTCGCCCAGATTGGTCGCGAAAGTGAGTTTGCGGAACTGCTGGGCCTCGTCGACCAGAATCTGGTCGATGCCGATCTCGCCGATATGAACGAGGTCATCCTTGCGGGCCTGCAGGTTCTCTAGCCGCCGCTGGAGTCCTTCCTTCAGGCGCTCGACCCGCTTGCGCGAGACGCGATCGTCGCTCTGAATGCCCGTGATCAGCACCTCGTAGCTGGCGAGCTGGTCTTCGATCAGCTGCTTTTCGAAGGCTGCCGGGGTGGGGATGAACTTGAACGCATCATGGGTGATGATGATCGCGTCCCAGTTGCCGGTCGCCGCGCGGGCCAGGAACCGCCGCCGCTTCTCCTTGATGAAGTTGGTGTCGTCGGCGACAAGGATGCGCGCCGTGGGATAGAGCATCAGAAACTCGCGCGCGATCTGCGCGAGACAATGATTGGGCACCGCGATCATCGGCTTGTTGGCAAGGCCGAGACGGCGCTGCTCCATCACGGCGGCGCACAGGCTGAAGGTTTTGCCCGCGCCGACGCTATGAGCTACATAGGTCGAGCCCGCGGCGACGATCCGCCAGACAACGCGCTTCTGATGGTCGCGCATCTGGATGGTGGTCGACGCGCCCGGAAGCGTCAGATGCCTGCCGTTGAACGTCCGGGGAACGAGGTTGTTGTAGGCGTCGTTGTAGATGCGGACCAGGCGATCGGCGCGTTCGCTGTCTTGCCAGACCCAGGTCTCGAAGGTCGACTTGATGCCTGCAAGCTTTTCCTTGGCGGCTTCGGTGTCGGTGACGTTGAGCTCGCGGCGCTCCGAACCGTCAGCTTCGCGGTGAACATCGTAGATCTTGGGGATATGGGAATTGAGGGCATCTTCGAGCAGGTCCGCGGCGCCGCGGCGCGCCGTGCCCCAGGTCGAGGTGGAACTGACATGTCCGGCGAATGGGAGCTTGTCGACGGTCCAACTCGCAATATCGACGGTATGATAGATGGTGGTCTCGACCTCCATGATCTCCGCGACGAAGGTTTCGATGACCCTGGTAGGAATCCAGGGCGCGCCGAGACGCGCGGTGATCTCGCTGGGTTTGAGGTCGACCGGCTGGACCGCTTCGAGCGCGGTGGCGACGGCATGGAAGCGCGGATCGGCTTCGGCATTCTCGCGGGCAAGAGCGAGCTTGGTCCGCACCGGTCCTGACAGGGCTTCGTCCGCCGTAACCCAGTTGTCGAAATGGGGCGTGGTGCGGACGGGGTCGAGATAGACGTCGTCGGCGAGATCCGCGAGGGCCTCGGCCTCGGTGACGCCGAGCAGGCCGGCGATCAGCGGGAGATCGACGCGGCCGCGCTCGTGGAGCGACACCGCCAGCGCATCCTGCGCCGAGTGGATTTCATGGGCGACTGGCGGTTTGACGACACGTTCGGTGAAGATCGCGCCCGGCGTGCCGGTATCGCTCGCCTCGTCATAGGCCTCGATCGACGCGACCAGCCAGACGTCGGGATCGTCAAGGAAAGGCTGGAGGTTCGGGCGGCGCTGATATTCCTTCTCGGCGCCGGTGTCGGGATCGGCGCGGATGCTGGTGATGGTCCGGTTGATCGGGCCGTATTTCTTCGTGAACTGCCGATAGTGCGCGAGCAGCTTCTCCTGGGACGCCGCATAGGGCTGGTCGTTCAGCTGCGCCCGCAGGATCGCGCGAACCGCATCGCGGATCGGGATCAGCGCCTTGATGATACTGGCGTGCCTGGCGAACAGGCCCGTGGTGCCTCGCCCTGATTTGACATCGACGACGGTCGGCATGCCGTCGACGATCTGGTGCAGAACGCCGCCCGATACGAGATAGCTGCCTTCCTTGAACTCGGCCTCATCCGCCGCCGTACCGATCTCAAGGTCGAGCGAGACGTCGACCCGGTCACGCAGCGACGTCGTGCGATGGATGGGGCGGCAGGTGCCTTCGTATCGGGATGCGATTCCCGACAGGGTAGCGATGAGAGCCTGCCCAAGGTCGATGCCCGGCTCGGCGGCGCAGTGATAGTCCATGCCGAACTGGCCGCTTTTCCATTCATGGCGCCCAAGGACATGACCAGGATTGTCGAGGAAATAGCGGTTGATCCGCAGCGGTCCCTCGCCCTCGTCGCTATCGGGAATATCGGCCAGATCGATCCACTTGTGTCCGGCGCCGAGGTTGTCTGGCTCGCGCTTGCGGAAGAGTAGGATATCGACGACGACATCGGTGCCCGCTTCCTGCCGCATGACCCGGCCGGGAAGACGCACCGCGCCGAGGAAATCGGCGATGGTATCAATATGACTGCGGGCCTTGGGGTCGCTCTTGTCGAGCGAATAGCGCGAGGTCACGAACAGGGCGACGCCGCCGGGGCGAAGATGCTCCAGCGATTTCGCGATGAAGAAATCGTGGAGCGACAGGCCAAGCCGGCCGAGGCTGGTCTTGTTCTGGATGCTGAGGTTCGAGAACGGGGGATTGCCGATGGCGAGGTCGAAGTCGCGCGGCAGCGAAGCCTTGTCGAAATCGATGCAGCGGATGATCTGCCCCGGATAGAGCGCGCTCGCGACGCGGGCGGTGACGGGATCGTTCTCGATGCCGACGAACATCGTGTCGCTCGCCAGCCAGTCGGGCCGCAGCCCCATGAACAGGCCGCTGCCGCATCCGGGTTCCAGAACCTGGCCGCCGGTGAAGCCGAGGATGCGGGCGGCATCCCACATGGCGCGGACAATATATTCGGGCGTGTAATGGGCGTATTGCGTCGCCCGCTTGAGCGACTGGAGTTCGGCATCGGTCGTCTCCGCGGCAAGGCCCTGCCCCAGTTCCTCCCAGCCATCGCGGAATGTGCCCGCGCGATCGGCGAAGATATTGTTCGCAAGCTCGGAGGCGCCGAAGCCGATGAACTTCGCGATGGCTTCCTGCTCGGCCGGCGTCGCCCCTCGTTGTTCGCGGTCCAAGAGGTTCAGCAGCCGGATCGCCTCGATATTGTCCTGCGCGCGGCCCTTCCATGACGACGCCAGCACCCGACCGGCGGCGAAGGAGAAATCGATGGGTTCGGCCGGAGGCGGATCGGCAAGCACCTCCGCCGGTGCCAGCGAGAAGAGCGTGGGCTCGCAAAGCTGGGAGACGATCGCTGCATCGGGCGCTGGATCGGGCGGTCTGGCGGGCTGGTCGAAGTCGAGGCATAGCTGGAGAGCCAGCGCGGATGCACTGTTTCGCATGGAATGCTTCCTTTTTTGGTGGGTTCGCGGGCGCAGCGCGGCGGCCCACAAGCGTGTCGGGCTGGTCGGGGATCAGGGCGTGATGGGAAGCCCCGGGTCGGGCGTCGTTTCAGGCGTCAGGTCAGCCGAGACGAAGCGACGCGGCATATTGGCGCAGCAGATCGGCTATCGCGGTCCGGGCATGCGCCTTGTTGCCGATCACGATCTCGGGCTGGAGTTCGCGGCCGAGCGGCGTGCGGTATCCGAGCGCCAACCTGCCGCTCATGTCCTCGACGATGATCCGGTGGCCGCGGGGCCGCGCCGGACCGGCATAGCGCGCGGTGAAATCCCCGAGGCGGCCCGACAGCCCGGCGGCCATCTTGCTCCAGCGGATATGGCCACCGGCAAATTGATCGCCGGGCGCTCGGCCTCGTGCGAGCCAGAGGCGGAACTGGGCTCGCTGTTGCAGCGCCGAATTGCGCGTGCGCTCCATTGTTCGGGTGAGCGGGAGGATATCGGCGTCCGCATCGAGCCGTTCGAGTTCAGTGGGGTCCACGACGACGAGAATATCGGAATAGTCGCCTTGGCGCAGAGTCTGGCGCGTCACCGTCGCGTCGGCAGGCGTAGGCCCGGACGAGAGCGAAAAGGGGCGGAGCCCGGTTTCGGCGCTAACGGCATAAAGCGCGATAGCTTCGTGTCCGGGTCGTTCGCGTAGCATGGCCAGGATGCCGATTGTGCCCGTCGCGAGTTCAGTCGCGCCGAGCAGAAGGACGCGGCGATGCCAGGATGCCGGTGCCGGGACGTCGGTGGGGTGCGACCACTCGCTGGGGAGCGGCCGTCCCGGCTGCGCATTCTCGGTGCGATTGGGCTCGGAGGGTGTGGCAGCGAAAGCTCGACGGGCGACGTCGAAAATGTCGTCTGGTTGGCCGCCGCCATCCAGAAATCCGTGGCGGTAGGCAGGTCGTCGGACATCGGGATCCCCCGGTCGTGGCGGCGACGGCGGCCTGGATTCCCATCCCGCCCGGGCAGCGTAGAGTCCGTCGGCGTAGGCGACGGCAGCATCCCAGCCATAGCCATGGACGTCACGGCCGTGGAGGATCGCGGGGTTTCGGCTGTCGGTGCTGCCCTGGGCGATCTGGCGCTCGATGCAGGCAAAGTTCGCGGCCACGCGCTGGCGCTCGGTTTCCTGGGCGATCGCTTCGTTGAGGGGACGAAGCGCCTGAACCCGCTCGCGGGAACGCGCCATGCGGGCGTCGAGGGGCGCATCGTTCGGCAGGTCGGGGAAACGGCGCCAGGCATCGGCCAACGCATGGGCGTGATGAGCCGGACGGCCGCGCGCCATCCAGCATCCCGCATCGGCGGGATCGAAACTGTCGGTCATGACGATCTCCGGCCTGGAATGTCAGCGGCTGGCGAGAAGCAGGTCGAGCGCGCGCGCGAACACCGCGTCGCCGGCGTCGTTGACGATGACCGCGGCGGGATTGGTGGCGCACACGGCGCGGGCGACGATCGCGAGCGGCCGCTTGCGCAGCGGATATTGCAGGATTTGATCGTTTTCGATCGTGACGATGTTGGTGCGTAAAAGGCGCTTTAGGCGCCGGGACTCGAGTTCGCGCGCGAGAAGGTCGGCTACCTCGATCTCGAGATCATGGTCGCAGCCGAGATTTTCATCCAGGGTGCGCACCGGCCGGTTGGCCTTGAGCCAGGCATCGACCTCGGCCACGGTCCACCGGCCAACCTGGTGATAGAAGTCCGCTCCGCCCGTTCCCTGGTTTCGGGCATGAAAGGCGAGTTCGCCTTCGATCCAGACTTCCGCCGAGAAAGCCGCGGTTTCCTGCGATAGCGCGGCGCTGTAGGAGATACGCCGTAGTTCGATTTGCATGGGGATTCTCCAGACTGCTCCATCATGCGGAGCACCCTCCCCTGTTCCCTCTCCCCCTTTCTAGGCGCAGCCCGGACTGTCGCCCGCGCCGCAAGGCCGGTATTCGGCATCGTAAGAGCAGCTGTTCTCGAATTCGGGATCGTCGGTTTCATCGACCAGATAGCCGGTGACCTCTTCAGCCGGCTCCGCCTCCAGCACACCAGCGGCGTTCGGAAGGAGACGAACGGGGAATATCCCGCGTCCGACGATCGCGTCAGCCTGCCGCATGGCGTCCGCATGATCATCGGCGGTCACCGCGACCTTGACTCTGATCGTCGTATAGACATGGACATGAAACCCTCTCATGCCGGGAGCTCCGACCAGCCACCGGCGTCGCTGATCCAAACCATTCCGAGCGCCCGGAGCGGCATTTCCATGCAATCACTGGTCTCAGCGAGGGGATCGCGCACGAACACGCTGCCGCGGTCGTTGGCACGCTGCGGGGCGCGTCCGCCGAGCACCATCAAATCGTTGGCCCCACCCGGCATGGGGACGATATCCCCCGGCCTGACCTTGGCGGCCAGCACCCGGCCAATGGTATAATGAAGGGTCCAGCCCCTCTGGGAAAGTGACGCCATGTTTGGTCTCCTTGTGTGAATTTGCGAAGGCGCGATTCTCCCGCCGCTCCGCCGGACTGGCGTGCGGTTCCGGCCGGTGCAGGCCGACTGACACGGGGTGATGCGGGTAGGTTCAGTCGCCGCGCGGCAACGGGATCGGGACGGCCTGACCGCTGGCGAGGTTGAGGAATGCGCCGGCGTGACCGATGGAGCCGCGTCCGAGAAGGTCGAACAACAACGCCAGGGCATGGCTCGCAACGACGCGGTTGACGAACAGCGACTGGCGTTCAAGCGCTTCGGCGACCGAGCAGGAAGGGGCATCGTCGTCGGGCAGGTTTTCGTCGGCGAGTTCGGGGAAATATTCGAGCACGGTCGGCAGGCGATGGCGGTGCTTGTTGGAACGGTGCTCCGGGGAGCCTATGAGGTATTGCCCGTCGCTCGCGCGATTGCCGAGATCCATCCAATAGGCGGGAACGGTCCCGCATTCGGCGAGCGCGGCACCGATCGCGCGGCGGGCCGATGCCGTGTCGACACAGGTGATGACGATGTCGGCGCCATCCATACTAATGGCTTCAGGGGCGCGGCCGTGCACTGCCTGCCAGGCCAGGCCGTGTGCGAGGTTGATCCGTTCGGTGAGCGTGCGGGCCTTGGAACTGCCGACGTCGCCCCGGTAATATGGCTGCCTGCCGAGATTGGCTTCGGTCACGATGTCGTCGTCAATCACGGCGACATGCAGCGATCGCGAGGAGATCGCGCGCAGCGCGGTGTCGAGCGAGGCGAGTCCCATCAGCATCTGCCCGCCGTTTCCGCCGCAACCGACCAGCAGGATGTTGATCGTGCGATTATCGAACCCGGCGGGCAGATAATGACGATCCGTGAGGTCAGTCGGCATGACGGTCTCCTGAAAACGGGCTCCGTGGTAACGGCAGGAACATGCCGTCGGCGCAAAGGCGCGCGAGCATCACCGGGCCGCCGGGGTCACCGAGCCAGCCGACGACGATCGCGATCTTCGTCGCATGGGCGTCATCGGCATCGTCGGTGGTGCTGAAGAAGGCGGGACCGACCCCGTGGCTGTGAAAATCGCAGAGGACATGCCAATCGGGCTGCGGGACCGGCGTGCGGTAGACGAGGCGCGAGGGCGTGGCTTCGTCGATGACCGGAAACTCCACTGCGAATTCCCGGGTCGCTTCGTTCCAGAGAACAAACGCCGCGGCTTCATTGGGCAAGGCTGCGCGAAAATGATCGAGAATATGATCGAGATGCTCGCGTGGAATGAGCCCGCAGCGCAGTTCGGCGCGGCAGGCGCCCGTGCTGCCATAGGGCACGTGGAGGGAAAGCGGCGTCGTGATCGGGAAATCGAGTTCCAGCCAGGGCCGGCGCAGGACGAGCATGACGCCGTCTATCCCGATCGCAAGGCCGCGCCCGGCGCGGGCAGCGCGCAGCGCGTCGAGGGCCGGCGATCGCCCCTGCGGCGGAACCGGATAACAGGGCACGGCGGCAAGGACCGCGGCCGCAGTGGGATCGTCAGCAAGCACGGTCATTGGTTCGCCCCTCTCGCAATGAGCTTTCCGAGAGTCATCGGATCGGTCCGGGTTGCTCGCCGGGAGGCCTGTCGTGTCCGACCGGGATCGAATGGCCTGAGACGCCTGACCGGAAAGCGCTTCGCCTTGCGCGCGGCGAGGTCGTCCCAGAGCCGAACCAGACCACCTTTGCCGGTGATGGTCAGTTCCTGTCCGGGATTGGGGTGGGTGGACCAGCTATCGAACACCCCGCGCTCGAATTCCGGGATGGAGGCTGTCGTCAGCGTTTTTGGCTTCGGAATGTTGCCCCAGCAAAGTTGCCCGTCGAGATAGACATTGAGCACCGGCGAGTGCAGCACCGGGGTATCGATGCCGGGGCGTTCGTTTGCCGGCAAGGCGTAAACGCCGAACCCCGATCGGGTCGCGATGAACAGATGCGGCGGATACGGGACCGGCATAGTGGTTCGCGCGGCGAGCACCTGCAGGCCGGCGGGCGGATCCGTGAGAGCGAAATAGGCCGGGCGAACCTGGGTCGGGATCCACCATGCGAGCATGTCGGGATGAGCGACCAGCACATTGTCAGGCAGGAATTCGGGAAGAGCGGTCCGGCCCAGGGCCTCGGTCCATTGACGCAGATGCGCGCGCGACAGCGATGTGCCCGCGCCGATGATCGGCTTTCCCTCATCGTCATGCTCGATCGCATGGATGCTGGCGAATGCGGCGGCGCCCGCGCGAGCGGTGGCATAGGGACTGGCGTTGCGGATCGGCTGGCTGCGGTAAAGGAGAATGGCGTTGGTCAGCGCGAGGCCGCCGGCGGTCGCTTCGAACTGGGTGCGGTGGTCGGACATAAGGAACCTCAAAGGTTGGCTGGATCGAGCTGGATCAGGTCCTGCGCGGCGAGCAGGAACCGCGCGCCGACACGCAAGGACGCGAACCAGTCGTCGATCGGGACTGAATCTGGCAAAGGGCAGAAGCCGGCGATGTCCATGAAGCCGTATTCCATCCCGTGGCGTCCGACGTCATCGACCTCGCGTGCGAACTGCTCGACCGGAACGAGCGTCAGCGGGGGCAATGTCGAGCATTCCTCGATGCCGGGGAGATACTCTTGGGCAATCTCGATATCGAATTGCCAGGCGCTGCGCTCCGGTCGGAGTTTCCCGAGAGCGGCGTACGCCTTGCGGAGTTCCTCCAGTTTCCGGTGTAAGCCGTTCGGAAGTTCCGCCGATGCCCCCGCGTTTGCCGCGATCATCCAATCGGGTCGGCGAGACTCCATGTTGGATGGCAGAGTGAGTTCCTCGATATCGTCAGGATCCATGCCCTGATATTCGACGATCCACTGCCGCGCGGTTTCATCATCGGTCGCGCCGTCCCAATAGTACATAGAGATTTCATCGAAGAGGTCCTGGTAGCCGAAGATCGGAAGGGCGCGGCCCAGCATATCGTCGAGGGCCTTGTAGGCTGCGGCGCGCCAGGGAATGGGCGCATCGCTGTCTTCGATCCATCCGAGGTCGAGTTGCCCCATGCTGTCGCAGATCACCGCGATAGCCGGCGGATAACCTTCGTTCCCGTGAAGAACCGCGACCCTGAAGTCCGCGAATTCGACGGAGCCCAGAATGTCGAGCACCGCCTTGTCGAACAGTCGTTCGATGCGCTGGCGCGCCTGGTCGCGAGTATAGCGTTTAGCCGTCGTTTCCCGAGACGTGGCCCAGCGGCCTATCAGCTTGTGATGGGACGCCAGTGGAGCATCGAAGAGGGCGGGAATGTCGCCGGACAGTGCAACGGCCCGCCCCGCGAGGTCAGCCGAGGGGTGGAAGGCGCAGGCCCGGTGGCGGCGGGAGCGGCCTGGGAGCCTTGCTCCCGCCGTCCCCGGACGCGAGAAGGATGCACGCGTGGAGCGCCTGGGTTTGCTCGCTGCAGATTGGCTGGGTGAATTCGGATGTGTCGCCATTGCCGGGCTCGATCCATTCGATGAGCGTTTTACGAACTGCGGACGGGATCGCCGCGCTGCTGCCGCGCGCCACGGTCAGCCCTTGGTGCCGACGGCGCGCCGGTATTCGGTGACGTGAGCGCCGCCCGACACGCCGGCGTCGACCATCTCGGCGTTGAGAACCGCGGGGTAGAGCGTGGCATGGTAGGCACGCAGACCGTCGGGATCGTTGGCGAGATGCGGCGGAACCGGAAGGTCGATGCCGTCATAGCGGTACGCGCGGGTGAGATGGTTGATCTGCATGAGGTAAAACTCCCGGCTTGGGTCGTGGCGAGATTTGAGCGGAGTCCGGTCAGAACAAGGTGGCGGGTTGGTCCGGTTTGGCGTCGACCGGCGGGGTGACCGCGTGCTGGAGCTTCGGAGGACTCACAGGCACCGTCGTCTTTGCTGTCGCGGCCTTCGTGGCGGCCTTGGCCTTCGCGGCCTCCGCTGCGGCGATCCTTGCGTCCTCGGCCGCCTGGCGCTGATCGGCGATCTGGTCGGCAAGGGTCTTGCGCGTAGCGATGAGCTGGCCGAGTGCGCCGTCCGATCCACGGCCAAGTTCCGCATCGATCTCCACGGCGGTTGCGGTGATCGAGATCGGGCGGGTCTCGCCGGATTCGAGACCGTGCTTCGCGCCTTCCGCCTTGCGGGGAATGACGGTCAGCGTGACGGTATCGTCGGGGCCGGCGACAAGATCGAAACCGAGCGAATAGTTGGCGAGAAGCGGCAGCAGGTTGGCAATCAACATGGGCGTTGGTCCTTGTCTGGAAGGGTGAGGGTGTCGGTCAGGCGGCGATTTGCGAGATGGGAGCGTCGGCCGGCTGGGCAGCACGATCCGGGGGCGGTCCATAGGCGCCATCGAGCGTCATGCAGCCCGGCAGACGTCCCGCCCAATCGAACCCGATGCGATTGAGCATGCTGGTGACAAGCTCGGTCTTTTTCGATGCGAGCAGCTTGGCGAACCGTTTCTCGCCGACATGCGCGATCAGGCCGCATTCCTGGGCGATGAACTTGAGCTCTTCCTTTGTGTAGCGCTCGAGAAAGGTCTGATCGACCTGCCACGTCTCGCGCAAGTCGACCTCGAACACTCTCGCAAGGTCCGCGACATGATCGAAGCTGAGCACATCCTTGGCGTAAGCGCCGCCGATGACGGCCAGCACATTGGCGGCCCGCGCATCGGCAAGCGCCCGGATTTCCGCGATCTTGCCCTTGAAGTCGAGGTCCGGGAACGAGGCGCCGACGAGGATGCCAGCGCGGGACGTCAGCGTGTCGGGCTTGATCTGCGAAAGCGTGCCCGACATCGCCGCCACAAGGATCGTGGTCCGGGCGTGGACAGCATTGCCCGCGAGCGCACGGGCAAGCGCGGTTCGCCATGTCGCCTCGCGAAGCTCGGCGGTTCGGGTCGCGATCGACCTGGCCGTGACGGTCGGCTTATGCGCCGTCGACGCGGCCGGCACGGTCTCGGCAGTGCGTGGCGGGGGAGGCTCGCGGTTTTCGACAGCACTGGATGATATGGCGCCGCGTTCCGGCTGCGGCTGGAGATCCATCGATGGCGCGGGTTCGACGGTGACATCGTCCTGCGCATCAGCGTCGGCATCATCGGCAGCAGGAGGCATCGCTCTCCTGGCCGCCTTCGCGGCGCGCTCCTCTTCCTCGAAACGGATCACCTCGGCGGCTTCGGTCTTGAGCTTGAAGCATCCCGGATTGGTGCAATGGCCATCATCGACATGGGTTTCGAAAAGGACTTGCTGCGCCGCCGAGTTGAACGGACAGGTGGCGCACTCGGTCTTGTCGAAACAGGCGCTCGCGAGGCTATGCGTGATGCGCATCAGTTCCTTGCGCGTATCGTTCACGTCAAGATTCAGGCGCAGGATCGTGTCGAGGGCCGTGTCCTGCTTGTCCTTGGGGATGACGGCGAGCAGTTCGGCGTGACCAACCTTGATCCGGCGCTCATCGAGGGCGGTCTTAGCGGCGTCGGTGAGTTCAGCGAGCGCCAGGCGGCGATCAAGCTTGGCGCGGGACCAGGCCAGTCGCCGTGCGGCCTCGGCGCGGTCGCCGTTGCATGCCGCGAGGTAGCGGACGGCGGCATCGGCCTGCTCGGTCTCCGACGGATCGTCACGGTCGTCATTCTCGGCGATCGCGGCATCGAGCGCTTCCTGGTCCGTCATCACGCGGATGATGACCGGCACTTCGCCGTCGAGCCCATAGACTTCCAGCCCTGCCCTGTACCGACGCTCGCCGGCGACGATGGCATAGACGTCGTCCTTCGGCCGGAGCAATATGGGCTGGAGTATGCCGCGCTGCCGGATGGAAGCCACCATCTCCTCGTGCTTCTTCCGGTCGAAATACCGGCGGGGATTGTCGCCCTTCACGATACTGGCGAGCGGCAGCGTGGAGGGATAGCTCGGTTGTAGCGAGGTCAAGGCTCGTCTCCTGTGTGGATTGTAGCAGGCTCGCGTTCAGGGTTGGCTGGACGCCCATGCCGCTGCGCGTGTCGGAATGTGCGGGACGCGGCCGATCATCAGCCTGCATTCCGCAACCATCTCCCTCCCCCTCCCCCTTCCCCTCGCCCGGTAGAGGTCGTTCCAGTCATTGAAGCCCGGCGGTGGAGGCAGCGGCTCGATCGACCGGCCGTCTCGCGCATGCGCCTGTTTCGCCCGTGCCGCGCCGCGCCGACCGGAAAGGTCGTTGTCGTGAAGGAGGAAGAGGCGTTCAACCCGCTCAGGCACAGTGACCAGGGGGAAGCGGTCAGCACCAAGCGCGGCCCAGACGGGGATGCCGAGCAGCAAATGAGCGGACCAGGCGGTCTCCCAGCCCTCGGCCAGCCCCAGCACATCGGTGGCGGCCCCGAAACGGACGGTGCCACCGTGCGGGCGACCCAGCATCAGTTTGGGCGGATCGAGATCAGTGGCCGGCAATCCGGTCCGGGGGTCGAGGAACAGCCGTTCGAGTGCTATGACGCCGGTGTCGGCTTCAACGGCGGCGAGCAGCGCCGGACGGAAACGGACGTCGGCGCCCCGGCCGAGCGGCACATGATCATGGTAGCGCAGCGCCGGATGCGGCTCGTTGAAACCACGCGTCGCCATATAGACGCCCGCCGGCGTATCGGTAACGGCACGCGCTTCCTTCCAGAGCGAACGGATCCGGCCGGCCAACCGTCGCTCGCTGCCATCCGCGCGTGCGAATTCCGCTTCAGCGTCGGCCGTCGGGATAGGCCGCCTGTCGCTGCGCAGCGCGCGGATGACATCAATCGTGGAACAGCCGGCAAAGCACTTGAACAATATGCTATGCTCGCCGACCCGGACCGACAGGCTGGGGCGATGGTCGTCGTGCGCAGGGCAACGGCACATCGCGCCCGATGGCTTCCATGTTCCACCGAGTGATTTGACGATATTGGCGGCAGCGGCATGCAGGCGCGGATCGGCGCTCGTGCGCGACAGGGCCATGGGAGGAACTCCAGCATAGGGAAAACTCCCTCGCCCCACTCCTCCTTCTCTTCAGGCCGCGGCCGACGCCCGCTGTCAGTATGATCGCAGGTCGTATCAACGGGTAGCGCGTGCCCGTTTCACCGGCATAGCACTGAACGCTACGTCGGCCTATTGATCGACTACCGATATCGGCTCCGAGCTTCTAACGCCGAAACTGGCGGACACCGTCAATCGCGATGCAGAACGGGACTTCCTGCCGGGCCCCGTCTGGAGCGTCTCCGCATTTGCGGGCGCAGTCGTGACAGGTTTGCGCATATCCGGACAGCAAGGTCTGGAAGCAGGCATCCATCTTATCCCGCCCAGTCGCCGTCAGCCGAACATATATGCGGCGTTTGTCGAAGGGATCAGGGAAGCGCTCGACGATGCGTTGCGCCTCCATCTCGGCAAGGCATCGCCGACCGGTCATCTCCGACGCTTTCGACGCGAGGCAGAAGCTGGTGAGAGAAGTCTTCAATCCCTGGCTGTCGCGCCAGTAAAGATCGAGCAGCATTTCGCATCCTGGATCGGAGCATAAAGAGCCGAACATGGTGGCCGACTCCGCTCTTGCGCTGATGATCGACCTGCAAAGAGGTGCAAAAACAGCCGGACGGCCTGTGTCGTCCAGCATGGGTTCAATTCGGGCTTCCTGTCGCATGGGCATTCGCTCTCCATCCCATTCGGGTGCATCGGGCGAACCGTGCCGATGCCCCAACGTCTGGTTGCCCCCCGGCTATTCTGAACAAAATAGTCCAATGAGCATGATGCTCGAATTCATCCGTCCGGCAAGGTGCCTTTCGGAGGGGAATTTCGGTGCCGAATTGGTTAACATAAACGAATATTCCTACGTCCTCTGCCCCTTTAACGATGCAGGAGAACATCTCGCGCTACACCGCAAAACCATGGCAATACCCGTCCGGCAGCCGCGTCGCCTTCTCTATGGCGGGATGCCCAATCGTATGCGGCTGGTTTTCTTGGCAAAGCATCGCAACTGATGCCTTGCCCGCCTGCGTCGCCCATGCGACCATGTCGTTATGCCTTAAGCAATAGAGCCGGACTGATCCATGCACGACGAGGAGATGCAGCTTACACCGGAAATGCGTCAGACGATGGCTGAGCCCGATCCCACCGTTCTGGCCATAGAAAAGCTCATCCATGCCGCCAAAGGAGATGATAGAAAGATCGAAAAAATCGTGCGTGGATATTTGCGCAATGCGATTTTCGTTTTCCAAAGCCACATGGTGAAACGTGCGCTGCGTGATCTCGATCTCAAACAAGATGAGTTGAGCGATGAACTGCTGGCGCAGATCGCTGCCGATGCAGGCGGCTATATGGGCAAGTTTCGGGATTGGCTTCTCATCGAGCTGAACCGCGCCAACGGAAAGCCAAAGTCGACAAACTAGCGCGCGGTCCTGTGCCCGACGGACGAGAAGCGTGAGCCCGCCCAGCAGCATTTCCGTGGCACATTTAGGGAAACGAAGGGTAATCAGGGGCAATTGGCATACCGCAAATCAAGGGCTTGCTTCCCCTGCTTTACCCCGAAGGCCCAGTTCCACATCCGTAGGTAAAGCTAGTTTATAGCAGTTCTTTCTGCTTCTGCCTTTTGCTCCATTTGACTGTTCGATCGAGACCGGCTGCGAGCCTTCATCGGAACGACGTTGTCCTTCGGATTGAGTATCCGCGCCACCAATGACGCAAGCTGACGAAGGGCTTCCGTCTTTTCAGCGAGGTAGTCGTGCTGATCATAGACACCTTCTACGCCTGGAATGACATGCCCAAGCACTCGCTCAGAGACATGCGGCGAGACGCCTGCTCGTATCATCAGCGTCTTTCCGGTCCGGCGCAGATCGTGCAGGACCCAGTGTGGGATAGGGTGACCGGCGATTTCCTCCATCTTGGCATCCAGTTCCGCCTTGGCGTCAGTGAAGCCGTTGATCGGACCAGCCAAGCGTCCCTGGAAAACAAATGGTCGGGTCGGCGTCGTAGGCTGCTTCTTAACGATCTGCATCGCCATGGGAGATAGCCGAACATACTCGGCATTACCCTTCTCTCGATCTTCCGTCGGGATCGTCCACAGTCCATCGGACGTAACATAGTCCCGGTGCATCAACCGCAGTTTTTCGCGCCTCTGAAGAGTCAGCAACAATAGCTGGCAGAAAACACCGAATACCTCCTGCGTCCCGCAAGCCTGCCAGAATATGCGGATTTCCTCGTCACTCAGAATACGCTTGCGTTTGCGCTCGGAAGATTTAGTTCGCTTCATTCCCCGCACAATTGGAGACACGAAATCGTCTCCCCGCGCCGCGTACCAGTTGAACATGGAGCTGAGCTGTGCGAGCACGGCATCCGCTTGAGTAGCTCCATTGTTATCCTGAATTGTATCGAGTAACTCGGTTACATCGCGGCGCGTGATTGAAGCGATCGGACGATTTCGCCACCGCTCATTGCCGGTTAGGTCTTCCAAGATATAGTGATCGAAAATCCGCTTGATCTCCTTTGCAGAACGCAGCGGAGCCAGAGGTCTACCACGGCCGTCCTTCTGACCCTCTTTCATAACATGGCGCTTGAAAAACTCGACAAAAACCGTCGCAATCGTCTCCAATACCGCCTGCGGCTCTTCATCTACCGGCTGAGCAGGTCGACTAGGGTCAATGCCATCCGCAATCGCGGCCTTCCATTCTCGGGCCTTCTGCCGCGCTTCGTCCAAGGCAAGGGCGGGCACACCCTTCTTGACAATGTAGATGCGATCCTTGGCGTCCGCAGGACAAAAATCTCCTAGCACTCTGCGACTAGGAGCTCCGCACGTCCCATCTCCTTTCGGGTATCGCGCATAGAGCCAGAATGTCACCCGACGCTTGGGATTGATCGTAACTAATAGTCCTGTTTCGGCCTCGTCGTGCCACTCGTCCCGTCCCCCTTCTGGGGCGGCCTTCAGGCCGCGAATCCAAGGATCAGAAAATTTCTTCGTTGCCATGTCAGCCTCGATTTTGCGCTACAAATTGCGCTACAAATTGGAAGGGATGCCACACACCTCCATGTTCGGGAGGATGACGCAATTTTACCATTAATACAAGGAAACATAAGGGAATTTCCTGTAACATGGTGACGCGATGTACTATGAAATTTCGCGGTGAGACGTTGAATCCAATTTCTCTTAATCAGCGGGTCCTAGGTTCGAGCCCTAGTGCGTCCACCACTTTTCCTGCGACAGAGGCACAAGCCGAAAGCGGGCGTGGACGCATAGCTCAGTTGGTAGAGCAGCTGACTCTTAATCAGCGGGTCCTAGGTTCGAGCCCTAGTGCGTCCACCACTTTTCACCAACAAAACCAAGCACTTAGCGAAGGTCTAGCGTGACAGCGCGGGCCGCGCTCGTAAGCGCTCTAGCGTATTTCTAGCCGCTCTAGCTGTTCATAGCAGCACCCCACGCCCGAAGGCGCAGGGTGCTGGCAGCGTCAAGCGGGAGGAGACCCGTCCCCGCTGCTGGACCCGATGTTATGGCTCGGGGGTCGGTGTCCTTAACCCCGGCGCGGTGAGCAAGATGGACCCCCGCGCTAACTCATCTCGTAAATCGGTCCTCGTCTCCCCTGCACCCCTCCGTGCCGCTGCACAGTCGCAGGCGCAGCACGTCCTCTGAGAAAAATGGGCGACGGCACTTGAGGCAGCGGTGCCAGCCTACCCTCCTGACCACACGGCCCGGAATGTCCATGTCCGTCACCGGCTCCCGGCGCACGCACCCGTCGAACGGCCAAGCGTCCGGCTCGATGATACCGATAGCGGCTGCCTGCCCCTTCATGCGGAGCGGGGTATATGGAGCGTCACGCGGCGGTGCGGGCCTGCGCGGCTTGGGTTGCTTGGGAGGTTGCGGCTGATGGTCGCGCTCGCGCCATGCTACCAGCCACGCGGGTTCACCGTCAGCGTGCATATGCGCCGCTCCATGTCCCGTCGCGCTCCCATGCCCGCAGGGCAGCAACCACGGCGATCATATCGTCAGCAGCAAGCGCGCCGCTTTCGATGCCCGGCAGCACCTCCCGCTCAACCCATGCGTCAAACGAACCGAACAGGAGCGTGAACGGGGATGGTCTCGGCTTCTCCGCTTCCTCTATCCGCTTGATGCGGCGTTGAAGGGCGCGGATGCCTGCCATTGTGGTTATCGCAGTCCGAGATGGTAGCGAAGGTCAAAGGGCATGTCTGGCGCACCGGGGCGAACCGCGACCGGCACCTGAACGGGTGGCGCGAGGGGTTCAGGTTCGGGCATGACCACAGGTGCAGGCATGGGAACCGCCGTGCGCCCCATCGCGGCATAGATGGCAGGTGCAGCGTCAATGAGCGCTTCAAGCTCCAATCGTGCCAGCGCAGCGTCGATTGCCATCTGGTCCCGCATGGTAGCGAAGTGGCGCGGTGCCAGCATGGCGCGAATCTCCGCCTGCTGCTCCCGTTCAATACGGCGGCGCTCCGCCAGCGAAATGTCAGCTTTCATATGTCACCTTCAATTGGCGCAGAATGTCGTAGGCGTCGGCGCGGACCCGCCAGTCATCGCAATCGCGCATCACCTCGCACATGCTCTGAACGATGCCCCGCCGCATTTCCCCGCGTTCCTGATCGGTCATGCGGGCGACAGCTTCACAGATGGGCAGGAAGCGGCTCGGCTCACGCATGTCATCGCCATTGAGCGGAACGACATGGATGGGGTGCGCCATGACGTCCGCCATGCTGACCGCCCAATCCACCGCTGCCTGATATTCGGTGATGGGTTCGTAGCGCAGGTGGCGCACTACCCGCGCTCCCGCTTCGTCGTATCCCAACAGCGAGATACGCACGAACACATCGTCATCGCCAACAGCATGGGCGTGGACGCGGTTCCGTTCGGTTTGGATGATTGCCATGCCGGTGCCCCTAGGAGTGGATTTTCAGCTTGCCGGGTCGCATCCGGCCCGTTCGCAAAAAATGTGCAAATAATTCGGTTTTACGCTCGGGCATCGCGAGCCTCCTCAAGAGCGGCGATCCTCGCCTCAAGCTCCTCGGTGGCGCGAACGTCCGCGAGCGATTTGATGCTGTCGATGATGAGACGCGCCACATCCGGCGCAAGCTGCCCCTGTGCTACACCATCGAGGACGGCGCTCACCTGTTCGCTGATCGGCGCGCTGGTATCGAGGTCGAACTGCACCTTTTCAGCCTGAGCCTTTACCGACGGCAGCACCTTCTGCATCACAATCGCGCAAGCGTTCGTGTCGCCCTCAAGCGCCTTCCCGACCAGCACCGCGACAATGTTCCGCATTTCGTCGAGCATTTGCTGTGTGGCCAGCAAACGCCGATCCGGTCGCCCTGGCGGTCTGCCACGAGGGTTGCCGCTGACCCCGTTGCCATCGGCATCCCGCCATGCAGGGTTGCCGGGGCCACGCGGCTCGGTCGGGATAGGCGGAGGGGTGGGCTTCCAGTCCGTTCCCCAAGGCGGTGCAATCTGTTCGGTCATCGGATGCCTCGGATTGTTTAGAACAAGGATCAGACGACGAACGACTTTTCAGCCGCCGCCTTTGCTGCACGAAGTTTCTGCACTTTTGCTTGCTTCGCCCCGATCGCCTTCTCCATCTCGCCAAAGACGAGGCCGCCGCGCTCGCCGATCAGTTCGAGACCCGCCTTCGCCGCCCGCAGTTGCTTGGCGGCACGGGGATTCGCCTTCTCGTGATGCACGCGGAGAAGCGCCGTCTGCATTTCCGGGGTCAGACCGGACAGGTAGGCAGGACCGCCAAGGCACGCGCCTACCGTTCGGGTGTCGCCAGCCTCAATCGCCTTGCGGATGAACCCCATGCGCTCACCATCGCTCATGCCGCGCACGAACGCCCGAATCTCGCCCGCCATCGCGCCAACCCCCTGCCCCTCGATGGGCTGGGACAGTTCGCTCTCAAGCCCTTCAATCACGCGGGTCAGTCCAGCGGTGGCGCTGTCGAACCGCTTGGCGAGCTGGATGGTCAGCTTGTCGGCAAAGTCCGCCGTGTGGATGAGCGCGGCAGCTTCGTTCCATGCCGGGTTCGTTTTGGACGCCGCGCTGGCGTCGTGGACGCGCCCGACCGCAATATATGCCTCGGTAAACGCGGAAACAGTCCCGGCAAGAATGCTTGAAGTGTCGTCGTCGTATTCCGCAATCGCCTGCACCGTCTCTGGATGAAAAGACGGGGTGACGCGGGTGTCAATTTCATCGGCCATTTATCGAACTCCAATGTCGGATGCGGCTAGACATTGGCTATAAGCTAGGGAGGCCGTGCGAAGGTCCGCAAGTATTTTATTTGTTAAAACAATGACTTAGTTCAGTTCTGCGCGCCGTGAACACCATATAGCATATTTGTGGGTCGGCACTTTTGGGGCGATGACCACACTGGCGCGGGCCGCTGTGGGGCACGCTGGGGCGCGGCGCGCATGGGGTGCCCCTGTAGCGGCGCTGCTCGCTGGATGTGGTGACAGCGCATACGCTCAGCGTATAGCAATGCCCCCATGAGCTATACATCGCGCAACGAACTGCCCAGCGGAACGAGTCTGAAAAGAGTCGTAGAGGTTATCGACCTGTTGGGATACCGCCGTTATCGGGAAAGCCTGCGCGTGCCCAACATGGTCGGTTCATATCATTGGTATGACGACAATGATTATCGCTCGTGGGTCGGCGTAGAACTCCAAGTCTACAATGAAAACGGCAGCATAGCGATAGATACTAGATCGACAGTTGCTCGTAGTCACTGGGACTTGCTTCATCAGAATAAGACAATCAGGCTGCTACGAGACTTGTTCGGAGGCCACTTTGAGACGGATGCGGGCCGCAACCGCTATTGGCATCCAGACGAGCCGCCACCATCACCGTTGGTGTCAGGATGCTACATCGCTCGATGGCGATTCAAGAACGCATTGATAAAATCGCAAATCTACCTTTGGGCGAGAAAGTTAGAGGGCAATATGGCGCGGGAGGAACCTACCGGGTTCCATTTCATGGACGAAATGAATCCGCGCCTGCTCTCCAACAACCTTCTCATTCCGTTTATCGTCGCGGTCTGGGAGGAATATTTTCGATCTACGTTTGCAGCCGTTCTCAAATACGCCGACAGACGCGAACAAGTGCTAAAGAAGGCTCGGCTTAGCCACACGCAGCTTGAGCAAATCGCAATCAACAGAAAGCCAGTCGAGCAAACTATATCGGAATGTTTTTCCTTCCAGCGTCCTAGCATCATCGGCGAGAACTTTCGCCTGCTCGACAACCGCCTCGACTTAGCAGCCGCGATGCGCAAGCCATACAAGCGTCGAAAAGTCACACTCTATGACCAGATTGAGGCTCTTGTGGAGGGGCGAAACGCTTTCGTCCATGCGGGCGATATGGACATGGCACTTTACGACAAGGAACTGGACAAGGTTTTGACTGACATCGTTGAGGCAGTGGATCGCTGTTACCACGCCATTGGCGACCGCTTTGGCTTCACCCCGCTGACGAACTATTGATCTGTTACCACACCCCTTAGAGACAATGAAGGTAACAACGGTAACATCGGTAACAACAAGTGCTTAAAAAGCATCTAATTATCAAACAACCGTTACCGTTGTTACCGTTGTTACATGCTGTGGTCATAGGGGCGAATGTAACAGCTTCTCCTAATTCTGCTTCACATAGAGCGCCTTATTCTGCGCGCCAGTCTCAATAACGACGCGGTATTGGAACTGCATCAGCTTCAGCCGGTCGTCCACCTTCGCCCATTCGCGGCGACTGATTTCCCTGCCAAAGAGGTTGTGGACCTGCTCACGGGTAACGGGCTGGCCTGTCCGGTAAACGGCTTCCACCAGCACGCCCATCACCTTTTCGACGAGGCTCTCCTTCTTGCTCGCGCCACCTTCACCGTCGCCTTCCTGCGGCTTGCGGGTCGCGTCCTCAAACACCTCCATAGACTCGTCCTCGCCCCAAAACGTCAGCCCAATGTTGACGCGGACCAGCACCGAGTCAGCACCTTCCTTCCGTTGATGCAGCGTATGGACCGGCTCGGTGCTGTAGAGCGTCGTGAAGCGTGTGGTCAGGTTCGTCTTGGCTACCCGCATCACGTTGGCATGTTCCTCCCGAATGTCGCGGGCATGGACGAACGACAAGCGCGGTGAATTGGTCCATGCGGACGCACCCGCCACGGTGTCAGCGAAGTATTCGTGCTTCCCCTTGTTCGAGTGACCGATGATGGCAATGGTGACGTCATACCGTTCCGCCAGCGCTTGCAGATAGGCGAGCAGCTTCTTCACCGAGGCATCGTCGTTTGGGCTTTCCCCCTTTCGCCAGCCGGTCAGTCCGACAGCCGTATCCAGCACGACCAGCTTGAGCGGGCGCGGCGGGATGTACATGGTGTCGGCACCGCGCTTCGCTTTCTGGATCGCTGTTTCCAAATGCTCATACACGTCGAAGTTGGACCCGGTGACGCGGCCCTGCGTGTCGGACTTGTTCGCAACGGCGGTGACGACAAACAGGGTGCCCTCATCGCCACCAATCTTCATGTGGCGCACCCTGATCCAGTCGTTCGGTTCCTCAACGCTAATCCAGAGGGTTGATGCCTCCCCGCTGACTTGCGCGCCCAATGTGGCCACAAGGGATGATTTGGCAGTGCTTCCACGCCCGAAGAAGCCAACGACGCACCTGCTCGGCAAGAATGGGTCAACGAGGTATTGCAGGGAAACGGTGGCGGTATCGCTGCTCATTGCGACCTCCATTGTGATTGCGTCCATCGGTGCCATCGGGGGCGGAATAGCAACGCCAGCTTTCAGCTTCGCCGCCTCCAGCTTGGCTTCCTCAGCGCGCCGCGTATCCTCCATGATCTTCGCCAGACGCTCTGAGTCCTCGCGCTTCTGTTCAAAGGTGCGGAAGTCCACATTGGCATTGCTGTTCGAATGGACACCGATAGCGTCCCAATCCGTTTTCCCATCCGGTGTCTGCGGTGGGCAGCCCGGTTCCCATGGAGGGGTCTGTTCAACCATGACGCGCCTCCCTGCCGGTGGGGGTATGGGTAAAATCCTGCCCGTCGCCATTTACATCGGGCCGATTTTTACGCGGCGTTGAAAATTGCCAAAAATGCGCCGGGTATTGCGACCTCTCCGCGAGGCCGGTTACAATGCTGCTGTTCACATCGATACTCCAGAGGCAGGGTTCGCGCCCTGCCTCTATTCGTGAGGGGGATTAGGCGGCTTCGCTCGTGCTGTGACGAGCGCCGGAAGCGAGCCAGCGCAGAACATCAAGTTCCGCATACCAAACGCGGCGCGTTCCGGGCGGGCTGAAATAGCGCGGCCCTTCGCCACGGAAGCGATATTGGTTCATGGTGTTCGGATGGACGCCGAGAATTTCGGCAACCTCATCGCCCGACAGGGGGCGGCGCTTCGGGGTGTAGGCGAACAACTCGCAAAGCTGCTCGAAGGACATTTCACTCATTGCAGGGGACTCCCGCAGAATGTGGTGCGAGCGAAACCCAGCTTAGCAACGGGACCGGCCCGCCCTATACTTGATAAAGCGGGCCGGTAACGTAGCTATACATTAAATAACTACGCTAGTGTTTGATAAAATTACGCAGTCAAACCTTCAACCGCATCAATTGCCATCTCTCTCAACAAAGAAATTGTGTGAGACTCAACGGCATTGATGATAATATCGGCGGAAACAACGCCATCACCACTAAGATGGCGAAACACTTCTCTGTAGGAGGCGTCAAAAATTGCCCTCAACTGCTCGTCGTTGAAGGCCTCAATAGCGCGCAAATCCTCGGTATAAATCACATCGTGTCTCCAACTTATTTGCTGGTGACACATCAATCGCTGTGAGCGAGATATGCACGAGACGGATTAGCACTCCCGCCTCGCACGGACGACCGGCATTATGCGGTCGAAAGCTACGATGTGCGACATCCTGATATGCTGATTCGGTCGGCGGAGTCGAGGCTAAATCTTCCGAGAATTTTTGATCTTCAAGCCGGGGTCGGGCGATTTTGAGAGGGATGGCCTGATCGACCGATTTTGCCGGAATGGTGCGATTTTGGGGTCGCTGGCCGACCTTCGCTACGGGGCCTGCACAGGGGCGATCGCCACCCTGCCGCCCTAACCCTGCTGCGCGCTGCTGCCGCCCCTGCTACCCCGGCGCACGGTGCCCAGCGCGAGCATCACGCGGTGCGGTGCAGCGGCACCACGTTCTTGCTGGCAGCGATAGCGGCCTGCTGCTCGATCCAATCGCCGACCTTCTGCACATCTGGCTGGAGCCAATCGAGGTGCGCCAGGTCGAGATAAGCGCGAGCGGTAACATCGTCGCTGCTGGGCTTGTGGCCAGTCAGCAGGTCGGTGCGGAACTTCTCAATGAGGCATTCGCGCATGGCGTAGTTTGTGAACGACCGCCGCAGGTCGTGGAGCGACAGGTGCTTGCCCGCTATCTCGCCAATTGCCACCATCGGAGCGCGGGCATCCATAATGCGCCCGGTCTTGCCCCACGATGGGAACACGAACGGGCTTTCGGTGCCATCCGCCAGCTTGAGGCGGGGGCGCGACTTGAGCAGCGCCACGGCCTGACTGCTGAGCGGAAGCCAAATCGGATCGCCGCGCTTGCGGTCGTCCAGATGCCACCAGCACTCGGACGGGTTGTGGTCATCGATATGCACGCGGTCCCATGTCAGGGCCGCCATCTCGTCACGGCGCGCTCCGGTCAGCAGCGCGAAGATAGTCAGGTCCACCGAGGCAAGTGCTTCATAACCCTGCACTTCGCCGCGCATTTCTTGCAGCTTGTTCCAAACCTCACCGATCTTGCGGCGGTCGATATAGCGCTCGGTGCGGGTGCCCAGCTTGGCCCAATGGTGCTTGAGTGCGTCCACCGGATTGTCGCGGATAAGCGGGGAACCGTCAGCCTGCCGGTATTCGTCCATCGCAAAACGGATCAGGATGCGCAGCGTGACGAATGCCGCATTGGCGCTGGCGGGCGCTGCCTTCTTGCCCTCAAGACCGCCCTTCACCAGCGCGGCGTGACGCTCTTTCACCATGTCGCGGGTGATGCTGGCGATGGGGAGCGGTGCCCACTTGGCGAAGGTCTTTTCCACATGGCGGCGATACTCGCGCGCCGTGCTGTCCTTCATTTTGCCAACCCTGCCGACATATGCCTCAAGCACGTCTTGCAGGCTCACCTTGGCGGCGGCGTCCGCTTTGACCACAGCGCGGGGATCGATCCCTTCGCGCATGTCCTGCAACACCTTCTGCGCCCGCTCCCGCGCCTTGGCCTCGGTAAGCGTGCCATAGGGGCCAAGGGTGAACTGGATGGATTTGCCCAGCACCCGCCCCATCACCATGAACACCTTCTTGCCCTGTGCGGAGACGCGGAGGCCGTAGCCCTTCACGCTGTCATCCCAGTGCATCTCGTAGCCCTCGGCGGGCGCTGCGACCTTGTCCACAAAGGTCTTAGTGATCTTCGCCATAACGCTCTCTAGCCGCTAAAATCTAGCGTATTTATAGCAATGAAGCGCAAGTTACGGCAATCACCCACAATCACGCAAGCGAATAACATACTGAATTATCAATGTTATTGTGGCTAGAACAACCTAGCGCAATCTAGCACAAGAACGTGATTCCAAAACTCTTAATCAGCGGGTCCTAGGTTCGAGCCCTAGTGCGTCCACCATATAATCTTCCACATGATAGCTTACGGGTTTAGGCGTCAGCGTTGCCGTGCCCTTTGAGCGCGCGCCCACCACCGGCTTTTGGCTGCCCCCTTCCAAGTCAGACCGGGAGCGCGGTGGTGAATTTCGTCATGGACAGGGCGAAGTGGGAGGCGGCGCCCGCGACCGAGGGATGGCCCAGCAGGGTCATCATCAAGAAGCGGTTATAATCCGCGACATCCGCCACCACGACGCGCATCAGATAATCCCACTCGCCGGACATGGAGAAGCATTCCACGATTTCCGGCCTGCCGTCGACAAATTGTTCGAAGGCGCGGCGGGCCTCCTGCGCGTGGCTGCGCATGCGGATGTTGCAGAGGACGTTGACGCCGCGCCCCACCTTTTCCGGGTCGACCAGCCGGACCGTGCCCGCAAGGATGCGCGCGGCCTCCAGCGCCTTGATCCGGCGCCAGCAGGAGGCGCTGGAGGCCCCCACCCGTTCGGCCAGATCGGCATGGCTGAGCGTCGCATCCTCCTGCAAGGCCGCGACGATCTTCCGGTCGATCGGGTCCATCTGTCGATCCTGTTTCATGATCGGCAGGATAGCATGCCGCGCATTTCATCCAAGCCTGTTGGAATGATCCGGGCCGGATGCTTTTGTCGTGGCGGAATGGCCCGAAATGGCTTTCCTTTTCGGCCGGTCGGGCTATTCTGTCGACGGATCGCATTGCGACGAGTGGGGCTGAGCAGATGATCGACCTTTCTCCCCAGCCGCAAGACAAGGGCGGCGCTTCGAAAGCGGCCCCTTCCGTGCCCCACCACGATCTGGTTCGTCCGGAACAGGGGAAGGCGCAGGATGCGCCGTCCCGGTGGCGTTTTCCCCATGATGAAGCAGAGGCAGCGATCCAGCGGCTCTCGCGCTGGGCGGGGCCGCTCGCTCTTCTGCTGACGCTCTGCTTGCTGGGCTGGTGGATAATCCGCTGATCGGGTTCATGATTCGGGACGGATAGGGTCGGTCGGGGAGCGGCCATGCTGCGGATGCGGCGGGGCGGCTTTTCAGGTCGTCTCAAATCTGGGGCGGAACGTCCTTCAGGACGAACGGATCGTCGGAAAAGCGGGTCCGCATACCCCAGGCCCGATTGTCAGCCTTTTGCATTTATGTCCTGTTGCCATGCAACATAATCAAAATACTGCGGATGTCTGATGGTTGACACACTGCCTGGTGGCGGTGCCCAGTTTGACGTCAAGACATAAAAAGGGTTGCAGATGTCGAAAATTGATCTGGCGATCGAAGGTGTCCCCAGTCGCCAGCCCGCCACGGCCGCCGGGCAACGCAACGCGCGGCTATGGCTGTGTCTGCTGTTGCTGGTCGCCGATATGGTCGCGCTTGCCACGGGCTTTGCCTTCGGATTGCGGGCGGCCGGTTTGCCATGGCTGTCGGACGGGCAGTGGCAGGCGCTGATGGGCGGCATGATCGTCTATGCCGTCCTGGCCTTTCATAATCAGGCCTATAATCCCCATTGCCTGACGCGCATGACCCAGTCCTGCCGCAGCGCGACGATGGCGTTCGCTGGAACTTTGCTGATCTTCCTGCTCGTCCTCTTCTCGCTGAAGGCGACGGGGCAATTGTCGCGGCTGGGAATTTCTGGCGGTATCTTGTGCAGCGGGACTTTGATCGTCCTGCAACGGTTGATGATCGTGCAGACGGTTCGCCGCAACTTTCCCGATGGGTTGTTCGCCCAATTGCTGATCATCGATGACGGCGTCATTCCCGGCGACGTCAGCGGCATGGTGATCGTGGATGCCGGGGCCATCGGGTTGCGGGCCGATTTGGACGATCCCTATATGCTGCACCGGCTGGGGACGCTGCTGCGCGATTATGACCGTGCCGTCATCTCCTGCCCCGCCGATCGCAAGGCCGACTGGGCGCAGATGCTGAAAGGCGGCAATATATTGGGTGAGATCATTGTGCCGGAACTGGACCCGATGGCGCCTCTTGCCGTGCAGGCCTATCGCGGGACGCCGACCCTGGTGGTGTCGCGGGGACCGCTGAACCTGGCCAACCGGGCGAAGAAGCGGTTGCTGGACATCGCGCTGACCGTGCCGGTGCTGATCGTGCTGGCTCCGCTGATGGCGGTCGTGGCGGTGCTGATCAAGCTGGACTCGCCGGGGCCGGTTTTCTTCAGGCAGGAACGGATCGGGCGCGGCAACATGCTGTTCCATATCCTGAAATTCCGCAGCATGAAGGTGGAGCAATGCGATGCCGCGGGGGCCACCTCCACGCAGCGGGACGACAACCGGATCACGCGGGTCGGCGCCTTCATCCGCAAGACCAGCATCGATGAACTGCCGCAGTTGATCAACGTCCTGCTGGGCGAGATGAGCCTGGTCGGGCCGCGTCCCCATGCGCTGGGGTCGACGGCGGAGGAGCAGCTTTTCTGGCAGGTCGACCGGCAATATTGGCACCGCCATGCGTTGAAGCCGGGGATTACCGGGCTGGCGCAGATCCGCGGGTTCCGTGGCGCGACGGAGACGCGGCGGGATATCCTAAACCGCGTGGAGGCCGATCTGGAATATCTGCATGGGTGGAGCCTGATGCGGGATATCGCCATCCTGTTCGGGACGCTGAATGTGCTGGTGCATCGGAATGCTTATTGATGCTGCGTTGCGCATTTCCCCTCCACCATCCTTTGGATGGTCCCCCTCCCCATCTTCGATAGGGAGGAATTAAGTGGGGGCGACTCGAAAGATAGCGCGCACGCCGGGAGTTGAAAAAGGTTCCGAGCCGAAAATGAAATTTGCGATGAACCGTTGATTTAAGGCGGTTTGTCGCTCGGTTCGGCGCATTTCCGCCGTCTTATGCGACGAATGGAGGTCTGGCGGCCCCTCGTCCCAACTATTTGTTAACCGCGAAATCGGATAATATTGCCATTCACAAATTGGATGGTGGGAAACGTGGCTGAAGAATTTGCAGCGATTGCGGGTGCCTCTTCGTTGATCGAGACGGGTGAGGTGCGCCGCGACATGCCGGCGCGCTTCGAGTCCGTCACCATCGCCGACCGGGCGGAGCGCGGCGTGCAGTTGGTTTCGCGTTGGGCCGGGATATTGGCCTTTGTCGGCACGGTGACGGCGATCGTCTGGCTGCTTCTCTAGGCGGAATCGCCGGGCCTTAAGCTTTCTCCCAGATTAACGGATTCAGGGCGTGGCGGAATGATCCGCCGCGCCCTCTTTTTCGATGAACCGAGCCGTTGTTTTGGCGCGACAAACTGCTTTTCAGGCAGTGGCGTTACGACGAAATCCTTCTAGCATGGCCTGATTGCTGCAATGCAATAAGGGTCATAAGATTGATAATATGCAATGAACCGCATTTGCGGCGCCGTTTTCGTGCGTCCCGCAAAGATGAATTTCAATGGTCGCGTGCCGCAATGGTCATGGCGCTGGGCGGCGCATCAATTGTCGCGAATATTCCTGCTGTCCTTCATGCGCAGGAAGGGGACGGCACGATTGCGCAAAAACGCGTTCAGTCCGCCGACGAGCAGAGGCGGCTGAGGGAATATGGCCTTCATCTAACAGCCGGGCTCGACCTTCTCTATGACGACAATGTCTATCGCGTCGATGACCGGGTCGAAAATCCCAAGGACGATCTGATCGTCACGCCCTCTCTGGAGGCGACTTACGGCATGCCCGTCGGGCGGCATGACATATTGCTGCGCGGCAAGATCGGTTACGACCGTTTCGTTTCCGAAAGCCAGCGCAGCAAGTTACGGCTGGATACGGAGGCGAAGGCGAATATCCGCTTCGGCGCGACCTGCCTGATCACGCCCCGCGCCGCCTATCGGCAACAGCGGGCCGATTATGGCGACATCAATTCGGCGACCGAAAACCTCCAGAAATTCAGGACCGTCGGCGCGGATTTCACGTGCGAGCGGCCGGGACTGTTCCCGGTGGCAAGCTATCAGCGCGACACCACGCGCAACGCGGATCAATTCGATTATGCCGACCAGACCAGCGATACGTTCATGGGCGGCGTGGGGTATAGCAAGCCCAGCCTGGGCACGCTGACCGCTTATTATGGGCGGGTGAACAGCAGGCGGCCGGCGCTGGGGATAGAGAACCGGATCAACAGCTATGGCCTGCGTTTCCAGCGGTCCGTCAGCCCGATCACGCAGATCGACGCGGATGTCCGCTGGCTGGACGTGAACAGCGATAGCGCGGTCGTCGGCGGCTATAATGGGTTGGGCTGGAAGGTGGCGCTTTCGACCACCGCCGTTCCGCGCCTGAAGCTGACGGCGATGACGGAGCGGGCGATCATCAACGACAGCCTGATCGCCAGCGGTTTCGCCATCGACACCAGCTATCGCATCCAGGGCGAGTTCTCCATTTCCGAACTGACCTCCGCCGGGCTTTATGCGGAATGGGACCGGCGCAAGTTCCGGCAGGATGCGGCGCTTCGTCCCTATTCGATCACGGCTGATCGCAATCGTCGCTTCGGCGCGCTGCTGACCAGGAAACTTTCGGAGCGTTTCGATCTTTCGCTCGATGCCCAGCATTATATCCGCAGAACCGATACCAGCGTCTCCAACTATAGCGGCATGCAAGTGACGTTGGGTGCGGCCCTGCATTTTTGATCCTCATATCTTTGGGAGCCAATGGCTGTGAAAGCTGCAACTCTCTTCAAAAGCCTTTCCGTCCTTCTGATGATTGCAGGTCCGGCGGCGGCGACTGCGCAGAATGCCGCAGGGGCCGCAGCGACGACTGCGACGGCGGCCCCTGCCCCGCAGGCGGCCAGCGCGGGCTATCAACTCGGCCCGAACGACGAGCTGAAGATATCCGTCTTCGGCCAGCCCGACCTGTCGACCACCACCCGCATCAAGGAGGACGGCACCGTCGTCCTGGCGCTGGTCGGCCCCATGTCGGCCAAGGGCAAGACCACGTCGCAACTCGCCCAGGATATAGAGGCGGGCTATGCCAGTGGCGGATACCTGACCAAGCCGTCCGTGAGCGTCGAGGTCAGCAATTATGTCAGCCGCTTCGTCACGGTGCTGGGCAATGTGCCGCAGGCGGGCAATTATCCGCTCGACCGCGATTACACGGTGGCGTCGATGCTCGCCAAGGCGGGCGGGTCGACCAAGGATGGGGCCAACGCCGTCATCCTGACCCCCGCCGACGGCAGCGGGCCGGTGCGCATTTCATTGGCCGACATGGCGGCGGGGGCGATGCGGCCGCTGAAGGCAGGCGACACGCTGTTCGTGCCCCCTGCGGAGAAAATCTATGTCTACGGCCAAGTCCAGCAGCCCGGCGCCTTTTCCTATGCGCCGGGGCAAAGTTTCCGGCAGGCATTGGCGCTGGCCGGGGGACCGACGCTGGCGGGTTCCACGAAACGCATAAAAGTGCGCCGGGAGGGGAAGGAAATACAGGCCAATCTGGACGATCCGGTGAAGCCTGAAGATGTCCTCATCATCCGGGAGAAGCTCTTTTGACGACACTCGATCAAGGCTTCGCGCAACAGCGATCCGGACTATTCGACCGGTTCCTGTCCCTGACGCGGAGTAACGAAAAACGCCAGGAGCGCGTCATTCCGGACGATGTGCCGCTCTATCTGGACACGCCTGTGCTGCCGGGATTTCGGCAGGACGCGGCCGAGCCGGAACCCGCGCACCTTCCCCTGTCGATGAGCGCCATGGCACCGCCGATCAAGCCGATCAGCCTGCGCCGCGACAGCATCTATGCCGCGTTCAACACCGCCATGCCGGTGACGGACCGCCATGGACTGGCGGGGCGCAACAGCGAACTGGAAAAGCTGGTCGAAGCCATCGTCGTGCAGCGCAAGCATGCGGTGATCTTCGGTACGCGGGGGTCGGGCAAGACGTCGCTCGCCCGCGTGTTCGGCGATCTGGCGGATGAGGCGGGCTGCATCGCCCTCTATGCCTCCGCCAATGGGGAAGCGGATTTCGATTCCCTCTTCCGGCCCTTCCTGACCGAATTGCCGATGAGCGGCGCGGGGCAGGAACGGGCGCGCAAGATGATGGGCGAGCCGCTGGACGTATCCCGCCTGTCCGCCCTGCTGGTGGAGGAGGTGCGGGAACGGTCCATCCTGATCATCGACGAATATGACCGGGTGCAGTCCGAAACGGCGAAGCAGGACGTGGCCACGCTGTTGAAGCTGCTGACCGACATCCATTCGCCGGTGCAGGTCGTGCTGGTGGGCATCGCCAGCGACATAGACGGGCTGATCGCGGCCCACCCCTCTCTGCGCCGCCACCTCGCGCCGCAGCGGGTCGCGCCGATCCCCAAGCCGGAGTTGGAGCGGCTGTTGCTGAGTTGCGCCAATAATGCGCGGCTGGCCATCGATGAGGACGCGCTGGACATGCTGGCGAGCGCGGCCATGGGGTCGCCCTATCACGCCCGGCTGTTCGGCATGCAGGCGGCGCTGGTGACGGAGGCCGCCGGGCGCGACCGCATGCTGCTTTCCGATATCGAGCAGGGGCTGGCGTCCGCGCTGGAGGATTGGGAGGAGATGAGCGGCCAGACCCATGCGCTGTTCCGCCGCATCCTGTGGGAAGCCGGGTCGGCGCGCCGGATGATCGCGCTGTCCGCCATCGTGGCGTCGCAAATGTCGGCCATCAGCTACGAACGGCTGGTGACGCTGGGCCATGAAGTGCTGGGCGGCGGGTCGATCAACGAAAGCCAGGCGCGGGACGCCATGGCGCGATTGCAACCGGCGCTGGTCGCG
Organism: Sphingobium chlorophenolicum; assembly: GCF_000722875.1. Lineage (GTDB taxonomy): Bacteria > Pseudomonadota > Alphaproteobacteria > Sphingomonadales > Sphingomonadaceae > Sphingobium > Sphingobium chlorophenolicum. The sequence goes on along the minus strand of NZ_JFHR01000001.1, from coordinate 122,430 downwards.
ACCCCCAATGGCGAACTGTGGATGTTCGAAGATACGCTGGCGCCGCAATTCCTGCTGCTGATGGCGAAGCAGCCGGTGCAGGCCGCGCCGCCTGTCCAGACGCCCGCAGAGGAGATGCGCGCCCTGCTGAAGGGAGTGGACGGGTTATGAGCATGAACCCCATCGATTTGCTGGCCGCGCTGCAGGCGCGCTGGCGCACGGCGGCGATGATCGGGGGCATATTGTTCCTGCTGGTGGCCATCGCCGCCTTCAGCCAGCCGCGCCAATATATGGGCACGGCGTCGCTGTTGCTGGACCTGTCGCAGACGGACCCGACCGACACCAACACGGCGCAGGGCACGAAGCCGGACACGGAGTCCATATTGGGCACCCAGACCGACATCATCCGCAGCGGCAAGGTGATGAACGCCGTCGCGAAGGAAGCGGGCTTCGTCGAAGCCATGCCGGCGGACATGCCGACCGATGCGCGGTTGCAAAGTGCTGCCGCCATGGTGGGCAAGAATATGACCGTCACCACGGGGCGGCAGAGCAACGTGCTGCAGATCCAATATCTGGACCCCGATCCGCAGGTGGCGGCGAAGGTCGCGAACCTGATCGCCAAAATCTACATGCGCGAGCAGGTGGAATTGCGCGCATCCCCGGCACGCGGTTCGGCCAAATGGTTCGACGAGCAGACGGAGGAAGTGCGCCGCCGCTACGAACTGGCGCAGCGCAAGCTGTCCGATTTCCAGCGGGCGCACGACATTATCGGCATCAACCGGATGGACCTGGAGGCCGAAAAGCTGAAGAACATGTCCTATCAGTTGACGCAGGCGCAGGCGGAAGCCGCCGCCGCCCGGTCGAAGGCCGGGGCGGGTTCGGTGTCCGATATCGAAGGATCGCTGATCGTCCAGAATTTGCAGCAGCAGGTGGCTGAACAATCCGCCCGCGTGTCCGAGCTGCAAAAGACGCTTGGCCCCAATCATCCGACCATGGCGGCGGCCAACGCCCAATTGTCGGAGCTTCAGTCGAAGCTGGCGTCGGCGCGATCCAGCCAGGCCGGGGCGGTCAGCGCCAACAGCGTGGCGGCCAGCCGCCGCGAGGGCGACCTGAAATCCAACATGGCGGGCCAGGAGGATCGCATGATCCGCATGTCCGACGTGCAGGACCAACTCATGGTTCTTCAGCGCGATGTCGATGCGGCGCGGCAAACATATGACACGGTGCGTCAGCGGTTCAACGAAGCGGTGCTCAAGAGCCAGATATCGCAGCCCAACGCCAGTCCGCTGGACGAGGCGACCGTGCCTCTGCTGCCCGCCAAGCCCAATATCATGCTGTGGCTGGTCGGCGGGATCGCGCTCGGCCTGATCGGCGGGATCGCCGCCGTGATCCTGATGGAAATCATCCATCCGCGCGTTCGATCGGCCGCTGGCGTCGCCCGCGCGACCGAAGTCGACGTCATCACCGAACTGATGCCGGTCCCCGTCCGTGGCGGCTGGCTCTTCAAACAGCAGGAGGCCGCATGAGACTGCGTTCGACGGCAGGCGCACCGCCTCAGCTGACATCTTCTGGCGGCATTGGCGGCGGGGCGAGCACGCTGCGCCCCCGCGCCCGCGACAGCCATAATTTCGCCCGGCTCGCGGTGGAGCATGGCTTTCTGGCCGAAGCCGATGTGCACAAGGTGGAGGCCCATGCCCGATCGCAGGGTCTGGCGCTGCATGACGCGGCGGTCGATCTGGGGCTGCTGAATCCGGAGGATGCGGGGATACTCGCGGCCTTGCAGGGCGGTTTCGCCTTGCTGCCGGAGGGCGACCAGCGGGTCGATCCGCTGGTGGTGGCGGCGTTCGACCCCGCCAATGCCTATGCCGCCAAGGTGCGGACAATCCGATCCAAGATGCGCGCGGTGGCCAAGGACGGCGATCCCGCATCGCTGCGGCTGGCGGTGCTGGCCATAGAGGCGGGCGACGAAGCGGCGATCATGGCGGCCAATCTGGCGGTCGTGCTGGCGCAGATGGACGGGCAGACGATGCTGGTGGACGTCGACATGGGACGGCCCTCGCTCGACCGGCTGTTCCGCATCGCCAACAAGGCTGGGCTTGCCGAACAGTTGATGGGCAGTGCGGCGTTGCTGCCCGCCGCCAGGACTGCCGTGGAAGGATTGTGGCTGATGACGGCGGGCCGGGCGTCCGGCAGCGCGGCCAGCCTGATCACCCGTGGGCCGCTGGCGGAGACGGCCAATGGCTGGGGGCTGCGCGATACGTCGATGCTGTTCTATCTGGCGGAGCGGAAGGGGGACCAGACGCCCTATGGCAGCATATTGGCAGGTTTCGACGCGGTGGTCATCGTGGCGCGGCGCGGGGACACGGCGATTGCCGACATGCGGCGCGTGATCGACGATCTGGACCGCCATGGCGTGCCGATTGCCGGGACGGTGATCGCATGAGCGCCGAACACGCGCTGGCGCATCATCAGCCCCTCCCCACCCCCGAAAAAAGTCATGAAGCGCCCGTGACCCAGGTGGGCGGCCTGCCCGTTTCCACCCTGTCGCTGGATGCCCTGATCGACAAGATGCTGGTCGAGGCGCCGCTTCGGCGGGGCCTGAACCATCCGCCCCAACTGATCTTCGACGCCAATGGACAGGGCCTGTCGATGAACGCCAGCGACCCGGATTTCCGGGCCAATCTGGCGCATGCGGACCTGATCCATGCCGACGGGCAGATCATCGTCATGGCGTCCCGCTGGTTTGGCGGGCCGCATATCGCCAACCGGTCCAGCACGACGGACATGTTCACCGACAGCCTGAAGCGGGCGGCGGATGCGGGCGTCAGCTATTATCTGCTGGGGGCGGAAGAGAAGGTGAATTCCGCCTGCGCCACCGAGATATTGAGGATCGCGCCGGGATTGCAACTGGCCGGACGCCGCAACGGATTCTGGAAGCCGGAGGAAGAGGATGCGGTGATCGACGCGATCAACGCAGCCGCGCCCGACGTCCTCTGGGTCGGCACCGGCAAGCCCCGCGAGCAGGCATTTTGCGTGCGCAACCGGCACCGGATCAAGGCGGGGTGGATCGTCACCTGTGGCGGCCTGTTCAACTATATCACCGGCGATTATCCGCGCGCGCCGATGTGGATGCAGAAATCGGGGTTCGAATGGCTGCACCGGATGGCGACGCGGCCCAAGGAACTGGCCTGGCGCTATATCACCACCAATCCGCATGCGCTGTGGCTGATCTGGAAACACCGCCATGGCTGAGGCCCAGGCGGCTGAAAACCCCTCGATGACGGGCCGCGTCCAGCGGTTGGGCAGCATGTTCGGCCGCTTCGGGCTGGCCAGCCTGTCATCCGCCATCGTGTCGGTCAGCCATTTGCTGGTCCAGATCTTCTCGATCCACCATCTGGGGACGGCGGCCATCGGCACGCTGGCCTTCCTGCTGGTGATCATCCAGTTCGGCTACAGCCTGTCCAATGCGCTGGTGTCGACGCCCTATACCATCGCGGTAAACCAGGGCGACGATGTTGAGGCGAAAAGTTTCGACTTCTTCTTCCCCGTCAATCTGATGCTGGCGGCCAGTCAGGGGCTGATCTGCGCGGTCATTGCCTGGGCCACGGCTTCTCCGACGGCGGCGCTGCTGTTCGGGCTGGCGGGGACGCTGTCGCTGATCCGCTGGTTCGGGCGGTCCAACGCCTATGCGCATCATGCCCCGGCGCGGGCTGCCCGGTCGGACCTGACCTATGCGGGGACGATCCTGGCCGGGTTGCTGATCGCGATGCGGACGGGCGCGGACATGTCCACCATCGGCGGCATGCTGGTGACGGCGAGCCTGATGGGATTGCTGCCCTTCGGCATCGCCTATCTGCGGCGGCATTTCGTCATGGGGCCGGGCCGGGCGCTTGGCGCCTATCGCCCCGTGTGGAAGGAGCAATCGGCCTGGACGCTGGTCGGCGTGCTGTCGACCGAAGCGACATCCAATTCGCACAGCTATATCGTGACGCTGCTGGCCGGGCCGACCGCCTTTGCGCCGATTGCGGTGGGGATGCTGTTCTTTCGCCCGGTCAATGTCTGCATCACCGCCCTCACCCAGTTGGAGCGCCCCCGCATGACCCGCGCCGTCGCGCGCGGCGATCATGACGCGGCGATCAGGTCGGAACGGCTGTTCATGGCGGCGCTGGTCATGCTGTGGCTGGCGACCTGCGTCGTGGCGGCGGTGGCGTTGATTTTCTTTCCGGGGCTGATCCTGAAGCCGACGCTGGACCATCGGCTGGTGACGATTGCTGTGGGGCTTTGCGCCCTCCTCTCGCTCGTCCAGTGCGTGCAGACACCGATGAGCGTCATGACGCAGGCCCGGCGCGCCTTCCGCCCCCTGGCCGCCCAGAGCATGCGCAGTTGCGTCGTCGGGCTGATCGCCGTGACGTTGCTGGTGTGGGGCGCGCCGCCTGTCTTTTCCGTCGGCGGCGTCGTGCTGTCGCAACTCGTCATGATGCTGGGTATCTGGCGGCTGGACCGGCAATGGCGGCGCGACCGGCGGGAGGCCGCCTGACCATGGCGACTAGCTGGCATCGCGGCGGGTTCGCTGCACCCGCCACACAGAGCGGCAGCGGCAGTTCGAAGCTCGTCTGGGTCGCGCAGGTCTTCTACTTCGTCTTCCTGATGATGGTCTTCATCGGGCAGCAGCCTTTCGCTTCCCGCACCCAGGAAGAATTGGTGGCGATGGCCGAGGCCAATGACGGATCGGACCTGTTCAAGCAGGCCCTGTTCATCGGCTTCGCCCTGCTGCTGACCGCCGTGCAGGTGATGCGCAAGGAGCCGCTGAAATACCGGTTCACCTTCTGGCCGCTGGCGATCATGCTGGTCTGGTTCTTCATCACCTGCACCTGGGGCGTCGCGCCGTTCGTGTCCTTCAAACGGGCGATGCAGCAGTTGATCGTGATCTACATCACCTTCTGCGCCCTGTCGCTGATCGGGCCGGAGCGGCTGTTCAACGCGCTGCGCGCCGCGCTGATCGTGTCGTTGGTGATATGCTGGGTGTCGCTGCCGCTGACGCCCGCGGCGGTCCATCCGCCCACGGAAAGCGACAAGGCGCTGATCGGGGCGTGGCGCGGCTTCTTCTTCCACAAGAATATCGCCGGGGCGGTCATGGCGCTGTGCTTCATCGTCTGCGGCAATAGCTGGATCGATCGCCGCAAATGGTATTACGCCCTGTTCGCGCTGATGGCCTTTGTCTTCGTGATCGGGACCAAGAGCAAGACTTCGCTGGCCCTGTGCGTCGGCATGCTGGCGATCAGCAACATCTATCGCGCGCTGAGCGACAATACCCAGAAACGCGCGATATTGCTGCTGATGCTGGGTTTCGGCATGGTCGGGTTTTTGGGTCTCTATATCGCCTATCAGCCGACGATAGAGCGGCTGTTCGCCGATCCCACATCCTTTACGGGGCGCGTGTCGATCTGGCAGGTGCCGTTGGATTATCTGGCGGACCACCCCTATCTGGGCGCGGGTTTCGGGGGGTTCTGGCAGGTGGGCGCGAACAGCCCCGCCTTCGATTATCTGAACCAGCAGTTCCAGATGCTGACGGCCCATTCGCATGATGGCTATCTGGAAATCTGGGTGACGACCGGGCCGCTGGGCCTGGCCCTGCTGCTGATCAGCTTTCTGGTGCTGCCTGCCTACTGGTTCCTGACCGGTTCGACCAAAGAGAACCAGACGCTGATGGTCCCGGCCTTCGCGATCTGGGTCTTCGTCATGTACCAGAATCTGCTGGAAACCAGCTTCTTCGACAAGGATCGCCAGGTCTGGGTGATCTTCCTCGCGGCGGTCGCGACCGCGCACGCGACCTTCAAGGCCAAGCCGCGCCCGATTTGGAGCAGGCGGCACCTCAATCAGGCGGAGACAGTGAATGGCTAGAATCATCGTCTGCATCGCCACATGCAACCGGCCGCAGGGTTTACGGCGAACATTGGAATCGCTCGCCGCGCAGCAGACGCGGCATGAACTGGAAATATTGGTGGCCGACAATGACGCCGCCGGGCAGGAAGGCATGGCCGTCGTCGAGCGGATGGCGGCGCAGGGCTATCGCTGGCCGATAGAGGCGCTGCTGGTGGCGGAGCGCGGCATTCCGCTGGTGCGCAACGCGCTGGTCGCGGCGGCGCTGGCGCGGCCGGGCGCGAGCCATGTCGCCATGCTGGACGATGACGAGGCCGCCTCCCCCGGCTGGATCGACGCCATGATGGATACGGCGCTTCGCTGCGAAGCCGATGTGGTCGGCGGCGCGGTGCTGCGGGAAATGGACAGCGCCATCGCGCCATGGGCGGCGCGCCATCCCCTGCTCGCCCCCAAGCAGCGCGGGCAGTCGGGGCCGGTCGCGCTGGTCGACAGCACCGCCAATGTGCTGATGGCGGCTGTGGCCCTGCGCGCCATGGGGGATCGTCCGTTCGACGAGCGGATGGCGCTGACCGGCGGGTCGGACAAGCAGCTTTTCACCCGCATGCAGCGCAAGGGTTTCCGCTTCGCCTGGTCGGAGGAAGCCGTTGTCACCGAACTAATCCCCGCCAGCCGCGTCACCGCCAAATGGCTGCTGATGCGCGGCTATCGCGTCGGCATGACCGACATGATGGTGGAAAGTTTCCACAAGGGCCGCCTGCGCGCATCGCTGGGCGAAGCGCCACGCATCGTCGCGGGGTTCCTGGTCGGGTCGCTGGGCGCGGTCGCGACGTTCGACCGAGGCAAGCGGGTCGAGCGGCTGGGTAAGCTTTACCGCGCCGCCGGAAAGATCGCCGGTCTGGCGGGGATTCATTATGAAGAATATCGAAAGGTGCATGGCGCATGAGCGATGCCGCTCCCCTGAACAAGCAGCCCTTTTTCTCCGTCGTCATCCCGCTTTACAATCGGGCGGATATCGTCGGCGACACCATCCGTTCCGTGCTGGCGCAGGACTGGCAGGATTTCGAGATCGTCGTCGTCGATGACGGTTCCCGCGACAATCCCGGTCCGGCTATTGACGCCATAGGCGACCCCCGCGTCCGCTATATCAGGCAGGATAATGCGGGCGGCGGCGCGGCGCGCAACCGAGGCATATTGGCGGCGGAGGGGCGCTATATCGCCTTCCTCGATTCCGACGACCTGTTCCTGCCGGGCAAGCTGTCCATCATGGCGAAGGCGCTGGCCGGGGATGACGGCAGCACCGTCCTTTATTCCCGCATGAAGGTGGACCGGGGCGTCGACCGATATTGGATACGCCCGGATCGCGGCATTCGCGAAGGGGAGGATGTGGGCGAATATCTGTTCTGCGCCAACCAGTTCATGCAGACCAGCACCATGATCGTGCCCACCGCCATGGCGCAGGAGGTTCTCTTCGATCCGGCGTTGAAGAAGGGGCAGGATCTGGACTTCTGCGTCCGGCTCCAGGGCGCGGGGGCGCGGTTCCGGATGATCGATCAGGCGCTGACGGTGTGGCTGGACGCGACGGAGGCGGGACGGACTTCCTATGTGAAGGGGTATGAGACCTCGCTCGACTGGCTGGACCGGTGCGGTCATATGCTGACCAACCGGGCGCGGCGCGGTTATCGGGCGACGGTGCTGGCCTATCATATGGCCCCGATCAAACCAGTCGTCGCGATCAAGGACTTGGCCGTCGGCATGGTGGCGGGCGGCGTCCCGCCCCGCGTGATCGCTCGGCAGGTGCTGCGTTCCTACCTGCCCAAGCCGCTTTACCGGTCGCTGGTCAACGGTTTCGTCCTGCGGTTCGGCAAGGCGGAACCCGCCCATGGCGGAGCCGGTTCGTGATGACCGCATGGCAGCCCCCATCCAGTCTGCGGGCCGCCGCAGCCACGCCGCTTTTTTCCGTGGTGATCCCCACCTATCAGCGGCGCGACGCGGTGGTGGCGGCGGTCATGTCCGCGCTGGCACAGACCATCGCGATCATAGAGGTGATCGTGGTGGTCGACGGATCGACCGACGGGACGGAGGTTGCGCTGGGCGCGATCAACGACCCGCGCCTGAAGGTCATCGTGCAGGAAAATCGCGGCGCGGCGGCGGCGCGGAACAAGGGCATCGACCATGCGCGGGGACGCTATATCGCCTTCCTCGATTGCGACGACCGTTTCCTGCCGCATCATCTGGCCGACCTGCTGCCGCTGGTGCAGGAGAGCGAGGATGTCGTCGCCTATGGGCAGGTGCTGGCGGATCGCGGCGAGGGTCGCAATTTCCTGAAGCCACCCCGCGCCATCGCCAGCGGCGAGACGATGGACCGCTATCTGATGTGCGACCGGGGCTTCATCCAGACCAGCAGCATGGCGCTGGGCCGGGCGATGGCGAAGCGGGTGCGCTATCGCGAGGATGTGAAGTTCGGTGACGATACCGATTTCGCGATGCGCCTGTCGCTGGCGGGCGCGCGATTCCTGATGACGGAGCGGCCCGGCACGATCTGGGCCGACCGGGATGCCGAAGACCGGCTTTCGCAGGTGCGCGGCAGCATCGGCAGCCTGACCTGGCTGCGCGATTTGCGCCCGCATATCAGCCCTCGCGCCTTTTCCGCCTATATGGGCTGGCATGCCGCGAAGAGCATCTGGCCGACCAGCAGGCGGCAGGCGATGCGCTATTATCTGGAAGCGGTGTGCCGGGGCGCTTTCGGGCCACGGCTGGCGGCGACGGTGTTGTTGCAGATCGTCATGCCCGATCCCGTCTATCGCCGCATTTCCGACCGGTGGATTGATTTTTCCCACATGCTGGCGGGCAAGGGGCAAAGGCTGTGAAGCGGCGCGAATTCCTGGCCGGGGCATTGGCGCTGGGGGCCTGCTCTCCGGTGCCGTCCAGCCGGGCGGAGGCCGGGATTTCGTCCGAAGGGCTGGCCGCCCATGCGCGGCGGTCGGGCCGCGCTTTCGGCGCGGCGATCAAGTCCCGCCAGTTGCGCGAAGACCCCGATTTCACCGCCGCCATCGCCCGCGAATGCGACATGGTGGTCCAGGAATATGAACTGAAGCGCGGCACCACCGAGCCAAAGCCCGGCAAATATGATTTCAGCGGCGCGGACCAGATCATCGCCTTCGCGCAGGAACATGGCATGCGGGCGCGCGGCCATGCGCTGGTCTGGTATGCGGCCCAGCCCAAATGGCTGGAACCGGCGCTGCAACAGGCCGACAGGGCAGGCCGCGAAAAGCTGATGACCAGCTATATCGACGTCGCCATGCCGCGCTATGCGGGCAGGATCGGCGAATGGGACGTGGTCAACGAAGCGGTCGAACCCAATGATGGACGCGCCGACGGCATGCGCGCCAAAAGCATGTGGATGCAGGCGATGGGGGAGGATTATATCGACATCGCATTCCACCATGCGCGGGCGACGGACCCCAAGGCGACCTTGTTCCTGACGGATTTCGGGCTGGAGCATGACTCGCCCCGTTGCGAACGGCGGCGGACGGCGATGCTGAAGCTGCTCGACCGGCTGATGGCGCGGAAAGTGCCGGTCGATGCGGTCGGCATACAGGGCCATCTGAAGCCCTATAGGGAAGCGTTCGATCAGGCGCTTTTCGCCCGGTTCCTGGAGGATCTGAACGGTTATGGGCTGGCGCTGTCGGTGACGGAATTCGATGTCGCGGACAAAGGCGGGCCGCCCAGTCCCGACAAGCGCGACAGTGAAATCGCCGCCGTGGCCAAGGCATTTCTGGACGTGGCGCTGGACAATCGGGCTATGCGGTCCGTGCTCTGCTGGGGCCTGTCGGACCGTTATAGCTGGCTGTCCAACTATCCCGATTATAAATGGCCTGACGGCCAGCTTTCGCGCGTGCTGCCGCTGGACGGCGACATGCGCCGAAAGCCGCTGTGGGACGCCATCGCCGCCGCCTTCGACGCCGCGCCACCCATGGGGAGAAGCCGCGCATGAGAATTTCGTCCCTCACCGGCCTGCGCGGTGTCGCGGCGGTTTCGGTGCTGCTGTACCACATCCCGCATAATCCGGCGTTCGAAGCGTTTCGGATGCCGCTTTTCTCGCGCGCCTATCTGGCGGTCGACCTGTTCTTCATCCTCAGCGGCTTCGTCATTTCCTTTGGCTATCACGGCCGGGTCGTGAATCATCTTGGTCGGGCGAGCTATGTCGACTTCCTGATCAACCGGGTGGCGCGGGTGTGGCCGCTGCACCTGATCGTTACGCTGGTGTTCATGGCGCGGATCATGTTCAACATCTCAGGCAATCAAGCGATTGCGCTGGATGCGCCAAATGTCGTCAGCAACCTGCTGATGGTGCAAAGCTGGGGTTGGGGCACGGAGCCGATCGCGGGCAATAGCTGGTCGGTCAGCACCGAGGTCGCCGCCTATCTGGTCTATCCGCTGATCGCGATCATCGCCTTTTCGCGATGGGCCTGGGTCCAGGGCCTGCTGTGCGTCGGGATATTGGCGCTGGTTGCCGCATCCGGCCGGGGATCGAGCGGGCCGCTGGACGTCAACGACAGCGACACGGTGCTGACGCTGCTGCGCTGCATCGCCGGTTTCTCGCTGGGCGTGCTCAGCTATCGCTGCGCGGAAAAGCCGTGGTGCAGGCGGATGATCGACCGGAAGGGCGGTTTCGCGGCGGTCTGCGGGCTGATCGCGCTGGCGCTGCTGCTGCCCGGAAAGGCGGATGTGCTGGTGGTCTGCCTGATGCCGCTGCTGGTGCTGAGCTGCTATTATAACGGCGCGGCGGCGCGGGCGGTCATGGCCAATCCGGTCAGCTTTCATCTGGGCCTCATCAGCTATTCCATCTACCTCTGGCATCCGCTGGTGCGCGACGTGTTCGCGCGCGGCATGGGGGTCGCGCACAAGCATGGGATGATGGGCTTCGACTGGCTGATCGTCGCGGCCATGCTGGTGGCGACATGGCTGCTCTGCTGGGCGAGCTATGCGCTGGTCGAGGTGCGCGGGCATCAGTTCATCAAATGGCTCCAGCGCGGCGGGCGCAGCCGCGAGCCCGTGGTGGAGGCCGCCGCCTGATGCCTGCCGTCTGGATCGCCATTCCCACCTTCCGCCGTCCCGAGCAGCTTCGCCATTTGCTGGAGGCGCTGCCGGACGTCGCCGGGCGGCATGACGTGATGGTGCTGGTCGCGGACAACGATCCTGTCGGGCAGGAAGGAGCAGCCGTGGTGCGCGCCCTGCTGGCGGAGGGATATCGGCTGCCGGTGACGTTGCTGACGGTGGCGCAACCGGGGCTTTGCGCGGTGCGCAACGCCATTGTCGGGTCCGCGCTGGACGATCCGGCCATGCGTTTTCTGGCGATGCTCGACGATGATGAATGGCCGCAGCCGGGCTGGCTAGACGCGCTGCTCATCTGTCAGGCGCAGGTGGGCGCGGATGTGGTCGCCGGGCCGGTGGATAGTTGCTTCGTGGGTCAGCCGCCGCGCTGGGCGCGGGAAACATTGGTCTTCCGTCCGGAGGAACGGTCATGGGGGGCGACCGGGATGCTGTGGGCCAGCAACAATCTGCTGGTCAGCCGTCGCGCCTTCGCGATGATCGCCGCGCCTTTCTTCGATCCGCGCTTCAACCGCAGCGGCGGGGAGGATCTGGATTTTCTGGCCCGGCTGCACGATGCTGGTGCGCGGTTCGGCTGGTCGCCCGATGCGCGGGTCAGCGAATGGGTGCCTGCGGAGCGGGCGCGGCTTTCCTGGGTGCTGAAGCGCATGTGGCGCATCGGCTGCACGGAGACGATGACGCGGCGCAAGGCCCTGCCCGGCCGGATCGGCACGGCGAAGCTCCTGGCCCGGTCGGTCGCCATATTGGGATTGCGGACGGCCGGTCTGGCCGCCCTGCTGCTGCCCGGCGCGCGCCGCGTCGACATCGCCGGGCAGTGGGTCAAGAGTTGGGGGCGCCTCTATGCCCTGGCGGGAGGCGCCCAGAGCCATTATGGCGCGCTGTAAATCTTGAAGCTCCTGATGATCATGTCGCCGGAGCCGTCGTCATAGGCGCTGTTGGTCTTCACCGCGACGTCCATGATCGGATAGAAACGAAAACCCCTGAACGGATTGACCGACTGGTAGGTTTCCACGCCGTCCACGAACCATGTGATGTAGTCGCGCTGGATATCGACGGCGAAGCGGTGGAAATCCTGGCTATAGCCGCTGAGGCCATAGGCCTGCTGCGTCTGGATCGTGACGCCGCGCTGGTCGTAGCGGGTGCTGTTCGCGCCGACATGGACGGTATGGGCGACATGGCGGTCGAAATCCCAGTAGCTTTGATAGCCGAAGCCCTCATAGACATCGATTTCCGGTGGCCAGCCGCTGGTGGAGACCAGCCAGAAGGCAGGCCATGAGCCGCGCCGGTTGGGCATCCGGGCCACCCATTCATATTGGCCATAGCCGATCTGCGACGCCAGGAAGTTGCGGCCGTCCAGCACTGTAGCGCCATAATACCAGGTCTGGCCGCCATAGCTGATCGGCGTCTTCAGCTTCTGGCTGTGGAGCACCAGTCCGCTGCTTCCCCAATAGACCGGGCCTTCGATGCCGGGAAAGATCGTGGAATCGAGATACAGGCCGGTTTCGCCATTGCCCGGCTGCGTCCGGCCGTTGGCGAGCGACGTGGCCCAGCGATCCCACCCGCCGTCGGGCGAGCGCTTGTGCGTTGCCTTGAGCAGTTCGAACTGGAGCGTGCCGGTCGCGGCGAAGCTGCGCGGTTCCCGGAAGGTTCCGGTGGCCTTTGCAGTGGCCTGCGCAGCGCTGGACGCCGTGACGGTCGCCGTGGATTGCCCCTGGAGCCCGCCCCAGGGGACTTCGCGCAGCTTGAGCTGGAACTGCTGCCCCTCCGTCGCGCCGATGATGGGCACCGCGACGGTCTGGACCAGCGGATCGTCCGGGCGGAAGATCACGACCGCATCGACCGTCTGGTAATTATAGCCCGAAATGGCGCGATAAGTGCCGGAACCGTTGACCGTGATAACCCGCGCGATCACCGTATTGGGCGTCGGCCGATCCAGCGTCACCGGCACATAAGCGACGTTGCTGCCCGGCCGGAACGTGGCGTTGCTCAGCGAAAGCGTCGCCTTTTCCGGCAGCCGCGTTCCATTGGCGAAATCGAAATCGGAAAAATCCGAAACGGCGGTCACCGTAGTGGAACTGCTCGCCGTCGACGTCGTTTGGGTTGAAAACGCAGTCGTGGTGGACTGCGATATGGTTGTGGTTTCCGTCGACTCCATATTGGATATCGACCCATTAGTCATGACCGTGGCGGCTCCCGCAGCGACGATGCATAAAATAGCTATTCCGGCTCCAAAAATGGAGCCAGTCATTTTGACAGGCATGTTTGCGACCCCCGAAGTTATCCTCTGTAGGGTCTCCTATGAAGGTTAACAAAAACCTCCGGTCAATATCGACTCGTCGCAATCTTCCTGAATTTGCGATGAACGGTTTCTTGTCTTTGCGAAACGACAAAGAAAGACCGGTCCTTCTTTCAGAACCGGTATGATTGGAACAAAAATCGCGCTTGGGCGTAGCGAACTCCCCTCCCGCTTTGGGAGGGGAGTTGGGTGGCGGCCTATTCCGCCGCCTGAACCAGTTCCTCGAATTCCGGCGTGGCGCCGCGACCGACGCTGACATAGGCGAAGCCCGCCGCCTCCGCGACTTCCGGCCGGTAGATGTTGCGCAGGTCGACCAGCCCGTTTCCGCTCATGATGCCCTTGAGGCGCGGCAGGTCGAGCGCGCGCAGTGCGTCCCATTCGGTGACGATGACGACAGCCTCCGCCCCTTCGGCGGCGCTATAGGGGTTCTGGCAGAACTCCACGTTCGACAACATGGCGCGGGCGGCGTCCATGCCCTCCGGATCATAGGCGCGCACCTGCGCGCCGCCGTCCTGCAGGGCCTGGATGATGGAAAGCGAGGGCGCATCACGCATGTCGTCCGTATTGGGCTTGAAGGTCAGGCCCAGCACGGCGATGGTCTTGCTGCGCACCGATCCGTTGCAGACCGCGACCACCTTGCGCGCCATGGCCCGCTTCCGGCTTTCGTTGATGGCCACGGTGGTTTCGATGAGGCGGATCGGCGCGCCCGCATCCTCCGCCGTCTTGACCAGCGCCAGCGTGTCCTTCGGGAAGCAGGAGCCGCCATAGCCCGGCCCGGCATGGAGGAATTTCGAACCGATCCGGTTGTCGAGGCCGATGCCCCGCGCCACCTGCTGCACGTCGGCGCCGACATTCTCGCACAGGTCGGCCATTTCGTTGATATAGGTGATCTTCATCGCCAGGAAGGCGTTGGCGGCATATTTGATCAGTTCGCTGGTCCGGCGGCCGGTGAACTGGATCGGCGCCTGGTTGAGGTAGAGCGGCCTGTACACCTCCTCCATCACCGGGCGGGCGCGTTCATCCTCTATGCCGACGACGATACGGTCAGGGCGCTTGAAATCCTGGATCGCCGCGCCTTCGCGCAGGAATTCCGGATTGGAGGCGACGGCGAACTGGGCGTCGGGATTGGTTTCGCGGACGATGCGGTCGACCTCGTCCCCCGTGCCGACCGGGACGGTGGATTTGGTGACGATGACGGTGAAACCGCTGAGGTTGGAGGCGATCTCCTGCGCGGCGGCGTAGACGTAGCTGAGGTCGGCATGGCCGTCGCCCCGGCGGGCGGGCGTGCCGACGGCGATGAAGACGACATCCGCCTGGGCGACCGATCCGGCGAGATCGGTGGTGAAGGTCAGGCGCCCCGCTTTCACATTACGGGCGATCAGGTCGGCTAGGCCAGGCTCGTAGATCGGCACGCCGCCGCCCTGGAGCAGATCGATCTTGCGGGCATCCTTGTCCACGCAGACGACATCATGGCCGAAATCCGCGAGGCATGCGCCGGAGACCAGGCCGACATAGCCCGATCCGGTCATAACGATCCGCATCTTCATTCTCCTTCTTCAACGGCTTTTTACCGATGGCCGACCGACGATCGAAGGACGCAGGAACCCGCTTCCGGAAAACCGGATGGGCCCCCTCCTCCTTCATCATGGGTTGGCCGCCAGGCGACCCGGCCTGACGTCCTTCACGCCGGGAAAAGCCGGCTTGTTGACGCAGCGCAGCATACTGCCGGGCGGCGCATGGATGCAACGCAGCCCGCCGCTCTATGGACACATATGGGCGCGGATCAGCAGGTTAACGACAGGAAAAGGGGCGGAAGCATCGCTGCTCCGCCCCCTCTCGCCCTTGCCCGAAAGCCGGTCAGAATTTGACGCGCACGCCCGCCGTGAAGGCGCGGCCGACAATGTCGTACACCGCGATGTTGGTCGGCGGATTGACGCCCGGAACCGTGCCGGGGATCAGCGGCGGATCCTTGTCGAACAGGTTGTTGACCGTCGTGAAGAATTCGAAATTGCCGCCGTCGCCATGCGGTATCGTGTAGCGCAGCGTCAGGTCGGTGTACCAGACCGGCTTCACCTTCGGATTGACGAACTGGATCGGCGTCGCGCCGCCCGGAATGTCGAGCCGCATCTTGCCAATATATTGTTCGCCCAGCGTGATGCCGAACGGCCCGTTGCTGTAGTCGACCGTCAGGTTGCCGCGCCAGCGCGGAAAGCCCTGCGGATTGCTGGTGACCACGCTGACGCCCGCATAATGGGCAACCGGTGCGGTCGCATATTGCTGGGCATCGAACCTGTCGAGATAGTTGAGGTACAGGCGGAAGCCGAGGCCGCCATTGCCCACCGCCGTGCGGTAGGTAAAGTCGAAATCGATGCCCGCCGTCTTCAGGAAGGCGATGTTCTGCGGAATCAGATTGACGAGCGACGGGAAGGTCGTCGGCGACGCCCGGTCGATCTGGCTGCATTCGATCACGCCCGATCCGCCCGCATTGCGGCAATTGTCGATCAACTGCTGCGCCGACAGGGAGTCGATCAGCTTGTCGACCTTGATATTATAATAGTCGACCGAGGCAGAGAAGCCGCGCAGGAATTCAGGCGCGAACACCGCGCCGAACGTATAGGTGTTCGCGACTTCCGGCTTCAGATTGGGATTGCCGACGGTCAGCGTGTTGGTGTTGACGTTCTGGCCGCTGCCATAGGTTCCCGCCGTGTTCCTGGCGTCGTTCACGATGCCGATGCCGCTCTGCGGACCTGCATAAAGTTCGTAGAGATTGGGTGCGCGGATATCGTGCGAATAGGTGCCGCGCAGCAGCAGGCTGTCGACCGGTTTCCAGGTCGCGCCCGCCTTCCACGTCTTCACCGTGCCCGACGTCGAATAGTCGGTCACGCGGATCGCGCCGTTGACGCTCAACTCTTTGAAGAAGGGCGTGTCCTTGAGGATCGGCACCGCGATTTCGGCGAAGGCTTCCTTGACGTTCAGCTTGCCGTGGCTGCCGCCGACATTGGTCAGCCAGTAGGCCAGCGTGTTGATCTGGCCGGTCGGATAGGGAAACTGGGCGTTTTCCACGCGGGGCAAACCGCGCAGCCCGGCGAAATAGGCCTCTTTCTGAGCACTGGTCAGCAACATCGCGGGATCGGCATTGCTGGTGAGATTCAAGGTCTGGCGGCGATATTCGACGCCGACGGCGATATCGACCGGACCGGCGGGCAGTTCGAACAGGCTGCCGCTGATATTGGCAGCAATCGCATCCTGCTTGAAGCGCGCGCGATAGCTGGACGTGCCGGTGGCGTAGGCATAACCCTCCGGCGTCGATCTGGACGGGTCGCCGTGCATCACGTCCATCGGCTTGCAACCGGCATATTGGCTGACGTAGGCCGGATCGAGCAGCACCCGGCAAGTGACCTGCCCGCTAACCGGATCGCGTACGGCGTCGAGCGCCGCATAGAGTTTCCGATTGTCGTACAGCCCGACATTGTCCATCGAATGCTTGGAATCGCCGTGGCTGTAGGTGACCTGCCAATTGAAATCGGAAAATTTGCCGCTGAGGCCCGCCGTCGCCGTCCAGTAATCGGTCTTTTCATAGGCGATGGGCTTGGGCTGGCCGGCATCCTGCTGGCCGACGACATAATAGTCGTTCGCGCCCGTCAACGCGCTGTCCAGCGCGGTCGAGAGATAGGGATTGCCCTTGTAGATGCGCGCCGATTCCGTCGCCGGGATCAGCGAGTTGCCCTGCGTGAAATAATGATATTTGCTGCGGGCATAGAGGCCCTGCACGAAGAAATTGATGTCGTCGGTCAGGTCGTAACTGACGCGGCCGAAGCCGTTATAATTGGTCAACGGCGAAATGGCGTTGGTGTCGTTGGGAATCTGGTAGCCGTCGCCGCCCTGCTGGAAACCGGTGGTGCCGACTACGGTGCCCAGATCGAACGGGCGAGTGGAGCCGTCATTGTTGATGACCCGTCCCACGAACGGATTGCCTGCAACGCTTGATCCCACGATGCGGCCATTGGGGGCCAGGGCGGAAATGCCGATGCCCGACGCGACGACATAGGGATTGGCGGCCGTTCCCGGCACGGCCGTGCAGGACCGCGACTGGCCGTTGGGCGCAAGGCCGCAGGTCGATGTCACGCTGCCGACGAAATTATAGCCCTGGGTCGCGAAGTTGCGGTCCTGCCGCAACATGCCTTCGCTGTTGGAATATTCCGCGCTGAGCAGCACATGGCCGCGTCCGCCCGCAAAATCCGCGCCATAGGCTGCGCCCAGACGCTGATTGCCGTTGTTGCCGCGCTGGTCGACACCGGCTTGGGCCACGCCCTTGAAACCTGTGAACTTCTTGTCGAGGATGAAGTTGACGACGCCCGCGACCGCATCCGACCCCCATTGGGCCGAAGCGCCGCCCGTCACCACGTCGACGCGCTGCATCAGCAGTTGCGGCAGGACGTTGGTGTCGATGGTGCCGACATATTCGGTGGGCGACACGCGCATGCCGTCGAACAGGACCAGCGTGCGCAGCGGCCCCTTCGGGTTGTTGCTGGGCGTGCCCAGGCCGCGCAGGTTCAGCACATTGCCGTGGATCGGCAGGTTCGAGAAGTTGTTGGCCGATTTGGAGGGGCTGAGCGAGTTGTTGAACTGCGGCAGCTTGTTGAGCGCGTCGGCAACGCCCGACGGCGTCGTCTTGGCCAGTTCCTCCGTCGAAGCGACCGTCACCGGAGTCGGCGCGGTATAGCCGTCGCGCACGATGCGCGAACCGGTGACCACGATGTCAGCATTGTTCGCGGACGCCGCCGCCTGGGGCGCAGCGCCTTCCTGAGCCGCTTCCTGCGCCAAGGCGGGCACAGCCATTGCGATGATGCTGGCGCCGACGGCCAGCGACGATATGAACAGGCTGTTCTTCGTCATCTTTCCTTTTCCTCTCCCTGCACGATCAGGGCCGGGCGAAGCCGCCCGGTCTAATCATTATTACCCCCATGTGCATTTTTATAGTTATCCCGCGCAGCGGCGATGTCAACAAATATTGCACCAGTGGGAAAGGTTTATTGAAAAATCCCGCCTCTGCGCCTGATACGCCGGAAGGGCGCGGCGCGAACATATATTGACCTACTGTGCAAAAATGTGCGTTATACGACCTGAAGCAGCGACGCCGGACCGGGCGATCGCCCGACAAGATATGACCGCACATCATGGAGAGTGTCCTTGCCGCATGACCGCCAGCCAGCGCGCGCCGTTTTCCATGGGGATTTGCAGCCATGACGGGCATTTCCGCGACGATGGCGTCATCGCCTGGACCGGGATCGCCTGAACCGGACGGCCCGCACGGAGATGCTGAAGCCAACATCGCCATCCCTCTTCCCCCGCAGGCCGCCTATCCGTCGCCGCCGATGGGCTGGTTGACGGTGGCGATCCTGTTCCTGCTGTACATATTATCACTGACCGACCGAAACATCATGGCCCTAATGGTCGGGCCGATCAAAAAGGATCTGGGCCTGTCGGACCTTCAGATCAGCCTGTTGCAGGGACCGGCCTTCGCGATTCTCTTCTGCCTGTGCGCCATTCCGTTGGGCATGGCGCTGGACCGGTTCAGCCGGCGAGTCGTGCTCTATCTGTCGGTGACGGTGTGGAGCGTCGCGGCGGCGAGTTGCGGCCTGGCGGGCAGCTTCGCGGCGCTGGCCATGGCGCGGGCGGGCGTCGGCGCGGGGGAATCCGGCTTCGGCACCGGCAGCTATTCGGTGGTCGGCGACAGTTTCCCGCCGCACAAGCTGTCGCTCGCCATGTCGGTCTTCATCATGGGCGGGGTGATGGGCGCGGGCATCGTCTTCCTGTTCGGCGGGCCGATCGTCGCCGCTGCGATGAAGGCCGGGCCTGCCGTGTGGCCGGTCTTCGGCCTGCTCCAGCCATGGCAGCAGGTGTTCATCATGACCGGCGCGCCGGGCATAGTGCTGGCCTTCCTGGTCTTCGTTTTTCGCGAACCGCCCCGTCGCAAGGCGATCAGCGCGGGCGCGGGCTATGGCGAGGCATGGGCCTATATGCGCCGGTATAAGGCGCTGTATCTGGCCACCTTTGTCGGTTTCGGCCTGGCCTATGCCGCGACCATCGGTTTCCAGCTCTGGACGCCGGTCTATCTGGCGCGGGTCCATGGCTGGGAACCGGGACGGATCGGTCCCGTGATCGGCCTGGCCCAGATTGGGGCGGCGGCGCTGATCCCCGTTCATGGCTGGACCGTGGACCGGCTCTATCGCCGGGGGAAGCATGACGCGCATCTCTTCTGGTGCCTGCTCACGGTGCTGGCCGCCGCGCCCTTCGGCATAGCCGCCTTTCTGGTGAGCAGCCCTTGGGCGACCGTCGCCTGCTACTGGTGCTTCATGGCGCTGATCCTTTCCACATCCAGCATGGGACCGGCGACGGTGCAGGTCGTGACGCCGCAATATCTGCGCGGGCGGGTGTCGGCGCTCTATGTGCTGGCTTCGGGCCTGATCGCCATGGCGGGCGGGCCTGCCTTTATCGGCCTCGTCACGGATAAGATATTGGGCGACGAAATGAAGGTCGGCCTGTCGCTGGTCATCAGCGTGTTCTGCGTCTTGCTGCCCGCCGCGCTCCTTTTCGCCTTCGGTCGCGCCTCTATGCGGCGCACGCATGAAAATATGATTTGAGGATGATCCCATGATCGAGACCCGCCGCCCCGCCTTCATCGACGGCAAACCCAAGAAACTGCTGATCGACGGCAAACCCGTCGACGCCCTGTCCGGCGAGACGTTCCAGAGCTTCAGCCCGTCTACCGGCGAATCGGTGGCCGAACTGGCGCTGGCAGGCGCGGAGGATGTGGACCGCGCCGTCCGCGCCGCCCGCGCCGCATTCGAGGGGCCGTGGAGCCGCTTCAAGCCTGCGGAGCGGCAGGCGGTATTGCTGAAGCTGGCCGATCTGGTGGATGCGGAGTTCGACGATCTCGCCTTGCTCGATTGCATCGAGATGGGGCGGCCGATCACGGCGGCGAGAGGGCTGCGCGGGATGCTGCAACGGTCGCTGCGCCATTTTGCGGGCGCGGCGACGGCGATCCATGGGGAGACGCTGTCCAACAGCTTTCCCGTGGACCTGCTGTCCTACACGCTGCGCGAGCCGGTGGGCGTGGTGGGGGCGATCATTCCCTGGAACGGGCCGCTGTTCAGCGCGGCGTGGAAGGTCGGGCCGGTGCTGGCGACGGGCTGCACCATGGTGCTGAAGCCCGCCGAGGATGCGTCGCTCAGCCCGTTGCGCTTCGGGGAATTGTGCCTCGAGGCGGGCGTGCCGCCGGGCGTCGTCAATGTCGTGACCGGGGCCGGCTGGACCGGGGGCGCGCTTTCCGCGCATCCGGACGTGGACAAGATCGCCTTCACCGGCTCCTGCGAGACGGGCCAACGGATCATCGCAGCCTCTGCCGGGACGGTGAAGAAGGTGACGATGGAACTGGGCGGGAAGTCGCCCAACATTATCTTTGCCGACGCCGATCTGGACTTGGCCACGCCCGCGGCGGCGATGGGCGTGTTCAACAATTCGGGGCAGGTCTGCGCTGCGGGCACGAGGTTGTTCGTGGAGCGGCCCGTCTATGAGGAGATGGTTCAGCGTATCGCTGCCTTCGCCAGGGAATTGAAGATCGGCCCCAGCCTGGACAGCGACACCCAGATCGGCCCGCTGGTGTCGGCAAAACAATATGCCCGCGTCTCATCCTATCTGGAACTCGGCCCGCAGGAAGGGGCGCGGCTGGTGACGGGCGGAGAGCGGGTGACGGGCGGGAATTTCGACAAGGGCCATTGGGTCGCCCCCACGGTCTTTGCCGATGTGGAGGACGAGATGCGCATTGCGCGGGAGGAGATTTTCGGTCCCGTATCCTGCATCATGCCCTTCGATGATTTCGATGAGGTGATAAGCCGCGCCAATGCGACCTGCTTCGGGCTGGCGGGAGGCGTGTGGACGAAGGATATCGGCAAGGCCATGGCGGCGGTGAAGCGCATCCGGGCCGGGTCGGTCTGGGTCAATCATTATTTCGCGATGGACCCTTCCGTGCCCTTTGGCGGCTACAAGATGAGCGGCTTTGGGCGGGAAGGCGGCGCGGAGCATATCGACGCCTATTTGCAGACCAAGGGGGTGTGGATCAGAACGTAAATATATCGTCGTCCCAGCGTAGGCTGGGATCTCGTGAGGTCAGTCCGTGCCCTATCGCCTGAGATCCCAGCCTACGCTGGGATGACGGAAATTTACGGAAATGATGTCCGCTTACTTCTCTATCTCCAGCGCCCTTTCGGGGCAGGATTTCGCGCCCTTCCAGGCGAGTTTTTCATCCGCCTCCGCCACTTCGATATCGCCTGGCTTGATATAGCCTTCATCGTCCAGGTCGAAGATATGGGGCGCCATGGCCCAGCAGCGCGCATGGCCCTGGCATTTGTCGTTGTGCACGATGATCTTCATGGGATGTCCCTCCTCAGGACCAGTCGAGGATCAGATTTTCGATACCGAAGACATGCCCGCCGAACGTGACGGGCGAGGTTCCTTCCTTGATGCGGAAAGGGGGGATGCGCTTCAGCCATTCCTCCAGCCCGACCACGATCTCCCGCCGGGCGAGGTGCGACCCCAGGCAGCGATGCGGACCATAGGCGAAGGCGGTGTGGCGATTATCCTCCCGCGTCAGGTCGATCTTTTCGGGGTGCGGGAATTCCAGCGGATCGCGATTGGCGATCATCGTCGCGCAGGAGACATAGTCGCCCTTGCGGATCGGCGCGCCTTCGAAATCAATGTCCTTCGTGGCGACGCGGATCATCTGCACGGTCGGATAGGCACGCAGCAATTCCTCCGCCGCCAGCACGATGCGGGATGGCTCGCCGCGCAGCATTTCCTGATCCTGCGGATGCCGGGCCAGATAATTGAGGTCGAAACCGATCGCTGCCGCCACCGTGTCCAGCCCGGCGACGAACAGCAGCACGCCGGTCCCGCGAATTTCCGTGTCGGTGAGCGGCCGGTCGTCGATCTTCGATTGCACGAGGAAGGACATGAAATCGTCCACCGGCCGCTTGCGCCGTTCGGCGGCCAGTTCATCGATGAAGGCGATGATCGTGCGCGCCGCCGCGGGTCGCTGAACATTGTCGCCGTGCAGCAATTCATTCGCCCAGGTGACGAATTCGTCCAGCCGGTCGTCCGGCAGGCCCAGGAAGCGCAGGAAGATGTTCACCGCGAAGGGAAAGGCGAAATCCTCCATGACATGGCAACTGGTGCCCGCCGCCGCGATCCTGTCGATCAGGAATACCGCCCTCTCCCGCACGGCGCTTTCCAGTGCCATCACCCGTTTGGGCGAGAGCAGCGGGTTGAGCAGCGAACGGAACTTGCCATGATCCGGCGGGTCCAGTTCCAGCGGGATCATCGGCCAGCTTTCCCCCAGGGCCGAGGCGAAGATGCTGCGGTGGCTGGAGAAGGTTTCCGGGTCTTGCAGTACCCTCCGCTGGTCCTGCGCGCGGGTGATGACCCAGGTGCCGCGTCCGTCGCGGGTGTTGACCGGCGAATAGAAGATGCGCGGCCCTTCATGCACGACCGCCGCCGCTGCCTGCGGATCGCCATTGGGCGTGGGCTGCATGCCAGGCGAGGAAAACAGGCTGAAATCCCCCACCATGGCCAGGGGAACATGGGCCGGAATCGGGCTGGTCGCGAAGGTTTCCATATACATGCTCTCCACTATGCGCACCCCGCCCGCGAATCGCCGGAGAAAGCGGCAGCCTTTATCAATTCTGCATTTGAGTATAGTTTATGTCGCGGCACGGGCCTGTCAACCATCGCAGCCATGATGAACGCCGACCGACACCAATTTTATCCCCTAGTGCAATTTATTCCTAGCCAGCAGTGCAGAATTGGCATAAGGATTCGGTCATCGAAGGGCAGCATGGCCTAATGCGCAGCACGGGGACGGGATGAATGGCCGAGTTGGAGGAAATGGAAGCGCAATCGTTCCGGGAGGAAGCGCGCGCATGGCTGAAGGCGAATTTTCCGCCTTCGCTGACCAATGCCCCGTCCATCCATTTCGTCAGCGACCGGCATGCGGCGGAATCCAATGCGGACTGGTGCCTGTGGCGCCAGCGCATGGCGGAAAAGCGTTGGGGCGTGCCCACATGGGAACAGCGCTATGGCGGCGCTGGGTTGACGCAGGCGCATGGCAAGATCATCGGCCAGGAACTAGCGGCTATCGGCGGTTTCAACCCGATCCGCAGCTATGGCACGATGATGCTGGGTCCGACGCTGCTGGAATATGGCAGCGAGGAGCAGAAGCGGGAGCATCTGCCCTTCATCGCCACCAATGAACGGCGCTGGTGCCAGGGTTTCTCGGAACCGGGCGCAGGGTCGGACCTTGCCTCGCTCCAGACGAAATGCATCGACATGGGCGATCATTGGCTGGTCAGCGGGCAGAAAATCTGGACGTCAGGCGCCGATCAGGCCGACTGGTGCTTCGCCCTTGTGCGCACCGACACCAGCCGGAAGCAGGGTGGCATCAGCTTCCTGCTGATCGACATGAAATCCGAAGGGGTCGAAGCCCGGCCAATCGTGCTGATCAGCGGATCGACTCATTTCTGCGAGGTCTTCTTCAACGATGTGAAGGTGCCCAAGGGCAATCTGGTGGGACAGGTCAATCAGGGCTGGGCCATCGCCAAGCGGCTGCTGCAATATGAGCGCGACAGCCTGTCGGACGTGAAGGCGGAGATCACGCCGCTCGCCCCGCTCGCGCATCAATATTGCGGCACGGACGTAATGGGGCGGATCGACAATCCGGACCTTAGAGCCCGCATGGTGCGCAATGCGATGCGGCATGAAGCCTATCTGGCGACGGTATCGCGGCTGGCGCGGGAGGCGAAGAGCGGCGGCCCCGGCTATGGCGTGTCGGCGCTCAAGAATCTCTGGTCCGGGATCATCCAGGACCGGGCCGAACTGCTGATCGAACTGATGGGCGCCAACGGCCTGGGCTGGTCGGGCGAGCATTATACGGATGCCGAACGGGAAGCGACGCGGGCCTGGCTGCACAGCAAGGCCTTCTCGATCTACGGCGGCAGCTACGAAATCCAGAACAACATCACGGCGAAGCGTACGCTGGAACTGCCGGCCTGAGAAAGAATAAGGATGGGATCGGGAGGATGCTGAACGAAGAGCAGCGGATGCTGAAGGACATGGCGGCGGAATGGGTGCATGATCGCCTGCCGGTGACGGCGCTGCGGTCCTTTTATGGCCATGACGGCGGCGGGCGGCCGGATGCGGAGGGTTTTGATCCAGAGGCCTGGGCCGAAATGGCGCAGATGGGCTGGGCAGGCATACTGGTGCCGGAGGCGCATGGCGGGTCCGACTTCGGTTATCGCGGCATGGGATTGGTGCTGGAGGAACTGGGCCGGACATTGGGCACTTCGCCGCTGCTGAGTTCCGGGCTGGTGGCGGCGTCCGCGTTGCGGCTGGGCGGCACGGAGGCACAGCAGGCGCGCTGGCTGCCGGGCATAGCCGACGGGTCGGCCATCGGCACGCTGGCGGCGGAGGAAGGCGCGCAGCATGGGCGCGAAGATGTCGCGCTGGCGGCCACGGCTGCGGGCGGCGGATGGGTGCTGAACGGCGTCAAGCGGCCGGTGCAGGACGGCATGGCCGCGACCTTCGCCATCGTCACCGCCCGAACCGGGGGAGCACCGGGGGATCGGGACGGCATCACGCTGTTCCTGGTGGAAGGCGGCGCGTCCGGCCTGTCGCGGGAGGCGCTGGACCAGATCGATGCGCGCAGGCCCGCCTTCTTCCGCTTCGACAATGTGGCCGTGGGCGCCGACGCCGTGCTGGGCGAAGCGGGCAAGGGCGCGGACCTGCTCGACAGGCTGTTCGACCTGGCGGCGGTCGGCATTGCGGCGGAAATGCTGGGCAATGCGTGTCAGGCCTTCGACACCACGCTCGATTATCTGAAGACGCGGGTGCAATTCGGCGCGATCATCGGCTCCTTCCAGGCCTTGCAGCATCGCGCCGCCGAGATGTTCGGGGAATTGCAGCTTGCCCGTTCTGCGGTGGAGGCGGCGCTGGACGCCATCGATGCAGATGATACCGCCCTCCCCGCTCTCGCCTCCCTGGCCAAGGCGACCGTTGGGGAGACGCTGCACGGCATTTCTTCGCAGATGGTGCAGCTTCACGGCGGCATCGGCATGACGCACGAACATGATGCGGGTCTCTATCTGAAGCGGGCGCGGGTGGCGGCGCAATGCTATGGCTCGACCGCCTGGCATCGCGAGCGCTGGGCGCGGCTCAACGGCTATTGAGGCAAGCGGCATGCAATCGCGTGAAATTCACCTGAAGCGCCGCCCTGTCGGCACGCCGGTAGCGGAAGATTTCGCGACCGTCGCTGTCGACGTGCCGCCGCCCGGTCCGGGAGAGGTGCAGGTCCGCAACCTCTGGATGGCGGTCGACCCAGCCATGCGCGGGCGGATGAGCGACGCCAAAAGCTATGTCCCGCCTTTCGCGCTGGACGCGCCGATGGAGGGTCCGGCCATTGGCGAGGTGATCGCCTCCAACGATCCGGCTTTTGCGCCGGGCGATCTCGTCTTTTCGCGGCTTAGCTGGCGGGAGCTTTTCAACGCTCCGGCCAGCGCGCTCAGGCAACGGGACAGGAGCGCTCTGCCCGCCCAAGCCTGGCTCTGCTTCGCCGGGATGCCAGGGCTGACCGCCTATGCCGGGCTGATGCGGATTGCGCGGTTGAAGGCGGGCGATGTCGTGTTCGTTTCCGCCGCATCCGGAGCGGTTGGCTCCATCGCGTGCCAGATTGCCCGCAATATCGGCTGCACGGTGATCGGATCGGCCGGCGGCCCGGAAAAGACCGCTTTCCTGCGCAACGTGCTGAAGGTCGATGCCGCCATCGATTACAAGGCCGAACCCAATCTGACGAAGGCGCTCGCCCGCGAGGTCAAGGCCATGGGCGCGAGCGGCATCGACGTCTATTTCGAGAATGTCGGCGGCGATCATCTGCAGGCGGCGCTGTCGCTGGCGAATGATTTTGCGCGCTTCGCGGTGTGCGGGATGATCTCGCAATATAATGTCACCGACGCGCCGGTCGTGCCGCGCAACCTGACCATGATCATGACCAAGCGCATCCGCATGGGGGGCTTCATCGCGCTGGACCATATGGACCTTGAGGGCGAAATGGTGGAACGGATGACCGGCTGGAACGCCGCCGGGCAAATGGCCTCGGCGGAGACGGTCTATGAAGGGATCGGCCAGGCGCTGGATGCCTTTTCGGGCCTGTTCACCGGCGCGAATATCGGCCGGACGCTGGTGAGGCTTGGGACGGAATTGGGGTAGAGCGATGTACGAACTATTGAAGGGCCTGCGCGTCGTGGAGGGCGCGGCCTTCATCGCCGGGCCTTCCTGCGGCCTGCATCTGGCGCAGATGGGCGCGGAAGTAATCCGCTTCGACGCCATCGGCGGCGGGCCGGATTATCGCCGCTGGCCGGTCGCGCCCGGCGGCGACAGCCTCTATTGGGAGGGACTGAACAAGGGCAAGAAGTCCATCGCCATCGACCTGGGCCGACCCGAAGGCCGCGAACTGGCCGTGGCGCTGGCGACTGCGCCCGGAGACAATGCCGGGCTGTTCCTGACCAACTATCCGGTGAAGGGCTTCCTGAGCCACGAAGCGCTGGCGGCGAAGCGCGCCGACATCATCAGCGTCCGCGTGATGGGCTGGGCGGACGGATCGCCTGCGGTCGACTATACGATCAACGCGGCGGTTGGCGTGCCGCAGATGACCGGTCCCGCCGATGACGAACGGCCGGTCAATCATGTGCTGCCCGCCTGGGATTTGCTGGGCGGGGCCTATGCCGCCTTCGCCATGACGTCGGCGCTGCTTCGCCGCAGGATCAGCGGCGAGGGCGCGGAAATTCGCGTGCCCCTGTCCGATCTGGCGGCATCCAGCCTGTCGCATCTGGGATCGGTGGCGGAAGTGCTGTCGGCTGGCGACCGGCCCCGCATGGGCAATGATCTGTTCGGGGCCTTCGGGCGGGATTTCGTGACGGCGGACGGCAGGCGGCTGATCGTCGTCGCCATCACGCCGCGCCAGTGGTCCGGCCTGCTCAAGACGCTGGACCTTGGCGATGCGGTCGGGGCCGTCGAAGCGGACCTGGGCGTCAGCTTTGCAAGGGATGAGGGCGTCCGTTTCACCCATCGCGCACGCCTCTTCCCGCTGTTCGAGGCCGCTTTCGCGAGCCGTTCCGCCGAAGCGTTGAAGCCTGCTTTCGACGCTGGCGGTGTTACCTGGGGCGAATATCGGACGCTGCATCAGGCGGTGACGACCGACCCGCGCCTGTTCACCGCCAATCCGCTGTTCGAGACGCTGACCCATCCGAGCGGCCTTAGCTATCCGACATCCGGTCCTGCGGGCACGTTGGCCAATGAAGCGCGCGGTCCGGTCGCCAGCGCGCCAAAACTGGGGCAGCATACGGACGAGGTGCTCGCTGCCGTGCTGGGCCTCGACAGCGGCGCCATCGGGCGGTTGCATGATGAGGGACTGGTGGCATGACCGTGGCCGAAGCCGACATCGCCCATTGGCGCACCTGGATCGGCAGGACCGAAAGCCGCACGGAATTGCTCGACCGGGAGGCGCTCACCCGCTTCGCCGCCGCCATCGGTGAACCGCTGAATGTAGAGGAAATCCAGCCCTCGCTTGCCCATTGGGCCTTCTTCCTGCCCGTCGCCGCAGCGGACCAGATCGGCCCGGACGGCCACCCCAGGCGCGGCGGATTCCTGCCTCCGGTCACACTGCCCCGCCGCATGTTCGCGGCGTCGGACATGGCGTTCGGCGAACCCTTGTCGCTCGACCGGGAAGCGACCCGCATCTCCACCGTGCAGGATGTCGCGCACAAATCGGGCCGTAGCGGCGAGCTGATACTGCTGACCGTCGATCATCGCATCGTCCAGGGGGGCAGCGAACGGGTGCGGGAGACGCAGACCATCGTCTATCGCGATGCCGGTGCAGCCACGCCTGCGATCACACCCGCCGCCTTTCCGGCCGAGGCGGAGGACGCGATCTGGACGCCGTCCACGGTCGACCTGTTCCGCTTTTCCGCCGTGACCTTCAACAGCCACCGCATCCATTACGACCTGCCCTATGCTTGCGCGGAGGAAGGCTATCCGGGGCTGGTGATCCACGGCCCCTTCACCGCCGCCAAGCTGTTCGGCCATGCCCGCAGCGGCGGACGCATGCCCAGCCGCTTTGCCTTCCGCGCCGTCGCGCCGGTCTTTCAGGGCCAGAGCGTGCTGCTGCGCGAGAATGAGGGTTGCCGCTTCCGCGCCATTCGCTGCGACGGTCTGGACGCCATGGTGGCGGACGTCGCCTACTGATTTTGAAAAAGGAGTTTTCGAGATGGACGCCGAGACGTTCGACCTGTTCCGCACCACCGTCCAGCGCTTCGTCGCGGAAAAGCTGATCCCTGCCGAGGATGAAGTCGAGGAGGCTGACGCGATGCCCGAAACCATCGTCCAGCAGATGCGCGACATGGGCCTGTTCGGCCTTTCCGTGCCGGAGGAATATGGCGGGCTGGGCTGCACCATGGCGGAAGAAGCCGCGATCATCCGCGAAATCACCCGTGCCTCCATCGCCTTTCGCTCCATCATCGGCACTACCGTCGGCATCGGCAGCCAAGGCATCGTCATGGATGGCACGGAGGAGCAGAAGCGCGAATGGCTGCCCAAATTCGCGACTGGTGAAGCCATCGCCAGCTTCGGCCTGACCGAACCGGAAGCGGGATCGGACGCGGCTTCGCTGCGCACCGTCGCGATCAAGGATGGCGACAATTATCGCATCACCGGCACCAAGCGCTATATCACCAACGCGCCCCGCGCCAGCGTCTTCACGCTGATGGCGCGCACCGAACCGGATGTGAAGGGCGCAGCGGGCATATCCGCCTTCATCCTGCCCGCAAACACGCCGGGAATCAGCCTGGGCAAACCGGACAAGAAAATGGGGCAGAAGGGATCGGTCACCACGGACGTCATTCTGGAAGATGTGGTGGTCCCTGCGAAGAACATCATCGGCGGCGTGCCGGGGCGCGGCTTCAAGACGGCGATGAAGGTGCTGGATCGCGGGCGTATCCATATCGCCGCCGTCTCGCTGGGCATGTGTCAGCGGTTGATCGACATGTCATTGCAATATGCGCTGGAGCGCAAGCAGTTCGGCCAGCGCATCGCCGACTTCCAGCTTATCCAGGGCATGTTGGCCGATATGAAGGTCGACATGCTGACCGCCGAGGCGCTGATGCAGTCGGTCGCGGCGAAGTTCGATGCGGGCGAACCGGTCAGCCTGGAATGCGCGGCGCTCAAATATTACGCTTCCGAAGCGGTGGGACGCATCGCGGACCGCGCCGTGCAGATCCATGGCGGTGCGGGCTATATGGCCGAATATAAGGTCGAGCGCTTCTATCGCGATGTCCGGCTGCTCCGCATCTATGAAGGCACCAGCCAGATCCAGCAGACCATCATCGCCAAGCAGATGATCCGACAGGCCGAAGCTGCCCGCTGATAATGGGAACCACCTCCGTTCGTTTCGAGCGAAGTCGAGAAACCTGCACACCCCGCTTCTCGACTGCGCTCGAAGCGAACGGGGGCATGCAAATTGGAAGGACATAACCATGCGCAGAGCCGCTATCGTCACCCCCATCCGCACCGCCGTCGGCAAATATGGCGGGTCGCTCAAGTCCATGACGGCGGGCGATCTGGGCGCCGTCATCATCAAGGCGCTGGTGGAGCGCACGAAAATCGACCCCGAACGGATCGACGACGTGGTGTTCAGCCAGGGCTATGGCAATGGCGAGGCGCCCTGCATCGGCCGCTGGTCGGCGCTGGCGGCGGGCCTGCCGGAATCCATCCCCGGCGTGCAACTGGATCGCCGCTGCGGCTCCGGCCTGCAAGCGGTGATCGACGCAGCCATGCGCATCCAGACCGGCGCGGCAGACATGGTGATCGCGGGCGGCGTGGAGAGCATGTCGAACGTCGAATATTATTCGCTCGACCATCGCTGGGGCGCGAGGTCTGGTTCGACCCAGTTCCACGACCGCCTGACGCGGGGCCGGGTGATGTCTCAGCCCATCGAACGCTATGGCGTCATCAGCGGCATGATCGAGACGGCGAACAACCTCGCCAGGGATTACGACATCTCCCGCGAAGCCTGCGACGAATATGCCGCGATGAGCCACCAGCGCGCCGCAGCCGCCTGGGAAGCGGGCAAGTTCGATGACGAACTGGTTCCTGTCGCCGTGCCGCAGCGCAAGGGCGAACCCATCATGTTCGCGAGGGACGAGGGCATACGCGCCGACGCCACGCCGGAATCGCTGGCGCTGCTCAAGCCCATCGAGAAGGACGGCGTCGTCACCGCGGGCAATGCCAGCCAGCAGAATGATGCGGCTGCCGCCTGCCTGGTGGTGGCGGAGGACAGGTTGAGCGAACTCGGCCTTGAACCCATGGGTTTCCTGCATAGCTGGGCGGCGGCGGGCTGCGACCCGTCGCGCATGGGGATCGGGCCGGTTCCGGCGGTGGAGCGGCTGTTTGCGCGGAGCGGGCTTGGCTGGGGGGACATCGATCTGGTCGAACTCAACGAGGCCTTCGCGCCGCAGGTTCTGGCCTGCCTCAAGGGCTGGAACTGGGACGACCGGGACAAGCTGAACGTCAATGGGTCGGGCATTTCGCTGGGGCATCCGATTGGAGCCACCGGCGGACGCATCCTTGCCAATCTGCTGCGCGAATTGCGGCGGCGCGACGGGCGCTATGGGCTGGAAACGATGTGCATCGGCGGCGGCCAGGGGCTGGCGGCGGTGTTCGAGCGGGCCTGATAAAGGGATTGTTCAGGCCCATTCCGGTTTAGTCATGCGCGCCGGCATGGAATCCGTCCGGTCGCGAAGGGAAGAGGATAATAGATGGTTTCGAAATTCGCCGCGCTTGCCGTCGCCATGCTGATCGCGAGCCCCGCGCTGGCCCAGGCGGGCGACGCCGCCAAGGGCAAGGCGGTCTTCGCCCGTTGCATGGCCTGCCATTCCGTCGATCCGGGCGCGAACCGGCTTGGGCCATCGCTGGCCGGGGTGATGGGCCGCACATCGGGCACGATGGCGGGTTTCGCCTATTCCCCAGCGATGAAGAACGCCAAAATCCGCTGGGACGCCAAGACGTTGGACGCCTTCCTGGCCAAGCCGACCGCCAAGGTGCCGGGCAGCAAGATGATCTTCGCGGGTCTGCCCAATCCGGCGGATCGCGCCAATCTGATCGCCTATCTGGCCAGCGCGACCAAGAAATGATCTGAAAACTATCCCACAGTGCAAAAATCATTGCACTAGCTGCCCGGTCCCGCTATCTGTTGAATCAAGCGATGCAGCGGAAAGATGGGAACGGATGCGGTTTTTCGGAAAGATGACGATGGGAGCGCAGGCATGAACGCCCGCGCTCTAGAAGGGGTGAAGGTGCTGGACCTTTCGCGGGTTCTGGCCGGTCCCTGGTCGACGCAGATTCTGGCCGATTTCGGCGCGGACGTGATCAAAATCGAACTGCCCGGCCATGGCGACGACACCCGCGCCTGGGGACCGCCCTATCTGACCGGCGCGGATGGCGAGCCGGAGATCGGCACTAGCGCCTATTATCTGTCCTGCAACCGCAATAAGCGGTCCGTCGCGATCAACCTCGCGACGCCGCAGGGCGCAGAACTGATCCGCAAGCTCGCCGCCGAAGCCGACATATTGGTCGAGAATTTCAAGGTCGGCGGCCTGAAGAAATATGGCCTCGATTATGAGAGCCTGCGCGGCGTGAACCCGCGCCTCGTCTATTGCTCGATCACCGGTTTCGGCCAGACCGGTCCCTATGCCGACCGTGGCGGATACGACTTCGTGGCGCAGGGCATGGGCGGCTTCATGAGCATCACGGGTGAAGAGGATGGCGGCCCGCTGCGCGCGGGCGTGGCGATGGCGGACCTGTCGACCGGCATGTTCGCCACCGTCTCCATCATGGTGGCGTTGCGCCATGCGGAACGCACCGGTGAGGGGCAGCAGATCGACGTGTCGCTGCTCGATACCCAGATCGCGATGCTCGCCAATCAGGGGATGAACTGGCTGGTCGGCAATGTGGTGCCGGGGCGGCTGGGCAATCGCCATCCGACCGTCGTGCCCTACAAGACGTTCGAGGTCGCGGACGGCGTGATGATCATCGCTATCGGCAACGACCGGCAGTTCCGCGCCTTCTGCACGGAAATGGGCCATTCGGAGCTGGGCACCGATCCGCGCTTCGCCACCAGCGCCCAGCGGCTGATCAACCGCGAAGAGATCGAGGCGAAGGTGCAGGAGATCGTCCGGCCCTTCCCCCGCGACGAACTGATGGCGCGTTTCGTGGCCAAAGGCGTGCCCGCCGGGCCGGTCAACACGATCAAGGACGTGTTCGAAGACCCCTTTGTCGAGGCGCGGCAGACCGTCCACCGATTCCGCCGGGAAGAGGATGGCGTGGAAATTCCGACCGTCGCCTATCCGGGCAAGCTGTCCGCCACGCCCGCCGACTATCGATATTGTCCGCCCCGCGTGGGCGAACATAGCCGCGAGATTTTGGGCCAGTGGCTCGGCCTGGGCGATGCGGCGCTGGATGCGCTGGCCGCGCAAGGCGCGATCGCCCAGCGCCCTGTCCAGGAGAGAACAGAAGCATGAAACTCGACAACAGCGTTTCCGCCATCGTGACCGGCGGCGCATCCGGGCTGGGCGAAGCGACCGCCCGCGCCCTCGGCGTCAGGGGGGTGAAGGTCGCCCTGTTCGACTTCAACGAGGAGACGGGAAACAGGGTCGCGGCCGAAATAGGCGGCGCCTTCTGCAAGGTAGACGTGACCGACGAAGCCTCCGTCGATGCGGGGTTCGCGCAGGCGCGCGCCGCTCATGGGCAGGAACGGATCATCGTCAATTGCGCGGGCACCGGCAATGTCGTCAAGACCGCCTCCCGCGACCGCGAGACAGGCGCGATCAAGGCTTTTCCCACCGACCAGTTCGAACGGATCGTCCAGATCAACCTGATCGGCACCTTCCGCTGCTGCGCCAAGTCGGCGGCGGGGATGCTGACGCTGGACGCTCTGGAGGACGGGGCGCGGGGCGTCATCATCAATACGTCCAGCGCGGCGGCGGTGGACGGGCAGATCGGGCAGGCGGCCTATAGCGCGTCGAAGGGCGGCATCGTCAGCCTGACGCTGCCCATGGCCCGCGACCTGATGGGCGAAGGCATCCGCGTCAACGCGATCCTTCCCGGCATTTTCGACACGCCGCTGATGGCGCGGGCCAGCGACAAGGTGCGCAATGCCCTGTCCGCCACGGTCCCCTTCCCCAAGCGCTTCGGCAAGCCGGAAGAGTTCGCCGCCATGGCGCTGGCGATGATCGAGAATGACTATTGGAACGGCGAATATGTGCGGCTGGACGGCGGCCTGCGCATGCCGCCGAGGTGAGAAAGGCGGCAACGCAGCCGTTCGTCCTGAGACGCCGCTGAGCCCGTCGAAGCGGCGTATCGAAGGATCAAAGCTTGGCACAGCCCCTTCGATACGGGCCTTCGCCAAGCTCAGTCCCTACTCAGGGCGAACGGATGGGGAGGGTTAGCCGGTAAAATCAGTATAGGGACCGACAAGATGACCAAGGACGGACAACAGGACGAGCCCGAATTCGTGACCTACAGGGTCGAAAACGGCGTCGCATGGGTGATGCTGAACCGCCCGCAATATAGCAATGCGCAGAATTACCGGTTGCTGGGGCAGCTTGACGACGCCTTCAAGCATGCGGTCGAGGATGATGACGTCAAGGTCATCGTGCTGGGCGGCGAGGGCAAGCATTTCTCCGCCGGGCACGACATCGGCACGCCAGAGAAGGACAGCCACATGCCGCGCTTCCGCACGAGCATGTGGTGGGACCATCTGAACAAGGGCGGCGCGGAACGCCAATATGTGCTGGAGCAGGACGGCTATCTGGGCCTCTGCCGCCGCTGGCAGGAGATTCCCAAGCCGATGATCGCGATGGTGCAGGGCGCCTGCATCGCGGGCGGGCTGATGCTGGCCTGGGTCTGCGACCTGATCGTCGCGTCGGAGGATGCCTTTTTCCAGGATCCGGTGCAGCGCATGGCCCAGCCGGGGGTCGAATATTTCGCCCATGCGTTCGAACTGCCGCCGCGCGTGGCGCGGGAATTGCTGTTGCTCGGACGGCGAATGCCCGCCCAGCGCGCCTATCAGTTCGGCATGGTGAACGAGATTTTCCCGCGCGAGACGCTGCGCGAGGAAGTGGCGAAGATCGCCGCCGAAATCGCCCAACATGACCGTTTCGGCCTGGCGCTGACCAAGCAGGCGTTCAACTTCGTGGAGGATCTGCGCGGCAAGCGTCAGGCGATGGACGGCGTGTTCCATATGCACCATCTGGCCCATGCGCATAACCAGTTGATGACCGGCAACCTTGTCGGCGGGCTGGATGCCAAGGCCATGGCGGCGGCCAACAAGAAACAGGCTGGCGAGGGATGAGCGTGACGGTGGAAGTCGAAAAGACGGTGTTGGTCCTTCCCGGCCTTCCCGCGCTGCTGTCGGGTGCCGCGGATGCCGCCCAGGCATTCGTCGCGGCGGCCCAACCCCAGGTGAAGGCGCGCATTGCCAACGACAAGGGCCAGGTCGACCGCGTGCTGGCCGATGTGGAGCAGCATGCCGTCCACGGCTTCGGCTGGTTCGCCGCCTATGCGGAGATGATGCGGGAAGTGGCGAATTGGGCCGCCAATCTGGACGCGGACGGCGCCTTCGGGGAAATAGAGGCGCTGCTCGCGCAACTGCTCTTCGCCGAATATGGCGCGCAGATGCTGGGCGGCATCCCGATGAACCAGGGCGAGGTGATCCGCGCCACGGACCTGACCGACGATCTGTCGGCGCTCGACGCCCCCGCCTTCCGCACCATCGTCCGTCAGGGCGGCGGACAAGGGGTGAAATCGGCCATAGCCCGCCATCTCGTCGCGCAGCGGGGTCATGCGACGCTGGAAAATTGCGGGCTGGACGACATGTTCGACATGGTCCGCGAGCAGTTCTTCGCGCTTTCGAACGAGAAGGTCGCGCCCTTCGCCCATGACTGGCACCTGAAGGACGAGTTGATCCCCCTGCCCCTGGTCGAGGAACTGGGCGCAATGGGCGTGTTCGGCATGACCATCCCGGAGGAGTTTGGCGGGCTTGGCATGGGGAAGACCGCCATGTGCGTCGTGTCGGAGGAATTGTCGCGAGGCTGGATCGGCGTGGGATCGCTCGCCACCCGATCCGAAATCGCGGCGGAACTGATCCTGACAGGGGGAACGGACGAGCAGAAGGCGCATTGGCTGCCGCAGATCGCCAATGCGTCGATCCTGCCGACCGCCGTTTTTACCGAGCCGGACACCGGATCGGACCTGGGTTCGCTGCGCACCCGCGCAACGCTGGCCGATGGCGAATATCGGGTGAGCGGCAACAAGACGTGGATCACCCATGCCGCCCGCGCCGATGTGATGACGCTGCTGGTTCGCACCGATCCCGATACCAAGAATTACAGCGGCCTTTCCATGCTGATCGCGCCCAAGCAGCGCGGTACGGTGGAGGCCCCCTTCCCAACGCCGGGCATGAGCGGCGGCGAGATCGAGGTGATCGGCTATCGCGGCATGAAGGAATATGAGATCGGCTTCGACGATTTCCGCGTGCCTGCCGCGAATCTGCTCGGCGGGGTCGAGGGTCAGGGGTTCAAGCAGCTTATGGCGACCTTCGAATCCGCCCGTATCCAGACCGCCGCCCGCGCCATCGGCGTGGCGCAGGCTTCGCTCGACATCGGCCTTTCCTACGCGCTCGACCGCAAGCAGTTCGGGCGCCCGATCTTCGATTTTCCCCGCGTTGCCAACAAGCTGGCGATGATGGCGGCGGAGATTATGGGGGCGCGCCAGCTCACCTATTTCGCGGCGCGGCGCAAGGATGAGGGCAAGCGCTGCGACCTGGAAGCGGGCATGGCCAAACTGATCGGCGCGCGCGTCGCCTGGGCGGCGGCGGACAATGCGTTGCAGATCCATGGCGGCAACGGCTTCGCGACCGAATATCAGGTGAGCCGCCTGCTGGCCGATGCGCGGATTCTCAACATATTCGAGGGAGCGGGGGAGATTCAGGCGCAAGTTATTGCGCGGAGATTGCTGGATGGGGGGAATTGAAGGGGTTATTGGGTAATAGCCGCCGCTAAATCCTCCCTACGCGAAGCGTGGGGAGAGGGACCGGCCGAAGGCTGGTGGAGGGGAAGATTTGGAGGTTTCGCCTTTTCCCCTCCACCACGCTTCGCGCGGTCCCCCTCCCCATCTATCGATGGGGAGGAATGGGATAGGTACGCTCTACACCCGAACCGGCACTCAAGCCGTCAAATCCCTCCGGCCACCACCGGCCAGCCGCCTTGCTCCAGCGCCGCGCTGAGATCGGCCACGCACCTGTCCAGCACCGCCGCGTCCACAGAGCGGATCACGAAATTCGCGCCGGTCTTCCCCTCGCGAAAGAAGGGGTAGCTGCCGATCTGGCATCCCTCATGCGCCCGCTCCGTCGCGCCCAGCAGGTCCGCGATCTCGCTCTCCGCCACCCAGCAGCCGATAGTCGCCGACAGCACCGGCAGGCCGCCCTCCAGCGTCCCCGTCAAACTGTCCAGCATCCCGGCGGTGATGTGCGGTACGCCCGCCATGATGAAGATATTGCCGTGCCGCAGGCCCGGAGCGCCCGACATGCGGTTCTCTATCAAGCTGGAACCGGCGGGGGCCCGCGCCATGCGAAGTCGCGCTTCGGTGAGGCCCCCTCGCGTCTCGTAATAGCCAGAAAGCATCGCCCGCGCCCCGGCGTGAATCTCCACCTCCACGCCCAGCGCGGCGGCGATGGCGTCGACGGTGATGTCGTCATGGGTCGGCCCGATGCCGCCGGTCGTGAACAGATAATCGTTGCGCGCCCGAAGCGCGTTCACCGCCTCCACGATCGCATCATTATCGTCCGCCACCACCCGGACTTCGCGCAGACGGATGCCCTGCACGTTCAGCCAGGTCGCAATCTGGGAAACATTCCTGTCCTGCGTCCTGCCCGAGAGAATTTCGTCGCCAATCACGATCAGCGCTGCGGTCCATATGCGGGTGGGGTCGGCCATGGGCAGGCCATAGCCTCTGCGGCGCGCCATGCCTAGCCGCCCTCTCGCATTATGCCGCGCCCTTGCCTATAATCACCCCCATGACCGAATATATGACGATGACGGCGGACGCGCCGATTTCCCGCTCGACCGCGATCAAGCTCTATGATGCGGCCGGTTTCGAAGGCATGCGCAGGGCCGGGCGGCTGGCCGCGGAAATATTGGACGCGCTGGTGCCCCATGTGGTGCCCGGCGTCACCACCGGCGAACTGGACGACATCGTCCGCCGCATGACGCTGGACGGCGGCGGGGTGCCGGCGACCCTGGGCTATCGCGGCTATACGCATAGCTGCTGCATCTCGCTCAACAACGTCATCTGCCACGGCATTCCGGGCGATCAGAAGCTGAAGGACGGCGATATATTGAATATCGACGTGACGCCCCTGGTCGACGGCTGGCACGGCGACACCAGCCGCATGTATATTTGCGGTGAAGCGCCCATCAAGGCGCGCAGGCTGGTCGAGGTCACCTATGAATGCCTGATGCTGGGCATAGAGCAGGCGAAGCCCGGCAACAGGCTGGGCGATATCGGCCATGCCATCCAGCGCCACGCCGAAAAGCATCGCTACGGCGTGGTCCGCGATTTTTGCGGCCATGGCCTGGGCCGCGTGTTCCACGACAGTCCGGAGGTGGTCCATGTCGGCCGCCCCGGCACCGGCCCGGAACTGAAGCCCGGCATGTTCTTCACCATCGAGCCGATGATCAACATCGGCAAGCCGGGCGTGAAGATGCTTGAGGACGGCTGGACGGCGGTTACTCGCGACCGCACGCTCTCGGCCCAGTTCGAGCATAGCATCGGCATCACCGAAACCGGCTGCGAGATATTCACGAAGAGCCCGACGGGTCTCGACGCGCCGCCCTATAAACTCTGATCATCGGAGTCAGGCCTTTTTGACCTGCCCAAAAATTGGGCAATGCGTCATGATGTTGCCCGGAATCCGGGCAATATGGACAAAAGTTGCTGCATCGCGGAAAGCAGTTCCTAGCGATTCGCTATTTGGCACGGTAATTGATTGGCAAGAGTGGCGGCGCGTGCCTTCGGGGGGCATGGATCGTCACTCTGGTTGAACGAAAGGCGGGGTCATACCCGCCATTTGCGCGCGTTGAGTTGGGATATCTGAAGATGAAGAAGATCGAAGCGATCATCAAACCGTTCAAGCTGGATGAAGTGAAGGAAGCGCTTCACGAAGTCGGCGTTTCGGGCATCACCGTGACGGAGGCCAAGGGCTTTGGCCGCCAGAAGGGTCACACCGAACTGTATCGCGGCGCGGAATATGTGGTCGACTTCCTGCCCAAGGTGAAGCTGGAGGTCGTGGTCGACGACTCGCTCGCCGAACGGGTGGTCGAGGCGATCTCGGCCGCGGCGCAGACGGGCCGCATCGGCGACGGCAAGATCTTCATCTCCAACATTGAAGGCGCGGTCCGCATCCGCACCGGCGAGCGGGATAGCGACGCCATCTGATTTTTAACGGGTTCTCGCCAACGGACAGGGATTGGCGGACGCATATCAACCGACCCCTTCGGGGGGGTATTTTGAAAGAAGGGCAAGTTCACATGGCCAACACGCCTAAAGACATCCTGAAGATGATCGAGGAAAAGGAGATCGAGTGGGTCGATGTCCGTTTCACCGATCCCAAGGGCAAGTGGCAGCACCTGACCATGGTGTCTTCGGTGCTGGGCGAGGATGAACTGACCCAGGGCCTGATGTTCGACGGTTCGTCGATCGAAGGCTGGAAGGCGATCAACGAGTCGGACATGATCCTGAAGCCCGACCTGGACGCCGTCTATGTCGATCCGTTCAGCGCCACGCCGATGCTGATCATCTTCTGCGACATCGTGGAGCCCGACACCGGCGAACTCTACGCTCGCGACCCGCGTTCGACCGCCAAGCGCGCCGAAGCCTTCGTCAAGTCGGCCGGTTTCGGCGACACCGTCTATGTCGGCCCGGAAGCCGAATTCTTCATGTTCGACGATGTCCGCTTCGAGAACGACTATTCGCAGAGCTATTTCAAGATCGACGACATCGAATTGCCGACCAACACCGGCAAGGAATATGAAGGCGGCAACCTGGGCCACCGTCCGCGCGCCAAGGGCGGTTACTTCCCGGTCGCGCCGGTCGATCCCTGCACCGACATCCGCGCCGAGATGGTTTCGACCATGCTCGAAATGGGCCTGCCCTGCGACAAGCACCACCATGAGGTGGCCGCCGCTCAGCACGAACTGGGCCTGACCTTCGGCACGCTGGTCCAGACCGCCGACCGCATGCAGATCTACAAATATGTCGTGCAGATGGTCGCCCAGGCCTATGGCAAGACCGCGACCTTCATGCCCAAGCCGATCGCGCAGGACAACGGGTCGGGCATGCACACCCACATGTCGATCTGGGACGGCGGCAAGCCGCTGTTCGCGGGCGAAGGCTATGCCGGTCTGTCGGACATGTGCCTCTACTTCATCGGCGGCGTCATCAAGCATGCCAAGGCCCTGAACGCCTTCACCAACCCGACCACCAACAGCTACAAGCGTCTGGTGCCGGGCTTCGAAGCGCCGGTCCTGCTGGCCTATTCGGCCCGCAACCGTTCGGCTTCCTGCCGTATTCCCTACGGCGCGGGCGCCAAGGCGAAGCGCGTGGAATTCCGTTTCCCCGACGCGATGGCCAATCCCTATCTCTGCTACGCCGCGCTGCTGATGGCAGGCCTGGACGGCATCGAGAACAAGATCCATCCGGGTGGCGCGATGGACAAGAACCTGTACGACCTGCCGCCGGAAGAGCTGAGCCAGGTGCCGACCGTTTGCGGTTCGCTGCGTGAAGCGCTGAACAGCCTGGAAGCCGATTACGAGTTCCTGCTGAAAGGCGACGTGTTCACCAAGGACCAGATCGATGCCTATATCGAACTGAAGTGGCCCGAAGTGTACCGCTGGGAAATGGCTCCCTCGCCGGTCGAATTCGACATGTACTACAGCGCCTGATCTTTTCGGGACTGTTCCGGAAAAGGGGCCTGGCCGCAAAAGCGGCCGGGCCTTTTTCCTTTATTCCGGCCAGGTGGAAGCAAAGCGGGGCGATCAGGCCCGCTTGAAGTCCACGCTTCATCCCATGGTTGCATGATGGTCCAGCCATGGCCCAAAATCGCGGCATGTCGCTGATCGAGTCGCTGAACCTCGAAAATCCCATCATCCAGGCGCCCATGGCCGGGGTCTCGACACCCGCCATGGCGGCGGCCGTTTCCAATGCCGGGGCGCTCGGTTCGATCGCCGTCGGCGCGACCGATGCGGCAGGCGCCCGCTCCATGATAGAGGCGGTCCGCGCTCAGACCGACCGTCCGTTCAACGTCAACCTTTTCACCCATGCGCCCGCTCGCAGAAATCCGGCCAAAGAGGCGGCATGGATCGCTGCGCTGGCGCCGCTTTTCCAAAATTATGACGCCCAGCCGCCATCTTCCCTCCGTGAAATCTACCGCAGCTTCGTGGAGGATGACGCAATGCTTGCCGCGCTGATCGACCTGGCGCCGCCCGTGATCAGCTTCCATTTCGGTCTGCCTGACCCCGCCCGCATCGCGGCGCTCAAGCAAGCCGGATGCCTGCTCCTCGCCACCGCAACCAATCTTGGCGAAGCGCGCGCTGCGGAGGAGGCGGGCATCGACGCCATAGTTGCCCAGGGCCATGAGGCGGGCGGCCATCGCGGCGCCTTCGACCCCGAGGCGCCCGATGACCAGCTTGGCGCCTTCGCCCTCACCCGCCTGCTCGTCGCCCGCTGTTCCTTGCCGGTCATCGCCGCGGGCGGCATCATGGACGGCAGGGGCATCCGCGCCGCGCTGGACCTGGGCGCGGTCGCCGCCCAGCTTGGGACAGCCTTTATCGCCTGTCCGGAAAGCAGCGCCGACCAAGCCTATCGCACCGCCCTCGCCAGCCCGGCCGCCTGTCACACCGTCATGACCCGCGCCATTTCAGGCCGCCCCGCCCGCTGTCTTGCCAATCGCTTCACCGCATGGGGAGCCGAGGCAGGACCGGAAGTCCCGGCCTATCCCATCGCCTATGATGCGGGAAAGACGCTGAACGCCGCCGCGAAAGTCATGGGCGAAGGCGGCTTCGGCGCGCAATGGGCGGGCCAGGGCGCGCCCTTGGCACGCGCCATGCCAGCAGCCGATCTCATCGCCCTGCTTGCCAAGGAATTGCGGGAAACCGCTTAACGCGCGTCCGGAATGGATGCCCCGAACAGCAACACAGGCTCCCCAGCGGGGGACAGGGCAATCTCGCCCCCGGTGCTGGTCACCAGCGCCCGCACCATCCAGGCGGCCGAGGTCCGCGAAGCCAGCCCCTCCGGCGGCAAGGTGCCCGCCAACGCCGCCCGCAGGTCGGGATCGAGCACCAGCTTGGGGCCCTCCGCCCGCACCACGATTTCGGTGACGCCGGGCCGCTTTTCCGCGCCGATGTCGAGTTGCCCGCCCCGCACCAAAGCATCGCCCGCGATCAACGCTAGGTTCAGCAGCACCTTCACCGGCAGCTTGTCGAGCATATCGTCCTCGACCAGCCAGCCGATCTTCACCCGGCCTGAGGCGGCGAACATGCCCTCTATCGCGACTCGCGCCTCATGCGTGGGCACCGCGTCCCCGAAGCCACCCGCCGAACCGAAGGCAAGACGGAAGAATTTCAGCTTGTTGGCGGAGGTCTTGGCGCTGTCCGCCAGCAGGTCCAGGCAGCGCTGGCGCATTTCCGGGTCGGTTTCATCCGCCATCAGTTCCAGCCCGTTGTTCAACGCACCCACAGGGCTCAGCAGATCATGGCACAGCCGCGAACAGAGCAGGCTGGCGAATTCGATGCTATCGGTCGAATGGGTCATGAAGTTTCGTTGCCGCCGGAAAGAAAATCAGGAAAGGAATGAAAAGGCTAATGCGCTGCCCTGCCGCATGATGCAAGCCCGGCCCGCCGCCTTTCGCTCACAAGATAACGAGCGAAGCCTCAACAAAACGTGCATTCTCATCCTCGCCCGCGGAAACCCAAAGCCGCGCCGCGCCGCCCCCGGCGATCAGCCATAGGCTGCCGTCCGCCACGGCGCAGGCCGCATCGGTCGCGGAGGGAACCGGCGCGCCCCCCGGATGCGAATGATAATGCCCCACGATCCGCGCCCCGCCCGCCCGCGCCGCCCGATGCGCCGCGATCAGCACGGCCGGGTCCAGTTCGAAACGCCGCGCGGGATCGGACGCGACATTGGCGGCGGGTTGGATCGCATCGATCCGGCCGGGTTCGCCCAACAGCAGGCCGCAGACCTCATTGGGGTCGGCCGCCGCTTCGGACATGATTTGTTCCAACAGGCCCCTTGAAATTTCAACCCTCATTCCTACATCATTACGCAATGGTTCCGGGGGTTTCCATCATAGAAGCGACAATCGGCGAGGCGCAGGACGGCATGCGGCTCGACAAGGCGCTTGCCGAACTGGTGCCGGACCTGTCGCGGGAGCGGCTGAAGGCCCTGATCGTTGACGGACAGGTGACAAGTTCCGGCCGCGCCCCCAATCCTTCGCTGAAGGTCACGATTGGGCAGGCCTTCGCCATCACCCTTCCTCCCCCGGTCGAGGCGGAGGCGGTCGCACAGAACATTCCGCTTGCCATCGTCCATGAAGATGCCGACCTGATCGTCATAGACAAGCCCGCCGGGCTGGTGGTTCATCCGGCGGCGGGCAATCTGGACGGTACGCTCGTCAATGCGCTGCTGCATCATTGCCAAGGCCAATTGTCCGGCATTGGCGGCGTGGCCCGGCCGGGCATCGTTCATCGCATCGACAAGGATACTTCCGGCCTGCTGGTCGTTGCCAAGTCGGATCGCGCCCATGAAGGGTTGGCGCAGCAGTTCGCCGCCCATTCGATCGACCGGCTTTATGCCGCGATCGTCTATGGCGCGCCTCAACCGGCCGCGGGCATGGTGGACACGTGGATTGGCCGTTCCGACGCCGATCGAAAGAAGATGGCGGTTTATCGGGAAGGACGCGGCAAACATGCCGTGACGCATTACCGCACGATACAGAAGCTGCGCGGCGCGGCTTTGGTGGAATGCAGGCTGGAAACCGGGCGGACGCATCAGGTGCGCGTTCATATGACCCATTTGGGACACCCCTTGATCGGCGACCCGGTTTACGGTAGAGAGAGAAAAGGTTTCAAATCGATACTGGAAACGCTGGGTTTCAAAAGGCAGGCATTGCACGCGAAAAGGCTGGGGTTCATACATCCTGTAACGGGTGAGGCGCTCAGCTTCGACAGCCAATTCCCTGCCGATATGCAGGAACTGTTAAGCGAGCTTCACGTATAGATCTGAACAAGTTTGCGACGGCGCTTCGAACGCCTCTTCTGGGTTCCGCCGCGCATGAAAGGGAAAGGTGACGACATGGCCGGAAAGACCAATGTCCCCGCGGTTCCTGCGCTGGGCGGTGAAGCCAGCCTCAACCGCTATCTGTCGGAAATCCGCAAATTTCCGATTCTGACGCCCGAGCAGGAATATATGCTCGCGAAGCGCTATGCCGAGCATGCGGATTCGGAGGCCGCTGCCCAACTCGTGACGTCGCATCTGCGCCTGGTGGCGAAGATCGCCATGGGTTATCGCGGCTATGGCCTACCGGTGAGCGAACTGATCAGCGAAGGCAATATCGGCCTGATGCAGGGCGTGAAGAAGTTCGAGCCGGATCGCGGCTTCCGCCTGGCGACCTACGCCATGTGGTGGATTCGCGCGTCGATCCAGGAATTCATCCTGCGGTCCTGGTCGCTTGTGAAGATGGGCACCACCGCCGCGCAGAAGAAACTGTTCTTCAACCTGCGCCGGATGAAGAACAATATCGAAGCGTTCGAGGATGGCGACCTGCACCCCGACGACGTCAAGAAGATCGCCACCGATCTGGGCGTCACGGAGGAGGATGTCATCTCCATGAATCGTCGCATGGCGATGGGCGGCGACACGTCGCTCAACGTGCCGATGCGCGAGGATGGCGAGGGCCAGTGGCAGGATTGGCTGGCCGACACCGATCCGTTGCAGGACGAACGCGTCGCCGACCGGCAGGAAAGCGAATTGCGCCACGACATGCTGGTGGAGGCGATGGACGACCTCAACGATCGCGAGAAGCATATTCTTGCGGAGCGCCGGTTGGCCGAAGAGCCCAAGACGCTGGAGGAACTCTCCCAGGTATATGGCGTATCGCGGGAACGGGTCCGCCAGATCGAGGTTCGGGCCTTCGAAAAGCTGCAAAA
Source organism: Sphingobium chlorophenolicum (assembly GCF_000722875.1). Taxonomy (GTDB): domain Bacteria; phylum Pseudomonadota; class Alphaproteobacteria; order Sphingomonadales; family Sphingomonadaceae; genus Sphingobium; species Sphingobium chlorophenolicum. Next base: position 77,748 of record NZ_JFHR01000001.1, on the reverse strand, counting down.
GGCGATGATGCGGATTGCGGGCGACAGGCTTGGCAAAATCTCCCGCCTCGCCACCATCTGATCCCATCATGATCGAACAAGAGCCCCGGATCACTCCGGGGCTTTTTTTGGCGCTATGGAATGCTCCGCCTTGCTGATAAGCGAGCGGAATGATCAGCCTTTCCTGCCTCTGCGGCCAGATACGCATCGAACTCGCCAAGCGCCCGGACCATATCCATGAATGCAACTGCACATTGTGCAGCAAGAGCGGCGCCCGCTGGAGCTATTTTCACCCGTCGGAGGCGAGCGTCCAAGGGGTGGCGGCGGGCTATTGCAGAGAGGATAAGGACGACCCGGCAGCGGAAATCCGCTTCTGCGCCAATTGCGGTTCGACGACTCATTTCAACCTGACCGCCAGCGCAGCCGCGAAATTCGGAAACACGCTGATGGGCGTCAATATGCTGCTGGCGGATGAGCGCGACCTTGCCGGGCTGGAACTGCGTTTCCCTGACGGCAAGGCATGGACGGGTGACGGAGAATTTACCTATGTCCGGCCGCCCCGCATCATCGGGCAGGCGTAATCGTCGGCAACCGTCCCCGCCCGGGCGATCATGCAAGTCCCTTACTGCTCCCTCTCGCGTTGCAGCCATATTCTCGCAAAAGCGGGGACTTGAACCGCCCGGCGATCACGTTACCACAGCGCTATGATCGCCAAAAAGCCCGCCACTCCTCACCGCCGTTCACGCTGGCTTCGGATCGTCTTCAAAATCCTGGGTGTCTTCGTCGTCCTCTCGCTGCTGATGGTGGTGATCTACCGTTTCGTGCCGCCGCCGGTGACATGGACGATGATCTTCGACCCTCATGGCATCACCAAGGACTGGATGAGCCTGGACGAGATGGACCCGGACATGGCCCGCGCCGCCATAGCCGCCGAAGACAGCCGATTTTGCAGTCATCACGGCTTCGATGCGGTCGCCATTGCCCAGGCCATGCGCCACAATGCCAGCGGCGGCCGCATCCGGGGCGGATCGACCATCAGCCAGCAGACGGCGAAGAATGTCTTCCTGTTCCAGGGCGGCGGCTTTGCGCGCAAGGGGCTGGAAGCCTGGTTCACGCTCCTGATCGAAGCGATCTGGGGCAAGCGGCGGATCATGGAGGTCTATCTGAACGTCGCGGAAACCGGCATCGGTACCTATGGCGCGCAGGCTGGGGCGATCCGCTATTTCCGCCATGGGGCCCAGCGCCTGACCCGCGCCGAAGCCGGTCGTCTCGCCGCTGTCCTGCCGCTTCCGAAGAAGCGCGAGGCGATCGATCCCCATGGCTTCACCCGCCGCTATGGCAACAGCATCTCCGCCCGCATCGGTATCGTCCAGCGCGACGGGCTGGATAGCTGTCTGAAATGAGAAAGGGCGCGGATTGCTCCGCGCCCTTCCCTTTCCATCATGTCATCGATCAGAAGCTGATGCGGGCGCCGATCCGAACCGCGTAGAGTGACGACCCATTGGTGGTCACCAGTTCGTCCGCCAGCACGGTGTCTGAACTCGGTTCCTGATATCTATACTGGGTGCAGGGGGCATTGGCGCAACTGACCTTCGCCACGACCTTGCGGAACGGAAAGCTGGACCGCAACTGCTGACCCCATTTGTGGTTCAGAAAATTGGTGAAATTCTCGATATCCGCGAACAGGGAGAAGCGCGCGCCGAGCGGCAACGGCAGTTCCTGTTCGACATGCAGGTCGATGCGCGTGAACGCCTTCGACCGGAAGGCATTGCGCGGCGCGATTTGCCCCCGATAATTCTTCAGGCCTGAATTTTCGATGATATCATCGATACGCTGCGCGGCCTGTGCGGCCGTCAGCGTCGTGACGCCATTCACGACCGTGGGGGCATAGCTGACCAAGGGATCGTTAATGCCGGTCGGCACATAGAAGAGGTAACGGAGCGCGCTGCCTGCCGTGCCGAACACGCCCGAACGCCCGCCCGACAAATCCTGCATGGTATAGCTGTAGGGCGCGCCCGCGCGCGTCGTGCCGAAAATGTCCAGACGGGTCTTGTAATCGCCGAAGAAGGCCCGCTCGAACGACGCATTGTATCGGAAGGCCCAGCGGACCTCATCGTTCGAATGACCGCGACCGCCGAAGTTCGCATCATAATTGGCGCCGTTGCCATAGATCGAACCCGCTTGCGACGAGGTCAGCGCCCCGGCGTCCCGCACATCCTGATAGGTATAGGCGCCTCCCAGCGTCAGACCCCAGTCCCAACTCTTTTCGGCACGCAGAACGCCGATCCAGCCGCGGCCATATTTGGTGTTGGTCAGCAGCAGATCCTGCCCCGTGTCGCCTGTATTGCCGATGGCGCTGGCATAACGCTGGCGACCATCCGGCGTGAAGGACCCCGGAACCGGCACCGACCGCAGGTCGACCACCATCACCTGTTCCCGCACCTTCGAATAGAGCAGGTCCGCGCCAAAGCGCCAGCCATCGCCCAGCGCGCCCAGATTGGCCTCGTAATCCACCGACAAAGTGCCGCGATACTGGTTGGGCGCCTTGAAATTCGGATCGATCGCGTTGAGCGAGGTCGTCGCATTGGGATTGGACGACAGGCCCGCCGCCGCCGCCTGAACCGCCACATCGGCCGCCGCCGGGATCGTCGTGAAGGATGGGTTGTTGAGGATCGACGCCGCAGATGCATTGGCCGTCCCATTCAACTGATACACGCCGCCATCGGTCTGGCGCGCGGTAATCGAGGTGTTGATCACGCCGGTGTTGGAGAAGCTGTTGGCGATGTAGACGTCCGGAGAACCGCCGCCGAAAATGCCGCCTCCGCCACGGATCGTGAGGCGCGGCGTCGGCTTGTAGGTGAAGCCGAAGCGCGGTTGGAGAAGGCCAATGCCGCTGATGTTGCTGGCGTTGGTGAAGCCGTAACGACGCGAGAAATTCGGGTTTACCGCCGGCTTGCTGTCCATGCCAAACAGATCGTAGCGCAGACCCAGACCGACCGTCAGTTGGCTATTGACCCGCCAGTCGTCCTGCAGGCCGAAAGTATAGGCGTCATAGGAAAAGGTCGCGGCAGCATCGGCGGGATTGAGCGACCCGGCATTGTTGTAGCTGAAGGATTGCGCAGTGCCGTTCGCGAAATCCTGGATGCTGTCGAAATAATAGGTGCCCGCCGAGGGATTCACGAACATATTGAAAGACTTGGTATGGTTCCATTCCGCCAGCATGCGGAAATTATGGTCACCCGCCTTCAGCTTGGCGGAGACGGAACCGCCCCAGGTACGTATCCTCAGGACGTTGGACTGGCTGGGGCCGCCGGCGCCCAGCACGAATTGCGGCGTGCCCGTGGGACAGACGATGCTGGCCGCCGTGCCTCCTGCTGTGTTGTTGGGCGCTATGCCACGGTCAGAGGTCTGCGCGGCGCAGATCGACATCTGCGCGGTGCGGCCCATCAGCGGGAACTGGCCGCTGTCATAGGTCTTGTAGAGGGCACGCGCCTCGGTCGAGAAGCGGTCGGTCCAGTCGGCATTCCAGTTGACGATGCCCGCCTTCATCTTGTTCGGCTTCTTATAGGCGTTGGACTCCAGGCCCAGGTCGCGCGTGCCGGTGGTCGTGCTGACGTTCAGTTCGTCCTTGGTGTAGAGGCCTGTCAGCGAGACGCGCTGCGTGTCCGACAGATTGGCGTCAATCTTGCCAACGATGCGGTCGTCCTTGTCGCCGTCCGAACGCAGGATGCCGCCCGGATTGAAGCCGTATCTGTCCTGGGAGATCTGGGCGATCCGTTCCAGATCGGCATCACGAGCGCCAATGACCGGCGTGCCGGCATTATCTTCCTGCGTGCCGAAGGCAACGGGACGGGCGGCGCGGACGCGCTCCGCCGCGATCATGAAGAACAGCCTGTCCCGGATGATCGGACCGGAAATCTCGGCGCCGAAATCCTTGCTGGTGAAATTGGGCTGAACGATGCGGCCGGTCGGATTGAGAATATAGGATTTGGTCTTCTTGCCGGTCAGTTCGTCCGAACTGAAAGTGTAGAAGGCTGTGCCGTGGAATTCGTTGGTGCCCGACTTCAGGATCGCGTTGGAAACGCCGCCCTGGAAAAAGCCTTCACGGATGTCATAGGGCGCGACCTTGGTTTCGAACTGGGCAATCGAATCCAGCGGCACTGGGCCGCGACGCGACGGCAGGGCGTCGGGGTTCAGGCCAAAGCTGTCGGTGATGGGAACGCCATCGACGGTGAAGCGGTTGAAGCGCGGATTCTGCCCCGCGAAGGACACCTGACGGCCTGTCGTCTGGCTGGTATCCAGGGTCGCGAAGGGGTCGCGCGCGGCGATGTCGCGAATGTCGCGGTTGACCGATGCGATCCTGCTGATATCTTCGGCGGTCATCACATTGGCTGGACCGGCAGAGATATTGCCAGCGCCGCGGACGAGCGAGGCGGTCACGACAATGGCTTCACCTTCCTGCGCCAGTTCGATCGGCAGGCCGAAGGTCTGACCGACGGCGGTCTGGATGTCGGTGATCGTGGAGGTCGTATAGCCCGCTGCGTTGACTTCGACCGTATAAGGTCCGCCGACGCGCAAGCCCGCTGCGGTAAAGCCGCCCGACATGTCCGTAACGGCGTTCGAAATGGTGCCGGTCGGCACATGGGTCACCTTGACCTGAGCGCCCGCTACCGGCTGGCCGCCACTCGTCACGCTGCCGCGAATGGTCGACGTGGTTTCCTGCGCATGTGCCGGTGCAACCAGCGCGCCCGCAACACCGACAGCCGCCGCAGATGCGGCGAGAAAAATCTTGAGATCCCTCATCTTCAATTCCCCTTTGGGGCTTGCTGACCACCCCTGGCCAGACAACCCGTAAGTCACTCACTTTATTGAGTGCGCCACCCCTTAGCGGCGCGTGACGACGGCCCTGTGATGCTCTGATTACAGTTTTACGACAATATAACAGATATGGGATGACGACCGCCCCCAGGGGGTCGAATTCGCCCTAAGGCATCACAGCTGGGGAATATAATCATTTGATTTTAAGGCACTAAATTGCCAGGAGACGCCGCTGTTTGACAGTGGTGCAATTTTGCAACGCGGCGAGAATTTTTGTGCGCTTGCGATAGAGGCGACAAAAAAGGGCCGGCGAAACATCGCCGGCCCCAAATTTCAAACCGTTAGAAGATCGATTCAGGCCGCGTCTTCGGCCCGCTTGTCCTTCTCACTGAATACGCGAATCGGTTCCTTGTTGCCCGCGACCACATCCTTGTCGACCACCACTTCGCCCACGCCCTCCATCGAAGGCAGGTCGAACATCGTGTCGAGCAGGATCGCCTCCAATATCGAGCGAAGCCCGCGTGCGCCGGTCTTGCGTTCGATAGCCTTCTTGGCAATCGCGGTCAGCGCGTCGTCGGTGAAGCTGAGTTCCACATTTTCCATGTCGAACAGCTTGGCATATTGCTTCACCAGCGCGTTCTTCGGCTCGACCAGGATCTTGACCAGGGCGGTCACATCCAGATCTTCCAGCGTCGCGATCACCGGCAGACGGCCGACGAATTCCGGGATCAGGCCGAATTTCAGCAAATCCTCAGGCTCGCTCTGACGCAGCAATTCGCCGGTCTTGCGCTCTTCGGGCGCGGCGACATGGGCGCCAAAGCCGATGGACTTGGCTTCCAGACGGTCGCCGATGATCTTTTCCAAACCCGCGAACGCGCCGCCGCAGATGAACAGGATGTTAGTCGTATCGACCTGAAGGAATTCCTGCTGCGGATGCTTCCGGCCGCCCTGCGGTGGAACCGAGGCGGTCGTGCCTTCCATCAACTTCAGCAAAGCCTGCTGCACGCCCTCCCCCGAAACATCGCGGGTGATGGAGGGGTTTTCGGCCTTGCGGCTGATCTTGTCGATTTCGTCGATATAGACGATGCCGCGCTGCGCCTTCTCGACATTATAGTCGGACGCCTGGAGCAGCTTGAGGATGATATTCTCTACATCCTCGCCCACATAACCGGCTTCGGTCAGCGTGGTCGCGTCGGCCATGGTGAAGGGCACGTCGAACGTCTTGGCCAGCGTCTGCGCCAGCAACGTCTTGCCGCAGCCAGTGGGGCCGACCAGCAAAATGTTCGACTTGGCCAGTTCCACCTCGCCCGGCTTGGTGCCGTGGTTCAGGCGCTTGTAGTGATTGTGGACAGCGACCGACAGGACGCGCTTCGCCCGGTTCTGGCCGATCACATAATCGTCCAGCACATCGCAGATTTCCTGCGGGGTCGGCACGCCGCCATCCTTCTTGCCGACGAGACCGCCCTTGGTCTCCTCACGGATGATGTCGTTGCACAATTCCACGCATTCATCGCAGATGAACACGGTCGGCCCCGCGATCAGCTTACGCACCTCATGCTGCGACTTGCCGCAGAAGGAGCAGTAAAGCGTGCTTTTTGAATCGGAGCCCGTAAGCTTAGTCATTCGCCAATCTCTCTTCCCCCTTTCAGGCGGATTGCCGCCTGCGACGAGGGATATGGTGGTCCTAGGATCATCCTAGACCGCGACGCGCCCGTTTCACAAGGGGAGAAAAGGGCGCGTCGCGGCAAACATGGTTTTTAGCCTTCCGCCGTTTCGGCAGCGGCCGGGCGGCGGTCGAACACTTCGTCGACCAGGCCGAACGCCTTGGCTTCCTCCGCCTCCAGGAAGGTGTCGCGGTCCATCGCCCGCTCCACTTCCTCCAGCGTACGGCCGGTATATTGGACGTAGAGGTTGTTCAGGCGGCTACGGATGCGCAGGATTTCCTTGGCTTGGATTTCGATGTCGGACGCCATGCCCTGCGCCCCGCCCGACGGCTGGTGAACCATGATGCGGGCGTTGCTGAGCGCGATGCGCTTGCCCGGCTCGCCAGCGGCCAGCAGGAAGCTGCCCATCGACGCGGCTTGCCCGATGCAGACAGTGCCGACCTGCGGGCGGATATATTTCATCGTGTCGTGGATCGCCATGCCGGACGTCACCACGCCGCCGGGCGAATTGATGTACATCCAGATGTCCTTCTTCGGATTTTCCGACTCAAGGAACAGCAATTGGGCGACGATCAGAGAGGCCATATGATCCTCCACCTGACCGGTCACGAAGATGATCCGCTCCCGCAGCAGGCGCGAATAAATGTCGAAGCTGCGCTCGCCCCGGTTCGACTGTTCGATGACGATGGGGACCAGAGCGGCCATGGGATCGGACATGATATCGGTCATTTTGCTCTTTCAGGGTGATTGCTTTTGCCCGTCCACTACATCGGGACAAAATGCAGACTGTTCAAGGGGTCGCGTGCAACGCGGGTGAATCGTCAGTCGCGCCGGTCAAAATCCGATGGCGCCCGCAAGGCCAGATAGGCCAGCCGCCGCACTTCCCGCCGCCCGCGCACGACGGTGTCCAGGATCAGCCCGCACATGCCCGAAAGCGTGGCGAGGATCATCAGGCCCGTCACCAATATGGCGGTGGGAAAGCGCGGCACGAGGCCCGTCTCCATATAGGTGAGGATCAGCGGCGCCGCCAGGATCAGCCCGCTTGCCGCCAGCAGCGCAGCGATGATCCCGAAGAAGAGGACCGGCCGTTCGATGCGGTAGAGCGTGAGAATCGTACGCAGGATGCGCCAGCCGTCGCGATAGGTGGAAAGCTTGCTCACCGACCCTTCGGGCCGCGCGCCATAGGCGGTGACGACCTCCGCCACCGGCATCCCCAGTTCCAGCGCGTGGACGCTGATTTCCGTCTCTATTTCGAAACCGGCGGAAAGGACCGGGAAGCTCTTCACGAACCGGCGGGAAAAGACGCGGTAGCCCGACAGAATATCGGTGAAGCTGCGTCCGAAAAGCTGCTTCAGCAGGCTGGTCAGCGCCCAATTGCCGAAGCGATGGCCGCGCCGATAGGCTTCCTCGATCTCGCTCCGCCGGGAACCGACGACCATGTCGAGATTATCCTCCAGCATCGCCGCGACCATTCTGGGCGCGGCGGCGGCCTCATAGGTCGCGTCGCCGTCCGCCATGATATAGATGTCGGCATCGACATCCGCGAACATGCGGCGCACCACATGGCCCTTGCCCTGCTGCGCGACGCGGCGGACGATCGCTCCCGCCCCCGCCGCCAGTTCGCGGCTGCCGTCGCTGCTGTTATTGTCGAAGACGTAGATTTCGGCCGAGGGCAAGGCGCGGCGGAAATCCTCCACCGTCCGCACGATCGCTCCAGCCTCATTATAGCAAGGCAGGATGACCGCGATCCGCGGGCTTGCAATCCCCTCCCCGCTGTCCACTGCCGGAAATTCCTTCATCGACGCATAAACCTTATTGCCCCGTCCATTGCCCAATAACGCGACGTGGGGATGACGGAACGTCATTAACATTTCGTCTGCCATGCCCCGCCCGAAATGAAAAGCGCCCGCGCTTCCTGATGAAGCCGGGCGCTTGTCCATTCAGACTGAAAAGGCCTTATTCAGCCTTGGCGGCAGCCTTCTTCGCCGGGGCCTTCTTCGCCTTGGGCTTGTCCTCGGCTGCGGCTTCCTCAGCCACGGCTTCGTCCTTCTTGGCCGCTGCCTTCTTGGCGGGCGCCTTCTTGGCCGGAGCTTCCTCGGCAGCCGGAGCGGCTTCCTCAGCATCGGCCTTCTTCTTCGGAGCCGCCTTCTTCGCCTTTTTCTCTCCATGATCGTGATCATGGTGGTCATGGCCGCAATCCGGACCATGGACATGCGGCTTCAGATCGCCGTCTTCGGCCTCGATGGCGGCTTCCAGTTCCTCGCGGCTGACGGCGCGGTCAGTGATCTCCGCCTTTTCGAACAGGAAGTCGACGACCTTGTCCTCATAGAGCGGGGCGCGAAGCTGCGCGGCGGCCATCGGATCCTGACGCACATATTGCACGAAACGCTCGCGGTCCTGCGGGCTGTACTGCTGGGCGGCCTGCATGATCAGGCGGTTCATTTCCTGATCCGACACGACCACGCCATTGGCCTGGCCGATTTCGGAGAGCAGCAGGCCCAGGCGGACGCGACGGACCGCGATGCCGCGATAATCTTCCTTCTCCGCTTCCATCTCGGCCAGGGCGGCTTCCGGATCTTCCTCATGGGTCGCTTCATGCTGAAGCTGCGCCCAGATCTGGTTGAATTCGGCCTCCACCATGCTCGGCGGCACGTCGAAATCATGCGCGGCGGCCAACTGGTCCAGCAGCTTGCGCTTCATATAGGTGCGGGTCAGGCCGTTATGTTCCTGCTCGATCTGGCCCTTCAGCAATTCCTTGAGCTGGTCCAGCCCTTCCAGGCCCAGCGACTTGGCGAAATCGTCGTCCAGCTTGGGCTTGTCGGCGTTCAGGATCGACTTGACGGTGATGTCAAAGGTCGCTTCCTTGCCGGCGAGGTGCGCCGCGCCATAATCTTCCGGGAAGGTGACGGTGATGGTCTTCTCATCGCCCTTCTTGACGCCGGTGAGCTGCTCTTCGAAGCCAGGGATGAACTGGCCCGAACCGATCTTCAGTTTCACGTCTTCGGCCGAACCGCCCTCAAAGGCCTCGTCACCGATCTTGCCGACGAAATCGATGGTCAGCGTGTCGCCGTCCTTCGCCTTGTGGCTGGCGGCATGTTCTTCCAGCGCGCCCTGCTGCGTCGCGATGCGGCCGGCGGCTTCATCGACCTGCGCATCGGCGACTTCGACGGTCAGGCGCTCCAGCTTCAGACCCTCGACGCTCGGCGCGGCGATCTCCGGCAGCACTTCCAGCGCGACCTTGATTTCCGCATCCTTGCCGAACTCGAAATTCTCGTCCAACTCGACGGAGGGCTGCATCGCGGGACGCAGCTTCTGGTCGGCGATCAGCTTCTGGATGCTGTCCTGGATCGAATTGTTGAGCGCGTCGCGCTGCAGCGATTCGCCGTGCATCTTCTTGACGAGGTTGGCCGGCACCTTGCCGGGGCGGAAGCCAGGCATGCGCATCTGCGGCGCGATGGCGGCGACTTCCTTTTCCACGCGGGCGTCGATGTCCTTCGACGTGATGGTCACGGTGTAGGCGCGCTTCAGGCCCTCGTTCAACGTCTCGACAGTCTGCATCTCTTCTCTCAAACGCTTTCTAAAAGCTGAATTTCGTTGGCGCCTGGCGCTGCTCCACGGTCTGGCGCACTGGTGCGGGCGAAGGGACTCGAACCCCCACATCTTGCGATACCAGAACCTAAATCTGGCGCGTCTACCAATTTCGCCACGCCCGCATCGGTCGCCGGTCGGCGCGGCATAGAGAAAAGAGTCTCGCGAAGCAAGGGCAAGAGGTCAAGCCTGTGGATAACTGGTGGATAAGTCGATCAGGAACCCCCGCGGCGGCCAAACGTATCCTTCATGAAGGAGAAAATGGTCATGGCCACGCAGCCCGATCCCGCCCCTGACGGCGTCCCGCCGCCCGACATCATCGAACCACAATCGCCGCCGGAAACGCCCCCTCCCGATGCGCCGGACGAGACGCCTGCCGGGCAGCCGCCGGAAATCGTGCCGCAGGGGCCGGATTTCGACCAGCCGGATCGCGCCCCGCCGGAAATTCCGCCCGGCTGATCGACGCATTTCTGCCACAGCGAGTCGGTTTTCCACAGAAAGGAAAAATAATGCCCGCGCAATCGCTGGACAGGCCCCTGCATCCATGATTGAATTATGACAAACAGATTAAGACAACGGGAGAGGCGCGGCTGACATCAAGGGGGTCAACGTGCACACGGTTCGCGCTAAACTGCAATGGTTCAAGACAGTGATCCTACCACAGGAAGCTGCTCTACGCGGGCGGCTGAGGCGGATCCTTCCTGCCAATCAGGAATTGGAAGACATGGTCGCGGAGGTTCTTACCCGCGCCTATGCCACTGAAAATTGGGAAAATGTCACTACGGGCCGGGCCTATCTCTTTACCATAGCCCGCAACTTGGTGATCGACACCGCCCGCCGGAACAAGGTGGTCAGTTTCGAAACCATCGCCGACCTGGAACTGCTGCAGGGCGAAAATAACGTGGAGGCCCAGCTTCACGCCCGCGAAGCATTGCGACAGGTGGAAACGATCGTCGATTCGCTTCCGACACAATGCCGACGGGTCTTCATTCTCCGCCGCATCCATGAAAAATCGATGCTGGAAATAGCGGAGGAAATGTCCCTGTCCGTTTCTACAGTTGAAAAACATCTGGCCAAAGCGATCGCAATAGTTATGCGGGCCTGGGCGGAACGTGAGGAAACGGATTTCGAACGTGCAGGTGTCGGGACCAGATTCGGGCTACGAAAGCAGGGACAAGATCGCGGCGGAAGCCGCGCGCCTGCTGGCAAGGCTTAATAGCGATCCCAGCGCGCAGGACGAAGCCGAGATTTGCCGCTGGGTCGAATCGGACCCGCGCCATGCCGTAGCGTTCGCCCGCGCCGAAGCCGCATGGGAAGCGGCGGAGCGGCTCAAGAGCGCCGCCGCCGAAGTCAACCTGCCCCCGCTGGAAGCCATCGTCAGCGAGGAGCAGCAGCGCCGCCTGTCGCGCAACATCATGATCGCCGCCGCCGTCGCGGTGATGCTGTTCATCGTCGCCGCCATCGTCACCGTCCGCACCTTCAGCGGCGTCGACCATTATGAAACCGGCATCGGCCAGATCAGCGATATCGCGCTGGACGACGGTTCCACCCTGCACCTCAACAGCGACAGCGCCGCGGAAGTCCGTTTCACCGATCACGGCCGCAAGGTCCGCGTCCTGAAAGGCGAAGCTTCGTTCGACGTCGCGCATGACCGTTCCCGCCCCTTCGACGTGGAGGCCCGGTCCGCCGTGATCAGGGCGGTCGGCACCGCGTTCAACGTGCGCCTGCGTCCTTCGCTGGTCGAACTGACGGTCACGCAGGGCACCGTCACCGTCCATTCCGGCAACAAGCTGACCCAGCAGATCAGCGCGGGCAGCGGCGCCGTCATCCAGCCGCGCAGCGTTTCGCTCACCCATCTCGACTCGCGCCTGATCGGCCAGCGCACCGCATGGCGCGAGCAGATGGTGGAACTGGACGGCGAAACCATCGAACAGGCCGCCAGCGAGTTCAACCGCTATCGCGCTGCGCCCATCCTGATTGGGGATACGCGGGTTTCATCGCTCCGCATCGGCGGCCGGTTCCGCATCACGGACAGCAAGGAATTCCTCTCCGCCCTGCAACTCAGCCTGCCGATCCGGGTGGTCGCCGGGCAGGATGGGTCGGTCATGCTGCTCTATCAGGACGAGCCGGAACCGGCGGAAAACGCGACAGGCGTATAATTCCCACTTTCCGCTCCGGATTTCATCCAAGCAATTCCGACACCAGTTCCGGCACCAGCATGCTGGCCGGTCCCATTCGGCTTTCCTCGAAATAAAGGCTCCCCACCGAGGGATCGAGATTCAGTTCCAGCGTCCGCGCACCCACATGGCGTGCCGTCTGCACGAAGCCCGCCGCCGGATAGACCGCCCCGGACGTCCCCACCGAAACGAACAGATCGGCCCGCCGCAGCGCCTCGTCGATCACGTCCATTTCGTACGGCATCTCTCCGAAGAACACGATGTCAGGCCGCAAAAGCGCCTTTCCGCAGCCATCGCAGACCGATCCGGGCGGCAAGACATCCGTCCAGCGCCTCGCCTTCCCGCATCCCGCGCACAACGCCGAGCGCAACTCCCCATGCATATGGATCAGCCGCTTCGCCCCTGCCCGCTCATGCAGATCGTCCACATTCTGCGTGACGATCAGCAATTCCCCCGGCCATTGCGCGTCCAGCGCCGCCAGCGCTTCATGCGCGGCGTTCGGCCGGACCTCCGACAGTTTCGCACGCCGCTCGTCATAGAAGCGGTGCACCAGTGCCGCATCGCGCGCCAACGCTTCGGGCGTGCACACATCCTCCACCCGATGCCCTTCCCACAACCCGTCTGGTCCGCGAAAGGTCGCCAGGCCGCTTTCGGCGGAAATCCCGGCCCCGGTCAGGATCACGATATTGCGAATGTCGTCCATATATGTCCCCTATGCCTCCTATTTCCCAATGCAAGGACCGATAGCAAAAGGATGACAAGAGCCGCCCATTCTGGCATCCGCCACGCGACTTTTTAGGGAATGACAGTGATGACCAGCATCGGGATTTTCGGAGCGGCCGGCCGCATGGGACGCGCCATCGCGCAGATCGTCCAGGAAGCGGGCCTGAAAATCGCCGGAGGCACCGACCGCAACGGCGAAGGCGAAATAGCCCCCGGCATTTCCATTACCACCGATCCCCACGCGCTGGCGCAGCGGAGCGACGTGCTGATCGACTTTTCCGTGCCCGGCGCGCTGTCGGCCCATCTGGACGCCTGCATCGCCGCGAAGAAGCCGGTCCTTATCGGCACCACCGGGCTGGAACCGGCGCATCACACGCTGATCGACGAAGCCGCGAAGCGCATACCGCTGCTCCAGACCGGCAACACGTCCCTCGGCGTCAATCTGCTGGCGGCTTTGGTGGAACAGGCTGCGTCGCGGCTAGGCGACGATTGGGACATAGAGATCGTCGAAATGCACCATCGCCACAAGGTCGACGCCCCGTCCGGCACCGCGCTGCTGCTGGGCGAAGCCGCCGCGCAGGGACGCGGCATCGCCCTGGCCGACCATAGCGAACGCGGCCGCGACGGCATCACCGGCGCGCGCGCCAGGGGTGCGATCGGTTTCGCGGCCCTGCGCGGCGGTTCCGTGGCGGGGGACCATCAAGTCATCTTCGCCGCCGAGGGCGAACGGATCGAGATCGGCCATCGCGCCGAAAGCCGCATCATCTTCGCCCGCGGCGCTGTGAAGGGCGCGCAGTGGCTGATCGGCCAGCCCATAGGCCGATACGACATGAAGGGCGTCCTGGGCCTCTGATCGTGAACAAAGGTCAGATATTCGACTTTTTCAGCCGCCTTGCAGAGGCCAATCCAGCCCCTCGCACGGAGCTGGAATATGACAATGACTATCAGCTTCTGGTGGCGGTGGTCCTGTCGGCGCAGGCCACGGACGTTGGCGTCAACAAGGCGACCCGCGCCCTGTTCCGGGAGGTGCTCACGCCCCAGCAGATGGTCGATCTGGGGGAAGAGGGCCTGAAGACCCACATCAAGACGATCGGCCTGTTCAACGCCAAGGCGAAGAACGTCATCGCCCTGTCGGAAATATTGGTCCGCGATTTCGGCGGAGAAGTGCCGCAGGATCGCGACATATTGACCACCCTGCCCGGCGTCGGGCGCAAGACGGCCAATGTCGTCATGAACACCGCCTTCGGGCAGGAGACGTTCGCGGTCGACACTCATATCTTCCGCGTCGGCAACCGCACCGGCCTGGCGCCCGGAAAGACTCCGCTGGCGGTCGAACTAAAGCTGGAAAAGCGCGTCCCCGGTCCCTTTCGCCGCGATGCGCATCATTGGCTGATCCTGCACGGTCGCTATGTCTGCAAGGCGCGCAAGCCCGAATGCTGGCGCTGCATCGTGGTCGACCTCTGCCGCTTCAAGCCCAAGACGCCGGCGCCCGGAACCGCGAACTGATTATCGCGCCGTTCAGCCGAAGGATGGTAAAGGGAGCGGATTAACGGATGAGGCGTTGGCGCGCCGTCATTCCCTTAGTCACAAGGAGAGACATCATGTCCGCACGCCCCATTCCCCGGCTGGCTCTGGCCATGGCGCTGGCCTGCACCGCCACCCTCGCCAGCGCCAAGACCGCGCCCGACAATCTGGTGCCCGTCGGCAAGCCGGTCGATTGCGTCCAGATCAGGTCGATCAGTTCCACCCAGGTCCGCGACGACCGCACCATCGACTTCATCATGAACGGCAACAAAGTCTATCGCAACACGCTGCCCAATAGCTGCCCCAGCCTGGGTTTCGAAAAGCGCTTCCTTTACAAGACCAGCCTGTCCCAGCTTTGTTCGGTGGACATCATCACCGTGCTCTATCAGGGCGGCGGGCTGCAACCGGGCGCGAGTTGCGGACTGGGGAAATTCCAGCCGATGCAAAAAATGGCGAAATAACTTTCGCCTGAGGCGATTTTGATGCTGGCGCGAGCGATTGGGCTTTGCTAAGCGGCCCTTCGCACTAGCGACACGCACCCATAGCTCAGCTGGATAGAGCGTTGCCCTCCGAAGGCAAAGGCCAGAGGTTCGAATCCTCTTGGGTGCGCCAAAATTGCCATGCCGGACGGCGTTTGCTTCCCCTGTCGGCGGCCTTATTCATTGCGCGACTGCTTCACCATCCTTGCGGTCAGTTCGGCTATCAGTTCGGGGCGCAGCGGCTTCGCCTGATCATCCGTGCGGCACACGATGACGGTATCGCAGGTCGCGATGGCGCGGCCATTTTGGAACATCGCCTGACAGATCGTCCAGCTTGTGCCGCCAAGGCGGCCAAAACCCGACGTGATCTCGACAGGATCGGGGAAATTGCCCTCGCCCAGATAACATATGTGAAGGTCGGCGACCATCGTGCGCTCGTTCGACGGCCGGTTCGTCAAGGCGTCCACCTGCCGGTTCAACATGACGCGGCCGCCCTCGAACAGCGCTGCGAAGGAGACATTGTTGATATGGCCGTTGACGTCCAGATCCTGGAAACGCGTCTGGAAATCGCCGCGCACGGGGTAATTGGTGGCGTCGAGCCGCCAGCTTTCCGGTCTGGGCACGGTCAGCGCCTCCCCATGACTCTGCTGCTCCGCCGGGCATGCCAATCGGCGATGGCGGTGCGGACATTGTCGACGTGGCGCCGCGCGCTCTCCTCCGCCGGTCCCGCATCCTTCTTCATGATGGCGGCCGCCATGTCGGCATAGTCGCGATGCCGGACCTGTTGCAGGTCGGACGCCGAATATTGCACGTGGATGATGTGCATGCCCACGGATGGAAAGAGACGGCGCAACTCGCGATTGTCGCCGATCCGGAGCAGAGCGCGGTAGAATTGACGCCGCGCCGCGTTGAAGGCCCCCTCCTCCCGCTCGGCCGCTGCGACATCCAGCCGCTGCAGAACATCGCGCAGCAGCTTGCCGTGCAGGCGCTCCTCATATCGGCCGGCCGCGGTGCGGGCAGCGAGCGCGGTCATCGCCTCGGCAACGTCGAGCACCTCCATGCTCTCGGCCAGATCAAGTTTCCGGATCGAGGGCGAACGATTTGCCTCCAGTTCGATGATGCCGCGCACCGACAGGTGCTGCATAGCCTCCCGCACCGCGTTCCGGCCGACATCATAGCGCAAAGCAAGTTCCGTTTCCGCAAGCCGCTGTCCCGGAACGAGTTGCCGCTCGTCCAGGCCCGACAAGATGCCCAGGACCACCTTCCGCGCTGCGCCCGCCGGCTCGAATTCCAACCCGGCCTCCATATTAGCCCTCTTGATTGTTCTACAATCATGTTCCATACACTTTTCCACGGAGAGTGCCTATGGACAATTTGCTGAACCCTGGCGGCAGGACCGTGATCGCCCTCGCTGTCGACGCATGCCGATCGGTTGCTCTAGACATCTCCTCCGCCGATGGCGGCCACTTCCTCAGCAGCATGTGAGTCCAACGACATGGCGAGAAAACTCCACGACACGGCCCGCGATGCCCTTTCGGGCCTGCTTTTCGACGGGATGACCATCGCGGCCGGGGGCTTCGGCCTTTGCGGCATTCCGGAGACGCTGATCGACGAGATCCGCCGAAGCGGCGTCAAGGATCTCACCATCATCTCGAACAATGCAGGGGTGGACGATTTCGGCCTGGGCCTGCTGTTGCAGAGCCGGCAGGTGCGCAAGATGATCTCCTCCTATGTCGGGGAGAATAAGGAGTTTGAGCGACAATATCTAACCGGCGTCCTCGAATTGGAATTCAATCCGCAGGGTACGCTGGCGGAACGGCTGCGCGCAGGCGGCGCGGGCATCGCCGGATTTTACACCCGGACGGGCGTCGGAACGATCGTGGCCGACGGCAAGGAAGAAAAGATCTTCGGCGGCGAGCGCTATATATTGGAAACCGGGCTGACGGCCGACCTTGCCATCGTCAAGGCATGGCGGGGCGACGAAAAGGGCAATCTCGTCTATCGGAAGACGGCGCGCAACTTCAACCCGATGGTGGCGACATCCAGCCGCGTCACGGTCGCCGAGGTCGAGGAGTTGCTCCCGGCGGGCGCGATCGATCCCGACCATGTTCATACCCCCAGTATCTTCGTGCAACGGATGATATTGGCGGAACGAAATGAGAAGCGCATAGAAAAGCGCATCGTGCGCGGAGAGGTTTGACATGCCCTGGACCCGGAACGACATGGCCGCCCGCGCCGCGCGCGAACTGCGCGACGGTTTCTACGTCAATCTCGGCATCGGCATTCCAACGCTGGTGGCGGACAATATTCCCGAAGGCATGGACGTGACGCTCCAGTCGGAGAACGGCATGCTCGGCCTGGGTCCCTATCCCGACGCCGCGCATGTCGACGCGGACATCATCAACGCCGGGAAGGAGACGATCACCGAACTCGCCGGCACCAGCTATGTGTCTTCAGCCGACAGTTTCGGCATGATCCGGGGCGGTCATATCGACCTGTCGGTCCTGGGCGCGATGGAGGTCGCGGAAAATGGCGACATCGCCAACTGGATGATCCCCGGAAAGATGGTGAAGGGCATGGGCGGCGCGATGGATCTCGTCGCGGGCGTCCGGCGCATCATCGTGCTGATGGACCATGTCTCGCGGGACGGAACGCCCAAGTTCCGCAAGAGCTGCACCCTTCCCCTGACGGGTTCGGCGGTCGTCGACATGCTGATAACCGATCTGGCCGTCTTTGCGCGGGCTGACCGAAGCGCCCGCTTCCGCCTGATCGAATGCGCGCCCGGCGTCGATCCCGATCAGGTTCGCGCTCTTACCGAAGCGGATTTCGACATATAGCGTATGGGAGCGATCCGGAGGTGCCAGGGAAAAACTGGCTCACTCCGTTCGTCCTGAGTTGTTCGA
This sequence comes from Sphingobium chlorophenolicum, assembly GCF_000722875.1. Classification (GTDB taxonomy): domain Bacteria; phylum Pseudomonadota; class Alphaproteobacteria; order Sphingomonadales; family Sphingomonadaceae; genus Sphingobium; species Sphingobium chlorophenolicum. The sequence goes on along the minus strand of NZ_JFHR01000001.1, from coordinate 59,893 downwards.
AGCCTGTCCTGAGCCGAAGGGGGCTGTTCTTCCCTTCAGGAAAGGAGTGGGCTTCGACAGGCTCAGCCCAAACGGGATGGGGTGGTTCCGATTGGGCGCAGGATCGCGCCCATATCCCCCCAGCGACTATGCAATCAGGCCCGGCGGATCACCAGGTTCCGGATTTCGCTCATATCCTCCATGGCGAAGCGTACGCCTTCGCGACCGAGCCCGCTGTCCTTGACCCCGCCATAGGGCATGTTGTCGACGCGGTAGCTCGACACGTCGTTGACGACGATGCCGCCCACGTCGAGATGATCCCACGCATCCAGCACCTTGTGGATGTCACGCGTGAACAGTCCGGCCTGAAGTCCGAACTTGCTGTCGTTGACCTCGGCCAGCGCAGCCTTCCAGTCGGCGAATTTCGACAGCATGACCACCGGGCCGAAAGCCTCCTCCTGCACCAGGTCGGTGCCGCTGGGGACGTTTTCGAGCAAGGCGGCTTCCAGCATATTGCCTTCGCATCCGCCCCCTGCGAGCAAGGTCGCGCCCGCGGCGACCGCATCGTCGATCCAGCCTTTCAGCCGCTGGGCCTCATTGACCGAGATCATGGGGCCGATGAACGTGTCGCGAAGCTTGGGATCGCCTGATTTCAGCGCCTTGACCTTCGCGGCGAGCATGTCGCGGAACCGGTCGTAAATATCCTCATGGATGATCACACGCTGCACATGGATGCAGCTTTGTCCCGACTGATAATAGCCGCCGAAGATAATCCGCGCGAGCGCATGGTCGAGGTCGGCGTCCTTGTCGACCACGACCGCCGCATTGCCGCCCAGTTCGAGCACGACCTTCTTCTTGCCCGCCCGCGCCTTCAAATCCCAGCCGACGCCCGGCGAACCCGTGAAGCTGAGCAGCTTCAGCCGATCGTCCGTGGTGAACAGATCCGCGCCCGCGCGCGATGCGGGCAGGATGCTGAACGCGCCCTCCGGCAGGATGTCGCATTCGGCAAGAACCTCCCCCATGATGATCGCGCCCAGAGGCGTCAGCGACGCGGGCTTCATCACGAAGGGGCAGCCCATCGCGATGGCCGGGGCGATCTTGTGCGCGGCGAGGTTGAGGGGGAAATTGAAGGGCGAGATGAAGCTGCACGGGCCGATCGGCACCCGCTTCCACATCCCCATATAGCCCTTTGCGCGGGCTGAAATGTCGAGCGGCTGGACCTCGCCATAGTTGCGGGTCGCTTCCTCGGCGGCGATGCGGAAGGTGTCGATCAGGCGACCCACCTCTCCCTCGCTGTCGGCGATGGGTTTGCCTGCCTCCACGCACAAGGCATAGGCGAGTTCGTCGAAGCGCTCCTGAAAGCGCGTGACGCAATGGGTGAGCACGTCGCGTCGTTCGAAGCTCGCCAGCCGCGCCATCGGCTCGGCAGCGCGCACGGCCCCGGCGATGGCCTCCGAGATGATCTCCGGCGTCGCGAGCGCGGTGCGGAAAGCGACTTCCCCGGTGAATTTGTCGGTCACCGCCAGGTCGGCGTTCGGCTGCACCGCCCTGTTGTTGAGATAGAGCGGATAGACGTCGTTGAGTTTGATCACGGCCATTCTCCCACATCCCCGGCGCACCGCGGATCCTGTTTCTCTTATTTACGGCTGGAGAGCCCGCGCAATCCGACTGAGGTAGAAAACGCGTTCAAATGTAGCGTCGAACGCGACAGGAATCGACTGGTCGGGCGATCTGTACCAGCGGCCATCCGCCGCCTGCACATCGCATATCCATTCCGTCATGCGCGCGGCGACATCCCTGAACCTTTCGTCCCCCGTTACCGCGAACAACTCGGCGCAGCCCCAGGCAATCTTGCCGTTGGAGGTCGATCCGAATATTTCGGGAAGGCAGCCGTTCACGAACGCCAGCAACTTCTCCGCCGCATTGATCCATTTGCGCTCGCCGGTCAGCAGGTTCATCTGGGCCATCAGCGCAAGCAGATATCCGATATACCAGTAAATCTGCCCGCTGTCTGTCCGCCGGACCGTCCAGCCTTTTCCGTCTTCGCCCACCGCCGGTTTTATATAGCCGGTCTCAGGCGACCAGCGGAAATAAAATGCCTCTTCGGGTTCAGGCTGATCTTCGACAAGGGCGCGAACCAGTTCGGCTCCTTTCATCACCTCATCACTCTTCCCCGCCGCGAGAAGGGCCGTCAGCGCGCAGCATGTCAGGCCGGCGTCGATGATCCGTCCCGGGCCGTCGACAAGGACGCCGCCCGTGATCCCGCAAAGCTGGCTGCGAATCGCGTTCGCGGCCGGAACGGACATGTCGTAGCGTCCGGCGAGATGCGCTCCCCAGGTCAGCCATGAATCCCGGTAGATCGGCCCGACCGTCGCGGCGGGATATTGTTCGCCGCCGAACTGGCCGTCCTTGTAGAAGTCCCGCTTGATCTTGTGCGCGACGCGTCCCGCCTCCAGATAGCGGCCGGTAGCGGTGAAGGTCAGGAGAGCCTTGTAATAGCCGAACAATATGGACTCGCTGCCTTCAAGCTCGCCTTTGTCGGATACGCGTCCGGCAAGCCATTTCAGGCCGAGCGATATTGCTTCCTCGCAACGCTGAACGATCTCTGCCAATGATCCTCTCCAGGATTTTAGAATTTTTGGTTCAGCCTGCCCTCACGCCGCCGCCTGGCGGATGAGTTCGGCCCCCTTTTCCCCGATCATCAAGGCGGCGGCGTTGGTATTGGACGACGGCATGGTGGGCATGATCGAAGCGTCCACGACCCGAAGCCTGTCGACCCCCCGCACCCGCAGTTGATCGTCGACCACCGCCCAGTCGTCGCGTCCCATCTTGCAAGTGCCGATCGGATGGTAGGAGGTCTGCCCGCTCTGCCGGATATATTCCTTTATCTCGTCATTGGAGGAAGCCGCCGCGCCCGGTCGCAATTCCGTCACGACGAATTTCGAAAGCGCATCCTGCGCCGCTATGGTCCGCGCCATCCTGATCCCCGCCGTCAGGACGCGGACATCCTCCTCATCTTCGAACTGGTTGGGATAGATGAGGGGTGCGACGTTCGCGTCGGGCGACGATATGTGGAGATGCCCCCGCGACCGAGGCGACAATTGGACGATGCCTATCGTCAGACCCGGATGAGGGTCGATCCCAAGATCCTTGCTATAGGCCATCCGGTCCTGACCGCTGAAATGGTGAAGCTGCAGCTTCAGATCGGGCATGGGAGCATCCGGACGGGACCGCACGATGGCATGCGCCGACGCGAGCGGTGTCGACATCAGCCCCCGGCCCAGGAAAAGCCACTCCGCCCCCACTTTCATGCGGAACAGGTAATTTCGGACCAATTCGTTCAAGCCCGCGGTATTCTGCGCCTTCAGGCTGATGCGGGTCTGAAGGTGATCGATCAGATTCTCGCCGACGCCGGGCAAATGGTGGACGACGGATAGCCCGGCATTTTTGAGGATAAACGCGTTGCCAATCCCGGAAAGCTCCAGCAATTGCGGCGACCCGATCGCCCCGGCGCTGATGATGATCTCGCGATTGGCGCGGACGGTCCGTTCCCCGGCGGCGTTCTGCAAGACCACACCGCTGGCGGCTCCATCCACGACGTCGATCTTCTTGACCCGCGTGTTGGCCAGGACATGCAGATTCTTGCGCTTCGCCGCGGAAGACAGATATCCGACGGCGGCGCTTTGCCTCCGTCCATAGCGGGTGTTGAACTGCAGCGGACTCGCACCCTCGATAGACGCGCCGTTATAATCGGCATTGCCCGGAATGCCGGCCTGCGCGCAGGCGTCGAGAAAGGCGCTGGTGACCGGCAAATTCAGCCGGAGGCGTTCCACCGAAATCGGACCGCCCTTCCCCCTGTAGCGCGGGTCTCCATCCTTGAAATTCTCGAATTTCTTGAAGAAAGGCAGGACGTCGTCATAGCCCCAGCCGATATTGCCCATTTCCCGCCAGCGATCATATTCCTCGCGCAGGCCGCGAATGAAGATGGTGCCATTGACGGAACTGGAACCGCCGACGACCTTCCCTCGCGGCCATCTGAGCTTTCGGCCGTTGAGCGCGGGCACGCCCTCCGTCTCATAGGGCCAGATCACGTCGGTGCGGCGAAGCATCTGCCCCGTTCCCAGCGGGGCGCGCATCCAGAAGAGATTGTCCGGGCCGCCAGCTTCGATCAGCAGGACCGAATGCGTTCCGTCTTCGCTGAGCCGATTGGCCACGACGCATCCTGACGATCCAGCGCCGATCACGACATAGTCGTACGAATTCCCGACATCATTATGGGCCATATCCATACCGGCAATATTCCATTTCGTGCGACCGCGCGGCCCAGGACGGACCGAGTGCAGATTTCTGCACACGGCACCCCATGCGCATTTGAACTTGAATGATAATCTGATATAGTTTCATATATCGAAACTGTCAAAGCATTATCGTCGGTATGTTGGAACTTTTAAATTTTCTCGATGGGCCATCGACAAGGGATGCTTTTGACGGGTTCAGTTCCTGTGTAATTGCGGAACTGCTATGCGAACGCCGCCGTGCGAATCGGGCGCGAGGGAAAATGAAGTGGGAAAATCTGTGACGGACGAGAAGCAGGGTTCGACCTCAAGGCAGCGTTCCTCCAAGAATTCCGACCCCTTCTTCGCCACGACGCTCGAACGGGGCTTGCGGGTTCTTGCGGCCTTTGGCCCGGACGACGCATGGCTGAGCAATTCGGAGATTTCCTCCCGGACGGGAATGCCGCGATCCTCCGTTTCGCGCCTGACCAACACCCTGGTTCAACTCGGCTATCTCGGCCTCAACGAAAGCGGAGCCTATCGCGTGGGCTCCCAGGTTCTTTCGGTGGCCTATCCGCTGCTGGCGCGGTTCAAGATCCGCCAGATCGCGCGGCCCTTCATGCGGGATTTCGCAGTGCGCGCCGGCGGCAATGTTTCGATCGCCATGTCGAATGACCTGAATGCGATCATGCTGGACGTCACGCGGTCGGACGATACGGCGCTGCCCGACTATATTTCCGATATAGGATTTTCCGTCCCGCTCTATCGCACCGCCATCGGCCGCGCGATCCTGTCACTCAAGTCGCCGGAGGAGCGTGCCGCGCTTCATCAACGGACCCTGGAGACGGCTCCCCATCTTGCCGATGGAAAGGGCGAAGCGGACCAGGGCGTGGAAGACTGCAAGACGGATGGCTTCTGTTTCGCTTCCTCCTGGCGGGCCGAAACTCTCGCGGTGGCGGCTCCGCTGCTGCGGACGGCGGATGGGGAATGCCTGGCGCTGGTGTGCGCCGTGCCTGCTTTCCGAACCAATGAAAATGAGATGCGGGGCGATGTCGGGCCGCGCCTGGTGTCGCTCGCCGCCCGGATCAGGGCGCTTGCCAACGGGGTATAGTCAGCGCCTGGCCATCGCAGGGATGCCCAGGCGCCGATATTCCGCTTCAGCCTGATTTCAGTTCGGCATTCAGGCGCAGGCTGGCGCGCCACAGGAAGTAGGCGGGGATCAGGCCCAGCCACGCGGCGCCGTAAAGGACGTAGCGCACGCTCTCCGCCCCGACCGCTGGCTTCAGCATTTCCGACATGATCCCGAACAGCAGCGGGCCCAGTCCCAATCCAACAAGATTTTGCATGAAGAGAAGTATGGCGCTGGCCATGGCGCGCGCCTCCGGCCGCACGAGCCCGTGCAGGCAGGCGAAGGTCGGACCATAATAGGATGCGTTGAACACCGTCGGGATGAAGATCAGCACGAGGGCAATATGCCATTCGTCGATCCAATAGCCGAGGAAGAGAACAGGCGCGCCAAGCGCCATGCCGATCACGGGCGTGGTCAGCATATGCTGCCTGTTCACGCTGCCGTAACGGTCCGCCAGATAACCGCCAAGCCAGGTGCCGACGATCCCTGCGGCGCCGATGGCGATGCCGAGCAGCAGCCCCGTTTCCCCCACGCTGAGGCCGTGCGAGCGTTGAAACAGGATCAGCGCCCACACATTCTTGCCATAGGTGAGGAAGGCGGTGAAAGACGCGCCAATGGCCAAGTGAAGGAAGGTGCGGGTGCCGAATACCTCGCGCAGCGCCCCGATCACGGTCAGATCGGCTGTCGGGGCTGGCGATGCGGCTGTCGGCTTTTGCCGCACATCCCGGATCATGAGAGGCAGGATCAACGCCATCAGGACGCCCGGAGCGCCCACAAGCATGAACGCGGTACGCCAGCCCCACAGGTCGCTGGCGAAACCGCCAATGGCCAGCCCCAACAGGGTGCCGATCGGAATGCCCAGGCCGTAAAAGGCGATGGCCGACGCGCGCTTCGACGGCTCGACCGTGGAGCTGATCAAGGAGTGCGCCGCCGGGGTGCAGCCGGCCTCCCCCACCCCGACGCCGATGCGCGCGAGCAGGAGCTGGACGAAATTATGGGCCATGCCGCACAATACGGTCATCCCCGACCAGATCACGAGCGAGGCGGAGATCAGCCCGACCCGATTGGTCGACGGCCGGTCAGCATAGCGGGCGATGGGAATGCCCAGCACGGTATAGAAAAGCGCGAAGGCCAGCCCGGTCATCAAGCCGATTTCGGTATCCGACAGCGAAAGATCCCTGGCAATGGGTTCAGCCAGAATGTTGACGATCTGCCGATCGAGGAAGTTGAGGATATAGACCACGAGCAATACGCCGAGCATCGTCCGAGTGCCTGACGCACCCCGCGACGTGGCGGCGGGCGCAGGGGTCCCAACTTGTTTAATCTGATCCACTTTTCTCTCCCGGCGCCATAGGCGCTGATGTCGCGGGCGGTTTGTTCCGGCGGCGTCCATCGAAACTGGCTTCACATTCGGTTACGGCTTCCGATTTTCTTCCATGAAGGGAGCGGACATGCCTTCCATGACTATCGGGGCGCGCGCCTTCGACCGGCTCGCCAGCATGCCGTCGGAGGGGCAGCTCGCCCGCACCCTTGCCATCGTATCGAAGCTCAGGCCGGACAATGAAGCGCCCGACCCCCATGGCGGTTACTGACGCTTGCCGCTGGGCTTGCCCCGCACGGGGGCGAACCGGGCATGGAAATCGTCGAGATCCAGCGCGAACTCGTCTGACGCGATGAACTCCTCATCCGTCGCGGTCGGCTTTTCCTTTTCCTTGTAGAATGCCGAATAGGTCGGCAACTTGGAAGCCGTGCTCTTATAATAAGTGGAAATGGTCTTCACCTGCACGCTGGCCTTCGGACCCGACAGGTCGAATTGCATCAGCCGCATCCATCCGTCGCCTATCGTTTCGCGCTCATTGGCGCGGGCGGGCGCGGCGGTCACGAAAGTCTGCCGGCGCCCCTGATAGTCGGACAACACCTGATAGACCTTGTGGCCGAATTTGTTGAGGTCAACGCGATGGGCCTGCCCATATTGGTGGCCGCTCAGCATCAGGAAAATCTGGTCGTGCTGCGACAGGAACTTGTCCCAGACATCCTGCGGATTGTTATGGACCGGATCGACCGCCTTGAAATCGACCGCGGGATTCTCCCGCCTTTCGCCTGCGCGGTTGAGGAAGCTGTGCGTGCTGATGATCGTGGGCAGACCCGGATAGCGCTTGATCACGCCCTCCGCCCATTTCAGCACCGCGTCGGACGGCGCCATCTCAAACCCGATATGCAGGAAACGGTATCCGCCCGCATCGAAGACCTGCGCGCTGTCCGCGCCGCCATTATAGCTGGAGACATACCAGGACTTCTTCTTGAAGAAGGACGTGTCCGAGCCGAATATAGACGTCCAGTTCTTAAGCCCGCCATAAGCGAGCATGCCGTTGGGCAAGCCCCCCGCCCCCTCCGGCCAGCGTGAATCGGCCCAGTTCGAGTCATAATCGTGATTGCCGGGCACCACCGAGAAAGGCAATTTCCCCGAAATCATCTGATATCCGCGGCGCGCCGTCGGCATTTCAACCGTAAGCACGCGAGAATCCGGATAAATTTGCGGAAGCTCGGTCAGGAATGTCTTGATATGCTTGTACCCCTTCGCAGCATATTCAGGGGTCATGCGCTGGCTGGCATGTTGCCAGACATCGCCGAGCGCGGTTGCGAAGGCGATGTCGCCGCCCTGCGATTCCGCATTTTCCGCGATATAGCGCATCTGATCGAAGAAGAGTTCCCGCGCATCGAACGGGAAACCTTCTTCGGTCTGATGGCGATAGTCGGTATAATATTGAGTGTCGGGAATGACCGCGATCGTGAATTTGCCGTCCTCGGCCTGCGCAGCCGATGCGCCGACAACGGCAAGCAACAAAAGCAATATGCGTTTGATCGACATTATTCGGCCTTCCCAAGGCGTCCTCCAAGCCGCCCGGGGAGATGAATACCGGACGGCTTGGAAGACATTATTAAACCATATTCCAGGAAGCGAAGCGCGCTTTAGAATTCATACCGCACGCCGCCGCCGAAGAGCCGCGGCGATCCAACCAGGCGCTGCGCCAGGTTGCGGTCGAGCGCGTAGACTTCGTCCGTAAGGTTGCGAACAAAGGCGTATACCGACCAGCCGGCATCCGACGACAGTTCCCCGCGCAATCCGAACAATGCATATGTCGGAACCCTGGAGGTCGCGACGTTGTTCAGACGCTTGAATTCGGCGCTCTTGTAACGAACATCGAATGTCGTCTTGAACTCCAGCCCCCCGCCGAGCTGAAGATTGTGGACCAGTGACGCGTTCGCGGTGCGATGCGGCGCGGCAGGCAGATCATTGCCCAGATTCGCGGCGACCTGTGCAGCCGTTCCCTGGAATTCGGTGATCCGGCTGTCGAGCAGCGTGCCGCCCGCTTCCAGACGAAGGCTATGCAGGTCATTGTCGAACAGCTTGACCCCGACCTGCAAATCGACGCCGTAGAGGATCGATTTGCCGACGTTGACGCGGATGTTCGGCGTATTGGGCGCAAGGATCGTGAAAGCCTGCAATTCCGACAGATCGTAATAGAAGCCGTCGACCGAGGCGAAGAAGCCGCTGTCGGTCGAAACCTTCAACCCTGCTTCATAGGCCTTGACGTTTTCTGGCTTCAGCGGCAGCGCCTCGACCGCGCTGAAGATCGACGATCCGTCGAAACCGCCCGCCTTGTAGCCGGTGCCGTAGGACACATAGACCTTGACCTCTTCAATCGGCTTGTAAGCCAGGGTCAGGCGGCCCGAAACGTTGTTGTCGTGCGCCCGGTTGTCGAAGAATACGGGCACTGCGGGAAAGCGGGTGGCGCCCTGCGTGATGCCGTAGGGATTGAGATCGATCGTCGATCCGGCGAACCGCGCCTTGTCATCCGTATAGCGAAGACCGCCGGTAACAGTGAACTTGTCGGTGATCGGCCAATCGACCTGACCGAAGACCGCGCGGCTTTTGCGCGTCTGCATATAATTGGTTCGAACGCGGGTCGCACCGACATCGGTATAGTCGAGATCCGTCCTGAACTTGACCTTGTCGTTGATCGCATAGAGGCCGACCACCCAGTCGATCGTGCCGATATTGCCCGCCAGACGGGTTTCAAACGACTTCTGCCGCACGCGGTCGTTGAAATCCCAATCGAATACGCGAGCCGGACCGCCGGTGGCGCCCTCCACGAAGCGCTTGCCATATTGGTAGCCGAGGATGGTGGTGAGGGTGATGTCGTCCGTCAGCGGCTGCTCATAGTTAAGCGAACCGCCGTACATCCGGATGTCGCGCATCGGATAACGGGACGAATAGAAGGTGTAGGGATCGTTGTCCGGTTCCAGCCAGCCGTTGTTCGCAATGCCCTGAACGCTGTCCGTGATCTGGTTCTCGCCCTTGTCGCGGCTCATGAAGGCCTTGAGCTTCAACTTGCCGTCGGTGGGCATGTTCCAGAGGAGCGTGCCGCGCAACGCCAGCATGTTGCGGTCACCCCATCCGCTGCGGGCGCCCGGATCGGGGACGACCGGCGTACCCGCGAAGACCCGCGTGCCGGCGAGGTAGCCGGCGCCCTTGCCGTCCATGTAACCGCCGCCCCATTCGCGCAGAACGGCGATGCGAGCCGAGATATCCTGCGTGAGCGCCCCTCCGACAGCAGCCTCTATGCGATAGCGATCGTAGCTGCCGATTTCGCCCGTTACATATCCATCGAGATCCTTGGTAGGATCGCGGGTGAGGACGTTGATCACGCCCGCCGTGCTGTTGCGGCCATAGAGCGTGCCCTGCGGCCCCTTGAGCACTTCGACGCGTTCCACGTCGAAGAAGGGGAGCGAGAGGAAGAGGTTCGACGTCTGATAGACGTCATCGATATGCAGCGCCGCCGAAGAACTGCCGTTCGGACGATAATCGTCGCTGCCGCCCAGGCCGCGGACCGAGATCACCTTGGACGCGCTGCCCCCGAAGTCGGACGTCATGCTGACGCCGGGCGTCTGCTCCACGAGCCCTTCGAAGTCGTTGACGCCGCGCTCCTGAATATAGGTGCCGCTGAAGGCCGAGATCGCAGCCGGAACGTCCGCCAGGCGCGATGCGCGCTTCTGCGCGGTCACGATGATGTTCTGGCCCTCATCCTTTGGAGCCGAAGCCCCCTCCGGAGCGCCCGCCGATTGCGCCTGGGCCGATGCAGCGGCTGCCAGCGCGACCGCAGCCGACGCCGCCGCAAAAACCAGCCTTCCCTGCAAACGAAGCTTTGCCCTTTTATTCATACCCATCTCCCATTCCCCTCTTTTTTGCATCGTCAACCATTTCAGGCCGCGCATATGTCCAGACGGACCCAGCGACCCTGCCGCCTTTATCCGCTAATATATGCCCGACGTCCATCCATAAGATGAACTCTGATATGGTTATAGTTTCATATATCGAAACTGTCAAAGCGATTTCGACGATATATCAAATTAACATAGCATATTGTTAAACGGGCGCCGATCAAGGCGCCGGTTTATGGCTATTGAGGGAGTGGGGAGTTGCCAAACAGGCAGAGCGGCAAGGCCTGGGCGGATGTTCAATCCGGCTCCCATCCGCCGCCCGTTATGGTTTCATGAGGTGAGAGGGTTCGACCGGCCCCGACAGGCCATTTTAATCGGCGGCGAACGATCTTCCCTCAAGCTCAAGCAAATAGCGCTTGGCATTCAAACCGCCCGCAAAGCCGGTGAGCGCGCCGTTGGCGCCCACGACGCGGTGGCAGGGCGCGACGATCGAAATCGGATTGCGTCCGTTCGCCGCCCCTACCGCCCGGCAGGCGGAGGGTTTGCCGATCTGGCGCGCAATATCGGCATAGCTGCGCGTTTCGCCATAGGGAATGGTCAGCAGAGCCGCCCAAACGCGCTTCTGGAAATCCGTGCCCTTGAAATCCAGCGGCAGGTCGAACGCCTGCCGCTGCCCGGCGAAATATTCGCCTAACTGCCGTCCGGCCGCATCGAGCAGGGGATGATCGCTGCTTTCGATTCGCGGCTCCAGCCGAACGCGTCCGGGGGCGTCATCTTCCCACAGGACCGCCGCCAGCCCCCTTTCGCTCGCCAACAGCGTCAGTTCGCCCACGGGCGAGGCCATCGTCCGATATGTGTAATTCATGCTCTATGCTTTCCATCCCATGACAGGGTCAGCATAGAGCATGACAGGCAAAGCGCTTCCCGCCCCTTGCGGTCAAAGATTATCGCAGGCCGCCGCCCATGGCGCGATATAGTTCGACCATGTTCGTCGCCCGCGCAAGGCGAGTCGCGAGCAGGCTTTGCTCCGCGCCGTAGAGCGTGCGCTGCGCGTCCAGCGTGGTCAGGAAAGCATCCACGCCTGCCTTGAACCGCGCTTCGGACAGGCGATAGCCGACCCGTGCCGAATCCCGCAAGGATGTCTGCGCCTCCATCTGCGCCGTCATCGTGCCGCGACGGGCCAGGGCATCGGCCACTTCGCGAAAGCCGGTCTGCACGCTCTTTTCATAGGTCGCGACCATCGCATCGTACGTCGCCCGCGCATAGCGCAGATTGCCCCGATTGCGCCCGAAATCGAAGATTGGCAGGTTGGCCGAGGGGGCGACGGACCAATAGTCGCTGCCCGACTTGAACAGGTTCGAAAGGCCGAGGCTGATCGTCCCGAAAGCCGCCGTCAGCGAGATTTTCGGAAAGAAGGCAGCCCGCGCCGCGCCGATATCGGCATTGGCGGCCAGCAATTGATGTTCCGCCGCCATGATGTCGGGGCGGCGCAGCAAGGCCATGGAGGGCAGGTCGGCGGGCAGGTTGACCAGAGTCACATCCTCTTCCGGCATCGCCGTCGGCAGGTCTTCGACGGGCACGGTTCCGCCCGCCAGCAGATTCAGCGCATTCTGGTCCTGCGCCACCAGCGTCGTCGCCTGGGCGATATCGGATCGCGCCTGATCATAGCTGGTCTGCGCCTGGCGCACCTCCAGTTCCGACGCGATCCCCTTGGCGAAGCGCGCCTTGGTAAGGTCCAGCGTCTGGCCGAAGGCGCTTTCCAGATTGCGGGCGATCTTCAGCCTTTCCTGATCCGCCGCCATGCCGAGCCAGGCGTTGGCCACCTCCGCGACCAAGGCGGTCTGCGCGGCGTTGCGGTTCTCGACCGAGGCGAAATATTGCTCCTGCGCTGCCTTTGTCAGGTTGCGCACCCGCCCGAACAGGTCGATTTCCCAGGCCGAGACGCCCACCGAAGCGGTGTATATGTCCGTCCGCCCCGAAACGCCCTGCTGGGCGAAGGGCTGGTCCTGAAAGGTCGCGCCGCCGTTGACGCCGAGGGTTGGAAAGATATCCGCCCGACGAACCCGATATTGCGCCCGCGCCTGCTCGACATTGGCGAGCGCCACGCGAAGGTCGCGATTATTGGCGAGCGACGTTTCGATCACCCTGACAAGGCGCGGATCGACGAAGAAATCCTTCCAGGCCGTATCCGCCGGAACGATCGCCTGCCCGTCCGCCCCGGCATAGGCCGGCCCTTGCGGGCTGGCATCCGGCACAGGCAGCGCGGGCCGCACATATTTGGGGGCCATGTCGCAGGCGGCGAGCGACAGCGCCAGGGCGGCCGCAGGGAAGAGCTTGATCTTGTCCATGCTTATGCCTCCTGCGGCACGGACGGCGCGCCCTCATGACCGCCTTCACCGCGGCCATGATGTTCGCGGAACAGCCGCTTCACCACGGTGAAGAAGACCGGCACGAAAAAGATGGCGAGTACCGTCGCGGCCAGCATGCCGCCGACCACGGCCGTGCCGATGGCGTTCTGACCGCCCGCGCCCGCTCCGTTCGCCACCGCCAGCGGCAGCACGCCGAAGATGAAGGCGAAGCTGGTCATCAGGATCGGACGCAGACGCAGCTTGCCCGCCTCCAGGGCCGCCTGTGCGGGCGGCAGGCCTTCGCGCATCTTTTCCTCGGCGAATTCCACGATCAGGATCGCGTTCTTGGCCGACACGCCGATGGTCGTGATCAACCCGACCTGAAGGTAGATGTCGTTGTTCAGTCCCACCATCATCGCCGCCAGCACCGCGCCGAACACGCCCAGCGGCACCACCAGCATGACCGCGATCGGCACCGACCAGCTTTCGTAGAGCGCGGCAAGGCACAGGAAGACGATCAGCATCGACAGCGCATAGAGAGGCGCGGCCTGTCCGCCGGAGGTCTTTTCCTCATAGGAAATGCCGTTCCATTCATAGCCGACGCCCGCGGGCAGCTTGGCCGCCATTTCCTCCATCGCCTTCATCGCCTCGCCGGTCGAAACGCCCGGCGCGGGCGCGCCCATGATCTGCATCGACGGCACGCCGTTGAAGCGCTCCAGCTTGGCCGGACCATGGATCCACTCGGTGGTCGCGAAGGAGGAGATTGGCGCCATCACGCCACCGCTGCCCCGCACATGCAACGCGCCAATGGAATCGGGCGCGGTGCGGAAGGGCGCGTCGGCCTGCACATAGACGCGCTTCACCCGGTCGCGGTCTATGAAGTCATTGATGTAACTGCTGCCCATTGCCGTGCTGATCGTGTCGTTGACGTCGGCCTGGGCCACGCCCAGCGCGCCAGCCGCCGCTTGATCGACGTTCAGCTTGATCTGCGGCGTATCCTCCAGGCCGTTGGGACGCACCTGCGCCAGCCGCTTGTCGGTCATCGCCATGCCCAGCAACTGGTTGCGCGCCTCCACCATCTTGTCATGGCCCAGATTGCCCCGGTCCACGAGTTGGAAGTCGAAGCCGGTCGCATTGCCCAATTCCTGCACGGCGGGCGGCACGAAGGCGATCGCCATGCCGGCGGATATCTTGCGGAAGGCGCCATTGGCGCGAAGCGCGATGTCGGACACATTATTATCGGCGCCCTTGCGTTCCGACCAGTCCTTCATCCGGACGAAGACGATGCCGACATTCTGCCCCTGCCCCACGAAACCGAAGCCCGGAATGGTGAAGACGGCGGCGACATTCTTCTTTTCGTCGATCAGATAATGATCGCGCATCCTGGCCAGAGTCCGCTCCGTCTCCTCCAGCGTCGATCCGGTCGGCAGGGAAACCTGGTTGACGATGAAGCCCTGATCCTCGTCGGGCAGGAAACCGCCCGGCAGGCGCAGGAAGATCAGCCCCATGCCGATCACGATCAGCCCGTAGACCAGCATCGTGCGGCCCCAGCGGCGCTCCACCTTTTCCACCGACTTGCCGTAACGGACGACGCTGCGGTCGAAGGTCCGGTTGAACCAGTCGAAGAAGCGGCCGAAACGCGAACCGAAAAAGCCGGTCCAGATATGGCTTTGCCCCCTTGGCCGCAGGATGGTCGCGCAGAGCGCCGGAGTCAGGATCAAGGCCACCAGCACCGACAGCACCATGGCCGAAACGATGGTGATGGAGAATTGGCGGAAGATCACGCCGGTCGACCCGCCGAAGAACGCCATTGGCAGGAACACCGCCGACAACACCAGGCCGATGCCAATCAACGCGCCGCTGATTTCGTCCATCGACTTTTTCGCCGCTTCCCTAGGGCTTAGGCCCTCCTCCTGGATGATGCGCTCGACATTCTCGACCACGACGATGGCGTCGTCGACCAGCAGGCCGATGGCCAGCACCATCCCGAACAGGGTCAGCGTGTTGATGGTGAAACCCGCCGCATAGAGAACTGCGAGCGACCCCAGCAACACCACCGGCACCGCGATGGTCGGGATCAACGTGGCGCGCCAGTTCTGCAGGAAAATGAACATCACCACGAAGACGAGCAGGATCGCCTCGAACAAAGTGCTGATGACCTGTTCCACCGACAGCTTCACGAAGGTCGAATTGTCGACCGGGAAATCATATTTGACCCAGGACGGAAAGGATTTGGACAGTTCGGCGACCCGGCTCTTGACCCCTTCGACAGTGTCCAGCGCATTGGCGCCGGGCGCAAGCTTGATGGCGAAACCGGCGGCGGGATGGCCGTTGAACCTGGCGGCGAAACTGTAGGTGTCCGCGCCCATCTCCACCCTGGCGACATCCGACAGGTAGACGACGGAGCCGTCGCCATTGTCGCGCAATCTGATCTGGCGAAACTCTTCGGGAGTCTTCAGCCGCGACTGCGCCGTCACCGTCGCGTTCAGCGCCTGCCCCTTGGGCGAGGGCGCAGCGCCGATCTGCCCTGCGGAAACCTGCGCATTCTGCGCCCGGATGGCCGATTTCACGTCCCCGGTGGTGATGCCCAGATTGGCCATTTTATAAGGGTCGAGCCAGATGCGCATCGCATATTGCGAGCCGAACAACTGGGTGTCGCCCACGCCGTCGACGCGGCTGATGGGATCCTGGAGCGTGGAGGCGACGAAATCGCCCGCATCCAGTTGATCGTGAATGCCATCCTCCGAATAGACGGCCATGACCATCAGGAAGGTGGAGGACGATTTGGTGACGCGCAGGCCCTGCTGCTGCACTTCCTGGGGCAGGAGCGGGGTTGCCTGGGCCAGCTTGTTCTGCACCTGCACCTGCGCGATGTCGGCGTCGGTGCCCTGTTCGAAGGTCAGGGTGATGGTCAGGTTGCCGGCGGAATCGCTGCTCGACGAAAAATAGCGGAGGCGATCGATGCCCTTTAGCTGCTGCTCGATGATCTGCGTCGTCGTGCTTTCCAGCGTTTGGGCATTCGCACCGGGATAGGAGGTCGTCACCGTCACCGCGGGCGGTGCGATTTCAGGAAATTGCGCGACGGCCAACGACCGCAGCGCCAGCACGCCCGCCAGCATGATGACGATGGCGATGACCCATGCAAAGATGGGCCTGTCGATGAAATAACGGGCCATCGCTTATTTCGCCCCGCCGGCATTGGCCTGGTTGCCGGCCGCCGTCACCTGTTGCGGCGCGCCGGGCTTCACGACCGTTCCGGGGCGCAGGTTGACCAGCCCCTCGACAATCAACCTGTCGCCCGCCTTCAACCCCTTCGTGACGATCCACTTGTCGCCCACGAACCGGTCGGTTTCGACCTGACGCAGTTCGACCTTGTCCCCTGCCCCCACGACCATGGCCGTGGCCCGGCCGCGCGCATCGCGGGAGATGCCCTGCTGCGGCGCCAGGATCGCCTGGCTGCGCCGCCCCTCCACCAGCTTGGCGCGGACATACATGCCCGGCAGCAACAGGCCGTCCGGATTGGCAAAGGTTGCGCGCAGGGTCACCGCGCCCGAACTGGGATCGACCGTCACCTCGGAAAATTGCAGCCGCCCCTCAATGGGATAGACGCTGCCGTTGGGCAGCAGCAACTGCACCCGCGCGCCGTCGGCGGCGCTGACGCCGCCCGCCTGCATCGCCTGTTTGAGGTCGATGATCTGCGCGGCCGACTGGGTCACGTCCACATGCACAACGTCCGTCCGCTGGATCGTAGCCAGTGCAGCGGCCTGCCCCGCCTGCACCAGCGCGCCCGGCGTGAACAGGGAACGGCCGATGCGTCCGGAGATCGGCGCCCTTATGCGCGTGAAGTCCTGATTCACCTGGGCCGCCTGAACCGCTGCCCGCTGCGCCGCGACGTCCGCGTTCGCCTGTTGGGCGGCGGCGGCGGCGTTGTCCGCCTCCTGACGGCTGACCGCATTGATGCCGACCAGATCCTTGTAGCGCTGCGCCTGCAATCCCGTGGCCCGGATCGACGCCTGCGCCCGCGCCAGCGCGCCCTGCGCCTGGCCCAGGGCGGCGCGATAGGGCGCATCCTCAATCTCGTAGAGCAACTGACCGGCCCGCACCAGGGCCCCTTCCGTAAACAGGCGCCGCCGGATGACGCCGCTGATCTGGGGACGGACTTCGGCGGTTTCCACCGCTGCGACGCGGCCGGGAAGTTCCACGACAAGAGGCACCGAGTCCACCGCCACCTTCACCACGCCCACGGCCGGGGGCGGCGGCGCCGGTTGCTGCTGCTGGCCGCAACCGCCCACAACCAGGGCCGACGCACAGGCCAACAGTCCGACGAATATCCCCTTTTGCATCGGCCGGCGCTCCGTCTTCGCATCTATGATCATTTGGAATGAACGTTCATTCCGCTTGCGGCGCAGGTTGGAACATGGCACAATTTGTTCAAGAGTAAAAAAGCCGGGTGAAGATTTTTGATTGCGATGCAGCATGAACAGACGGGCCGGGACCGCATATTGAATGCGGCCCGCGATCTGTTCGCCGCTCATGGGTTTCATCAAAGCGCGATGGCCGAACTGGCCGCCGCGGCCCATGTCTCCGTGGGCCAGATATACCGCCTGTTCAAGGGCAAGGAAGACATTATCGAAGCCATCGTAAAGTACGACATGAGCGAACGCGAGGCGATGATCCTGAACCTGCGGAACCGGCTGGACGCGGGAGAGATCAGCATCGAGCAAACCTTCGAACTGCTGCTGCTGGAAGTCATGGACAGCAAGCACGAAGCCTTGTCCTTCGACATTTTGGCCGAAGCGTTCCGCAACGAACGGGTCGGCGGCACCATCACGGAAATGTGTCAGATCGTGCGCAAGTCGCTGAGCGATTTTGCCTGCGCCGCCAATCCGAACCTTTCGGGCGAAGCGCTGAAAAGCGCCGAGGAGATCATCCTAGCCTGCCTCTTCGGTCTGGCCCATCGCAGCCTGTCGGCGCCGCAGATCAGCGCCGAACGCATGGCGCCGCAGGCCGCCTTCATGATCGTCACCGCTCTCCGCGCCATGCACTGATCGGCACGCCGCGCCTTTCGTCCATCCTGTCGCGTCGCGGCAGGAATATGGGTGCGGTGCGGCAACTTTCCGCCGCGGCCAGGCATTCTCGCTCCCAAATCGTTCCGGGAGGCCAGATAATGATCATCAGCGCGTCGTTCGATCGCAGCTATTTCGAAGCAAGGCTGGATCGCAACCGCAGGCTCGCGGCCCGTTCCCGCAATCCGCAAATCCGCGCTATCCATCTGGAATATGTCCGCCTGTACAGCCAGTTGCTGGAACAGGCGGCCCCTGCCCCCGCCTGACGCCGCCTATCGCGCGGCCACCCCTTCCGGCAGGACCACCGCCGACCAGCTTTTGCCGGGCACCAGATATTTGGCCGCCAGAGCTTGAAGATCGGCCGGAGTAACCGTCAGCATATCCTGCGCCATGGTCTGCATCGCCTGCACATAGCGGGGATCATGGGTCGCCCCTTCCATCTGGTTCATCCAGAACGCGTTTCCGGTGCCGGCGCGCATCAGCAATTGCCGCATCGGAGCGACCGCCCGCTGCAATTCATCCTCGCTGACGGGATTTTTGGCGAGGTCCGCCGCCATATCCTTCACCACGCCGTAAAAATATCCGATGCGATCCGGCCGCACCTGGCTCGTTACCAATATGTAGCCGCCGCTTTCATAGGAAAAGGACCAATTATTCTGGACGCTGGGCGAATAGGCCGCCCCCTCGGTCGATCGCAACTTGTCAAACAGCCGGTCGTTGAAGATTTGCGTCAATATCTCCAATTGCCGCGCCTCCTTGCTCAGCGTAAAGCCGCCTGCCGTCGGCCAGGCCATGACCGCCGCAGCCTGTTCCTTGTCGCCCTTGTGCCGCAGCACGACCGGGGTTTCGACATGGGCGGGGAAACGCATCCGCCTGTTCGCCGCCGGAACCGGATCATCGGAGCGCGGCGGCAAGGCGCCGAAGGTCGACGCGACCGCCGCTATGGCGTCATCCGCCTTCACCTGTCCGAAAATCTGGATTTCGATCGGCCCGGAAGCCAGCAGCGGTTCCCATGTCGCCCGGAAGGCCTGCGGCGTCAGCCCATCGATCTCCGCCCGCGACGGCGTGCGGAAACGGACGTCCTTGTCGCGCAGCAGCCAATTGAGGTCGCGGGCCAGCACGGAGTCCGGCGCCCGCGCCATCGCATCATAGGCGACCCCCGCGCCGGTCTTGACCCGCGCAATCGGCGCAGGATCCCAGCCGGGCGCCGCCAGCTTGGTCGCGAACAGCCGCAACTGGTCCTTATAATCGGCGGGGCGCGTCACCGCCTGCAGTTCGAAGGCGTCGTCGTCGATGGAAAAGTCCATCCCCATGCGCCGCCCGTTGGTCAAATCGTCCAATTCCCGCTGGCCAAGCTTGCCGATCCCGCTCGCCACCAGCGCATAATCCGCCGCCCAGCCCGGCACGGGCCTGGTGGGAGAGAAAGCCTGTTGCCCATGGCCGAAGCGGACGTTGATCCGCACCTTCTCCGTTTCCGCATCATTGGCGAAGAGGGTCAGTTTCACCCCGTTGGAAAAGACGATGCTTTCCATCCCCGGCAGGCCTACCGGGGTGCGCGAAACGACTTTGCCCGGCGCGCCCAGCGTGGGCAGGTCGGCCATGGTCACCACCTTGTCGCCCAGCCGCGCATTGGTCGCCGCCTTGACCGGTGCCGCGACCGCCGCCGCCAGCTTCGCATCGACGCCGGGCAGTATCTTGCCGGTAATCAGATGCGCGCGGAAGACGCCCGCCGAAAACAGCCGCCGGGTCGAATCCAATATCTTCTGCGGGGTCATCGCCGGCTTGCCCGAGCGGAAAATGTCCAGCGCGGCCTGCGGGCTGACCGTAGTTTCGCGGATATCGACCGCGCTCACCAGATCGCTCGCCTGCTTGGCGCCTGCTTCGGTATCGGCATTTTCGACCTGGATCGCCAGCGCCGTGTCCATCTGCGCATATTCGCGGTCGATCTCGATCTGGCTTGGCGGTGCGGCCTTGGCATCCTCTATGATGGCGCGGACATCGGCCAGCGCCCGTTCCCAATTGTCGCCGGTGGGCACGATGGTGACGAAGGTGCCGTCGGCGGATCGGCTGACATCCTGCTGATCCACGCTGGCCTGCAGGAAACTGCCGCCGCCACGCGCCGCCTGCTCCAACCGACGGCTGATGATCTGCAGCGCCAACATGTCGGTCAGCTTGTCCTGATTATAGATGACGGTGTCGGCATGCGGCCTCCACGGCCGCAGCCAGGCCATGGTGAGGCCCGTCGGCGCACCGGGTTCCACCGTCACCTTGGTCGCGGGCGCCTTGGCGTCCGGTTCCCCGAAATCGGGGAGCGGCGCGCCCTTTCCAGCCACGGTCCAGGGCGCGAAATGATCCTTGATCAACTGTTCGGCCATGGCCGGATCGATATCGCCCGCAATCGAGATCACGGCATTTTCCGGCCGATACCAGCGCTGATGAAACGCCTCCATCTTCGTCGCCGTCACTGCATTGAGCGTCGCCACCGTGCCGATCGGGCTGTGGTCGGCCAGCGGCTGGCCAGCAAAGAAGTGGCTGCGCGTGGCATCGGAGATTCGCATCTGCGGCCCGTCGCCCTCCCGCTTTTCCGCCAGCACCACGGCGCGCTCGGCATTGACGGCGCTGTCCACGATGTTCGGATCGATCATCATGCCCGCCAGGATTTTCAGGCTCTCCCCCAGGCTGGTCTGGGTCGCCTGCGGCAGATCGAGCGCATAGGTGGTGCCGGTGGGCGTGGTCTGCGCATTGCTGTCGCTGCCGAAGGTGACGCCCAGCCGCTGCCAGATGCGCTTGGACTCGCCGTCGGGCACATGGCGGGAGCCGCGGAAGGTCAGATGCTCCATGAAATGGGCGTAACCCAGTTCGTCGGGCTGCTCCATCAGCGAGCCGGCGTCGATCCGCAGCCTTACCGAAACCTGCCCCGGCGGCACCCCGTTGCGGCGGATGGCATAGCGCAGGCCGTTGGACAATTCGCCAAAGCGCCAGGCCGGATCGATCGGCACATCGCTATTCTCATAGAGCCAGGGCCTGACCTGCGCCTTGGTCGAACCCGGCGTTGCGGGGGCGACCGTCGGGTCCGTCCTCGCACCGAGAGGCGCGGATATTCCCGAAAGCAGCAAGGCGAGAACGGACAGCGAAGCGGCGGAACGCCGGAAGGAAAAGCTCATGGCCGCGCAGCCTAAAGAGATTTTCCTGAATGGCCACTGACAAAGAGCGGGGGACGCGGCGATCTCAACATGGCGTGTTC
This sequence comes from Sphingobium chlorophenolicum, assembly GCF_000722875.1. Taxonomy (GTDB): domain Bacteria; phylum Pseudomonadota; class Alphaproteobacteria; order Sphingomonadales; family Sphingomonadaceae; genus Sphingobium; species Sphingobium chlorophenolicum. The sequence continues at coordinate 38,630 of NZ_JFHR01000001.1, read as the reverse complement.
CTGCGAAGGCAGGAACCCAGTTCAAATGGTAGAAACGCAATCAGACGGCGGGACTGGGCTCCTGCCTTCGCAGGAGCACAAAGCCTGTCACTTCAACCAAGCGCGTTCGGATCAGCTCACCGCCCGCCGGTCTTTTGCACTGCGCCCTTATGCGCGCCAACGCTGCTCCCACCGCGGCGGCGGCGGAAATTCTTCTTTGCAGGCGCTGCTTCGCCATCGGGGCGATGCGCGCGTTCGGCATTGCCGCGCTGCTGCTTCTGCTGGTCCTGATAACGGCGCTGGCCATCGGCGCGCCGCGCCTTCTGCTCCGGCGTCTGCTCGCGGCCCTTGCGCTGCGGCGCCGCCTTGGGAAGATTGCGTACCGCCTCCACGAAATTCTCCGGCAGCGGCACGACGTCCAGCTTCACCTTGGTCGTGCGTTCGATGGCCTTCAGATAGGGTCGCTCATCGTCCGCCACGAAGCTGATCGCGATACCCTCGGCCCCAGCACGCGCGGTGCGGCCGATGCGGTGGACATATTGTTCCGGCACGTTGGGCAGTTCGAAATTGATGACGTGAGACACGCCCGAAACGTCGATCCCCCGCGCCGCGATGTCGGTCGCCACCAGCAGTTTCACATGGCCGTGGCGGAATGCCTGGAGCGCGGTGGTCCGCTGCGCCTGGCTCTTGTTGCCGTGGATCGCGACGGCCTGAATCCCCGCCCCCTCCAGAAAGCGCACGACGCGGTCAGCGCCATGCTTGGTCCGGGTGAAGATCAAGGCGCGGTCGATATCCTCGTTCCTGATCGTCAGGTTCAGCAGCGCCTGCTTTTCCATCTGGTTGACGAAGGTCGCCTGCTGGCGCACCCGTTCCGCCGTGGTCGACTGGGGCGCGACACTGACCTTCACCGGATCGTGCAGGAACTGGGCGGCCAGCGCCTCGATCTCTGACGGCATGGTGGCGGAAAAGAAGAGGTTCTGCCTTTCCTTCGGCAGCAGCTTGGCGATGCGCTTCAGGGGGTGGATGAAGCCCATGTCCATCATCTGATCGGCTTCGTCGAGGACGAAGATTTCCGTGTCCTTGATGGTGAAGGCGCGCTGGTCGATCAGGTCGAGCAGGCGGCCCGGCGTGGCGACGACGATGTCGACGCCGCGTCCCAGCGCCCGGATCTGCCGGTTGATCGGTACGCCGCCGAACACCACTTCGACCGACAGCTTCAGGAAGCGGCCATAATCGCGGAAGCTCTGCGCGATCTGAGCGGCCAGTTCGCGGGTCGGGGACAGCACCAGCATCCGGCAGCCCTGGAGCAGCGTCGGCTTGGGATTGCGGGCGAAATGGTCAAGGCTGGGCAGCGCGAAGGCCGCCGTCTTGCCCGTGCCGGTCTGCGCGATGCCGCACAGATCCTTGCCCTTGAGCAGCATCGGGATGGCCTGCGCCTGGATGGGCGTGGGCGAACCATATTTCTTGGCGGCGAGCGCCTTCAGGATCGGCTCGGCAAGGCCAAGGTCGGTAAATTGCATGAATGATAACTCACAATCGGCCCCGGCGTCATCCGGCATGGCCGGGACGCAAGGCGGGTTACGAAACGACCCGCGTGAAAAGGGAAGCCTCAAAGCTTGGCGCAGACTTTCATTGGCCGGCCCCGATGCCTGTCCGGCCGGAGCGATCACGCTGCCAATCGCTGATGGGGCAAATGAAGCCCGTCTGCTGCGCTGCAGCGCATATGGCGGGAATGCCGGGGAAAATCAAGATAGTTCGTCATCCCGGCGAGCGCCGGGATGACGGTCCGCCTGTCCCAGTGATTTAAAGCGTTACTTCCACATGCTTGCCGCGCATCTCATCGCGGACATCACCGCCGAACATCTGCCGGAACATGCCACCCAGCGACATGTCTGCCCGCCAGATTTCCGCCCTGCCCAAGTCGAAACGCAACATCAGCAGATGGGGGTCCTGCCTCCCGCCCGGATACCAGCTCGCCACCTCATGGGTCCAATAGCGATCAATCACTGCCGGGTCCGTCTCCTCCACCAGCGTGCCGTCGATGCAAGCGAAGAGGAAATGCCCCTTGGCGACGAACTGCGCCATAGCGGGGCCGCCAGCCGCCAAACGGTTTTCCCGCGTCGTATAGAACCAGAAACAATGGTTGGCGCCGGGATCGAGTTGGGCGGTCATCGGCATGCTATGGTCATGGGAACCCTGCAAGCCGATCATCACAAACGGGCTTTGCGACAGCTCTGACCAGAAACGATGGCGGATGTCGGACTCGTTGTTCATCTTCTCTCTCCATTCGATCTTTCACAGGGACTCAATCGACGGCATCAAGCGAAGTTCCGACACGCAATTTAGCACGAAAGCTTGATCTTGCGCACTCTTCTCTCCACATAGCGCGCATGTTGATAGAGACCGAAGCGACGCCCAATCCGGCCACCGTCAAATTCCTTCCCGGCCGCGTGGTCATGGGAATGGGCACCCGCGATTTCGCCACGCCCGAAGAGGCGGAAGCTTCCCCCCTCGCCGATGCGCTGTTCGGCCTGGGCGACGTGACGGGCGTGTTCTTCGGCGGCGATTTCATCTCCGTGACCATCGCGCCGGGCGCGCAGTGGAACGACGTGAAGCCCGACATACTCTCGATCTTGCTGGAGCATTTTTCGGCCAATATGCCTCTATTTGCGCCGGGTTCCGCCGGGGACATCTTCGTGCCGGAAGAGGAGGAATTCGCCGACGATCCCGAAGACGCGGAAATCGTCTCGCAAATCCGCGAACTGATCGACACCCGCGTCCGTCCAGCGGTGGCGAACGATGGCGGCGACATCGTCTATCGCGGCTTCGACAAGGGCACGGTCTATCTCAGGATGCAGGGCGCCTGTTCGGGCTGCCCATCGTCCACCGCGACGTTGAAAAACGGCATAGAGCAGTTGCTTAAACATTATGTCCCCGAAGTGACCGAGGTTCGCGCCGTCTGAAGGCCGGGACCAATTGGCAAACCCGCGCCGATCGACTAACCGCTGATTTACGCATCGCATCGGGCGGGCGGTCCACAGGGGTTTTCTTTGCGCATATTGGTCATCGATACCGCGACGCAGGCGCTGTCCGTGGCGCTGCTCGATGACGGCGCGCTGGTGGGCCATTTTCACGAAATCGTCGGACGCGGCCATGCCGAGGCGCTGTTGCCCGCCATCACCGCCCTGCCCCACGGCGGCAAGGCGGATGCGATCGCCGTCGATGTGGGGCCTGGCAGCTTCACCGGCGTCCGCATCGGCATAGCCGCCGCCCGCGCATTGGCGCTTGCCTGGAACGTCCCCCTGCACGGCTATGGCGCGCTGAACCTGATCGCGGCCAGGGCGGCGGCGGAACATCGCGATGGAGAGGTGGTCGCCACCATCACCGGCGGCCATGGCGAATTGTTCTGGCAGACATTCTCCACTGACGGGCTTTACCCGCTGACCCAGCCCGCCTCCACGCCGATCGCCGCGCTGGCGGAGCGGCTTGCCCATGCGCAGTTTTACGGCACAGGCGCCGAAGCACTGGTGACGGCGCGCGGTCATGGCGCGGCCATCAGCCTTTATCCCGACGCCGCCGACTATCCGCTGATCGCCGGACTTCCGCCGCTTCCCCCCTCACCCATCTACTGTCGCGACGCCGATGCGCGGCCGATGGCGGACCGGGCGCCGTCATGATCCCCGGCCTCGTCCTCGATACCTATGAAGAAGGCGAGCGCAACGCGATGAGCGACGCCATGGATGTGATGGTCCGCGCCTTCGATCCCGCCTTCGGGGAGGCATGGACGCTGCCCCAGCTTGCGGGGGTGATGACGATGCCCGGCACATGGCTGACCATCGCCCGCGTCGATGCCGCTCCGCTGGGATTCGCCCTGGTCCGCTCGGTTCTCGACGAATGCGAACTGCTGTTGCTGGCGGTCAGTCCACTCTGGCGCGGCCGGGGCATCGGGGAAGCCCTGCTGCTCGACAGCCTCGGCACGGCGCGCAGGCGGGGCATTACGTCGATGAATCTGGAAGTCCGCGCATCCAATACGGCAATAAGCCTATATGAAAAAACCGGGTTCGAATATGTACACCGTCGCCCCGGTTACTATCGCGGCATCGACGGACAACTTCATGATGCGCTTAGCTTTCGTATCGATATGCTTAGATGACTTAAATCAGCCCTTGCAAAAAAGAAACCACGGGTATAGCTGACCCATACCGCTCCTGAAATGATTTTCCTAGGGCGGGTCGCGCAATCAATAGCCTTCGCAGGGAAAAGAAATGGAAATCGAATCAGCGCAGAGCGAATTGCTCATTACTTTGACGTCGGACATTGTCGCGGCCCATGTCTCGAACAACAGCGTCGCCGTCTCGGACGTATCTACACTGATCCAGAATGTGCACGCCGCGCTTTCCGGTCTGGCCACGCCGGCCGCCGCGCCGGAAGTGAAGCCGGAACCTGCCGTTTCGGTCCGATCCTCGATCAAGCCGGACTACATCATCTGCCTGGAAGACGGCAAGAAGCTGAAGATGCTGAAGCGCCACCTGATGACTCATTATCAGATGACGCCGGAAGATTATCGGGCGAAGTGGGGCCTGCCGGCCGATTATCCAATGGTCGCCCCCAACTATGCCGAACAGCGCCGCAGCCTGGCGAAGAAGATCGGCCTTGGCACCAAGCGCCGTCGCGTCCGCGCGCCCAAATAAGCGCTCGCCCAGCACGTAAAAGTCCATGCAAGGGGTGCGCCTACCGCGCGCCCCTTTTATACTGGGATAAAAGCCGCTAGGCTCTTCTCAGACTTACGCACATTTCAGCCAAGTGAGCCTGCATGAACCGCAAGATCGACGTCGAAGCCCTTTGCCATGAAAAGGGTCTGCGCATCACCGAACAGCGCCGCGTCATCGCCCAGGTATTGAGCGACGCCACCGATCATCCGGATGTGGAGGAGTTGCACAGGCGCTCGGCCGCGATCGATCCGGGCATTTCCATCGCCACCGTCTACCGCACCGTCCGCCTGTTCGAGGAAGCGGGCATATTGGATCGTCATGATTTCGGCGACGGCCGCGCCCGCTATGAAGCGGCGCCCGAGTCCCATCACGACCATCTAATCGATGTCGAAACCGGCAATGTGATCGAATTTGTCGACCCCGAGCTGGAACAGTTGCAAAAGCAGATCGCGGAAAAGCTGGGCTTCCGTCTGGTCGACCATCGGATGGAATTGTACGGCGTCGCGCTCGACCGCAAGAACTGAGGCGGCTTGTCCCGATTCCGCCGCATAGCGCGCATAGGAGCGCTGGCCGCCAGCCTGCTGATCTGCCTTCCCCTGCATCTGCTCTGGAGCGCCGCTGGGCGGCATTCGCCCTGGCCGCGACGCTTTCTGGGCATGGCGGCGCGATCCGTGGGGGCTCGCGTTCGGATCGAGGGGCATCCCTTTCATGGCGACAGCTTCATCATCGCCAATCATGTCAGTTGGGTCGATATATTGGCGCTGGGCGGCGCGACCGGATCGGCCTTCGTCGCGCATGACGGCATAGCGGGCTGGCCGGTCATCGGCTGGCTCGCCGCGCAGAACAACACGCTGTTCGTCGCCCGCGACCGGCGGGGTGCGCTTTCGTCACAGCTTGATGCCTTGCGGGCGGCGCTCGCGGGGCATCAACCGGTCGCGCTTTTCCCCGAAGGCACGACCAGCGACGGCTCCGGCCTGCTGCCGTTCAAGCCATCCCTGCTGGCCGTCCTGCTGCCCCCTCCCCGATCGGTGCGGATTCAACCGGTGCATATCGACTATGGCCCGGCCACCGCCGAGATTAGTTGGCATAGCGACGAACCGGCGGGCGCGAACGTCAAGAGATTGCTTGAACGCAAGGGCAGGCTGGACGTCACGCTGCGCTTTCTGGAGCCGTTCGACCCCGCCATCTGCCCGGATCGCAAGGCTTTGGCGGCGATGACGCGGCAAAGGATCGCCGCCAGCATCGCGCACTTTCACTCCGGCGCCGCGCCCTGTATAGCTGAACCGCATGAATCGTAACGACGCCCAAAAGACTCCAGCGACTTTCCACGTCAAATCCTTCGGCTGCCAGATGAACGTCTATGATGGCGAGCGCATGGCCGAGATGCTTGGGACACGCGGCATGACCGCCGCCGCGGAGGGGGCAGAGGCCGATCTGGTCATCCTGAACACCTGCCACATCCGCGAAAAGGCGGTGGACAAGGTCTATTCCGACATCGGCCGCATGACGCGGGAAGACGGCAGCCGCCCAATGATCGCCGTCGCGGGCTGCGTCGCGCAGGCTGAGGGCGGCGAGATCCAGCGGCGCGCCCGCAATGTCGACATCGTCGTCGGCCCGCAGGCCTATCACCGCCTGCCGGACCTGATCGACAAGGCGGGCCGAGGGGAGCAGGCGGTCGACACCGACATGCCGTTGGCGTCGAAATTCGCCGCCCTGCCCGGCCGCACCCAGCAGGCGCGACCCACCGCATTCCTGACGATCATGGAAGGGTGCGACAAATTCTGCACTTATTGCGTGGTTCCTTATACGCGGGGGGCGGAAATCAGCCGGACATGGTCCGCGATCCTGGATGAAGCGAAGGCGCTGGTCGATGGCGGGGTGCGGGAGATCACGCTGCTGGGCCAGAATGTCAACGCCTGGACGGGCGAGGACGGCAAGGGCCGGATGCAGGGAATGGACGGGCTGGTCCGCGAACTGGCGAAGATCGACGCGTTGAAGCGCATCCGCTACACCACCAGCCACCCCAATGACATGAGCGACGGGCTGATCGCGGCGCATGGTGACGAGCCCAAGCTGATGCCGTTTCTGCATCTGCCGGTGCAGTCGGGCAATGACCGCATATTGAAGGCGATGAACCGCAGTCACAGCACCGACAGCTATCTTCGCATTATCGAGCGAGTCCGTGAATGTCGTGGCGATATGGCGCTGTCTGGGGATTTCATTGTCGGCTTCCCTGGGGAGACTGATGCAGAGTTCGAAGATACTCTGAAGATCGTCGAGCAAGTGCGTTATGCGCAATGCTATTCTTTCAAATATAGCCCGCGTCCCGGCACCCCGGCCGCCGACATGGATCATCAGATTCCGGCCGAAGTGATGGACGAACGGCTGGCCCGCCTTCAGGCGGTGATCAACCGGCATCAGGTGGAGTTCAACGCCGCCACGGTCGGGCGCACCACCGACATCTTGCTGGAGCGCAAGGGTCGCCATCCCGGCCAGTTGATCGGCAAGACGCCGTGGCTCCAGTCCGTCCATGTCACCGCGCCGGAACTTTCCATCGGCGACATGATCGAAGTCGATATCATCAGCGCCGGCCCGAACAGTCTGGCCGGCGAACCCAGCAGGAGGAAGGCCGCTTGAACCAACTCAAAGTCGTTCCCGCGCAGTCGGGAACCCATCTCCCGGCCTGTCCGCCAGGCATAAAGGACAGGAGATGGATATCCGCCCACGCGGATATGGCTATAGGGAAGGGAGGCTGCTGAATGTCGAAGAAACCGAACCAGAACCATCGCACCGACGTTGCCGAGCGCGCCCGGCTGGAGGTCGTTTTCGACCGTCCGCATCTGCTGACCGCGCTGTTCGGCCAATATGACCAGAATCTGGTCGCCATCGAAAACCGGCTAGGCGTCTATATCGCCGCGCGCGGCAACAAGTTGCAGATCGAGGGCGAGGCAGAGGCCGCCGCCCGCGCCCGCGACGTGATGACCGGCCTCTACAACCGCATCGTCGCGGGGCAGGAAATCGACAGCGGTGCGGTGGAGGCGGTGATCGCCATGTCATCCGAACCGACGCTGGACGGCATCATCCGCCATGACGTGGCCGAACCGCCCAAGGTGATGATCCGCACGCGCAAGAAGACCATCGTTCCCCGCTCCGCGACGCAGGTGACGTATATGGAGGCGCTGACCCGCAACGACATCATCTTCGCGCTTGGCCCGGCAGGCACCGGCAAGACCTATCTGGCCGTCGCGCAGGCGGTGAGCCAGCTTATCACCGGCAGCGTCGACCGGCTGATCCTGTCACGCCCCGCGGTCGAGGCGGGCGAGCGGCTGGGCTTCTTGCCCGGCGACATGAAGGAGAAGGTCGACCCCTATCTGCGCCCGATCTACGACGCGCTGTACGACACGCTGCCCGCCGAACAGGTCGAGCGCCGCATCGCGTCGGGCGAGATCGAGATCGCCCCCCTCGCCTTCATGCGCGGGCGGACGCTGGCCAACGCCTTCATCGTGCTGGACGAAGCGCAGAACACCACCATCGCCCAGATGAAGATGTTCCTCACCCGCTTCGGCGAGGGCAGCCGCATGGTGATCTGCGGCGATCCGCGTCAGGTCGACCTGCCGCAGCCGGGCATTTCGGGGCTGGCCGACGCGGTGACGCGGCTGGAGGGGGTGGAAGGCATCTCCGTCGTGCCGTTCGGCATCGGCGACGTGGTGCGCCATCCGGTCGTCGGGCGGATCGTGCAGGCCTATGAGGGGCCGGATGCCTGAAGCTGTCGAAGGATGTTGGCGGGTGGAGCGGGGCGCCTTCGCTGGCGCTCAGGCAGGCGGAGGGGGGTGCCTTCGCTGGCGCTCAGGCAGGGGCTTCGACTTCGCTCAGCCCGAACGGAGGGGGAAAATCAGCCCGAACTGGATGAAAGCATCAGCCCGGACAGGGAAGAAAGCATCGTCCCGAACGGGAGTGAAAAAAATCGGCCCGGATGGGAATGAAAACAGATGATTGAAGTCGCCGTGCTCCATGAACAGGGCTGGCCCGATACCGACTGGGAATTGCTGGCCCAGCGGGCCGTCGTCGCGGCGATCAAGCACAGCCCCTATGCAGCCTTCGCGGCGGACGAGGCGCTGTACGAGGTCGCGGTGAAGCTGACCAGCGACGAGGAGGTCCATCAACTCAACCGCGCCTATCGGGACAAGGACAAGCCGACCAACGTCCTGTCCTTCCCGATGGTGCAGGCCGACCTGCTGGAAGCCACCGCCAACACCGACGATGGCGAGGTGATATTGGGCGATATCGTGCTGGCGGAGGGGGTTTGCGCCGCCGAAGCGGCCGAAAAGGGCATCTCCGTCGCGGATCATGCGACCCATCTGATCGTTCATGGGACTTTCCATTTGCTGGGATATGATCATATGGAGGACGCAGAGGCGGAAGCGATGGAGGCTCTTGAGACGCAATCGCTGGTCAGCCTGGGCATTTCCGATCCCTATGGGGATCGATAACAGGGATAATGAACGAACATGGCTGAAGGCAGTCCGAAGGACGGCAACGGTTCCAAGGAATCGGACAGTAGTAGCCACGAAGGCGGTTTATGGAGCGGCCTGAAGTCGCTGCTTTTCGGCGAGGAAGAAAGCCCCAGCCTGCGCCGCGAGCTGGAGGATACGCTCGACGAATATGATGAGGAGGAGCAGGATGAGGGCGCGGCACCGCCTGCCAAGGGCGACCTGTCGGCGATCGAGCGCCAGATGGTCCGCAACCTGTTGCATTTTTCCGAACATACGGTCGATGACGTGGCGGTGCCCCGCGCCGACATCGTCGCCATCGAGGAAAAGGCGAGCTTCGCCGACCTGGCCGCCCTGTTCGCGGAGGCGGGACACAGCCGTATTCCGGTCTATCGCGACACGCTCGACACCATTGTCGGCATGATCCACATCCGCGACGCCTTCGCCATATTGGCGGGCAAGGCGCCGGTGCCCGACAGTCTGGAACCGCTGATCCGCCAGCCGCTCTATGTGCCGGAAAGCATGGGGGCGCTGGACCTGCTGGCCGAAATGCGGGCTAAGCGCACCCATCTGGCCATTGTGCTGGACGAATATTCGGGGACGGAAGGGCTGCTCACCTTCGAGGATCTGGTCGAGGAAATCGTCGGCGAGGTCGAGGATGAGCATGACGAGGAGCCGGAGGCGATGCTCGTGCCGCTGGAGGGCGGGCTTTGGGAGGCCGACGCCCGCGCCGAGCTGGAGGATGTTGCCAAGGAGATCGACGGGAAGCTGGCCGATGTCGAGGAGGATGTCGACACGTTGGGCGGGCTGGCTTTCGTGATTGCGGGCCGGGTTCCGGAACCGGGCGAAATCGTCGAGCATGAGGAAAGCGGCTGGAAGCTGGAGATATTGGCCAGCGACGGACGCCGGGTCAGCCGGTTGCGGCTGCATCCGCCGGTTGGGCGGGAGGTTGAGGAGGACGGCTGAGGTTTTTTGGGGGTGTGACCTGTCCTATTCCTCCCCATCGAGAGATGGGGAGGGGGACCGGCCGAAGGCTGGTGGAGGGGAAAAGGCGCGACCTCCGAATTTCCCCTCCACCACCGCTTTCAGCGGCGGTCCCCCTCCCCACGCTTCGCGTAGGGAGGATTTGGTAGGGCCGGACACTCTTGGGAAATATTAACGGCTTGGGCCTAATCCGGCGTCTTGCGCTCCACCGCCGTGGACGGACGGGATTTGATCGATGCCATGGACGGGATGGGAAAGGCTGCTCTACGCGCTGGTTTGCGTGGCGACTTTGTTCTTTTCCTGCGTCACGCCGCCCTTTCAGGCTCCGGACGAAAATCAGCATTATATGAAGGCGCTGCTGCTGTCCGAAGGGCGTGTCCTGACGGAACGGCGGGGAGCGATAATCGGCGCGGAGTTGCCGCGTGCGGCGGTCGACCTGCATGACGTGCATTTTCCGACAGGCATGTCTTCCACGCCGCGCAGCTTCGACAAGGGGATGTTGGCGGCGGCCTGGGAGGCTGACGGTCCTCATGCCGATGCGCGGCGTTTTGCCGATTTTCCCAATGTCGCCAATTATGCGCCGACGCTTTACGCTCCGGGTGCGGTGGGATTGACCATTGGGGATGATCTGGGCTTGCCAAGGCTTGGCGCATTTTATGCAGGGCGGGTCGTCAACGCGCTGTTTTCCCTGATCCTTCTCGGCGTCGCCATTGGTCTTCTTCCCTTTGGACGGAATGCCATGTTGGCCGCCGCCCTGTTGCCGACATTTTGTTATCAGAATGGATCGCTTTCGCCTGACGCGGTGATCAATGGCCTGGGATTTCTGGGCCTTGCCCTGGCCTTGCGGGTGGGTTTCATGGGATGGACCGGCGGGCGCGGTTTTGCGCTGTATCTGGCGGCTCCGCTGCTGGCGCTGGCGAAGGGCGTCTATCTGCCGTTGATGGCGGCCGGGCTGCGCTGGCCTGAGAGGCGCCGCGATTTTCGCGCTCTGGCGATTTTGGCCGCGATGGCGCTTGGCGCACTGGCCTTCCTGTTCTGGATGAAATTTTCCGGGGGCAGTCAGGCGCTCTATCATATCGTGTCGCGCAAGACCGGCAAGACGGTCATGACCGCGCCGCTGGGCGAGCAATTGGCCGTGATCCTTCATGATCCCCTCGCCTTTCTGCATGTGCTGGCGGGCAGCGTGGCTGAACGCGCGCCGGTCTATGCGCTCCAGATCGTGGGCCGCTTCGGGTGGAACGCGATATTGTTGCCGTTGATGGCCTATCCACTGGCGTTGCTGATGCTGGGCGCGGCGGTCTTCAGCGGATCGGGCGAGCGTTTTGGCTGGGGGCAGAGGCTGTGGTGGCTTGGCATCGTCGCGGGGGTGGCGCTGTTGATCGAAACCGCCATGTATCTGACCGGGACGCCGTTGGGGGCCGATTATATCCAAGGGACGCAGGGGCGCTATTTCCTGCCGATGTTGCCGCTGGCGTTGATGGCGTTCATGCCGGAAGAACCGGTCCGGTGGGCGCGCATGCTGTTCGCCGGATCGGCGCTGCTGCTGCTGTCAATCGCCGCCGCGACCGTGTTCGACAGTTTCTGGGTCCATGGCTTCGTCACCGCCGACGGCATGCCGCCGCATAGCAGCCTGATCCGCGCCCTCGCCCTGCCCTCGCCCCGCTGGTAGCCAGACGCGGCAGAACGCCAGCCAGCCCAGCCCTTCGATCCATCCGGCGAGCACGTCGCTGGGCCAGTGGACGCCCAGCCACACGCGGCTGGTGCCGATCAGCGCAATCGCCAGCGCTGCGGCGGCATGGGCGGATCGCCGCCCCGCCAGCATCGCCAGCGCGCCGAAGAGGATCATGTTTCCCGCCGCGTGGCCGCTGGGGAAGCTGTAGCTGTGCACGATGTCGAGATGCGGCAGCAGGTCTGGCCGGGGCGCGGCGAAGACCTGTTTGAGCGCGATATTGAGCAGCGTTCCGCCGACCGTCACCCACAGCAGCCAATAGGCGCGGGTTCGGGCGCTGCTCCAGAGAAGGATGACGCAGGCGGCCAATAGGGCGAAACGCGCCGCCGTGCCGCCGATCATCGAGGCCAGTTGCATGATCCAGGTGATAGGGATGCCCGCGCTGCTTCCTCGCGCTCGTCCGGCCATTCCCATCAGGCCGATGTTCAGACACTCCAGCCATCCGTGCCGCTGCGCCAGCGCAATCGCCAGAATGCAAAAAAGCGCGAAAGCCAAAGCCCCCGCGCCTTTTGCCACGGCTTTGCGCCGATCAGATATGGAGCGCGCGCCCATAGGCCGCCAGCACGCTTTCATGCATGGATTCGGAGATGGTCGGATGCGGGAAGACCGTGTGCATCAGTTCCGCCTCGGTCGTTTCCAGCGTCTTGCCGATGGTGAAGCCCTGGATCATCTCGGTCACTTCCGCGCCCACCATATGCGCGCCCAGCAATTCGCCGGTCTTGGCGTCAAACACCGTCTTGGTGAAGCCCTCCGCCTCGCCCAGCGCAATCGCCTTACCGTTGCCGATGAAGGGGAACATGCCGACCTTCACTTCATAGCCCGCCTCCTTCGCCTTGGCTTCGGTCAGGCCGACGCTGGCGATCTGCGGGTGGCAATAAGTGCAGCCGGGGATGTTGCGCACGTCCATCGCGTGGGGATGCTGGCCCGCAATCGCCTCCGCCGCGATCACGCCCTCATGGCTCGCCTTGTGCGCCAGCCATGGTGGGGCGGTGACGTCGCCGATGGCCCAGATGCCCTCGACATTGGTCTTGCAGGCGGGGTCGGTGACGATATGGCCGCGTTCGGTCTTCACGCCTAAGGCTTCCAGACCGATATTTTCGGTGTTGGGGACGATGCCGATGGCGACGATGACATGGCTATATTCGCCGTTGACGATCTTGCCGTCCTTGCCCTTGATCGCGGCCTTCACGCCGTTGGCGGCAACCTCCAGCTTCTCCACGCCCGCGCCGGTCATGATGGTCATGCCCTGCTTCTTGAGCGCCTTTTCCAGGAAAGCGGAGACGTCCGCATCCTCGACCGGGACGACGCGGTCCATCATCTCGACCACGGTGACTTCCGCGCCCATGTCATTATAGAAGCTGGCGAATTCGATGCCGATCGCGCCGGAGCCGATGACCAGCAGCTTGCCGGGCATTTCCGGCGGGGTCATGGCGTGGCGGTAGGTCCAGACGCGCTTGCCGTCCGCCGGGGCGAAGGGCAGGTCGCGGGCGCGGGCGCCGGTGGCGACGATGATGTTCTTCGCCGTCAGTTCTTCGGTCTTGCCGTCTTTGGTGACGCTGAGCCTGCCCTTTGCGACCAGCTTGCCTTCACCCATATGGACGGTGATCTTGTTCTTCTTCATCAGGTGCGTGACGCCCTGATTGAGTTGCTTCGCGACGCCGCGAGAGCGCTTCACCACCGCTTCGATGTCGGCGCTGATCTTCTCGGCAACCAGGCCGTAATCCTTCGCATGCTGCATATAATGGTAGATTTCCGCCGAGCGCAGCAGCGCCTTGGTCGGGATGCAGCCCCAGTTGAGGCAGATGCCGCCCAGATTCTCGCGCTCGACGATGGCGGTCTTCAGGCCCAGTTGGGCGGCGCGGATCGCGGCCACATAGCCGCCGGGGCCGGAGCCCAGGACGATGACGTCGTAATTCTCAGCCATGATCAAACTCGCTTTTCTTGAAATATGTCACGCCGCCGCAGGGACGATGGGCGGCACCGAACGGGGCTGGCGATCCTCCCCTATGGCGACGAAGGTGAAGGTCGCCTTCGTCACGCGATAGGAGCGGTCGTCGTGGCGCGCGCGGCGCCACGCCTCTACGGCGATGCTCATCGACGTGCGTCCGACGGAAACCAGTTGCGCGAAGACCGACACTTCATCGCCCACGACCACGGGGCGCAGGAAGGTCATGCCCTCCACCGCTATGGTTACGGCGCGGCCGTGGCTGTGGCGGGCGGCGACGGAACCGGCGGCCGAATCCATCAGGCTCATCAGCCAGCCGCCGAAAATATCCCCATAGGGATTGGTGTCGGCGGGCATGGCGATGACGCGCACCGACGGGCTGTCCGTCGGCGGCAGTTCGTCCAGCGCGGACATCAGGCGAGCATCCCCATCGGGTTTTCGACCAGTTCCCTGAACACCTGCATCAGTCGGGCGCCGTCGGCGCCGTCGATGGCGCGGTGGTCGAAGCTGCCGGTGGCGGACATGACGGTCGCGATCTGGAGCGAGTCGTCGATCACGAAGGGCCGCTTTTCGCCCGCGCCGATCGCCAGGATCATGCCCTGGGGCGGGTTGATGACCGCCTCGAACTGCCTGATGCCGAACATGCCCATGTTGGAAAGCGAGGCGGTGCCGCCCTGATATTCCTCCGGCTTGAGCTTGCCGTCCTTGGCGCGGGCGGCGAGATCCTTCATCGCGGTGGAGATGGCGGCGACGCCCTTGCTGTCGGCTTCGGTCACGATGGGCGTGATGAGGCCGCCGGGGATGGACACGGCCACGGAGATGTCGGCGCGCTTGAACTGCAGCATCTGGTCGCCCGCGAACTGCACGTTGCATTCTGGCACCTGGATCAGCGCCACGCCCAGCGCCTTGATCAGCAGGTCGTTGACCGACAGCTTGACGTTGCGCGAGGCCAGGCCTGCGTTCAGTTCGCTGCGCAGCTTGAGCAACTTGTCGAGTTGCACGTCCACGGTCAGGTAGATGTGCGGCACCTGCTGCTTGGATTCGGTCAGGCGGCGCGCGATGGTCTTGCGCATGCCGCTGAGCTTGATGACTTCGTGCGGGATGCCGAAATCCTGCGCGGCGGCCGGGGCGGCGGCGGGAATAGTGGCGGGGGCCGAAACCCGAGCGGGGGCCGGTGCGGCGGGCGCGCTTCCTTCAAGATCGGCCTTCACGATGCGGCCGTTGGGGCCGGAACCGGATATGGTGGAAAGGTCGAGGCCCTTCGCCTCCGCAAGACGGCGGGCGAGCGGGCTGGCCTTTACGCGGTCGCCGGTGGACTTGGCGGGTGCGGCCTTGGCCGTGGGGGCCGGGGCGGGAGCAGGTGCCTCCGCCTTTGGAGGAACGGGGTCGGCCTTTGGCGCGGGGGCCGTCTTGGCGGCTTGGGCGCTATCCTCGCCCTCCTCCGCGATGATGGCGATGACGGTGCCGACCTTCACCCCTTCGGACCCTTCGGCCACCAATATCTGGGCCACGACGCCTTCGTCCACGGCTTCGAATTCCATCGTCGCCTTGTCGGTCTCAATCTCCGCCAGCAGATCGCCGGAGGAAACCCTGTCGCCCTCCTTCACCAGCCATTTCGCCAGCGTCCCTTCCTCCATGGTCGGGGACAGGGCAGGCATCTGGATCGTTTTGCTCATGGAAGAGGGCCTCTCATTTTTATCCGCTATGGGGCAATGCGCTTCGTTTCGGCGCTTTGGCGGGGCCGGTCAAGCCAAGCCTTGCGCGCAGGCCGATAATCGAACAGATTTCACCAGACTGGTTCATGACAAACCATATCGGTTCGAAAAACGATTCGTGGCATGCTGGCCGGATAGTCGCTACGCTATGAGGATGCAGGTTATGCGGACATATCTGGTTGTCGTGGACGAATCGGCGGAGGCGGAGACCGCCCTTCGCTTCGCCGCCCGGCGCGCCGCCAAGACGGCGGGCGCGATCCGCATCCTGGCGCTGATCCCGCCCGCCGAATTCGTGCAATGGGGCGGCGTGCAGGCGACGATGGAGGATGAGGCGCTGCAACGCGCCGAGGCGCTGGTGATGAGCGCGGCGGGTACGTTGACCGACGAATCGGGCATCCGCCCCAGCATCACCGTACGGCAGGGCGATCCGGTGACGGTGGTGCGGCATACGCTGGAGGAGATGGACGATGTTGCGGCGCTGGTGCTGGGCGCGGCGGCCAGCGGGCATCCGGGCGTTCTGGTGTCTCACTTCGCGGGCGCAGATGCGGGGAAGTTGCCCTGCCCGCTGATGATCATTCCCGGCGGGTTGGATGCGGATGCGATCGATCGGTTGAGTTGAACGAATTTGGATGGCGGGAGATGGCCTATAGCGGACATTAATTCCTCCCTACGCGAAGCGTGGGGAGGGGGACCGGCCGCAGGCTGGTGGAGGGGAAATGGCGTGACCTGCGTATTTCCCCTCCACCACCGCCTTTGGCGGCGGTCCCCCTCCCCATCTTTCGATGGGGAGGAATAGGATAGGTTCGCTTTTGTCGCGCCTGCCTATTTCTTGATGCGGTAGCCGGTGCGGAACATCCAGCCGATGATGGCCAGGCACAGGACCAGCATGCCCGCGACGAAGAGCAGGCTGAGTTCGATGCCCACGTCGCCGCGTCCGAAGAAGGTCCAGCGGAAGCCGGAGATCAGGTAGACGATGGGATTGAACAGGGTGATCGTCCGCCACGGTTCAGCCAGCATATGGATGGAATAGAAGGCCCCGCCCAGGAAGGTCATCGGCATGACGATCAGCATCGGGATCACCTGCAACTGTTCGAAACTCTGCGCCCAGATGCCCAGGATGAAGCCGAACAGGCAGAAGCTGATCGCGATCAGCAGCATGAACCCGATCATCGCCAGCGGATGGGCGACGGGCAGGTCCACGAACAGATGCGCGGTCAGGAAGATGATCGTGCCGACGATCAGCGACTTGGTGGCCGCCGCACCGACATAGGCGATGATCGTTTCCGCCGCCGATACCGGCGCCGACAGCAGTTCATAGATGGTGCCGGTGAATTTGGGCATGTAGATGCCGAAGCTGGCGTTGAAGATGCTTTCCGTGAACATCGACATCATGATGAGGCCGGGGACGATGAAGGCGGCATATGCTATGCCGTCGATCTGCGTCATGCGCGAACCGATCGCGCCGCCGAACACCACGAAATAGAGCGAAGTCGTGATCACCGGCACCAGCAGGCCGGTCAGCAGCGTGCGGCGGAAGCGGTGCAGTTCGAACCTGTAGATCGACCAGATGGCGCGGTAATTGAAGCCGCTCATGCCGCCTTCTCCTGATGGACCAGACTGACGAAAATGTCCTCCAGGCTGCTCTGCTGCGTATTGAGATCCTTGTAGCCGATGCCGAGGTCGCCCAGCTTGCGCAGCAGCGACGACACGCCGGTCCGCTCCGCCTGTGTGTCGAACAGATATTCGATCTCATGGCCGTCCGCCTTCAGCGCGACCTGCCATTCGGCCAGTTCCGGCGGCACGGCGGCAAGCGGTTCGGCCAGCACGACGGTCAGCGACTTCTTGCCCAGCTTTTTCATGAGGGCGGTCTTTTCTTCGACCAGGATCAATTCGCCCTTGTCGATGACGCCGACCCGGTCGGCCATCTCCTCCGCCTCCTCTATATAATGGGTGGTGAGGATGATCGTGACGCCGGTCTGGCGCAGTTCGCCGATCAGCTTCCACATGTCGCGGCGCAGTTCGACATCGACGCCCGCTGTAGGCTCGTCCAGGAACAGTATACGGGGTTCGTGGGACAGCGCCTTGGCGATCATCACGCGGCGCTTCATGCCGCCGGACAGTTCCAATATCTTGCTGTGGCGCTTGTCCCACAGCGACAGGTCGCGCAATATCTTCTCGATATAGGCGTCGTTGCGCGGCTTGCCGAACAGGCCGCGGGAGAAGGTGACGGTGTCGATCACCCGTTCGAACGCGTCGGTATGCAGTTCCTGCGGCACGAGGCCGATGGCGGAGCGCGATCCGCGATAGTCGCGGACGATGTCATGTCCCGCCACGGTGACGCTGCCGCCGGTCGCCCTGACATTGCCGCAGATGATGGAGATCATGGTGGTCTTGCCCGCGCCATTGGGGCCGAGCAGCGCGAAAATCTCGCCCTCCTCTATCTCCAGGTCGACGCCCTTGAGCGCCTGGAAACCCGAAGCATAGCTTTTGGTCAGGCCGGAAACGGTGATGATGGATGCCATGCGCGGCATTGCCCCCTTTTGCTGAGGCGCAAAGATAGGGTGCCGCCCGCGCCGTGCAACCGGCTCTATTCTCCCTTGCGGAAAAAGCGGAAGACGGTGGCGGGCGGAAAGTTGCGGACGGTCTGGCCGACGCGGACGACGTCCAGGTCCAGCGCGTCCAATATCTCGCGGTTGACCGGGGGGCGCAGGGAATAGGTGAACTGGATGAAGGCCCCGCCCGGCCGCAACATGCGGAAGCTTTCCGACAAGATGTCGGAATGCAGTTGGCGGTCCATGGCCAGCAGCGGCAGGCCGCTGATCACCGACTGATATTCGCCCGCTTCGCCAGCCGTCGCCGTGGAAACGATCTGCGCCGGGGTTTCGAGTACGGAGACATGGGGAAAATGACGCCGCAGCCCGCGCGCGAAGGCGGGATTGATCTCCACCACCTCCAGCTTTTCGGGGGGCAGTCCGGTGCGCAATATGGCACGGGTGAAGACGCCCGTGCCGCCGCCCAGTTCGATCACGCGCCCGTCGTCCGGGACGATATGTTCGACCATCAGGCGGGCGAGATAACGGCTGCTGGGCACGACCGAGGCGGTCTGGCGCGGCTTCTTCACCCAGGCGGCCAGAAAGTCCAGATATTCGGTCGCCCGCGTGCGAAATTCGCTGTTGGGCAAGGCGATCGCCCGGCTGCACTTCGTCTTATGCTGCATGAGCGAGATGCGACCATTTTGCTGTCATGGAGACTCCCTTAGCGGGCCGGATGGATGGCGTCGATGGGTTTTAGGAACGCTTTCCCGCCATTTGGCGAAGGCCGATCACGCTTTCAAGGTTTCGATGCGCTCTTGCAACCATTGGGCCACGGCCGCGATGCGGGGCAGTTTCTTAAGGTCGCCATGGGTGACGAGCCAGAAACTGCGCATGATCTCCACCTGATCCGCCATGACCGGCGTCAGCGCGGAATCGCGCCCGGCGATGAAGTCCGGCAGCACGCCGATACCCGCACCTTCCGCGATCATGCGATGCTGCATGTTGATGCTGGTGGCGCGCAGGCTGGCCTCCAGTCCCGCCTCCACTTCGTCCAGATAGTCGAGTTCGGGCGAGAAGATGAATTCGGGCACATAGCCGACCAGCACATGGCCGCGCAGGGCGGCGGTGCTGCCGGGCGCGCCGGCCTGCTCCAGATAGTCGGGGGACGCGTAGAGGTGCAGGCGATAGTCGCCCATGCGCCGGACCGACAGCCGACCCCGCTGGGGCCGGGCGAGCATGACCGCCATGTCCGCTTCCCGCTTGGACGGGTTGAGGAAGCCCGACGCGGTGATGAGGTCCAGCCGGATGCCGGGATGGCGACGGCTGAAATCGGCGAGGCCCGGCGCCAGCACCCAGGTTCCGAAGCCCTCCGCCACCGAGAGGCGCACCTGGCCGCTCAGATGATGTTCGCGGCCGGTCGCCTCCTCCATGGCGGCCAGGGCGGCGCTTTCGATGCTTTCGGCATGGTGGAGCAGCGCCTGGCCATGGGCGGTCAGGGTGCGCTCCCCTGCCCCCATCTCGAACAATTCGGGGCCGAGCGTGCGTTCCAGCCGGGCGAGACGCCGGGCGATGGTGGTCGCGTCGATGCCCAGGGCGCGGGCCGCCGGGGCGATCTTGCGCGTACGCGCCACCGCCAGAAAGACCCTGAGATCGTCCCAATCGAACATCGCTCGCCCTGCCCCGTCTGCAAAATTGCTGCATCGCTATGCAGAACTGCGTTGTTGCAGGCAATTCCGCATTATATCTAAGGGAAAGTTCAAAGCGCATGTCAGGAGAGTTTGTGAGCCAGTTCGATCTCACCGAGGACCAGTTGGCCATTCAGGAGATGGCCCGCCGGTTCACCGCCGATGCGATCACGCCCTTCGCGGCGGAATGGGACGAAAAGCACATCTTCCCACGCGAGACCATCCGCGCCGCGGCGGAGCTGGGCTTTGGCAGCATCTATGTGTCGGAGGAAGCGGGCGGGATCGGGCTGGGCCGATTGGAAGCGGCGCTGATCATGGAGGCGATGGCCTATGGCTGTCCGTCGACCAGCGCCTTCATCTCCATCCACAATATGGCGTCCTGGATGATCGACCGGTTCGGCGGCAAGGCGGTGAAGGACAAATATCTGCCCTCCATGGTGCCGATGGAGCGGATCGGCAGCTATTGCCTGACCGAGGCCGGTTCGGGGTCCGACGCGGCGGCGCTGAAGACGCGGGCGGTGAAGGACGGCGATCATTATGTGGTCACGGGGTCCAAGCAGTTCATCTCCGGCGGCGGGGAGAATGAGATTTATGTCGTCATGGTGCGGACCGGCGATGAGGGGCCGAAGGGCATAAGCTGCCTGGTCATCGAGAAGGATATGGCGGGCGTCAGCTTTGGCGCGCAGGAGCGCAAGCTGGGCTGGCATTCGCAGCCGACGGCGCAGGTGAATTTCGACGGCGTGCGGGTGCCGGTGGAAAATCTGGTCGGCGGCGAAGGCGAAGGCTTCCGCATCGCGATGATGGGGTTGGACGGCGGGCGGCTGAATATCGGCGCCTGCTCGTTGGGCGGGGCGCAGCGCTGCATCGACGAGGCGCTGGCCTACACCAAGGACCGCAAGCAGTTCGGGCAGAGCATCGCCGATTTCCAGAATACGCAGTTCATGCTGGCGGATATGGAGACGGAATTGCAGGCGGCGCGGACCTTGCTCTACGCCGCGGCGGTCAAGGTGACGGAGAATGCGCCGGACAAGACGCGCTTCGCCGCCATGGCGAAGCGGCTGGCGACGGATACGGGGTCTTCGGTGGTGGACCGGGCGCTGCAACTGCATGGCGGTTACGGCTATCTGATGGACTATCCGGTCGAGCGTTTCTGGCGCGATCTGCGCGTGCATTCGATCCTGGAAGGCACCAATCAGGTTATGCGGATGATCATCGCCCGCGACATGCTGCGACAGTGAGCGCGGGAGATTTTATGACTGATCAGGTGCTGATTTCCCTCGACAATGGCGTGGGGCGGATAAGGCTGAACCGGCCCAAGGCGATCCATGCGCTGACCACCGAAATGTGCGGCGCGATCATCGATGCGCTGCTGGCGTGGCGGGTCGATGACTCGGTCGTGGCTGTCATGCTGGATCATGCCGAGGGTCGCGGTTTCTGCGCGGGCGGGGACATCGCCATGATCGCCAACAGCGCCAAGGGCGACTGTTCGGAGGCGGAGCAGTTCTTCTTCACCGAATATCGGATGAACCACCTGCTGTTCGTCTATGAAAAGCCGATCGTCGCCTTTATCGACGGCATCGTCATGGGTGGGGGCGTGGGGATTTCCGATCCGGCGCGCTATCGCGTGGCGACGGAGCGGACGACCTATGCCATGCCGGAGACGGGCATCGGGCTGTTTCCCGATGTGGGCGGCGGCTGGTTCCTGCCGCGCATGCCGGGGCGGACGGGGGCGTGGCTCGCCACCACTGGGGCGCGGGTAAAGGGCGCGGATTGCGCGGCCATCGGCATCGCGACCCATTATATGGCTTCGGACAAGCTGGAGGCGGTGAAGGCGCGGATCATCGCCGATCCGGACGGACTGGCCGAGATATTGGACGGGATGGCCGATACGCCGCCGCCCTCCGCCTGGGAAGCGCATCGGGACGAGATCGACCGGCTGTTCGCTTCGGACCGGTTCGAGGACATATTGGCGGCGCTGGAGGCGGACGGGTCGGACTGGGCGCGGGAGCAGCTTGCCACCCTGGCCACCAAGTCGCCGCAGACCATCAAGGTCGCGCTGCGGCAGATGGTGGAGGGTGCGGGCTTCACCGACTTTGCCGACAATATGCGCAACGAATATCGCATCGGCCATCATGTTATCCGCCGTCCCGATTTCGTCGAGGGTGTGCGGGCGGTGATCTTCGACAAGGACAATGCGCCGCGATGGAATCCGGCGCGGGCGGAGGATGTGACCGATGCACTGGTCGACAGCCTGTTCGCGCCCCTGCCCCCGGAAAAGGAATGGACGCCGCTGCCCGAATTGCGCGGCTGATGGATAAGAGGAGTGCCTTGAGATGAGCCAGACCATCGCCTTTATCGGGCTGGGCAATATGGGCGGCGGCATGGCCGCCAATCTGCTGAAGAACGGCTTTGCCGTGCGGGCCTTCGACCTGTCGGAAGAGGCGCTGGCCAAGGCGGCCGAAGCAGGCGCGGTGCGCTGCGCCAGCGCGGCGGAGGCTGTGACGGCCGCCGATGCGGTCGTCACCATGCTGCCTGCGGGCAAGCATGTGGAGGGCGTCTATCAGGGCGAGGTGTTCGGCGCGGCGAAGGCGGATGCGCTGTTGCTGGATTGTTCGACCATCGACGTCGCAACGGCGCGGCGGGTCGAGGAAGCCGCCGTCGCCAAGGGGTTCGAGATGGTCGACGCGCCGGTTTCGGGCGGCATCGCGGCGGCGAACGGCGGCACGCTGACCTTCATGGTCGGCGGTACGGAGCAGGCTTTCGGTCGGGCGAGGCCGATATTGTCGGCGATGGGCAAGGCGGTGATCCATGCCGGCGGCGCGGGCAATGGGCAGGCGGCCAAGATCTGCAATAACATGCTTCTGGGCGCGACGATGGTGGCGACATGCGAGACGTTCGCCATGGCGAAGAAGCTGGGGCTGGACCCGCAGACCTTCTACGATATTTCCAGCGTGTCTTCGGGGCAGAGCTGGTCGATGACCAGCTATTGCCCGGTGCCGGGCGTGGGGCCGCAAAGTCCGTCGGACAATGGCTATCAGGGCGGTTTCGCCGTGGGGCTGATGCTGAAGGATTTGAAGCTGGCGAGCGAAGCGGCGGCTTTGGTCGGGGCGAGCGTGCCGATGGGGAATGCGGCGGAGTCGCTTTATCAACTGCTCGCCAATCGGGGCGAAGCTGGGCGGGACTTTTCGCTGATGATTGAGATGTTGGAGGGGAAGTAGCTCCCCTCGCTTTGGATATCGTGGGTGGTAGGCGGACCTATCCTATTCCTCCCCATCGGGAGATGGGGAGGGGGACCGGCCGAAGGCTGGTGGAGGGGAATGGGCGCGACCTGCGTATTTCCCCTCCACCACCGCCTTCGGCGGCGGTCCCCCTCCCCACGCTGCGCGTAGGGAGGATTTGATCAGGCAGCCTTAGCGGCCCTTCCACACTCCGGCGCGCTTCTCGACGAAGGCTTCCATGCCTTCCTTCTTGTCTTCGGTCGCGGTCAGGATCTGGAACAGGCGGCGTTCGGTCAATATGCCCTGAGCCAGCCCTGTCTCGAACGCCAGATTGACCATTTCCTTGTTCACCATCGCGGCCATGGGCGGCATGCCTGCGATGGTCGCGGCGGTCTTGAGTGCGTCATCCAGCAGGTCCGCCGCCGGGACGATCCGTGCCGCCAGACCGGCGCTTTCCGCTTCCTGCGCGCCCATCATGCGGCCGGTCAGGCACATTTCCATCGCCTTCGCCTTGCCGACGGCGCGGGTCAGGCGCTGCGATCCGCCCATGCCCGGCGCAACGCCCAGCTTGATTTCGGGCTGGCCGAATTTCGCGGTGTCGGCCGCCAGGATGAAGTCCGCCATCATCGCCAGTTCGCACCCGCCGCCCAGCGCGAAACCGGCGACTGCCGCGATCCACGGCTTGCGGGTGGCGACGACATTGCTCTGCCAGCCGGAGAAGAAATCCTCCAGGAAGAAGTCCGCCGCTTCCTTTTCCACCATTTCCTTGATGTCGGCGCCTGCCGCGAACGCCTTTTCGCTGCCCGTCAGGACCAGGCAGCGCTGCGTCGGATCGGCGTCATAGGCGGCGAAGGCCGCGCTCAAATCCTTCAGCACCTGGGCGTTCAGGGCATTCAGCGCCTGCGGACGGTTGAGCGTGACCAGCGTGACCGCGTCGCGCTGTTCCACCAGGATCGTTTCATAAGCCATTGCCGTCTCCATTCATGCGAGCATTTGCTATCGCTCTATGCACGGCGACGGTGCTTGGCCAGTCCCGCCGGGCCGCATCTTCGCAGCCGCTATCGGCACAGATGCATGAAGTCCCGGTCATAGCTGCGCAGATGCGCGCCGCCGTCGATATAGAGGGTCTGCCCCGTCACCGCGTCAGCGCCCGCCAGATACAGGACGGCCTCCGCGATCTGCTCCGCCTGCGGCAGCCGCTCCAGCGGCATCATGACGGACAGGCGTTCCATCTGGCCGTCGTCATAATCGGGCGTCGCGATGGTGAGGCCCGGCGCGACGGCATTGACGCGGACCTGCGGCGCCAATGTCGAGGCGGACAGCCGCGTCAGGCCCGCCAGCGCCATTTTCGACAGCGTATAGGCCAGTTGATCGCCATGCGGATGGTCGATCCGCTGGTCCAATATGTTGACGATGCACCGGTCGCCGGTCCCTGCCGGGATGGTGGCGAAAGCCTTGGTCAACAAAGCGGGGGCGGCGCAATTGACGGCATAGTGGCGCATCAGATCTTCGGCGCTGACATTGTCGATCCGGTCCTGCCCGAACAAGGCCGCGCTGTTGACGAGGATGTCGGGCGGACGGCCGAAGCGTTCCGCCACCAGCGCCACCAGTTCCTCTGCGCTTTCCGGATCGCTGAAATCGACGGTGAACCCCTCCCACTCGGTCGCATTTTCCTCCAGCGTCAGGGCCAGGTGGGAATCGAGCCGGGTGTCGTGGCTGCCGTGGATCGCCAGCGAATAGCCCGCCCGCGCAAAGGCGGCGGCGATGATGCCGCCCAGCCGCCGATGGCCGCCCGTCACCAGCGCGAGCCGCTTTTGCGCCAAGGGACGCGCGCCGGACTGTTCCGGACGCGCCTTCGCCCCTCCCAGGGGGCGGTAGGCGGGGGCATCCTCCTCGCTCACGCGCCGATCAGCTTCAGCACTTCTTCGCGGCTCTTCACATCGTCACGGAAGACGCCGAGCATGCGGCTGGTCTTCATGACGACATTGGGGGTGCGCACGCCGCGCCCGGTCATGCAACCATGGGTGGCTTCGATGACGACCGCCACGCCTTCCGGCTTCAGATGCTCCCAGATGCAGTTGGCGACTTCGGATGTCAGCCGTTCCTGCACCTGAAGCCGGTGGGCGAAGGCATGCAGCACGCGGGCCAGTTTCGATATGCCGACGACATATTGGCCGGGAAGATAGGCGATATGGGCGACGCCGACGATGGGCGCCATATGATGTTCGCAATGCGACTGGAACGGAATGTCCTTCAACAGGACGATATCGTCATAGCCGCCCACCTCATGGAAGATGCGCGAGAGGTGATAGGCCGGATCGTCGCCATAGCCGCGGCAATATTCCTTCCACGCGCGCGCCACGCGTTCGGGCGTTTCCAGCAGCCCTTCCCGCCCCGCATCGTCGCCGGACCAGCGGATCAGCGTGCGGATCGCATCGGCCACGTCCGCCGGAACCGGGATCTTGACCGACTCGCCAGCGGCTTCGGCATCGGGATCATATTCCATGGACGGCACCACTCCTCTGTTGCTTTGGGGCATATGGCGTCTGATCGGCGAGAACGCCAGCCCCCTCGCCCCGCTGGACACGCAATCGTCCCGATGGCACAGGAGTATCAAACCGGATAAACCGGGTCGCAACCAACATTCACAGGGAACCATGCGGACCGAACAGATCGCCGCCGTCCTCCTTGCAGCAGGCGCTTCCTCCCGTTTCGGGGAAGAGGACAAGCTGATGGCCGAATGGCGCGGAAAGCCGGTCGCCGTCCATGCGCTGGAAACCATCGCGTCCATGATCTTTGGCGAGTTGGTGGCGGTGGTCCGGCCCATCGACCGGGCGCCGGTGCTGCACCGACGCCTGGAGCGGCGCGGGTACAACATATTGGTCAACGACCGGCAGGAAGACGGCATATCGGGCAGCATTATCCGCGCAGTGGAACATGTCATGCCAATTCGCAAATGCAGGGGCATATTGATCTGCCTGGCCGACATGCCCGACGTGCCGCAGACCCATTATAACCGCATCTGCATGGCGGCCAAGGACGTACGGTCCGTCGTGGCCAGCACCGACGGCTTCTCCTCCTCTCCCCCCGCCTTCATCGGGCGGAAGCATTTTCCCGAACTGCTGGCGCTGCGCGGAGACCAGGGGGCGCGGGCGCTGCTGAGCCGGGGGATGCAGATCGAGACCATGGGCGCAAGCCTGCGCGACATCGATACGCCGGACGATCTGACCGAACGACGGCCGGAATAGCGGTCAGCTCGACCGGGTGGGGTCGGTCATCGGATCGCCCATCTCGCGGGGATCGACCGAGCGTCCGATGGGCAGCGATCCGGTCTGCCGTTCCACCATGCGATGGACGACCGGCGGATGGGGGCCAAGATGCAGGGCGTTGATGGCTTCGGTGTTCGCCCTGTCGGCGACGGTCCGGCGGCTGTTGTGGCGGACATAGTCCAGCCAGGTCGACACATGATAGCGTTCCACCCACAGTTCGGGATCGCCCAGGTCGCGCAGCAGCGACCAGCCATGGGCGCCGTCGCGGCGGCGGATGCGGCGGCGCTCGCTCATCGCGATGAGGAAGGGGACGACCGATCCGGCGGCTATGCGATATTCGATGGTGACGACGACAGGGCCGCTGCGGGGTTCGATGGGGACGGTGGTCTCCGGTTCCCGCCACAGATTCTGGAGGTCCAGATTTTCCTCGCCCGCCTGCGACAGCGGCCGGACATAGCCGATGATCGCGGAGACGAACTGGACGGCGGCGGCGGCATAGAGGGCGATGACGACCCCATGATCCTCCGCCAGCGTGCCGAACAGCCAGGCGCCCACGGCCATGCCGCCGAATGCGATCATCTGATACAGGGCGACGGCGCGGGCCACGACCCAGCGCGGCGCGGACATCTGGACCGAGACGTTGAAGGTCGAAAGGGCGATCACCCACCCCGCGCCCGCCAGTAAAAGACCCGCCAGCGCCACGGCCAGCCAGTCGCTGGCCGCCATCATCACCGTGCCCGTCGCCAGCGCCAGGGCGGAGCAGCGCACGATGGTCTCCACCGAAAAGCGGCGGCGCAACTGCTCCGTCGACAGCGCCCCCAGCACCGCGCCGCCGCCGAACGCGCCGCTGAGCGCGCCGAAGGTCAGCGCGCCGCCGCCCAGCAGGTCGCGGGCCACCAGCGGCATCATCGCGGAAACGGCGCTGGCGCCGATGCCGAAGGCGGCGCTTCGCAGCAGGACGACCTGGATCTTCGGGGACATGGCGACATAGCGGACGCCCGCCCGCATCGCGATGCCGATGCGTTCGCGGGGCAGAAGCTGGGGGACGGCTTCGGGCCGCCAGCGGGCCAGCACCGCGACCAGGCCGATATAGCTGACCGCATTGACCAGGAAGGCGGCGGCCGCTCCGGCGGCGGCGACGATGATGCCGCCCAGCGCCGGGCCGATGCTGCGCGCCATGTTGAAGCCCATGGAGTTGAGCGAGACCGCGTGGGGCAAGGCGGCGCGGGGCACCATGTCGCCGACCGACGCCTGCCAGGCGGGACCGTTGATGGCGGTGGCGCAGCCGACCAGGAAGGTGAAGCCCAGCAACGCCCAGGGCGTCACCCATCCCATCCAGGCGAACAGCGACAGCAGGGCGGAAACGACGAGCATGAAGAGCTGGCAAAGCAGCATCACCACCCGCCGGTCGCTATTGTCGGCCACCGCCCCGGCCCAGAGCGACAGCAGCATGATCGGCAGGGTCGTCGCCGCCGGGACCAGCGCGATCATCTGGGGCGAGGCGGAGAGAGAGGTCATCATCCACTGCGCGCCGACCGACTGGATCAGGCCGCCGAAGTTGGAGGCGAGGCTGGCCCACCAGATCGCCCGGAAGATCGGAATCGAAAGGGGCGACGGCGCTTGCGAGGGGTCCGAGTCTGACACCGGCCCCATGAAGCGGAATAAGGCGGCGGGGTCAAATCCATGAAGCATTAAAAGAATTGAAGCGGGTTGGCGGAGCGCAAAAGGAAGATGCCGTAACGGCGGCGCGGGTCGACGATTGAGGCTTGCACTTTACGTAAACGTAAATACATTCAGCCGCGTTATCCCGCCCTGCGGAGAGGATTGGAAAGTCATGGAACCCTTTATCTACGATGCCGTCAGAACGCCCCGCGGCAAGGGCAAGGCCGACGGGTCGCTGCACGAAATCACCCCCATTCAGCTTGCGACGCAGATGTTGCAGGCGGTGCGCGACCGGACGGAGATCGACACCGCCGACGTCGACGACGTGATATTGGGCTGCGTCAGTCCCGTGGGCGAACAGGGCGCGGACATCGCCCGCGTCGCGGCGCTGAACGCGGATTATGCGCAGACCGTGCCGGGGGTGCAGATCAACCGTTTCTGCGCGTCGGGGCTGGAGGCGGTGAACATGGCCGCCGCGAAGGTCCATTCGGGCGAGGCGGGCTTCGCCATCGGCGGCGGCGTCGAATCGATGAGCCGCGTGCCCATGGGTTCGGACGGCGGCGCATGGGCGATGGACCCGGCGGTCGCCTACAAGACCTATTTCGCGCCGCAGGGCATCGGCGCGGACCTGATCGCGACCAAATTCGGCATCAGCCGCGACGATGTCGACGCCTATGCGGTGGAAAGCCAGAAGCGCGCCAAGGCCGCCTGGGACGAGAAGCGTTTCGCAAGGTCGGTCGTGCCGGTGAAGGACGTCATCGGATCGGTCGTGCTGGACCATGACGAACATATGCGGCCGGACACGACGATGCAGTCGCTCGCCAGCCTGAAACCCAGCTTCGCCGCGCTGGGCGAGGATATGCCCGGTTTCGACGCGGTGGCGCTGCTGCGCTATCCGGAAGTGGAGAAGATCAATCACGTCCACCATGCCGGGAACAGCAGCGGCATCGTCGACGGTGCGGCGGCGGTGCTGGTCGGCAACCGGGAGATGGGCGAGAAATACGGGTTGAAGCCCCGCGCCCGGATCAGGGCCATGGCATCCATCGGATCGGAGCCGCTGATCATGCTGACCGGACCGGAATATGTCGCGGGCAAGCTGTTGAAGCGGGCGGGCATGAGCAAGTCCGACATCGACATCTGGGAATTGAACGAGGCCTTCGCCAGCGTCGTGCTGCGCTACATGCAGGCGATGGACATCGATCATGACAGGATCAACGTCAATGGCGGCGCCATCGCCATGGGCCATCCGCTGGGCGCGACCGGGGCGATGGTGCTGGGCACCGCGCTGGACGAGCTGGAGCGGTCCGGCAAGGGCACCGCGCTCATCAACCTGTGCGTCGGCGCGGGTATGGGCACCGGGATCATCATCGAGCGCGTTTGAACATTCGAGCCGTTCGTCCTGAGTAGCCATTGAGCCCGTCGAAATGGCGTATCGAAGGATCAATGCTTCGATACGGGTCTTCGACAAGCTCAGCCCCTACTCAGCACGAACGGAGGCAGGAAAGGTTGCCCAAAATGCAGAGCATCAATTTCGACATAGACGGCGACGGCATCGCCACGCTGACCATCGACGTTCCCGGCCAGTCCATGAACGTCATCGGCCCGGATTTCATGGCCGATCTGGACGCGGCGATCACGCGCATTTCGTCCGAGGAGGCGATCAAGGGCGCGGTGATCGCGTCGGGCAAGGACAGCGGGTTCATGGCGGGCATGGACCTTAAATATTTCGGGTCGATGCTGGGCAGCGAAGGCGGAAAGGCCCCCTCCCCCGCCGCGATCTTCGACAAGGTTTTCATGCTGAACCAGTTGTTCCGGCGGCTGGAAACCTGCGGCAAGCCGGTCGCCTGCGCCATCGAGGGCACGTGCGTCGGCGGCGGGTTCGAACTGGCGCTGGCCTGTCACCGCCGCGTGGTGGGCGACAGTGCGAAGACGCAGCTTGGCCTGCCGGAAATATTGATCGGCCTGTTCCCCGGCGGCGGCGGGTCGCAGCGTCTGCCGCGCATCATGGGTGTGCAGGCGTCGCTGATGTACATGTTGCAGGGCAAGCTGTTCCGTCCCGCAGAGGCCGCGATGATGAAGGTCGTCGATGAGGTCGTGCCGCAGGGCACGGCGGTCGAAAAGGCCAGGGACTGGGTGAAGGCCAACCCCAACGCGTCGGTGCAGCCATGGGACGTCAAGGGATTCAAGGTGCCGGGCGGCGCGGGCGGGTTCAACCCCGGCTTCGCGCAGACCATGGCGGGCGCGCTGCCGATGACGTTGAAGCAGACCCAGCGCAACATGAATGCGCCGGTCGCGCTGCTGTCCGCCGTCTATGAAGGCATCACCCTGCCCATGGATCGCGCCGTTCGGATCGAGAGCAAATATTTCGCCAAGGTCGCGGCGGACCCGCAGGCGGCCAACATGATCCGCAGCCTGTTCGTCAACAAGCAGGCGGCCGAACGCGGGGCGCGGCGGCCCAAGGACCAGCCCAAGGCGCCGACGAAGAAGCTGGCCATGCTGGGCGCGGGCATGATGGGCGCGGGGATCGCCACCGTGGCCGCGCAGGCGGGCATGGAGGTCGTGCTGTTCGACCGCGACCAGGCCTATGCCGAAAAGGGCAAGGCGCATGTCGAGGCGGTGTTGCAGAAGCGGCTGGGCAAGGGGCTGACGTCGGAGAAGATGGCGGAAACGCTGGCCCGCGTGACGCCGACCACCGACTATGCGGCGCTGGCCGGGGCGGACTTCGTGATCGAGGCGGTGTTCGAGGATGTCGCCATCAAGGCGGAGGTGACGAAGAAGGTCGAGGAAGTGCTGGGCGCGGACATCATCTTCGGGTCCAACACCTCTACCCTGCCGATCACCAAGCTGGCCAGGGCGTGGAGCAAGCCGGAGAATTTCATCGGCGTCCACTTCTTCTCGCCCGTAGAGAAGATGCCGTTGGTGGAGATCATCCTGGGCAAGGAAACCGGCCCGGCCGCTATCGCCAAGGCGCTGGATTTCGTCAGCCAGATCAAGAAGACGCCCATTGTCGTCAATGATGCGCGCGGTTTCTATACCTCGCGCTGCTTCGCCACCTATGTGCAGGAAGGCGTGGAGATGGTGGCGGAGGGGATCAGCCCGGCGCTGATCGAAAATGCCGGGCGGCAACTGGGCATGCCCGTTGGGCCGCTGGCCGTGGGCGACGAGGTTTCGCTGGAACTGGGCCACAAGATCATGGTCGCGGCGCGCAAGGAACTGGGCGACGCCTATGTCGCCCAGCCGTCCGATGCGGTGATGGAGCGGATGGTCGGACTGGGGCGACTGGGGCGCAAGAGCGCCAAGGGCTGGTATGACTATCCCGAAGGCGGGAAGAAGCATTTGTGGCCGGGGCTGGCGGAGATGTTCCCCCGCGCCGACGCGCAGCCCGATGTCGAGGCGGTGATGGAGCGGCTGCTCTATCGCCAGTTGATCGAATGCGCCCGCTGTTTCGAGGAAGGCGTGCTGGAAACGCCGGAGGATGGCGATATCGGCGCGATCTTCGGATGGGGCTTCGCGCCCTATACCGGCGGGCCGTTCAGCCATATGGATACGGTCGGCATCGCTGCTGTCGTGGCGGTGCTGGACCGGCTGGCGGCGGCGCATGGGGGACGGTTCGCCCCCACCGCGCAGTTGCGGGAGATGGCGGCCAGCGGGGCGACCTTCTATCGGCCCGTTTCGTCCCGCGCCGCGGCATGAATGGGGTGGGAATCGTCGCGAAGCTGATCTAGTCCCCTGATAAAGAACGGGCTTGCCGCCTTGTCGGCATCCTGAACCTGGTTCGGGTCCATCGTGCCTCTTGCAAGAATTGCGCTGGAGGCACGATGGATGCTGAAACAAGTTCAGCATGACGGTAAAAGGGTATGGCAGCGCGTGTCACAGGGAGATTTTATGAGCGACAAGCCGACGGTTCTGGTCACGGGCGGGGCCGGCTATATTGGCAGCCATGCCGTGTTGGCGCTGCGCGACGCGGGTTATGGCGTCGTGGTGATCGACAATCTGGTGACGGGTTTCCGTTGGGCGGTGCCGGGCGATGTGGCCTTCGTTCAGGGGGATATTGCTGACCAGCCGCTGGTGCAGCAGACGCTGCGCGACCATGGGGTGAAGGCGGTGATGCATTTCGCCGGATCGGTCGTGGTGCCGGAATCGGTCGAAAATCCGCTGAAATATTATCATAACAACAGCGCCAAGACCCGCGACCTGATCGAGAGCGTGGTGACGGTGGGCGTGCCGCATTTCATCTTTTCCTCGACGGCGGCGACCTATGGGATTCCGGAGGAAAGTCCGGTCAGGGAAACGACGCCACAGCGGCCGATCAATCCCTATGGCATGTCGAAGCTGATGACCGAATATATGCTGCGCGACGTGAGCGCGGCGCATGCGATGAATTTCTGCGCGCTGCGTTATTTCAACGTCGCCGGGGCCGATCCGGCGGGGCGGACGGGGCAGTCTACGGCGGGGGCGACGCACTTGATCAAGGTGGCCGTCGAGGCAGCGCTCGGCAAGCGGAGCCATGTTTCGGTGTTCGGGACGGATTTCGATACGCCGGACGGGACCGGGGTGCGCGACTATATCCATGTCACCGATCTGGCGGCGGCGCATGTGCTGGCGCTGGAGGCTTTGATGGCGAAACCGGAGCAGAATTATCTGCTGAATTGCGGTTATGGGCGCGGTTTTTCGGTGCTGGAGGTGCTGGACGCCGTGGACCGGGTGACGAACCTGAAGATCGACCGGCGGATGGAGGGGCGGCGCGCGGGCGATCCGGATGCGCTGATTTCCGACAATCGGGCGATCATGGGGGAATTTCCCTGGACGCCGCTTTATGCCGATCTCGATCAGATCGTGACCCATGCACTGGCATGGGAGCGCAGGCTGACGGAGATACGCGGGGAGTAACGCCATGCCGACCGAACATCTTTTCGTAGATGGGGCGCTGGCGGCGGCGGATATGGCGCGGCGGATCGCCCTGATACTGGGCGACGCCGTCGCGCAGCGGGGGGTGGCGACCATCGCCTTGTCGGGCGGACGGTCGCCCAGGCCGGTGCTGGAGGCTTTGGCGGGCGCGGCGCTCGATTGGGGCAAGGTGATCGTGACGCTGGTCGATGAGCGTTGGGTCGCGCCGGACCATGCGGACAGCAATGAGCGGCTGGTGCGTGAGACTTTGTTGCAGGGTAAGGCTGCGGCGGCGCGGTTCGTTCCGATGAAGAATAAGGCGGCGGACTCCTATGCCGGGCAGGCCGAGTGCGAGGCGGCTTTTGCGGCCCTGCCCTGGCCGTTGGATATCGTGCTGTTGGGCATGGGGGAGGATGGGCATACGGCTTCGCTGTTTCCGGGGGCCGGAGAATTGGCGGAGGGGCTTTCGACCGTAGCCTTGACGCTGGCGGTGACGCCGCCCGCCGCGCCGCATCAGCGCATGTCGATGAGCGCGGCGGCTATATTGGCGAGCCGTCATGTGTTTTTGCAGATTGGCGGGGCGGCGAAGAAGGCGGTTTATGACCGGGCTTTGGCGGGAGGGCCGGTGGAGGAATTACCGATCCGGGTGGCGCTTTGCCAGCATGCGGTTTCGGTGGAGGTGTGGATTTCGGAGTGATGCCGCTTCTGAATCGTCATTCCCGCGTAGGCGGGAATCCATCTCACATCAGTTGAGTAAGGCGGGACGGTCAGGAGATGGATTCCCGCCTTCGCGGGAATGACGGGAATTTAGTCGCGGGGTTTGTGCTTTGAGAAAAGGTAGCGCCAGACGCCGACCATGTTGATACCGAGCAGGGCGATATTCTGGAAGCCGATGCCTTCGCTGTCTTCGGACAGGAAACCCCAGGCGATCAGGGCGATCGAGGAAGTCACGAACAATATGAACGCCCAGCCGGTGATGCGGCGGCCGAGGTTCAGCGATACGATGAGGGCGGCGATGGTCGCGGCGGCGGCGCCATAATATTGCAGGGCGTCGAGGATGGTTTCGTTCACCCACGTCCAACGCGGCAATTGTGACAAGGTTGCGGGGCGGGTAAGAGGCGGCGCATGGTTGCCAATATTGATCCTTTTCACGCCATCGCCATCAGCCGGGAAGCCCACAGGCTGGAGGCGGAGGGGCGGTCCATCCTGCATATGGAATTCGGCCAGCCTTCCACCGGGGCGCCATCCGCCGCGATTGCGGAGGCCCATGCCGTGCTGGACCGCGATCCGATGGGCTATTGGGAAAGCCCCACGCTAAAGGAGCGGATCGCGCTGCATTATCGGGAACGGTACGGCGTGGCGGTGGAGGCGGAGCAGATATTGCTGACCTGCGGGGCTTCGCCGGGGTTGGTGCTGGCGCTGAGCAGCCTGTTCGCGCCGGGAGCGCGGGTGGCTACGGCGCGGCCCGGTTATGTGGCCTATCGGAACACGTTGAAGGCGATGTATCTGGAGCCGCTGGAGGTCGATTGCGGGCCTGCCGAGCGCTATCAGATCGGTGCGGCGGCTTTGGAGGCCAGGGCACCCGCGCCCGATGGCGTGATCATCGCCAGTCCGGCCAATCCTACCGGGACCATCATCCCGGCGGAGGAGATGGCGCGGATCGCCGGGGTTTGCCGGGCGCGGGGCATCCGGATCGTGTCGGACGAGATTTATCATGGACTGAGTTACGGGGAAGCGGCGCGGTCGATGCTGGAATTCGCGCCGGACGCGGTGGTCGTGAACAGCTTTTCCAAATATTTTTCCATGGCCGGGTGGCGGCTGGGCTGGGTGGTGTTTCCGCCCGACCTGATCGACGCGGCGCGGGCGCGGATGGGGAATTTGTTCCTGACGCCGCCTTCCCTGGCGCAGCATGCGGGGTTGAAGGCGTTCGACTGCATCGATGAGCTGGAGGGGCATGTCGCGACCTACCGCCGTAATCGGGAGTTGCTGCTGGCGGCGTTGCCTGCGCTGGGTTTGAAGGAGATCGCGCCGCCGGATGGGGCCTTCTACATTTATGCGGATGTGGGGCATCTGACCAATGACAGCCTGTCCTTCTGTCAGCGGCTGTTGCGGGAGACGGGGGTGGCGACGGCGCCGGGGATCGATTTCGATCCGGTGGACGGGCATCGGCATGTGCGGTTCAGCTTTGCCGTTTCCACTGACAGGGTGGAGGATGCGATTGCGCGGATGATCCCGTGGTTCAGATTGCAGGGCGGCGCGGCAGGGGATTGATCCATTTTGGATGTATCGCGGAATTTCGCTGGCATTCTAAATATTTATGGTTAATCGCCGCGCCGCGACCCGAAGCTTTTACTTTGTGAAAGCTCGCCTGCCCGGCAGCCAATGGCTGCCGGGCTTTTTTGGCTGCGTTAGCGGGCGTTTTTGACGAAGGAGGCGATATAGTCCGCGCTCTCCTTCGGATATTGATGTTGCGGGCCATGGCCCGTCTCAGGGAATGTCACTATCCGAAGGGTCGGCAGTTCACCGGCCAGGGCGTGCCAGTTTTCCACCGGAAAGATGATGTCATGGTCGCCGCCGATATGGACGACAGGAACCTTCGTGTTCTTGAGCGCCTGCAACACCGCGTCGGCCGGAAACATCGGGTTGCGCGGGCCGTCGCCCAATTGCGGACCAGCCCATTCGTAGGGAACGGCCGGAGAAAGGTCCGTCGTCCGCCCGGCGATCCGCTGTTCGGACTGCTCGGCGGCGAGGCGGCTCGCCGCCGACTTGGGTTCGAAGAACAGGGCGACGACGTCTTCGAAATCATTGTCCCGCTTGGCCAGTTCGTAGAATAGAGGCTCGCCGCTCTTGACCAGTTGTCCCGGCGGCGTGGTGGCGATCAGGACCAGGTGGCTGACGCGCTGCGGCGCCGTTGCGAGCAGGATCTGCGCGGCGATTCCGCCGACCGACCAGCCGCCGACGGCCGCTTTTTCGATCTGCAACGCGCCGAGCAGGTCCGCGGCGTCCCGCGCGAGCGAGGCCGGGTTGTAGGTGCGCTCCCCCGTGGAGGAACCCAGGCCGCTATAGTCGAAGATGATGACCCTGAATCCGTTGTCGGCAAGCCCGTCGAGAAAGGCCGGATCCCAGCTATCCATGGTGCCCCGAAATCTGAGGCAGAGCAGCAAGGGGGTGCCCGCGCCGAAGTCTCTATAAGCCAGCCGGCGCCCGCCGACCTCCACGAATTGGGTTGGAGCAGTTGCTGCCGTCGACACGAGCGTTCCTTTCACTTTCATCGGCCTGACGCGAGCCAGGCGTTTACATGATGATCAACATTTATTATAGATGTCATTCGACATTTAACGAGTCAAGCGGCTGAAAGGGAGAAAATGCGCGTCAGTCGAAAACAGGCGGAAATGAACCGGGAGCATGTGATCGATGTCGCGAGCCGTCTGTTCCGGGAGCATGGTTTCGATGGGATCGGATTGGATGACCTGATGAAGGGCGCGGGCCTCACCCGCGGCGCTTTTTACGGGCAATTTCCATCCAAGGCGGCGCTGGCGGAGGAGGCGAGCGAACGGGCCTTGACCCAGAGCGTGAACAAGCTGGCCGACGCGGCTTGCGCCGACGCAGACCGGCCCGTGTCTGCGCTCGCCAACTATTATCTGTCGGTGGCCCATCGCGACTTCGCGTCAGGGGGCTGCGCGCTCGCCGCGCTGGCATCCGATGCGGCGCGAGAAGGGGATGGGGTGCGTTCCAAATTCACCGAAGGCGTGGAAGCGCATTTGGAATTATTCGAAGACGTCCTGTCTTCCTCGCCCAAACGCAAAGATTTCGATGACGCAGCCATAATCCTTTCCACGCTGGTCGGAGCGCTCACTCTGGCGCGAGCGGTCAATGACGAGACATTGTCGCGCCGAATCCTGACGGCGGCGGCGCGGTTCGTGGCTGATGATTATTCGCCGGAAAAGTCCGCCACGGCCTGAGCGAAGGCTGAAGCCAAATCAAGGATGGTGCGGGCGGTCGGAATCGAACCGACACTCCTTTCGGAACCGGATTTTGAGAGACCGGATATGCCCTATCCTTTGTGTATCCGGCAGTATCCGTTTTCCCGATAACCGATTGTCAGCACTAGCTTTTTTCGGTTCTCAGATCACACATACCTAGCCGGACGTACGCTACGGTTGGCTTTCTAGGTGCACCTATTCTGCACCTGAAATCCGACCTCAACGGAGGTTAGGAATGCCCAAAATCAAACTCACCAAGACCGCTGTAGACGCCGCAACCCCGCAGGAGCGCGATTACGAACTCCGGGATACGACGATACCCGGGTTCCTTGTCAAGGTCACGCCCGCCGGCCGCAAGATTTTCATGGTGGCTTATGTCGCCCACAACGGACAGCGCCGTAAGCCCGCTATCGGCCGCTACGGCGAGATCACCGTCGAGCAAGCCCGAGGGATCGCCCAGGACTGGTTGGCCGAGGTTCGCCGTGGCGTCGATCCCAGCGCCGAGCGGGCCACGGCCCGGCAGGCGCCGACGGTCAAAGAACTCTTCGACCGGTTCATCACCGACTACTCGGAGAGCCGCAACAAGCCATCCACCGTCCATTCGAACCGCGGTTACGGCAAGCGCTACATCATCCCAGTGCTCGGCCAGCTGAAGGTACCCGACGTCACGCGTGCCGACATC
Organism: Sphingobium chlorophenolicum; assembly: GCF_000722875.1. Lineage (GTDB taxonomy): Bacteria > Pseudomonadota > Alphaproteobacteria > Sphingomonadales > Sphingomonadaceae > Sphingobium > Sphingobium chlorophenolicum. Next base: position 1,156 of record NZ_JFHR01000001.1, on the reverse strand, counting down.
TCGAATCTGATGAAGAAGATGTCGAAGAAGCCCACGAACGCGAACCGCGTCCTCGCCGCCGTGCGGAAGATGTTCAACATGGCCGAGGTCTGGGGCATGCGCCCCGATGGGTCGAACCCGTGCCGCCACGTCCCGAAGTATCCGGAACGGGGAAAGACCCGCCTCATCACTGACAGCGAGATGAAGAAGCTCTTCGCCTACCTCGCGCGCGCCGAGGCGGAGGGGCTTGAGCATCCGTTCATCCTTCTGGCGATCCGGCTCCAGTTCGAATTCGCGGCGCGCATGTCGGAGATCCTGCAGCTCGAGTGGGCTTGGATCGACTACGACAATCAGCGCGTCGTGTGGCCCGACAGCAAGACTGGTGGCATGTCCAAGCCCATGAGCGCAGAAGCGCAGCGGCTCTTCGAGACCGCACCGCTGCTCGAGGAATCGCCATTCGTCTGCCCGTCCGTCTTCGACCCCAAACTGCCGATGTCGAAGCACACTTATTACCAGGGCTGGCGGCGCATTCTTCAGCGTGCCGGGCTCCCGCATATCGGAACGCATGGCATTCGGCATCGCTCGGCGACCGACATCGCCAACTCCGGCATCCCTGTGAAGGTCGGTATGGCTCTCACCGCCCACAAGACGGTCACCATGTTCATGAAATACGTGCACACCGAAGATGATCCCGTGCGCGCTGCGGCGGAGGCAGTGAACCAGCGGCGGCAAGCGTTGCTTGGTGGACGCCCCGCGAGCTCGCCCCCCGTGCCGCCGCCGGTCGTCGATGTTCCTTCGGTGGCGCCTGAAGTCGAGGCGATAGAGCCGGTGCTGACGGCAGCCGGCAAGCCCCTTGGGTTCGAGGATGGCCAGTATGCTTCGCGCACCAAGCTCGGAAACTATCGGCCGTTCCGTCATCGCGCCGGGGAAAACCGTGCCGTCCCTCCCGGTACTAAGCGCGACGAGACAAAGGAGGCGAGCCATGCGTGAGGACGCTAACCAGCAGCGCCGATGGCCTACGGCGGACATCCTGCGCCGCGCTAGGGTCAGGACTCATTGATTGATCCAGAATATGACGGTCGCGGCGATGCAGATGGCGGACATGAAGGTATGGGCGCAACGATCGTAGCGCGTGTGGATGCGCCGCCAGTCCTTGATCCTGCCGAACATATTCTCG